>NZ_JBVVQT010000001.1:126026-685551 GCF_055811595.1 Mesorhizobium sp. WSM4814
AGCGGGTCTCTCAGGCCGGCAATATAGAATTGGCCATCGCGCACCTTTTGTTCGGCAACGATGATGCCCGGCTGGGTTCCCAGTCGCGACACATAGGCCTGCCAGTGCTCCGCCGCGCGTGCTTCGGGGCTCACATCACGAACCTTGGAGATGTCGAATACCGGTCCGCCTGCCTCAAGCTGTCGGGCCGCTGCGCGTGCCCGATCTATCCAGGTGTCGGGAGCGTCACCCTCGGCAACGATGCGATCATTGACGATCGAAAATCGTACTGAATCCGGCGGAGCTAGCGACGCCGTTAGCCGCTTCAGCACGAACTCCGGCTCAAGGCTCTGATAGAATTGCCACTGCGAACGAACGCGGGCGGGATCGACCTGCGTTCCGGACAGCAAAGCCTGCGGGTCGGCGGCAAGCGGGTCTCTCAGGCCGGCAATATAGAATTGGCCATCGCGCACCTTTTGTTCGGCAACGATGATGCCCGGCTGGGTACTCAGCCGCGACACATAGGCCTGCCAGCGTTGCCCGGATTGCCAGGAAAGAAAGAACCAACCGCCTGCTGGAATCAAAACCAGCAGGACTGCAGCCACCACCAGCCACGGAAATCCCTGGTTTGAGTCCTCCTGCTTCAGTTCAACGCAGGATTGCAACTGCGCCTCTATGCCGGCCAACTGCGAACTGTCGCCGTCAAACTGCTCTAAAGCCTGGGAGTATTCATCATGGATGCGAAACAACACATCGCGAACGATTTCATGTAATTCCTCTGGCGGATTTCCCCGGATCACCGCGACCAAGGTCGCAAACGGTCCAACTTCCGACCAGAGACGAAGCTCTCCGAAACGGATAGTGTCCAGGCCGCTTTGTTCTTTCTCGTTAAATGAGTCTTTCACAAAATCTTGAATAGCACTAAGCATCGAAGAAATGAGTTGAGGATCTTCGCTCGTTGCATTATCGGCTGTTACATGCGCTATCAAAATCCCGGAATTGCGGTTGATGAGAAATACATGCTCTACACGATAGACAAGAGAATGCTTAAGAACAACTTCTGAGAAGCTTGCACCCGTTCTCCAAGCTTCAAATCTCCACTTGAGCCCATGCCAGGTAAATATATGTCTTAGAGTTTCATTCAGCGACTGAAAGGTCTGATCGATCTTTTCCCCGATCGACTTGCGAATTGCCGGCAGAAACACCGGGTATAATATATCCGTAAGCGTACGCGGGCTCTTCTGGATGGACCGTTGCACGGCCCTCTCGACAGCTGGCGTAAGGGCCTCGCCGAGTTGTACATGAGGCGCACGTGCGGCTGCGCTGGGGAGAACACCCCCCACTGCAGACGCAAGCTGCTCAGGTTCGTCGAGCAGGTGCGCAACTCGTGAAAGCTCCGAAATTTCGCGGCCGACCAGCAACTGGCGCAGCGTTTCCATGCGAGGATCGGCGGTTGGAACTCCGTCGAGACGCGCACGATAGTCCGGATCGACGTTCCGGGCAATTTCGACCAAAAGATTAGCCAGAGCCTCGCGATCAATCTCTGGATCGTTCGAAGCTGCTCTTTGAGGAAGGCTGATTGGGTCGACGGTCGACGTCAAGTTCCGATCAACTCACTTTCCAGCTGCGTTCCGAGTTGTGCTTGCTGCCGACGGGATCCTGATTTAGACATTTTGCAACCTCGACAAACAGGCCGGCCAAAAGATTTCGGTCGGTCTTGACGTTGCTGAGATCGGAAAACATTTTCTCAATCAGCATCTGAATGCTTTCATTCTTTTGCTTGATTTCCTCACGCAGCAATTGATCGCTTCGATTTATCCGGTCCGCCACTTCGCGCTCAAGCTCGCTCAATTGATCCGACAACGCGCGCACCTGCTTTTCAAGCGCCTGATTTTGCTCGCGAAGATTCCGGTCAATCTCCTTGTCGGCCTCGGCTCGTGCATCTTTTTCGTTCCGCAATTGCGCCGCGAGCGATTCGACCTGCTTCTTTGCATTCGACTCGTACATTTCAAGATTGCGCTTGGCCTCGGATTCGACATCCTTGAAGCGCTGCAAGAACCGTTCTTCAAGCTTGGAAAAACGGCGGTCGTAGTCCTGCATCTGGTTGCCGAACAGCAGATCACGTATCTTGTCGACACCTACAGCGTCGCCGGGCACCCCGCTCTCGCGGGCCTGGACCCCCATGAAGGCCAGCCCGTTTCCATCTGGATTGTTTATCAAATTTTCGTCCGCTTTACTTGCCGAAGAAGCGGTACTCGAAGATTCCTTAGCCATCCTTATGCCCCTTCATTTGAACACCTGCCACAGTGCAAAACCCAAAAACGCCCAAACATGTCAGCAAAATAGCCGGCTCGCAAGCCGGAATCTTCTTGCCTTAAGCCAATTCGTGGGTCCCTTTTACATCTCTTGACTAGCGGCAAATGAACGGGTTCCGAGTTACGTCGCCCGCACATCTCTTCGTGATAGCAGTCATAACCGGCTAATCTAATCGACCATTTGACGCAATCTACTATAGAAATGAGTAATACAATGTCAGTCTATAGCTACTTGGAACTCAATTAAGTAGCGCATATTCATTAGAAGTATCTAAAATAGCGGGTCTGGCGGTGCACATACTGTCTCGCACCCGGCTGTATACTGCGACGATCAGCTTCCGATGCGGGCCCAACGGTAGAAGGAAGGTCTTGTTTCGCACGGAGAACGGCTGTTCGAGAATGCACCTCCGAATCGAGGCGTTTCGGTCGATAGGCGGGGAGCAATAGTCCCAATCACTGCAGTCATTCACACCAACGCTTCAGTGGGCTTGTATCTATTGCGTCCCGATTGCAAAAGACGTCAGGTTGCCATAGCTATTGCACGATGCCAGGGACCGCAGCTCGTGGTCATGGCGCCGACTCCGGGGACCGACGACATGACTATGCGGCATGCTTGGCCTTGACGTCCCTTTGCGACAGCTGGCGCCCAAGCTCGGCGGCACGGATGCGAATGCTGCGCCCGGCTTCCAACATCGGTAGCACGACAGGAGCAAGCTCGCTCTGCAGCCAAATGGCGGCGTCGCGGCGGCTCGGAAGCGTTCGCAGGAGACTGTTTGGACGCGGTGTCGCTGAGGACCGTTTCCTTTGGCAGGAAATCGCCGGCTATGTTTCGGGACTCTTGTTCTACCTTCGAACCAGGCGCGGGTAAGACGGCGTGGCGCATAATCCCTTGGTTTCAATCGTGGTTCCTGCGCACAACGCGGAGGTAACGCTGCCGCGCGCACTCGATTGCGTTGTCGATCAGGAAATAGTGGATTGGGAGGCGATCGTCGTCGACGACGTCTCCACGGACGCCACCGCCGCGATCATCGCCGGCTATGTGGAGCACGATGCCCGGTTTCGGACGTTGAGCGCTTCTGCGTATAGCGCCGCCGGCGCGCGCAATAGCGGGATTTCGACTGCGCGCGGACGCTGGCTCATGTTCCTGGATGCGGACGATTGGGTGGACGCCGGCTTCCTTGCGAAAATGCTGGCCGCACTTGAAGCCGCGCCCGATGCGGTCACCGCCTATTGCGGTTCCCGGCGCGTGATGCCCGATGGCGAACTCACCCCGTCGAGCATCCCGACGGAGGTTGCGATCCAGCCCTTCGAAACATTCGCGCGCCGTTGCCCCATCCGCACTCACGCGTTGCTCGTCGACCGGAAGACAATTGTCGAGTTGGGCGGCTTCGATGTTTCGTTGCGCACCTGCGAGGACTGGGATCTGTGGCAGCGCCTGGCACGTCTAGGCAAACGTTGGGTGATGGTCGACGAACCGCTCGCTTTCTATCGGACCAGTCCCAACTCGCTCACCCGCAATTCGACACAGATGCTGGCCGATGCGGAAATCGTGATCGCCCGCGGCTTTTCTCCTGATCCCAGGGTCAAAAAGCCGGCATCGGCTCACGCCAATGGTGCGATCGAAACGAACGGCCGCACCGCTTCCGAAGCACTCGCGTGGTTCGCGTTGTGGAACGCCGCGTCGGATTGCGGCAGCGGCCGCCGCTCGATCAGCCCGCAGTTCCTGCGCGCGCTCCCGGCAGGACGTAAGTGGGCGCGTGAGATCGCCAAGGTGGCCTTCGATGGCCTTATGGTAGGAAGCCTATCGGTGCCAGCGCAATTGGCTGCCAGATGGGACAGGTTCGGCGGCTCCCTCACCGAGTTGATCACCGAACTCGGCAAGGTCTGGGACGATCCCGTCGCGGGTCGCCGCGTCCAGTATCACCTTGAGGAAATGCTTCTCGACTTCGACGATCTTGCCGCGCCGCGCCGGCTGGCGCGGACGCTTGGAATTCGCGTCGATATTCGAAATCCGACCTCGATCGAAGTTCCGGAAGGAATCGATCAAATTTATGCCTATCTGATGATGGATAGCCAGATCGAGGCTGTCGTGCAGTTCGGCGTACTCGGGAAAGTGACAAGGCGCCATTGGATTGAATTGATCCAGAATGTCGTGGCCGCTGAGCGGCTTGTAGACAGTGCGGCAAGGTTTGCGAGACGATCACCTGTACCGCAACAGGCCGCCGGCGCCGACACGTCAAACACGCTCGCAGCCGAGGCATTGTCGGCCACAGCTGAACGCGGACCCGATCCGGACAGCCACTTTGGCAAACTCGCGCGGTTGGCCGCGGAAGCGCGGAGGCTGGTTCGGTCGAGCGCCGAAGCTGCGGCGCCTCCTGCGGCGCCGCGCCGCGCACGGCCCAGGCACGACATGGATCGCACGTCGTTCTGGAATGGCTATTTCGCGACCGAGGATCCCTGGAACTACGGTTCCTCCTATGAGCAGGAAAAATATGAGCGGCAGCTCGAAATTCTGCCTGCCGGCCCGATCGGACGAGCGCTTGAGCTGGCCTGCGCGGAGGGGCACTTCACGCGGCAGCTGGCGCCGCGAGTGAGCCATTTGACCGCAACCGACATCTCCGCCGTAGCTATCGGGCGAGCGCGCGCGCGATGCAGCGATCAGCCGAATGTCGAGTTCGGCGTATTGGACTTTTGCGCGGACACGCTGCCTGGTGAGATGGACCTGATCGTCTGTTCGGAAGTGCTCTATTATCTGGATGATCTCGCCGAGCTGCGGCGCTTCGCCAAAAAAATCGTTGACGCATTGGCGCCTGGCGGCAGTTTCATCAACGCACACGCATTCGTCTTACGTGACAATGTTGAAAGGACCGGCTTCGACTGGAACACATTCGGTGCACAAGCGATCTCAGAGACGCTGGCAGGGACCGAAGGTCTCGTCCTCGATCAATCGATCCAGACCGAGCTCTATCGCGTAGACCGCTTCCGCCGCCAGTCACCGGACGAGGCGGCGACGGAACCGATGATTGATCATGCGCCAATCCGCGCGCGCCTCGAAATCGGGGTCGCGCGAAATATCGTCTGGGGCGGGGCGCGGGCCCTGCGCCGCGACGTTGCGCGTAGCGAGCGTCGGCAGCGTATCCCTGTCCTCATGTATCACAGCGTCGCCGACGAAGGTCCGGCCGCGCTCGCCCGTTTTCGGCTCGCGCCCGCCGCATTCCATGGCCAGATGGCATGGCTGCGCGCCAATGGCTTTCACGCCATCATGTCCGAGCAGCTGGAACGGTTCATCGCCAACCGTCAACCTGTCGCCGGCCGCCCAGTGCTCATCACCTTCGACGACGGCTTCCAGAACTTTGCCGACCATGCCTGGCCGATCTTGCGCGCGAACGACCTGACCGCGGAAGTGTTCCTGGTGACGGACCTGGTGGGGGAAAGTGCACTGTGGGACGCCGACAGCGGCCCGCCGACGCCGCTTATGGACGCCGGCACGGTGCGACGTCTCGCCGCCGAAGGTGCGTTCTTCGGAAGCCATCTGGCGACGCATCGCGCGATCGATGGTCTGTCGAGTTCTGACTTGGCCGCCGAGCTCCTGCGCTCTCGCATGTTCATCGAACGGTGGACCGGTCGGCCAACCACGGCGTTCGCGGCACCCTTCTCTGTCACCGACCGACGGCTTGGCCGGCTGGCCAAGGAGTGCGGCTATCGGATCGGCTTCGGCGGCAGACACGGGCCGGCGGACCTCGATTGCGATCCCATCGACCTTCCGCGCATCGAAATTCGCGGGGATCGCTCACTCGATGACTTTGTTGCCAAGGTCGAGGCGGTGCTCGAAGAGCGGTGAACTTGTCAGTGTCCCGCCCGTTTACCTCGTTCGCTAGTCTATTGGGCGACTTGGGAAACGGCTGACATCAGCTCCTGCGGGTTTGGCGCCCCAAACATGTATCGCCCACCCTCTGGAATCTCGGTGAAGCTCCAGCGGACGATCCCCTGCCGGTCCAGCAGGAACTGACCGACCAGTTGTCCGTGTCCGGTTGCGATCATCTGCTCGTCGGCTTCGGTCAGTTCGTAATGGTCCCTCTTGTTGAGGAGTTCGCTGGCAGCAATAGGATCCATAGGACCAGGCAACTCGCCTGGTATGTCGACCCGCATATCCTTTGCCGCTGCCATCGAGACCTTGTACGGCCAGTTCGTCTCGTTTTCGGTGAATTCGAGATTGGGCAGTCCAAAAGCACGATGTGATGCGCGTTCAGGGTCGGAGGCCGCAAGCAGATTCGGCATCGGGTGGTAGCGGAAATAGAGACGCGCCCGTTCGATCGGCGTGTTGACCACCGTCAGGCTCTCCACGCCCTTTTCGCGCAGCTCCGGATCAAGCCGCGCCTGGGCGGCGATATGGCGCCGGCAAAACGCACAATGCAGACCTCGAAACAGGCCGACCAGCACCGGCTTTTGTCCGCGAAAGTCGTCAAGCGCTATCTTGCCTTCCTGGGTAATGGCGTCGAGTACCACGTTCGGCGCACGGTCGCCCGGTTGAAGCGGTACCAAGTCGCTACGCGCGGACATTTCCAACCTCCGACCCCGGTTAATCGAGAAAAGGCAGCACCACAAGCGCTTCCGGGTCGAGCCCGTGCTGGGCGCATATACCCTGCGCCAGGGAAAAGTAGCGTTCGGCCTCGGCCAGATTGTCGAGGTCGAGATTGAGCGTTGCGAGACCATCATAGCACGGAAACAGCAGTTGGGGTTCGCCCGTTTCGCGGGCTACGTCCAGTGCTTCGTGGAACAAGCCAACCGCTAGTTCCGGATGGCCGTTGCACTGGTGGATCTGCCCAAGCACGATCAACGGCACCGGCAGGTGCTCGCGCTGGTCGAGCGCCCGGTCGATCTCGATGGCCTTCTCGGCAGCAGGCACGCCCTCCGTTGGACAGCGATCCGTGAAAGTACAACAAGCGACCGCCAGATTGGCGAGGAGGCGCGCCTGGAAACCCAAATCACCAATATGGCGCGCCACTTCAAGACCGCGCCGACAGACCTCCATCGCCTGTGCCGGATCGATGGTCGTGTAAAGCACGCCCAGATTGGTGTAGCCGCGGCAGGCCGCGCCCAGCAGACCGGCGGCTTCGGCCAATTCAATGCTACGCTCAACCTGACGCACGGCTTCACGGTTTCGCCCAAGGCGAGCCAGCGCGACAGCCTTGGTATTAAGTGCCTCGGCGGTCACAAGGGTGGCATCACACCCTACCTCGGAGACATGCTCCGTCGTCAGAGAGCGTACGCAATCCAGCGCCGCGTCTGCCCATTTTGCCGCGAGAGCGTGATCTCCGCTACGGAACGCCTGTCGGCCACGTTCTTGCCAGAGATGCGCCTGCTCGATCGGGGCATCCGCTCCATCGAGGAGCGCTGCCGCTTCAGCATAGCGGGATTCTGCGTTGTCCCGCTTGCCGACGTCCCAGAGCAGCCGACCCATCTTTCGCAAAACGCGCGCCGACGCGACACGATTGGCTGACTCGCGGTATGCCTGCAACACCGTTTCGTAGTGCCGGTGCGCGATCTCGCGGCGGCCCATCGGGCCGCTCAAATCGGCAATGCGCTCTGCAATTTCCAGTTTGAGCGGTGTTTGCCCGATCGCGCTCAACGCAGTCAGTGCTCGCTCGTAGAAACGAAGTGCGTCGTCGTTGGCGTATATCAGGCGAGCGCGATCGCCCGCCGCCTGCAGGTAATGCGCGCCTCTCTCCCGCTCGGCGCTCTGTGCGAAATGATGACCGAGCACGGTCAAATCCTCGAGCCGTTCCGGCTTGTCGCCGCACAATTGCTCCAAGGCAGCACCGACCCGCCCGTGGATGTCGGTCCGGCGTTGCAGGAGCATGTTCTGGTAGATCACATCCTGCAGCAATGTTTGCGTAAAGCGGTAGCTTTGCGACGAGACCGAGCCTGATCCGGCAACTTCCTCGATGATTTCCGCATCGCAAAGCAGTTCGCAGCCGGCTTCCAGCCGGCCGGGATCGGACGTCACGGCTTTCAGAACTGTGGCATCGAAGCGCGGGCCGATGACCGCGGCTTCCTGGGCCAACCGGCGCACCTCTTGGGGCAGCCGATCGACGCGAGCAAGCAACATTGCCTGGATAGTGGCGGGAATGCCGGTTGCGACTTCGCCTGCCGCAGTCCGCCATCGCTGGCCCTCGCGCATCAGTACGCCGCGATCGATAAGGCCGCGGACGATCTCCTCTACAAAGAGGGGGTTGCCACCCGCGCGCTCGAGGATCTGGTCGAGAAGCCCTCCTGCGGAGTTTACCCAGCTTTCGCCGAAAAGCGCCGCCAGCAGGCTGCGACCTTCATCATTGTTGAGCGGCGAAAGCCTGAGCGCTGTGTGACTGACCCGGCTTGAGCCGAGCTGGTCGTTGTCCGGCGCCGGACGATGCGTGACCAGCAACATCAAGCGCGTCCGTTCCAACCTGTCCATCACGAAACGTAGTGCCTCGAGCGACACGGCGTCGGCCCAGTGCAGGTCTTCGACGACAATCAACAGCGGCGACAACGCAAGCCGCCGTTCGATGATTGTGCGGACTGCGTAGAGAATTTGCCGCCGCAGCTGCTCGGGCTCGACATGCTGCAAGGTGGCATCGGGGTCGCCAAGGCCGAGCACATGGTAGAGCAAAGGCATCAGCCGCTTCGCCTCCTCGCCCTCCAGGCCGAGATTCGCAAGCAAGCCTGCGAGCTTTCCCCGCATTTCGTCCCCATTGTCGTTCTGCATCATCCCGGCAGCGCTGCGCACCACTGCGCCCAAGGCGCCAAATGATTGTTCGCCCAGCGGTGAGCACGTGGCCAGCCGCACGGCGACGTTGCGAAAACGATCCTCGTCGCCGACGCGGGCGACGAACTCCTTCACCAGCCGCGATTTCCCGATACCGGCTTCTCCGACGAGGCGGACAAGTTGGGCCGAGCCGCCGCACGCCTGGTCAAGGCTGGCCAGCATTCTATTGAGCTCGGCACCACGACCTATCATCGGCGCACTGAGGCCGAGCACCTCGAGCCCACGTGCTGCACGCGGCGCCGCAAGCGGTGCATCCAGCCGATGGACGAGCACACTGCCAGCCTTGCCGCGAAGCACGACATCACCCAGCGACTCGTAAGAGAAGGCATGCCGGGTCAGCCTGTGAGTGAGCTCGCCTACCAGCACCTCACCCGGTGCGGCCAGCGATTGCAGGCGTTGCGCCGTATTCACTGTGTCGCCGGTCACCGAATAGGATTTGGCCGTGCCGACGCCAAATCCGCCAGTGACGACCGGACCAGTGTTTATGCCGATATGGAGTGACAGAGGCGAGCCGGAGTGGGGGGTGCCTTCGCCGAGCCGCGCCGTCCGGGCGATCATGTCGAGAGCGGCGCGAAGCGCACGTTCCGGATCGTCCTCATGCGCGACCGGCGCACCGAACAAAGCGAGCAGTGCATCGCCGATGAATTTGTCGACGAAACCGCCAAAGTTTCGCACGGCCGCCGTCAATTCCTTGAACAGTTCGTTCTGCAGCGCTTGCATGACCTCGGGGTCGAGCTGCTCGCTGAGTGTCGTGAAGCCGCAAAGGTCGGCGAACAGGACCGTTACCGTCCGGCGATCGGCGTCAGAGACGGGATACAGCCCATCTTCGCTTTCGATGTTCGGAAGCAGCGACGGAGTTCGAGAAGGCTGCACAATGGTCCGGCTTGGCGTCGGAGCAGGCCGTTCGACGGCTTTTGCGGGCGCCCCGACGCTTGCCCCACATTTCGGACAGAACTCGAAATCAGGTGCGCAGCGGTAGCCGCAACTGGCGCATGGCACTGGCTGGCGCCTGCCACACCTCGGACAGAAAGCGTAACCGCCCTCAACCTCGAAACCGCAGCCCGAGCAGTCCATCGAACAAGACCTCACTAGGGGCCGTGACGGCGTGATCTCGCTACGCACTTCACGGCCAAGGTTCACAAGAATGAACCGATAGCCGTCGACCAGCAAGCGGCAGCGCAAATGGGCATCGAGCGATCCGTGTGGGTCCGGTGGCATAGCGCTGCCGATCGAGGCGGAAGCCGTCGTCGAAATCCCGAAATGCATCAGCGTCAAGGAAGCGGCCGGATCAGACGCCAGAGGCTCACCGATAGATCGCCGTCGCTTGCGGTTGCGCACCAGAAAATCAACCTGAAGTAGGCTCAGTTCGCCTTGATCTCTGCCTGGCCGATCTTGCGCCATCGGGCGTTTTCGCGAACCAGCTTCAGGTCGTCGGTCGCCTCGGCAAACGTCCGCAAACGGTATTGCCGGAGCAGGTCCGGGAAGACCGCCCCTTTCGGCAGGCCGGCAAGCTGCTCGCGGACCGAGATCTTTTCGTCGATGACCCGCATGCCCCAGGCATTTTCCCGAACCTGCAACTCCGCAGCCAGATCGCGCTCTTCCGGCGCGTTTTCATCTAGCGCAGCCAGCAGGATCGAGTGGAAAAGCGCTACATAACCAATCTGTCTCAGGCCGCCTACAACCCGCACGCGCGGCAATATGGCAAGGACCAGGAACATCAGGAACAAGTTCGGCAGCAGCATGCCGTCCAGCAGCGCCTGCCTGAGATGCGGTCGCTCGAACGGGATGGAAAGACCATGCGGCCTGCCAGGCTCGATCAGGTGCCCGTTATCGAGGACGAGCTTGCGCACGCGCTCCTCGCGGATACCCCAGAAATAGGCCGTGGCATTGGGCAGGAACCTGCCAAATGGGCTCGATGCGGCTGCTTGCAAGGCACGTTCGAGACGCTGGCGCCTTGCGGGCTCAAGGAGCAGCCTGGAAACAAGGCTGCCGTCATTTTCCAGATGCCGCGCCATGGCAGCCGCGGCGAGCCGATCATCGATGAAAACCGGCTGGGCCATGCCGGAACGATCCCAATCGGCGACCAGATCCTCGTTGAGGGCTGTCAGCGCATCGGCGGCGGTTCCAAACACCTTGTCCTGGCTGGCAAGCAGTGTGCCCAGCCAGCGGCTGGCATCCGTTTCGTCGCCCACCGCTTCGAGCGCGCGCTTGTTGAGGGTGACGGGACCGGCCACGCAGGCGCTTTTGCGGCACAGTTTGTGGCGCCCCATGCCAAACAGGTTGACCTTGTCGTCACCGACATCGAGCCATCCCGGCCCCTCCCGGCCAATTGTCTCCATGGTCATCGTCGTTCCCATGAAGCTGAAGAAGGCCGACAGCCCGTTTTCGACCGCGCCGAGCCAGGCAAGCAGGAGGGCATCGAAGGTGATCCGGTCCATCAGAAGCAGGCAGTGCAGGCCGGACTGAATCACCGGTCTGGACTCGAACTCGTCGAGGACCTTGCCGATCTCTTCAGGCTGCATGATCACACCAAGGCGCTGATGCAGGACTTCGCGCAGGATCGAGCGGGCAGCGATCGCCGGGCCCGATGCAGGCCTTGCCACCGGCCGCCACAGATGGCGGGCGTAGTCGGAAACCGGTGCATTCCAGTTCTGCTCGATGTCGCGCACGACTTCCGGGCAGAGCAGCGACAGCACTGCCAGAATTTCCGCCGGAGGCGTAGGGGATGGGTCAAAGACGGCGGTCATTGGTCCCGTCTAGCCGCTTGCCGTGCAAACGCCAAGGGAGACCAGACAATAGCGGATATCAGAACCGCAGCCGGGCCATGCTCAGGAGGTCGTGGTACTGCCCGTCGGTAAACCCGGCCTTCACATGCCGGCCTTCGACCTCGAAGCCGTGGCTTGTGTAGAGACGGACGGCCGGTTCGTTGTCGGCAAAGACGGTCAATTCGACCCGCTTCAGGGCGCGCCAGTTGTCGGCCACGTCAAGCAGCGCGCCGAGTATGGCAGAGCCGATACCCTTGCCGACAAAGGCATCGTCAACGCCGATATTGATCTCGCCGATATGTGAACGGCGCGGCGAACCCTGCACGACCAGGCTGCCATGGCCGACGACCTTGCCGTCCAGCTCGGCGACGATCCAGGTGGTTTCCTGGCCGGACTTGGCGATGCGCCGCTCCACCTGCTCCACCATCTCGAAGGGCATCCTGAGCGTGCCCCAGCGGAAGCCCGGCATGTTGAAGATAGCGCAAAGCGCATCCGCATCGCTTAGCCGGACGGACCGGAGCTGCGGCTGGATTTTCTCCGAGGAGGGCGAGGTCGTGGTGGTCATGGCTTTCCCGGCGAAGGCAATCGGCCCGCCACGATGCACCGGACGTCACCTGAAAATCCAGCGGTCTCTTCAACCTATGACGCCGATTGCGAGCTAAAATACCGAGAGGCGGCGTAGAATTTGAAGACGCCGCTGATGCCGATCCAGCCGAGAAGGCCGAGCCAGCACAATGTCCTGGTCGCTGTCCAGTCAATCCGGTGCACCGCAGCGTCGGTGATAACGAGGCCAAGGATGGCAAGCAGGCCAGTGAGAAACTGCGCCAGGCCGAGCACCAGCAGTTCCTCGCGCGGCGCGCTTCTCCAGACGAGATATACACCGCCCGCACCGGCCAGGAAGATGGCGCTGTAGACCTGAGCATGGAAGGCATCGATCGGCCATGGCCAGAGGCTGCCGAATGTCAGGGGAAACAGCAACAGGCCTAGGCCATAGAGCCCAAGGATCGCCGATTCCACCGGCATGTAGCCGCGCCATGCCGGATTTAAGGTCACGCCTTTTGCAGAAGGACGGGCCTTGGCCCTCCACAGGAACAGCCCGGATACCGCGACCGAAGCGAGATAGACCAAAAACCAGAGCCAGGGCGCTTTGCGCTCGAAGTTGAAATAGCCGAGATTGATGAACGAAGCCAGCGACACGATGACGGTGAAGATGAAGGCCATGACGAGCACGAGCCTGCCGGGCGACCAGCGATTCCAGACCAGCAGCGCCGCCATCACGACTATTTCGGCGGTGTAGAAGCCGCCGAGGAAGCGGGCATTGAACGGCGTGACGGCCCAAGGCCAGCGCGGCTTGACCAGCACAGGCGCGAAAAACAGGCCGGCGCCTACGATCAGCACGATGATGACCACCACAGAGAATAGGCGCAGGGCCGCGGGAAATGGCGGGTTGTTGGATGTCGGCATGGGAGAAAGTCCCCAAGATGAATGCCCCATGGACCATCATAGTGCCGCTTGCGGCCGGTGAAAATCCGCCGAATGGAAATTGAACTGTCACCATGCCCATCTATTCGATTGGCCGTAGGATGCGTTTCGAAGTAAGATGGAGTACTGGGACCAAAGACGCCTCCGGGGGCGCATTTTCCGGAGCCTGCACGATGAACGAAGCTCAGGATCTGTTCTCGCTTCTGCGGCAATCGACCGGTGTCGATCCGCAGGCAATCGACGCGATCAAGCGAACCATCGCGGAGGGCAAGGACCGCGAACTTTGCCGCATCAATGCGCCAGCCTTCGCCAGCAAGCATGGCCTCGACGAGGAACGCGCCATAAGCGCCTTTCTCCATGCGGCACGGGTAGGCATCTTCGACATTTCCTGGAATGTTCTATGCCCCGGCTGTGGCGGCGTGCTCGACACAAACGCCACGCTGAAAACCCTGCAGAAGGACGAATACACCTGCGCGCTGTGCTCCGAGGGCTATTCGCCGACCCTCGACGAGATGGTCGAGGTGACATTCACCGTCAGTCCCCGCGTGCGCAGGATTGCCGCCCACAATCCACACGAACTGCCCTTGCTGGAATATTACCGCCAGATCTACTGGGCGTCCGGCGTCGATCTGCCGGAAGAGGATTTCGCGAAAAAGATCGAAGCGTTCTCGCTGGAGGATATCGAGCTTGCCCCCGGCGAAAAGGCGGTTCTGCCCATACAGCTTCCGTCTGAATTCGTCATCGTCTTCGAGCCGGTCACCCATTCAGCACAGTTCATCGACGTGAAGGGCGAACCAACAAAAGAGCGCCGAAGCCTCTCTTTGGTCTTCGACCGCGACCATGTCCAGAACCAGACGCTGGAGATGCAACCCGGCCCGTTGCGCATTTCGCTGGAGAACAGGACCGACACACGCGTGCTGCCGACGGTCTTCATCGCCGGCCAGGAATTGCATGGTCTCCTGGGTAAACGCCGGCCCTTCCTGACCGCCAAGCGCCTGCTCACCAACCAGACGTTCCGCGATCTCTATCGCACGGATACGCTCGACATCGACCAGCGCCTGAAAATCACCAGCCTGACCTTCCTGTTCACCGACCTGCGCGGATCGACCGAGCTTTACGAGCGGGTGGGCGATCTTTCGGCCTTCGATCTCGTGCGCGTGCATTTCCAGGTTCTGCACGAGATCGTTGCGGCGGAGGCAGGCGCGGTGGTCAAGACGATCGGTGATGCGGTGATGGCGACCTTCGCGACGCCTGATCGTGCGATTGCTGCGGCCCTCAGGATGCGCGATGCCATGCGTGAGCTCAACGACAAGAGCGGGCGCGAGGATCTGCTGCTCAAGATCGGAGTCCATGCCGGCCCGTGCATCGCCGTGTCCATGAACGAGCGACAGGACTATTTCGGCCAGACGGTCAACATTGCTTCGCGGGTCCAGAACCTTGCCAATGCACAGGCGATCTTCGCCACTCGTGCCGTAGTCGGCGACAATCTCACCGCCGATCTGTTGCACAGGAACGCGCTGACGCCCGTGCCCCACGACGTCTCGCTGCGCGGCATTGAGCGGGAGATAGCAGTATATATGATCCCCTGAAGATTTGGCCCCGAAGATTTGGGTCGTCTCGGCCCCTCACACGCGCCTGCAGACAAAATAACGATCGGCGGGCACCGAAGGCGGCGGCTGGAGGCGTTGCAACAGCGGGTGCTCGAGGGGCGTGCCGCTGACCGCGAAGCCGCCGACGCGAAGCAGGCGCGCGATCAGATCGGGGAGCCAGGTAGAGGTCACTGCATCGCGATCGTCATAGCCGGTGCCGATGTCAGCATGAACAAGAGCCGCGTCGATGCCAATGAACCTCTTCGCCGTCTCGCGTATTTCGCCGAGCACGAAGTCTTCAGCGTTGGGAATTGAGCTGGCGTGTGCGCTAAGTTCGCGGTCGAACACCACGATCCGGCGTCCGGGCAGGCGCTCGCGCAGATGGTGGAACGTCCGGCCGTTGCCGAGGCCGAACTCGAGCACCAGCCCTTCCATCTTCGCCACCTCGGGGCAAACTTGATCGAGAATGTCGCGCTGTGCGGTCATCCTGCTGATGAAATTCTCAAGGCGAGTCATATGCGTTTGTGTGTCCTGAAACCAGCCCAACGGATGGGCAATGCCCGCGACCAGAACGGTTCACAGGTGAAACCCGAGGGCGACGTGTTAAACCCCGATTGCGTCTCGGCACCTATAGAGGCGAACGATGAACGCTGCAATAACCGAACAGGCTGCCGACAGGATCATACCGGGTGGAGTCGGCGGCCGGCGCGCGGCGGAATAGCGATCTCACTTGTAGGGATCTGCGGCGTCCCGCAGGCCGTCGCCGAGGAAGTTGAACGCCAGGATGACGAGAATGACGGGGAGCATCGGCAAAAGCAGCCATGGATAGAACGCGATGACGCTGACGCTGCGCGCCTCGGTGAGCAGGATGCCCCAGCTGGTTATCGGCGCCCTCAGGCCGAGCCCGAGGAAGCTCAGCGCCGTCTCGCCCAGGATCATGCCGGGTATGGAGATCGTGGCCGTCGCGATCAGATGCGACATGAAGCCGGGAATGAGATGCCGCCCGATGATGCGGCTGCTTCTGGCGCCCATCAATTGCGCGGCCAGAACGTAATCCTCCTCGCGCAAGGCTAGAAGCTTGGAACGCACGGCCCGCGCCAGTCCGGTCCAGTCGAGCAGCCCGAGGATGACGGTGATGCCGAAATAGATCAGGATCGGACTCCAGGTTATCGGCATGATCGCAGCCAGAGCCAGCCATAGCGGGATGCTGGGGATTGACTGCAGAACTTCGATTATCCGTTGAACGATCAGGTCGAATATACCGCCGTGATAGCCGGCCAGTCCGCCGATGACGATGCCGAGCAGGAAGCTGAAACTGATGCCGACGAGGCCGATTGTCAGTGAAATGCGTGCGCCATAGATGATGCGCGAGAGCACGTCGCGCCCCAGCCTGTCAGTGCCGGCCAGAAAGAGCTGGCCGTTTTCGGCAGGGCAGACAAAATGCCTGTCACCTTCGATCAGGCCCCAGAACCGATAACTGTCGCCCTTGCAGAAGAAACGGATCCGCTGAACATCATCTTGATTCTCGATGTAGTTCCGCTTGAGCGTGTCCATATCCAGCGTCATCTGGCGGCCATAAACGAACGGCCCGACGAACTGGCCGTTGTGGAACAGGTGCACCCGCTGCGGCGGCGAATAGATGTAGTCCATGTTGCGCGTGTGCAGATTGTAGGGGGCCAGGAACTCGCAGATCAGTATTCCGAAATAAAGTGCTGCCAGGAATATGCCTGAAATAACGGCAAGCCGGTGCTCCCGGAATTTCCACCACATCAGCCGCAACTGCGACGCCTGAAAGACCTTCGACTGCTCCGGCGTCATCGCCTCGACCGACTCCAGGTCAAAGGGCGCGGTGGAAACGTAGTGTTGCAGCGGAGCACCCGGAGCGGGCAGCGGCGAATGCGTGCTCATTTGGTGCTACCGCCCTGCAAACGAATTCTTGGATCAAGCAGCGCCAGCGCCAGGTCGGAAATCAGGACACCGATGACCGTCAGGAAGGCGAGGAACATGAGGAACGACCCTGCCAGGTACATGTCCTGGCTTTGCAGCGCCTTGATCAGCATCGGCCCGGTAGTTTCCAAAGACAGCACGATCGCCGTGATTTCGGCGCCGGAGATGATGGCCGGTAGGATAGAGCCGATGTCGGAAATGAAGAAATTGAGCGCCATGCGCAGCGGATATTTGACCAGCGCCTTGAACGGATGAAGTCCCTTGGCGCGCGCGGTCACGACATATTGCTTGTGTAGCTCGTCGAGGAGATTGGCGCGCAGCCGCCGGATCATGCTTGCCGTGCCCCCGGTGCCGATGATCAAGACCGGAATCCAGAGATGGGCGAGGATCGACTTCGCCTTGGCCCAGCTCATCGGCTCGCCGAGATATTGCTGGTCCATGAGATGGCCGATGGATGTGCCGAACCAGATGTTGGCGAAATACATCAGGATCAGCGCCAGCATGAAGTTCGGAATGGCAAGGCCGAGAAGGCCGAAGAGAGTCAGGCCGTAGTCGCCCCAGCTGTATTGATGCGTGGCGGAGTACATGCCGATCGGAAAGGCGATGAGCCAGGTAAAGATGATCGTGACGAAGGAAACCAGCACGGTCAGCCACATTCGGTCCCCGACGACGTCGCGGACCGGCAGCTCATATTCGAAGGAATAGCCAAAATCGCCGCGCAGCATCCCGCCGACCCAGTAGAAGTAGCGAATGACCGGTGGCTGGTCGAAACCATAGTCCTTGCGCATCATCTCGATGCGATCGGAATCCACCGCTTCGCCCTGAGCCCGAAGCTCGGCAACATAGCTGTCGAAATAGTCGCCAGGGGGAAGTTCGATGATCGTGAACACCAGTGCCGATATGACCAGCAGCGTTGGAACCATCACGGCAATGCGCCAGACAAAATATCGAAGCACGCTCAGGACTCTCCAAGCCAGAATGTATCCGGCATGTAGACGCCGAAATAGGCGGTCGGGTCGTAGCCGTAGAGCGCCTTGTCAGGCAGATTGCGCAGCCGCGAGGACACCAGAACCGGCTGATGCGTTCCGTTCACGGTGCCGATCGAAAACACCTGATCGGTGTAGATCGACAGCATTGAATTCCAGATTTCGGCACGCTCCGTGGCTTCGGTCGATGCCTTCCAGCGCTTGAGCAAAGCCATCAGCTCGACCACAGGCGGAAGATCGGGCGCCTCACCGACCTTGCCATGAGACAAGTGGTGAGCACCCCAGAGCGGCCATTGCAGCTGGTCGTCCATAGTTGGGGCCAACTGGTACGGGTTCATGTCGGCGGTCGGCACGCCATTGTCGATTCCCGACCACATCGACATCATGATCTGGCCGCCAAGCGCGCGGCTGCGGAAGATATCGCGCTGCGAAGTCCGGATGAACAGGGCGATCCCGATCTTGCGCCAGTGATCGGTGATGAGTTCGAGCGCGTCGGTTTCCAGCGTGCTTTCGCCGGCCGTTTCCACTATGATCTGCGCAGGGCGTCCATCGGGAAGTATCCGCATGCCTTCATCGTCACGCGTCTGAAGCCCGGCCTCGTCGAGCAGGGCATTGGCCTGGTCGGGATCATGGGCGACCCAGGCTTTCGCGAATTCCGGCCGGTAGAGCGGGCTCTCCGGCAGGACCGTATCGGCACTTTCCTGCCCCAGTCCGTAGAACACGGCCAAATTGATCTCGCGCCTATCCACAGCGAGCGAAAGGGCGCGGCGCACGCGAACGTCACGAAGAAGGCCACGCCACACCTGGTCGGCACAATTCAGATTGGGCAGCAGCGCCAGCCGCGAACCCTGTGTGCGTTTCCAGAGATGCATCTTCACCGGGTAGCGCTTCTCCGCATCCTTCAGGAAGGAGTAGTCGGTGAAGTCAATTCCCATGCTTTGCAGGTCGCTCTCGCCCGCACCGGTCTTGGCGGAAATGATCGCCGGCGAGCTGACATTCATGACAATCCGGTCAACATAGGGCATTTGCCGGCCATTCTCGTCTACTCGATGAAAGAACGGGTTGCGCTCGAAGACGAATTGCTCGGCCGGGGGCTTGGTCCGGTTCCGCCATGGATCGAGCGTCGGCAGTTCCGGGTTCTCCGGGCGATACTGCCGCGACATGCGGATATGCAGGAGCGTCCATTTCTTGGCCCGGTTCTCCTTCATCAGGCCGGCGAGCCGAAATGGATCCTGGTATTTCTTGTGGAACTGCTTGAGATAGGTGGCCGGCAGAACCAGCGATAGCGGCGAAGCAGCAGCAAGCTTGGGCAGGAAGTCGGGATTGGGCGCATCCCAACTATAGCGGACCGTCGACGGATCGACGATCTCGAAGCGTGGCGGCTTGGCGTTCGCCAGCAGGGCAGGGGCAAGCCCGCCTTGCGAAAGCTCATCGTTCAGCCAGACATCTTCCCAGCAATAGCGAAAATCCTCCGGCGTCAGCAGGCTACCGTCAGACCATTTATGGCCTTCCCGAATCTTGAAAGTGAAGACGCGATCATCCGCTACGTCGAAACTTTCGAGAATGTCGGCTTGCAAGTTGAGCTTTTCGTCATAGCCGACCAGGCGAGCATACCCGTAGATCGTCATCATCCGGATATCTTTCTGGCTGCCGATGATCGTGCGCAGCGTGCCGCCATACTGGCCGGGCTGCCGGCCCATCGCGGCGAGGTTCAACGCGCGCGGGCTCTTGGGCAAGCGTTCGGCGAGTGCCGGCAGCGCCTTGGCCTTCAGCTGCGGCTGAAGAAATTCCGGCTCCAGATCGCCGGCGCGCGACGTGCCCGGCAGAAATGCCGAAGCCATAAGTCCAAGGGCGGTGCGCCGGCTGATCAATGGCGTAACTCGCTGACATCGGCCGTACGCCGGGCCAGCACGAGGTGGCCGCCGCCAAGGTCGAGCGGCGACAGCATATCCTTGTCGCTCCCGTCGCGGAATTGCGGTCCCCATGCGCTGGTGTCGGAAGCGCCGTCGAGCTTCAGCGTTTTGAAGTCCATCGGCCTGTCGAGATCGGGGAAAGGTACTGCGGCGACCAGTGAGCGCGTGTAGGGGTGGACCGGTTTCCTAAGCAGAATTTCGCGCGGCGCGAGCTCGACGATACGGCCGCCGCACATCACCGCGATGCGGTCTGCCATGTAGTCCACCACCGCCAGGTTGTGGGATATGAACAGGTAGGTCAGGCCCAGTTCCTTCTGCAGGTCCTTCAGAAGGTTCAGGATCTGCGCCTGGACAGAGACATCGAGTGCCGAAACCGGCTCGTCGCAGATCAGGAGTTCAGGCCCCAGCGCCAACGCGCGCGCGATGCCGATACGCTGACGCTGCCCGCCGGAGAAACTGTGCGGATAACGCTTTATGAAGCGCGGATCGAGCCCGATTGCCTGCATCAGGCTCTTGACCGTGACGAGTCGGGACGCGGCATTGCCACGTTGATGGATTTCCAGCGGCTCGCTCAAGATGTTCTCCACCGTCATGCGAGGTGAAAGCGACGAAACCGGGTCCTGGAAGACCATCTGGATTTTCGCGCGCAGCATGCGCAGGGCGTCTCCCTCGGCTTCCAGGACGTCGATTGGACCATCGCTGCCGTTGAAGATCACAGAGCCGCCGCTTGGTGTGACAGCCCGCATGAGGATCTTGCTGACGGTGGTTTTGCCGGAGCCGCTTTCGCCGACAAGACCCAGACACTCACCCCGCCTGATATCGAAGCTCACACCGTCGACGGCGCGAACAGAGGTTTGATGATCTCCGCCGAACCATCCGGACTTGCGGATGGTGAAGGTCTTTGTCAGATCCCTGACCGACAGCAGGATGTCGTCCGGCCCCTTCGATGCCGGCGCCGTCTGCTTGCCGAGCAGGTTCCCGACATTCACCGGCACCTCGCGGAGCGCCTTTAGCCTTTCGCCAGGCTTCAGGTCGAAATGAGGAACGGCTGCCATCAGGCCCTTCAGGTAAGGGTGGCCTGGCCGGCGGAATATCGCCTCGACAGGTCCCGCTTCCATGATCTCGCCATGGTACATGACCACCACCTCGTCGGCGACATTGGCGACCACGCCAAGGTCGTGCGTGATCAGCAGCATCGCCATGTTCAGCTTGGCCTGAAGCCCGCGCAGCAATTGCAGGATTTGCGCCTGGATGGTGACGTCCAACGCCGTTGTCGGCTCGTCGGCGATCAACAGGGCGGGCCGGCAGATAAGCGCCATGGCGATCATGGCGCGTTGACGCAATCCTCCCGAAAGTTCAAAGGGATACATGTCATAGGCGCGCTTGGGGTTGGGAAAGCCGACAAGGTCGAGCATTTCCACGGCCCGCGCCTTGCGCTCCACCCGAGCCATGGGCGTATGAATCTGCAGGGATTCGCTGACCTGATTGCCGACCGTGTGCAGCGGCGACAGTGATGTCATCGGCTCCTGAAAGATCTTGCCGATGCGGCTGCCTCTCAACGCCCGGATTTCGGGTCCGTCACGCGGCATCTGCAGGATATCCTGCGTCGTGCCGGGCTTTTCAGGATCGGAAAACAGGATACGGCCGCGAACATGGGCTGTGTTTGGCAAAATGCCCATCACTGCCTGGCTGAGAACCGATTTTCCGGAACCGGACTCGCCTACAAGCGCAGTGACCTTGCCGGGCAAGACGCGAAGATTTGCACGTCTGACGGCATGCAACGGTCCGCCGATAATGGCAAAAGAGATGCCAACATCCTCGATCCGCAGCAGATCAACACCCGAATTCATTCTCACACCAGCCCCACTCTGGCAGCCCGCCGGGCGGCGGGCCCAGAAAGCGAGACTAACGCATTGGCAGCGCAGAGCAACTTGGATTCGAAATCGGTCGCCAGTTCCCTGGCGGAACCGGCGACCGGATTGCATCCGAAAGGCGTTCGGATCAGATCGTGGCGGTTACTGGAGCTTCCTCGGGTCGGCCGCCGACAGCCGCGCGGCATCGCGATGAAGCAGCATGACCTGCTCGGCGTCGGATATTCGGTCGTAAATCGGCTCCAGCGCACCGTCCTCATCGAGTGCGAGAGCACCCGACAGATCGGGTGAAAGCACCGTCAGCTTCTGCTTGATGCCCGCCAGTTCCTCGTTGCCGAGCGTCAGCCAGCCGATGGCGCCGCAATAGCTGGCGAAGTCTTTGCTGGCGAGAACGCTGTGCGAATATTTCTTGGTCAGGGTCTGGAGGCGCTGGACCTCGTTTACAGCCGAGCCGAAGACAGAGAATGTGAGCCGGTCTGTAAGCCCGACATTGCCGAACATCACATTGCCGACATGCAGGCCAATGCCAAAGTTTATGTCGCCCAATCCCTGCTCCTTTCTGCGCAGATTGAGATCCATCATGCGCGCGGTGGCCTTGTGCGCTGCTGCAAGAGCAGCCTGGCAGGCGATCTCGGACTGCGAGCGGTGCCTTTCGCAAGGGTAGACGGCAATGAAGCCATCCCCCAGGAAACTCATGATCTGCCCGCCTCTGCGATTGAAAGGTGCAGCAATGGCATCGAAAAACTGGTTCAGCGTATCGATGTAGATTTCGCGGCCGGAAGTTTCGGCAAGCCTTGTCGACCCGCGCATATCGGCCATGACCAGTGCGGCCCGGATTGTGTCGCCCTCGCCGCGCTTGATCTGGCCGTCCAGCACACGCCTGCCGGCGTCACCGCCGAGATAAGTGGTCATCATGTTGTCGGCCAGCTTGGTGAGCACCGCCATCTTCGTTGCGATAGCGAGATGATTCTGGATGCGCAGCAGCGCTGAAATCATGTTGTCGCTGAAGCCTGCAGCGCTGTCGGTGGACCAGGATCCCATCATGCCCTGACTGGTATTGCCGTTGAAGGGATGGACGAAAGCCATGTAATCGGTCACGCCCATAAGTCTGAGATCATCGAAAACAGGAAATTCCGACGGCATCGACGGGTCGAGCCGGCGCCGCAGATGGTCGAGCTTGTTGCTGAGCAGATGGTAGTATGGGCTGGTCAGGAATCTGTCAGAATGAACGCCGTCCTCTTTGCGGAAGCCTTCCACTTCCATGCCTTGGCCACGAAGCCAGGTGAAGCCAAGCGCGTCATAAAGCGGATGAAGCATCGAAAAGCTCAAATGCACCCGCTTCAGCGGCAGGCCGGCAGCAGCCAGCCGTTCACAAAAGCCCTTTACCAATGTTTCCAGGGCGTCGCCCGCCAGCGCCGATTGGGTCAGCCAATCGGCAACCTTATCCATGAGAATGGTGGAAATTTCTGCTTGCGCTGTGCTCATGCTATCTTGAGACCCGTCGAAGACGAGCCATTCTCCTTTGATCCGCCATAACACGCTCCGCTAACGACCCCAGAGACAAGACCCCCGAAATCAATGAAGCCGGCTTGGGGCAAAAGCCGGCGAAGGGGCATTATGTGGCGAGGCTGCCGGCGGAGTTCAATCACGATCCTGACATCCGGCAAAAAAACTCGCCAGCCCAGACGCCGTCAGGCCTTCACCACCGTCTCTCGGGCTAGCCCGAGGCGGCCAAAAACATTGCGTGTGTCGACGATCAGAAGAGCGTGATCAGCGATCGCCTGATAGTCGATCGCGTCGTGGTCGGTTGCAATGACGACAGCATCGAAATCCTTCAATTCCGCCTCGGTCAAGTCGACCGAGCGCCGCCCCTTGATCGCCATATGCTCCCGTGTGGCCGGGATCTCGGTAACATGCGGATCGTGGAATTCCGCCTTGCCGCCCCATTCCTCGATGAGTTCAATGAGCCGCAATGAGGGGCTCTCGCGGATGTCGGGCACATTCTTCTTGTAGGCGAGCCCGATGATGAGAATGCGCGAGCGGCTGAGCGCCTTGCCGCAGCGCTGGTCCAGCGCCTTCGCCAGTTCATCGACCACATGACGCGGCATGGCCGTGTTGATCTCTGCCGCCAGCTCGATGAAGCGGGTCGGCATTTCGTATTCGCGCGCCTTCCACGTCAGGTAGAAGGGATCGATCGGAACGCAGTGCCCGCCAAGCCCGGGGCCAGGATAGAAAGGCATGTAGCCGAAGGGCTTGCTCTTTGCCGCCTCGATCACCTCCCAGATGTCGATGCCCATCGCACCGAGCACGACCTTCAACTCGTTGACCAGGGCTATGTTGACGGAGCGGAAGATGTTTTCTGTCAGCTTGACCGCCTCGGCGGTCGCCGTGGTGGAAACCGGAACGATGGTCTTGACCACGCCCTGGTAGAAAGCCTGCACGAGTATCGCCGCTTCAATGCCGTCGCCTGCCACGACCTTGGGGATTGTCGCGACTTCAAAGCTGCGGTTGCCGGGATCCTCGCGTTCGGGCGAGAAACCGAGGAAGAAGTCTATCTTCGACTGCAAGCCGGTTTCTTCCAGTATCGGCTTGATCACGTCGTCGGTGGTGCCGGGATAGGTGGTCGATTCCAGCACGATCAGCTGGCCGAGACGCAGATGCTTCGCCACGGTGCCTGCCGTGTTCCTGACAAAGGAGAGGTCCGGCTCACGGTTTTTCGTCAGCGGTGTCGGAACGCAGATGATGATGACATCGCAGACGGCCAGTTCGGCAAAATCCGCAGTGCCGCGGAACCGTCCGCTTGCCACCTGGCCGGCAAGGGCCGTCGACGTCACCGCCTCAATGTAGGATTGGCCGTTGTTCAGGCTCTCGACCTTCTGGGCTTCGATGTCGAAGCCGGAAACCGGGAAGCCGGCGCGTGCGATCGCAACTGCCAGCGGCAACCCGACATAGCCCAGCCCGATCACACCGACTTGCGCGGTGCGCGTCGAAATCAGGTTCAGAAGACGGTCATATGTCGATCGTGAGGCGTCCAAAAATCTGCTTTCCGTCAATTCGGACAGGCCGTCCGCGCGCCCATGGCAAGGCTCACCTGGTCCCCAAGAACCCCGAGGCATATTGCGGAAAATCGATTTCCGCAAGCTGCCGTCAGACCGGCACCTTCGCCTTCAGGCTTGCGGCGGCCATCGCATAGCCGCCGGCGGCGCCATCGATGAAATGAACGTGATCGCGCTGCAGCGGCGAGGCGACGAGGCATGTCATCAAGGCCGATTTCTGGCGGTGCAGGCCATAGTTGCAGATGCCCGCCTCTTCCGCCTGTTTCAGCCGGGTCTCGATCCGTTGCAACACATCCGCGTCGACGTCGATAGTCATCTTCAAGCCGTCGTCGAACTTCCGGAAATCCGAATTGCTGGCCACGTCGCGTTTGTAGATCTTCGGATCGAAGCTGCCGATCGTCCAGCCATATCTATCGGTGACAGCCGTAAGCGTCAGCTGGAACAATATCCACAGCTTCGACAGCCACCGCCATCCTGCCGGCGCCATGGCCCGCGCCTCGATATCGAGGCCGGCGGGCGAAAAACTGTAGGCCGGACCGTTTACCGGCAACGGGTGGCCATCGCGTTCCTGCCCCCCGGCAAGGGCGATGATGTCGGAAGCCAAAGACTGAAAACCGCGCAAGTCGCGCGACGGCCCCGGGATGGCTATGATCGAGACGATTTCGCCATGCCGGGCGTCGATCGGGTTCCAGCGGCAGGAGAGGCCGGTAAGATCCGGCCGTGTGCCGGCTGGCGCAGGATCGATGCGGTAGCGCCCCGCTTTCATCTCGGCTTCCGCCCAACTGCCGCCACCGCCCGCGAACATGGCATAGAAGACCGCTTCGGAGGCCCGGAACCTCGCCACGCGAACGTCGAGGCCTTGCGCTCTTATATCCTCTATCGGCACGATTGCGGCACGCAAGGTCAGGTCCAGTTCGTCCGCCACCCATCTCTGGACAGCCGCCAGCGCGTTGCGGGTGATCTCCAGCGCCGAGCCGGGAAACGCCACGAGCGCGCCGTCGCCGCCGAAGACAAAGGGAAGATCTCGCCGACCCAGTGCATTGAGCAGCGCCGAGATGACGCTGGCGCCGGCCATATTGACGGTTTTATAGCGCCCAGCGTCGATCGCCTTGGTCGAGCCGACGATGTCGGCGGTGGCCAGCGCCCAGCCATCCGGGAGAGGCCGATAGTTATCGATATCGGCAACGCTTTCGAACCTTGCGAAGACCGGCAAAGAAGCGACAAACGGATCGGACGCTGCAGCTGTTTCCATGAGCATCAGATACCACATTCCACTGCTTGAAAGTGAGTCGATCATGCTTCGAAATTGACTTGCGCAGGCTTTCCGATGATAGGGTCGGGCGATGCGAATTGCCTTCTACGCGCCGCTGAAGTCGCCCAATCATCCCGTTGCCTCCGGCGACCGCCAGATGGCACGGACGCTGGTCAAGGCGCTGGAGCATGCAGGGCATAGCGTCGAACTGGCGTCCGAATTGCGCTTCTATCTACGCGAACCAGTTCCGAAAATTTTCGATGCGCTCAAGATCGAGGCCCGAGAGGAAGCCGCGCGGCTGACAAGGCTTTGGGATCGTGACGGCAAGCCCGATCTCTGGTTCAGCTATCATCCCTATTACAAGGCGCCCGACCTGATCGGACCCGAGCTGGCGTCAGACTTTGCTATCCCCTGTGTGACAGCAGAAGCCTCCTATTCGAGGCGGCGCAACGCCGGTTTGTGGGCCGACACGCAGGCGTTGGTGGCGCGAGCCGTCGAACAGGCAGCGCTGAACATCTGCTTCACGCAAAGGGATCGTAAGGGACTGGCAGATGCGATTCCCGACGCCGCTCTCGGTATGCTCTCGCCCTTCATCGACACATCGGCATTCCGGGAAATGCCGACACGGGGTTGTCCGACGCGCCTCGTTACCGTCGCCATGATGCGCCCGGGCGACAAAGTCGAAAGCTATCGCATGCTGGCGCAGGCGCTCGGTCCGATCGGCCACCTGCCCTGGACCATGTCGGTCGTCGGGGATGGGCCTGCCCGTGACGAGGTCAAAGCGCAATTCGCCGGCTTGCCCGCCGACCGTATCGTATGGCTTGGCGCGATTGAGCCAGCCGCCGTGGCGGATGTCCTCTACAGTGGGGGAATTTACGTCTGGCCGGGTTACGGCGAGGCCTATGGCGTTGCCTATCTTGAAGCACAGGCCGCCGGCCTTCCGGTGGTGGCTCAGGACATCGCCGGCGTGCCGGAGGTCGTGCGGGATGGCCAGACCGGGTTTCTCACCCCGCCGGGCGATGTGGCGGCGTTCGCTTCTGCCATTGAAAGGCTTCTCGCCCGCAACGACGAAAGAACCATCATGGCCGCGGAAGCCAGACGTTTCATCCTCGAAGAACGCTCCCTCGGTGTTGCGGCGGCGCGTCTGGCCGAACTTCTTGCGAAGATCCCGGTCTCATGACATCCGATCGGATCTGGCAGCCCTTGGTGGAAGAACTGGCGTGCCGGCAACGGGCGGACCGAAAGGCAGAGTTCTGGCTGCGTGACGATGACGCCGTGGATCCGACGCCTGCGCTCGATCGGCTGCTCGACCTCACCGGTGAATTCGCGGTTCCGGTCACTCTTGCCGTCATTCCGGCCCTGACTGATGAGAAGCTTGTCGTCCGGCTTGACGAGGCGCCGCATGCCGCGGTCGCCATCCATGGCTGGGCGCACCGAAATCATGCGCCCGAGGACCAGAAAAAGCAGGAGCTCGGCGCGCATCGGCCACGCGAGGCGGTGCTCGATGATCTGGCTCGCGGGCTGTCGCACGTAACCGGCCTGCACGGCGCACGTGCCGTTCCGATGCTGGTGCCACCCTGGAACAGGATCGACGCCGGCTTGGTACCCAACCTTGGATCGATAGGATTTGCGGCATTGTCGGTCTATGGGCCGCCGAAGCCGGCTCCACTGGCGGTCATCAACAGCAATGTCGACATCATGGATTGGCATGGCACGCGCGGCTGCCGCGATCATGGCCTATTGGTTCAGGCTATTATCGCGCAATTGCAGCGTGCAATCGACGGCGGCGAACCGGTCGGCCTGCTCACCCACCATCTCGTACATGATGAATCGGCCTGGCTGTTCCTCGAACGGCTGTTCACAGTCACCGCACAGACTGAAGCCTGCGCATGGCTTCCGATCGGGACATTGATCGGGCGCAGCGCCGGTAGAGGAAATAGCTCAGCGCTTTTTGTGCAATGAGCCCGGAAATTTGAGCGTCTGGCCATCCCGAGCGGCAAAAGCGCCGGCAAACCTGTCTTTGGCCAGTTTCTCGATCTTGTCCAGTTCCTCGTCGGTGCGTGTCGGATCGTGGTGAAACAGCGCAAGCCGCCGCGCACCGGCCGCCTCACAGAGCTTGACGCCCTGTTGCCAGGTCGAATGCCCGTTACCGCGGCGGCGTTCCATTTCCTGGTCGGTGTAGGTGCAATCGTAAATGACGAGGTCGGCATCTTCGATCAGGGCGAGCACCGCCTGATCGAGTTTGTCCGGCTCGTGCTCAGTGTCTGTGATCACCGCCACGACCCGGCCGCCCCATTCGACCCGGTAGCCTATGCAGCCGCCCGGATGGATAAGACTGCCGGTTCGGACCACCACCCCTTCGCGCGGGCGAAGCACGTCTCCGGATACGAAATCGCGGCAGTCGAGGCTTGCCTTGCAGATCTCCAGTTTCACCGGAAACCACGGCGGCCGCATGAACTCATCGACCATCTGCCGGGTCGTCATGCGTCCTGCAAGATGCCCGGACCAAAGCGTAAGCTTGACGCTCCGGTCATAGATCGGCGCAAAAAACGGCAGCCCGATGATGTGATCGTAATGGCAATGGGTGAAAAGCAGGTCGAAATCGGTCACGCCTGACGCCCGAAGTGCGGCGCCGGCAGGCCGTAGGCCAGAGCCCGCGTCGAACAGAAGCGTATGCTTGCCGCATCGCATCTCAATGCAGCTCGTGTTGCCGCCATAGCGAGAGAATTCTGGCCCCGATACCGGAGTGCTGCCGCGCACGCCCCAAAACCTGACCAGGAAAACTTCGTAGTCCATGCTACCCCTTCCCAGTCCCCGTCGCCCATCGTAGCCAAACAACTGCTGCTAGGCGAGACAGGTTTTCTCCGGGGTAACCTTCTCAGCAAGAGGCCAGTGCCATCGCGACGGCGAGGATCGAGCGCACGTCATCCGTTATTTGGTGCTTCGTGCATCGATCAGATCCGCGGTCGTATGGCTTAGGCGATCGGCAAGAACCCGCAATATCTCGATGGTCATTTCCGGGAACTCCCTCATAAGCCTCAGGAAATGATCCTTGCGGATCCTCAAGACTTCCAGCGGACTTGCCGCTCTGACGGTGGCGGTGCGAGAGCTGTTGCACAATATGGCGATCTCGCCAACAATCGAATTTGGCTCCAGTTCGGCAACTTTTATCGGTCCGCTGTCGGAATCGACCAGAATATCCGCCCTGCCTGAAAGGATGACATAGGCGGCGTCTCCCTCGTCGCCCTGCCGGAAAAGGATCTGGCCGGCGCTGTAGCTCACACGATCGGATGTGAACGCAAGCAGCTTGAGCTTTGTCGGGTCGATGGCAGAGAACAAGGGAACGCGTTGCAGCATTGCAACTTCATCCTTGAGCAGCATTGTCGCAAACCTTCCCAAAATTCGCGTTTGCCAGACTAGAGCAATGGACGCCCAGATGGAATGAATTCTGTTTCCGGGATGGCGAGACGAACCGCGCGAAAGGTGGCGAGCCCGATGTCGTGCGATCGGGCGATGCCGCCTGGCAATGGCGTCCGCCAACCGGAAACTCGAAGAGCCGGATGAATCTGCGGCAAACCCTTCGGGTTTCGGCGGGATGTGGCCTCGCTACGCCCGTCGTCGAATCCCTTGACCTTGCAGTAAATTCCCACCGGCAGAATGATCCCATCTGAATGTCCGCTGCTCTATGACAACAGTCCCTTGAATGTACCGTTCCCTGCCAAAAGTGTCTCGGGTGTTCCGTCTTCCACCAATTTACCCGAATCGAAGACGATAACGCGATCGAACATCATCGCCATCGCCGGATTCGTCACGACCCACACAATTGCCGGCGAATGGCCGTCGCGCCTGGCTTCCTCGAGCACGTTCCGCAGCACCTTGTCCTGCATGCGCTGGTCGAGCGCCGACAGCGGCCGGTTGAGAATGAGAAAATCAGGACGCTTGAGCAGGGCCCGGGCAACATCGAGTTTCTGTCGCTGCCCGCTGGTCAGCCGCCTGCCGCTGGAGCCGACGTTGAAGTCCAGGCCGACATCCAGAAGTTCGGCATAAAGCCCAAGTTCGTCAAGAATGTCATAGACGATGGAGCGTATGCGATCCGGCGCGTCGGGATGGTTGTTGCCCACACGCCCGAACAGGACATTATCCATGACGGTGGCCGCGGCAATGTATTTGGCGGGATCATACCGTTCGATGGCATTCTGCAGCTCGGGCGGCAGGTGTTCATAGAACAGGTTGCGTGCAGCGACGATCTTGCTCATCAGTTCGTCGCTCAGCAGGCCGAAGCGGTGCCGGGGCTCGATATAGGCAAAGCTCAAGGTGACGATCATGGCGCGGTCGCTCTCCGAAACCGCCTCGTGGGGACGGTTCTTGAGCCGTTGCAGCAAGGTTTCGTAGGTGGGTATCTCCTCGGCGCTCATGAAGGCAAGTTGCTGGAAGAACGGGTGATCGGGCGGCAGGTCGGCAAACAGCTCGATCGCCTGTTCGGCGATCTCCATGCCCATTTCGTAGAGCGTGCGGTCGAGGCCGGCTTGCCTCAGAACAGAAGCAAAATAGGAATTGGCCGCCATAGCCCTGTCGGCCAGTTCGGGGCCGGCGGCAGCGCCGAAGAGCAGGTTTTGGCCGATCGTTGCTTCCTTGTTGTAGGCGCCCGGTTCGAAAGGAACCACCAGTCCGCTCAGCCCTTCGTGTTCCAGCCGGGTTCGCAGCGCCGCACGCAGTTCGACGATCCGCCGGGCAAGCTCGCTGTGACGCGTGAGATCGGCCGAAGAGCGCAAGCCAAGATCCAGGATATCGCGCGATAGAACAACCGCGTCGAGTACCCGGCGCACGGCTTCAAAGAGGTCGTGCGGGCCGGTAGCGCCGGCGGAAACATAGTTGATCCAGTCGCTGTGGATATCAAGATCCGGATTGCCCGACAGGCGCGCCTCATGCATGTTCCAGCGGTGCTGGTCTGCCGCAGCATCGTCATAAGGCACCGATGTCAGCGGCGCATGCTTCAGCCCGTAGAGCAGGTTATCGCGTAGGCTTGCCTGGAACAGGAAGACATCCGACGAGGCATAGGACATGCGCCGGCCGGTCACTGCTTCGGGGAGTTCAAGCAAGTCGTCGGCGCCCGAAGCGACCCTTCCGCTGTCCGGCCAGTTCAGCCTTGCGAAGGCTTCTGCAAGCGCCTCGGCTCCACCTGTTGCGGTACTGAGCAGCGCCACCGTCTCACCCGGCTTGATCTTGAGGGAGACACGGTCGAGGAGCATTGCACCGCCATCATCTGCTATCGACAGACCGATCGCCGACAGGGGCTTGGTCATCGGATCGGGATCGTCGATCGTCAATGCCCCGATCCTCGGCGCAATGAGCCGATCGACGGTGAATTGTTCAACGACCTGCTGATATTTGACCTGGACATCCTGCCGCGCCTGATCCCAGTCGATCAGTTCCTTCATCGGTCCGGGCAGGTCCTTGTAGGCGCCGATCACGGCCACGAGCTGACCGACGTCCAGCCGCCCCTGGATGACCAGATACCCGCCGATCATGTAAAACAGAAAGGGCGTGAGCTGCGCGAGAAAATTGTTCAGAAACTTCACCATGAATTTCCATTGGTAAAGATCGAAGCGGATCTTGAAGATGAGCCCGAGCCGCGCAGCTATGTCGGCGCGCTCGTAATTTGATGTGTCGTGGACGTGAACCGCGCCGATGCCGTCGACGATTTCGCCAACCCGGCCCGAAAGCGCGCGCGCCGTCAACTGCCGTTCGCGCCCGAGCACGATCAGCCGCCGCCGCATTCGCGGGATGAGCACGATCTGGACCGCCACGATCCCGGCCGCGATCATTCCGAGCCAGAAATTCTGGACCACGATGAACAGCATGGCCGTCAGCGCCTGGCCGCCGAGCAGCACCGGCTGCACGAAGGCATCGCCGATGAAGCCGCCCAGCGGCTCCACCTCGTCCTTCACCATGGTCGCCACTTCGGCGGATTTCACCCGCTTGAAGTAAAACGGCGGAAACCGCAGCACACGATCGACCAGATCGAAGCGGATACGCCGCAGCATGCGTTCGCCGAGGCGGCCCTTGTAGGTGTTGATATAGAATTTGAACAGGCCGTTGATGACGACCAGCAAGAGGAACACAAGGCTCAGCGCAAACAGCGTCGCCACGCGGTCGAGCTGAAAACCGGAGAAGAACTGGACCTCTCCGATGAACGGCAGGTTATAGTGCAGCCTCATGAATGGCTGGGTCGCGCCCGGTTGCTCGAACCCGCTACCTTGGATCGGGCCGTTGATGATCAGCTTCGGCAGGTCGAAGGACATGAAATACGGGATCATCGAAAGCACGACGATCATCAATATCCAGAGCTGCTGCTTCTTGGTGTGCGTCCAGATATAGCGGGCTAGGCTGGGTTCCATATGCGGCTGTGGACCCTTCAGTTGGAACGATGCAGGATGTAAAAGCACCTGCTGGCGAATGGCGTATCGGCAATTTCTTCGTCGCCAAAGACAAGCTCGAAGCTGCAGCGCACGGAGATTGTCCTGCGCTCAACGATGGAAGGAACATGCGAGGCGGCGCGATCCAGTTCCGGCGCATGATCGATAACAACGACATCGGCATTGCTGATCATCGAAGAATGCGGCTGGCCAAACGGCTCGCGGCTTCGGTAGGGTTTCGGCGAATAGCCGAGCAGCACGAGGCAGCAGCTGCGCGGCTGGTGCTGGCGAATGGACGCCGCTGGTCCGGACAGATGCAACAGGCTCTCTCCGGCACCGGGCAATGGCGAAGCGGCTTCCAGCATAATCACGTCCGCGAATCAACAGCCTTCCGGGAGGCAAGATTGCGTTGTGTCGCCCGAAATCCCAACCTACAAGACGAATATGATGGATGTCACGCAACCACGCAATGCCGGCATGGACTGGCACGAGCAAGCCTTTGACCTGACGCGGGGAATTGCTGCCTATGTCAAGTGCCCCCTGGTGGCAGCGCTGGCGCGCGTCATCACCAGGCATCCGAACGCCGATATCGCCAACGCCTTCAACCACAAGCAGGTCGCCTGCAAGATGTGGGCGCTCGACAGGCTGTTCGAAAGCTGCGGCGGCCGGTTCGGGCGCATATGGGTTCTGGGTGGATGGTACGGCGTATTGCCGGCTATGCTTTTTAACGACGCTCGCTTCGACATCGCGGCGGTCGATAGCATCGACATCGATCCCGAAGTCGCGCCGGTCGCCCGGACCCTCAACCGGGAAGCCGGCGACCGTTTCCGGGCACTGACGGCAGATATGTACGCACTCGACTATGCGGCCGGGCGGCCCGACCTGATGGTCAATACGAGCTGCGAACACATAGCCGATCTGCGAGCCTGGCTTGCCCTGCTTCCGCGGGGCACGACTGTACTGCTGCAATCGAACGATTATTTCAGCGAGCCGACGCACATCAACTGCGTGGCTTCGCTTGCAGCCTTCGAAGCAATGGCGGCGTTACAGGAGGTGCGGTTCTCCGGCGAACTGCCGACAAAAAATTATACGCGCTTCATGCTGATTGGAACTGTTTGACGCATTTCGCCCGGTTTGGGACAACGACATGCATAAACGAGGGGATGAAGCGCGTCGCACGAACCTCGCCAGACGCGACGCGCGTTAGCATCTATCGTCTGTTTTGATCATGAACTTCTCCGAAACCGGGCCCCACTTTTAGGGACCATGTTCGATACCGCTGGCGCAGAATTTGCGCCGAGCGATGCGCGCCCTCCAGATCGAGACGATGCGCGGCTGGCGTCGGTCCCGCAAGCGCCTGTTCGATCGCTTGCGCCAAACCTTCAGGCGTTAGGTCCTTCTCCATCAGCACCGTTGCAAGACCGAGTTCTTCGAGCCTCAGGGTGCGAACCGTCTGTTCGGTTTCCCCGCCGGCTGCAAATGGAACGAGCAGAGAGCGACAACCCGCGCGCAGGACATCGCAGACCGTGTTGTAACCCGCCTGCGAGACTGACAGGCGGGCGCCGGTCAGCAGGCTGGCGAAATCCTCGCGGAACCGGAAGATGGACAGGACCGGCGAGGCATCGCGTGTGATCGCGTCAAACTCGTCTTTCGGCAGGTTGGGGCCGGTGATCAAACACCATTTCCCAGCGTTGTTGGCATGCCGCGCCGCTGCGATGGTGGAACTGACAAGGCTCTTTCCGGCAGCCCCGCCGCCAACCGACACCAGAACGTCGAACCGCGCGGAGGCCGCGGGCGATGGCGGCGCGGCAACGAGCCCTGTGTAGGTGACCTCGGCCTTGATCGCCCCAGCCAGTGGAAATGTCTTGTCGATGGTTGCGAAAGCCGGATCGCCGTGGACCATGACAAGGTCGAAATGCCTGTTGATCAGATCGACCGTTTCCTCGTTTCGGCCCGGCTTGACGCGCTGCTGAAGGATATCACGGACGGACGTCGCCAGCAGCGGTCTGGGCGACGTCGCGTCGATGGCCTCGATCAGCGGCAGGAGTTCGAAACGCATCTGCCGGCGTCCAAATGGAAACGCCTCGACAATGACGATATCAGGCCTGCAATCTCGGAAGGCCTGCAGCAGCATCTCTGAACGCCATCTCTTGAAATCATCGTCGATGGGTTTGCCCCGCAGGTCGACAAGTCCGGAAAATCCTTCATCACCGGAGGTGACAGGTGGCAGGGTTACAGATTTCACACCCACTCCCGGAAACCCCGCGATCGGCGCTCCGCCGGTCACGACCGTTACGTCAAACCCGTCATCGACCAGAGCCGCCGCAATGCGGCTGGCGCGCGCGAGATGGCCGATACCGAGCAGGTGCTGGACATAGAAGAAAGCCCGCAGCCGCTTCATTCGGCGGCCCGCCACTCCCGCTCGAACAGTTCCTTGAGCTGTCCAATGCTTGCCAAATGATCGAAATTACCGCGCACGCGCCGCTCTGCGGCGTCGCCGAGGCGGGCGCGCAGCACGGGATCACGGATCAGGCGCTCCAGCGCCTGCGCCAGGGCAATTGGGTTTTCCGTCGGAACCAGCAGCCCGGTTTCATCCGGCGATAGAAGCTCCGGCACGCCGGAAATATCGGTCGACACGCAGGCAAGCCGCTGGCTAGCCGCCTCCACCAGGACATTCGGCAGACCGTCCCGGTCGCCATTTGCGGCGATCCTGCAGGCCAGGGCGAAGATGTCGGCGCAGCGGTAGTGCTCAAGCACCTCCTCCTGCGCAAGCGCGCCTTTCCAAAAGACGCGGCCATCCAGGCCGAGCTTTTGCGCCAGCGCCTTGAACCGTTCCAGTTCCTCGCCGCCGCCGATATGCTCGAAACGCCACGCCAAATCACCAGGCAAGAGGGCAAGGGCCCCCAGCAACGTATCGTAACCTTTCTTTTCAACGGCGCGCCCGACACTCAGAATGATAACCGGTTCGTCCGGCGCCGAGCCGTCATGCTGTTTTCGCGCCTCGCCGAAACTGCCGAAGCGATCAAGGTCGAGCCCATGATAGCTCAGATGCACAGACGCGTTGCCGTTAGCGAGTTTTTTCAGACGGTCGAAGCCGGTTTTCGTGCAAGTGACCGTCCAGCGGGCCGAGGAAAGCTTGCCAGCCAGATCCCAGTCCGCCGAAGTCCAGATGTCCTTGGCATGGGCCGAGCAGCTCCAGGGCAGGCCACGAAGCTGGCTGGCATAGCGCGTCACCGATGCCGGAGTGTGCGCGAAATGTGCGTGCAGCCAGCCCGCGTCTTCCGGCCATTCGGCCGCCAGCACGAGCGCTTGTCCGAAGCGGCGCGCGCGATTGCGCGTAAAGTCGCGGCCGAGGTCGATAGCCAGCGATCCGAGCGCGCGCCAGAAGCCCGGCCGAAGCAGATAAGCAAACAGCGAGCGAACCACGCGCAGCGGCTCTTCATGCAGATATTCCGGCAGATAATGGACGGGCGCTTTGATCTCGTCATGCACGGGGTGGCGTTTTGCGTCGGTCGGCCGCCTGAGGGCGAAGAGTATCAGGTCGAACCCCGCACGCTCCAGACCGAGCAGTTCCTGCGCGATGAAGGTTTCCGACAGCCGCGGATAGCCCTTCAGAACCACGACGATCTTGCGATGTTGCAACTCAGATCATGCCTTCAATGACCGAAAGGTGATGGCCGCCCCGCCGGTCGAGCAGTTCCGCGACGATTTCAGAAATGTGAGGCAGCCCTTCCAGCGTCAGATGCGGATGGCTCTGCGATGGGCCGGGCCGGGCCGGCAGCACCTCCAGCGCATTGGCAAACCGCTGGGAATCCTCGGCTTCTTCCGGCAAAAGCATCTCAATGAGGCCGAGTTCGGCTGCGCGCCGTGCTCGGATCAGTTGTTCCTCGCGGGGCTTGACGCGCGGCACGATCAGCGCCGGCTTGTCGAAAGACAGTATCTCGCAATAGGTGTTGTAACCGCCCATCGCCACGACCGCCTTGGCACCGGCAATGAGATCTTCCATGCGGTTGTCGAACTCGATGATCTTGATATAGGGGATCTTGGCCCCCTTCTTGAGCAGCTTGTTGCGCTTGCGCGCCGGCATGTAAGGCCCAAGCACGATCAGCGCCCTATGCTGCAATTGCGGATCCTGCTGATAGGCATCGATGACACTGTGGATCAGGTCGCCGCCGTCACCGCCGCCACCGGTGGTAACGAGGATATAATCGCCGTCGGGCCGGTGGCCGGGCAACTCGTTCTTCTGCAGGCTCCGTTGCAGGAAACCGACGAACTTCATCTTTGCCCTGACAGCCGGCGGCACGTCCAAACCGATCAGCGGATCGTAGAAATCCGGCGGACCATAGACCCAGACCTTGTCGTAGAACAGGCCTATCTTGCGCATCACATCCCTGTGTGCCCACTCTGCTTCGAGCAGATGCGGCGCGTCCATCACCTCGCGCAGACCAAGCACGAGCGTGGTGCCCCGCGTCTTGAGGTAGGACAGCGTGTCCTCGATCTCACCGCGCAGGCCGAGCGGTTCCTTGTCGACGATGAAAATATCCGGCCGGAAGGTCTCGGCTGTGTGGCGGATGATCGACTGGCGCATCCTTAGCGTCTCATGCAGATCGATATCCTTTTCCAGCGAGGTGTATTCGCCGTTGCGCAACTTGATGACGCTGGGGATCTTCACGAAGTCGACACGGGCGCGGTAGTCGAAGGCGCCAGCGATAGTCGCACCCGAAATGATAAGCACCTGAAGTCCGCGGAAATCCTCGACCAGCGAATGCGCGATCGTCCGGCAGCGCTGCAAGTGGCCGAGCCCGAACGTGTCGTGGCTGTACATGAGAATTCGAGCATTTTGTACGTGCTGGGTCATTGTTGAACGTCTTTTGGAATTCTCGCCTGAGGACCGTGGACGACCCCGCACGAAACCATCCTCGCGGGTCTGCCGACCTGTTTTGGAACATGACGGCGCAATTATCAATTACCCAAGAGGGTCCATATGCAGAAGCCAGGAAGCTGCGTCTGCTCAGCAGCCACGCTGGTCCAGAGAACCTGCATCATTTTCTGGTCTTGATCATCTCGGATTGGCAGCGAAGATTCGGATAAGGCGGCGTTGGCAGAAATAGACGTTTCCAAGGTTGAGGTCGAGAGTTCGAATCGCTTCATCCGCTCCAAGTTCTCTCAAGGGAATCAAGCTATTGAGAGGCGCCTTTCGGGACGCTTTTTGCTTACAAGGCCAGCTTTGCCGCCTCCTGAAAGCTGATGTCCGAGTGACCAGGTTGACGGTCTCTCTCGCGCTAAAAGCAGCCATCAAAGGTGACAGGTCAGCGCTATTTGTCATCTGTCCAAAATCTGCCCCTGCTGATGACCGGCGCTTGCATACATGCCAGTGGTTCTGAATTCTGTCGGACTGACGCCGAAGCCACGTCGGAATACCTTGGCGAAGTAGTTGGGATCTTCGAAGCCGCACATGCCGGAAATATCCTTCACCGGAAGGTCGGCGGACATGGTCAGTAGCTTTGCGGCGCGGTCGAGGCGTCGGTTGAGGACGAACTCAGCCGGAGGAATACCTTCATGCGCCGCGAACACACGTGAGAAATGGGCGCGACTGAGACCGGAAAGCCGCGCCAGCTCATCGACCGGCAACGGCAGATGCAGATGCGCACCGATATAGTCAGTCACCTGACGCACTACCGAATTCTCCGCCACGTCATTTCCGTGCAGTTCGAACACGTCGTCATAGAGTGCCATGGCCGCCTCATAGGAAATTGCCGAGGCGCGTGCCGGCGTTGAGCCGTCGCCTTTGACCAGCCGGTAGGCGCAGTCGGCCAGATTATCGACGGTCGCTGCCCGAAGCCTGAACACCGGTCCTTTCGTTGCCAGGACCTCTCTATGGATGCGCAACGCTTCCGCCCCATGCATCGATATCCAGAAAAACTCCCAGCGCCCGCCTTTTTCGACCCAGTAGCGGTGCGAATGCGGAACAACCAACAGCATCGTCTCGCCCGGAGCGATGCGGTAGGACCTGGTTCCGTAACGCAGGTTTCCGGTGCCGCTGATGGTGTGCTGCATCACTGTGAACGGCGTCTGCCCGCGCCTGCGGCCATCCCAGCTGTAGCCGGCATCCGTTCTCACGTCGTAGCCGGTGCTCGTCGGCATGGTGTGCAATCGCTGCCGAGCGCGCGGCAGGGAAATCATCTTCATCACCGGCCCAAGGTCGACGAGTTTTTGCAGCACAAAATTACCCTACAAAGCACATCTACGCCCTACCGGAGGGGCGTGATCTTACGCATATTGACCAAAAACAAAAGAGATGAGGATGAAACCCCGGTTGCACGCCGCCTGGTTGCGTGTCTTCCGAATAACACGCCTGGACTGGATTTCCACGAACCGATTTTACCTATCGGTCCAATCCGCTTGCGGAGAAGGTTCGAATGAGCAGATTTAAGATCGCAATCATTGGCGCGGGCAGCGTCGGTTTCACCAAGAAGCTTTTCACGGACATTTTGTGTGTGCCGGAGCTGCGCGACATCGAGTTCGCACTGACCGACATCAGCGAGCACAATCTCAAGATGATCGAGTCAATTCTCCTGCGGATCGTCAAGTCGAGCCAGCTTCCTGCACGGGTGACCGCGACGACGGACCGCCGCAAGGCGATCGAGGGCGCGCGCTACATCATTAGCTGTGTGCGCGTCGGAGGTCTCGCCGCCTATGCCGACGATATCCGCATTCCCTTGAAATATGGCGTCGACCAGTGCGTCGGCGATACGATCTGCGCCGGTGGCATTCTCTACGGCCAGCGCAACATCCCGGTCATTCTGGATTTCTGCAAGGACATTCGCGAACTGGCCGAGCCAGGCGCCAAATTCCTGAACTATGCCAACCCGATGGCGATGAACACCTGGGCGGCGATCGAATTCGGCAAGGTCGACACGGTCGGTCTCTGCCATGGGGTCCAGCATGGGGCCGAGCAGATTGCCGAGATCCTCGGCGCCGGGGAAGGCGAGCTCGACTATGTCTGCTCCGGCATCAACCACCAGACCTGGTTCGTCGACGTTCGCGTCAAGGGCCGCAAGATCGGCAAGGATGAGCTCATCGCCGCCTTCGAGGCGCATCCGGTCTTCTCGCGGCAGGAGAAACTCAGGATTGACGTGTTGAAGCGCTTCGGCGTCTATTCGACCGAAAGTAACGGCCACCTGTCGGAATATCTGCCCTGGTACCGCAAACGGCCTGAGGAGACCGCCAAGTGGATCGACATGTCGGACTGGATCCACGGCGAAACCGGCGGTTATCTGCGCTATTCGACCGAAACCCGGAACTGGTTCGAGACCGAGTTCCCGCAATTCCTCGAAGATGCGGGAAAGCCCTTCGATCCCGGGCGCCGCTCGAACGAGCACGCCAGCCACATACTGGAGGCGCTCGAGACCGGCCGGGTCTATCGCGGGCACTTCAACGTCAAGAACGAAGGCGTCATCACCAATCTTCCGTCCGATGCAATCATCGAATCGCCTGGTTTCGTCGATCGCTTCGGCATCAACATGGTGGCCGGCATCACGCTTCCGGAAGCCTGCGCCGCGACCTGCATTTCGTCGATCAATGTCCAGCGCATGTCCGTCCACGCGGCAATCTCCGGCGACATCGACCTCCTGAAACTGGCCGTGCTGCACGATCCGCTGGTTGGCGCCGTCTGCACGCCGGAAGAAGTCTGGCAGATGGTCGACGAGATGGTTGTGGCGCAAGCGCAATGGCTACCGCAATTCGCCCATGCGATCGACAGCGCCAAGGAGCGGCTGAGCCGCGCGACGGTAAAAACGCGGGAATGGAAGGGCGTCGCCCGCCGCGAGGTTCGCTCGATCGAAGAGATCAGGGCCGAAAAGGACGCCATGAAGTTGCGCGCGGCCGGCTGAGACATTGGTTGCGATAAGCCAATGTTCCGGAAAACCGGGCGGACAGGATCGTGCCTCGGCGAATGCGCCCGGGCAGCGCGGCACTGTCATCCGAGAAGCGGAATACCGCTTCTGAGAAAGCGGAATACCGCTTCGTTCGATGCTTGTAGGAGGAGAGCCATGCCATCGCGGCAGGCCCGAAGCATAAGGGAGAGACCAGGACAATGAACATTTTTGGCCGCATGAAAACCGCCGCCGCGCTCCTGTTTGGTATATCGGCGTTCGTGATCCAGGCCGTGGCCTCCGAGCCGACGATCGTGCCGGAACAGCCGCCGTTTCCGGCGCAAGGCACGATCAATTACGTGCCGCGCGATTCAATTCTGGAATTCAAGGCGCTATCCGAATATCGCGAGCCGGAGTGGGTCACAGAAAAATTCGTCAAGACCGGGAAACTGCCTCCGTTGGCCGAGCGGCTGCCGAAGGAGCCGATGGTCTTCAAGACAGGCAACATGCCCGACGGGATAGGCGTCTATGGCGACACGATGCGCCACGTCGTCGGCGGCCGGCCGGAAGGCTGGAACTACAGTGCCGGGCAGACGCAAGGCTGGGGCGGCATTGACATCGCGATGTTCGAATGCCTGACGCGCACCGCGCCGCTCTTCCAGGTCGATGCCAAAGACGTCGAGCCGCTGCCCAATCTTGCCCGGAGCTGGGAGTGGTCGGAAGACGGCCACACACTGACGATGAAGGTGATCGAAGGCGCAAAGTGGTCCGACGGAGATCCCTTCGACGCCGATGACGTGATGTTCTATTGGGACGACAATGTCGTCGATCCGAACGTCTCGCCGCTGAACGGTGCAACACCGGAAACGTTCGGAGAAGGCACCACCCTGAAGGCGGTAGACAAACATACGGTCAAATGGACTTTTAAGGACGCGTTCCCGCGCCAGCATCTCTATGCGATGGCCTATGGAACCTTCTGCCCTGGCCCCTCGCACATTTTGAAGACCAAGCATCCGAAATATGCAGGCACCACCTACGACGAGTACAAGAACGGCTTTCCGCCGGAATACTTGAATATGCCCGTCATGGGCGCCTGGGTGCCTATCGAATACCGTTCGGACGACGTCATCGTGCTTCGCCGCAATCCTTACTATTGGAAGGTCGACGAAGAGGGAAATCAGCTGCCCTATCTCAACGAACTGCACTACAAGCTTTCGACCTGGGCCGATCGCGACGTGCAGGCGATCGCCGGGTCCGGCGATATCTCGAACCTGGAGCAACCTGAAAATTTCGTGGAATCGCTGAAGCGCGCCGCACAGGAAACGGCTCCCGCGCGGCTGGCCTTTGGCGCCCGGCTGATCGGCTACAATCTTCGCATGAACTTTTCAGCCAATGGCTGGGGCGAGCCGGACGAGCGGGCGCAGGCCGTACGCGAGCTCAACCGCAACGTCGATTTCCGTAAGGCCGTGACCATGGCCATCGATCGCAAGAAACTCGGCGAATCCCTCGTCAAAGGACCCTTCACCGCGATCTATCCCGGCGGCATTTCCTCTGGCACGAGCTTTTACGACCGCGCCTCGACGGTGTACTACCCGTTTGATCTGGAAGGCGCCAAGGCGCTGCTGGAGAAGGTCGGGTTGAAGGACACGGACGGCAACGGCGCCGTCAACTTCCCGGCCGGTACAGCTGGCGGCTCGGACGTACAGATCGTGCTTCTGGTGAATTCCGACTACAGCACCGATCGCAATCTCGCGGAAGGTCTGGTCGGCCAGATGGAACAGCTTGGCCTCAAGGTCGTGCTGAACACAATCGATGGCGCGAAGCGCGACGCAACCCAGTATGCCGGGCGCTTCGACTGGCTTGTTCGCCGCAACGAGCAGGAACAGACCTCAGTTGTGCAGAACACGACCCAGCTTGCCCCGACCGGTCCGCGCACGAGTTGGCATCACAGGGCAGGAACGGACGGCACGGTCGATCTGATGCCGTTCGAACAGGAACTCGTGGACGTCGTCAACAAGTTCATCTCCAGCAACGACAATGACGAGCGGGCTGACCTGATGAAGCAGTTCCAGAAGGTCTCGACGACGAATCTCGATACGATCGGCCTGACAGAATATCCGGGTGCGCTCATCATCAACAAGCGCTTCTCCAACATTCCGGAAGGCGTGCCGATCTTCATGTTCAATTGGGCGGAGGACACGATCATCCGTGAACGGGTCTTCGTCGCTGCCGACAAGCAGGGCGACTACGAGCTGTTCCCCGAGCAGCTTCCGGGCAAGCCCGGTGAAGGCGGTCCGATCAACTGACCGCAGTCGATTTCCCCTCCGGCGAGCATCCGCCGGAGGGGAGGTTGCGAATTGAACCGTGGAGATACCGCGCCTCGTGAAGGAGCAGATCGCCACGAGCCACAAGAGAAGCAAACGCGATCATGTTCAGATTTCTGCTTGTGCGTATCGCCTCGGCGATTCCTGTCCTCTTCGTCCTGAGCGTCGTGACGTTCGCGATCATCCAGGCCCCGCCGGGCGACTACAGCGACTATGTGCGCTCGCAACTGATCAACCAGGGTGGCGCATCCTTCGAAAAGGCCGACGCCCAGGCGCAGGCCTACAAGGTCGCCCACGGGCTCGATAAGCCCTTGCCCCTCCAGTACGTCAACTGGATCACCGGCATCGTCACCCGCGGCGATTTTGGCCACAGCCTGTTCTACAACAAGCCAGTCGCCGACGTGGTCGGCGAGCGATTGCCCCGCACCCTGGCGCTGGCGCTCGTCTGCCACATACTGGCGTCGGTGATCGGCATCACCTTCGGCGTTCTGGCGGCAACCCGGCAATATTCCTGGGTGGATAGCCTGCTGTCGGGGATCTCGTTTCTCGGCATGACGATACCGCGATTCCTGATGGCGCTGATCATCGTCTATATCCTGGTGTTCCACTTCAATGTCACTGAGATCAACAGCTTCCATTCCGCCCGCTATGGCGGCGCGCCCTGGTCGTGGGGCAAGTTCGTCGACCTGGTCAAGCATGTCTGGCCGGTCATCGCGATCGCCACTTTGGGCGGGCTCGCCTACAACATGCGCGTCATGCGGGGCAATCTTCTCGATACGCTGAACGCCCAATATGTCGAAACGGCTCGGGCCAAGGGCTTGAGCGAGGGCACGGTGGTCATGCGCCACGCTGTGCCGAACGCGCTGCATCCGCTCGTCATGTATCAGGGCGTCGTGCTGCCCTACATGCTGACCGGCGAGATCGAAACCGCGATCATCTTCGCCCTGCCGACGGTCGGCCCGGCCATCGTCGGCTCGATGTGGATCGGCGACGTCTATGTCACGGCGACCTTCATGTTGGTTCTGTCGGTGACCCTGATCGTCGGCAATATCATCGCCGACATGCTGCTTGCAGCGCTCGACCCGCGGGTTCGCCTTGGGGGAGGGACCGACGCATGAAAGCCGACGTCCAATCCATAATCTGCGCCTCCGTGCCGCCGGCCAAAGGCAATGGCAACGAAACCTATACCGCGCTTGTCTGGCGCCGTCTCAAGCGATCCTGGACCGGCATGATAGGGCTGATCCTTGTCTGCCTCCTGATGATCATGACGATATTCGCGGAGTTCTTCGCACCCGTCGATCCGAAGCTGACCGGCGTCGGTTTCGCGCCGCCTCAGACAATCAGCATGACGGATCGGGGCGGGAACTTGTTCTTTCCGCCGCGCAGCTATCCGATTCGTGAAACAGATGAATTCGACCCCGTCACGTTCCAGCCGATCGTAGGCCCCGACTACGAAAACCCGCAGACGCTAGGCTTTTTCGTCAAAGGGTTCGGATACAGGCTTTTCGGACTGATCCCGGCGCAGCGGCATTTCTTCGGCGCCACCGACGGAAGCCCGGTCAATTTCCTCGGCACCGACAAATTCGGCCGCGATGTGCTGTCGCGCATCATCTACGGCTCGCGCATTTCGCTGATGATCGCCCTGACCGTGGTGTTCATCATCACGGTAGTCGGCACGACGGTCGGCATGGTGTCCGGATATTTCGGCGGAAGGTTCGACGCATGGGTACAGCGCTTCGTCGAACTGGTGCTCGCCTTTCCGCAACTGCCGCTTTATCTCGCGCTCACCTCGCTGATTCCGGTGACGGCGCCGACCAATGTCTTCCTCGCGTTCGTCATCGTCGTCATGTCGGCGCTCGGCTGGGCACAGCTGTCGCGCGAAGTTCGAGGCAAGACTCTGGCGCTGGCGCGGATCGACTATGTGCGGGCGGCGATGGCGATCGGCGCAACCGACCGCCGGATCATCTTTCAGCATATTTTTCCCAACGTCATGAGCCACGTCATCGTCGCCGTCACGCTGGCGATCCCCAATGTCGTGCTGCTTGAATCCTTCCTCGGCTTCCTCGGTTTCGCGGTGAAGCCGCCGCTGATCTCCTGGGGGCTGATGCTGCAGGATACCGCGACATACTCCGTCATTGGGTCCTATCCCTGGATCCTTGCCCCCGTGGGTTTCGTGCTGGTCACCGTCTTTGCGTTCAATGCGCTGGGCGATGGTCTTCGCGACGCCGTCGATCCCTATTGAGAAGGCCGGCACCATGGCTCTGACGGAAAAAATCTCGATGGCGCCGGACGAACGTCACGATCATGCGGTGAGGACCGGCAGTCCGATCATCGACGCCCGCAATGTCGCGGTGACGTTCAAGATAGAAGGCGGAACCGTCGACGCGGTCAAGGATGTCTCGTTTCAGCTCTATCGCGGCGAGACCATCGCTGTGGTGGGAGAATCCGGCTCCGGCAAGTCGGTGACGGCGCGCACGGTCATGGGCCTGCTCACCAAGCGCGCCACCGTGGCCGTGCACTCGCGGATCGAATATGATGGGAAGAATGTGCTGAAATTCTCCGACCGGCAGCGCCGGGCGCTGCGCGGCGACCGCATTTCGATGATATTCCAGGAGCCGATGAGCTCGCTCAATCCGGTCTACACGGTCGGCGCGCAGATCATCGAGGCGATCCGCGTTCATCAGAAGATGAGCCGCAGGCAAGCAGCGGAGCGTACGCTGGAGCTGTTGCGGCAGGTGCAGATTCCGGACCCGGAAAGCCGCTTCAACCAATATCCGCACCAGCTTTCAGGCGGTCAGCGCCAGCGCGTCATGATCGCCATGGCGCTCGCCAATAATCCGGATGTACTCATCGCCGACGAACCCACGACGGCACTCGACGTCACCGTGCAGGCGCAGATCCTCAACCTCATCCGTGATCTGCAGCAGAAGCTCGGTATGGCGGTAATCCTGATCACTCACGATCTGACGGTCGTTCGCCAGTTTTCCGACTACGTCTATGTCATGAGCCAGGGCGAGGTGAAGGAGCACAACACCACTGAAGCGCTCTTCAAGAACCCGCAGCATCCCTATACGCGCCATCTTCTGGCGTCCGAACCAAAGGGCATGGCCAATCCGACGCCGGTGGACTCAGCCGTCATTCTCGAGGGCAGCAATGTGCGGGTGTCGTTCATGCTGAAGCATGGCGGGTTCTTCAAGCCGCGGCTCAAGGAACTCGTCGCCGTCGACAGCCTCAGCCTAAAGCTTCACCGGTACGAAACGCTGGGGCTGGTCGGCGAATCCGGGTCCGGCAAGACGACGTTCGGGCAGGCGCTGGTGAAGCTTCTGACGGCCGACGGCGGCGAAATCTTCTTCGACGGCGAACCGATCCACGCAAGGACACGTGACCAGATGCGGCCGCTCAGATCGCGCATGCAGGTCGTCTTTCAGGATCCGTTCTCCTCGCTCAATCCGCGCATGTCGGTCGGCCAGATCATCGAGGAGGGGCTGATCGTCAATCGGCTCGGCGACAACAAAAGTGATCGGTTGCAGCGCGTGGAGCAGGCGCTTGTCAGCGCCGGGCTTCCGCACAACATCCTGTCGCGCTTTCCGCACGAGTTTTCCGGCGGACAGCGCCAGCGCATCGCTATTGCGCGGGCAATCGCACTCGAACCGGAATTCATCCTGCTCGATGAGCCGACATCGGCGCTCGATCTCTCCGTTCAGGCCCAGATCATCGACCTCCTGCGCAAACTGCAGGACGAGCGCGGCCTGAGCTATCTCTTCATTTCCCACGATCTCAAGGTCGTACGCGCGCTTTGTCATCGGGTCGTGGTGATGCAGCACGGTAAAATCGTCGAGGAGGGACCCGTCGACGAGGTTCTTTCCCATCCGAGGACCGCCTACACCGAACGGCTCGTCAAGGCCGCGTTCGAGGTAGCCGCATAAATCGCAGACAAGAGGCGCAATTCATGACGAGACAACCCAAAATCACGTTCATCGGGGCCGGTTCCACCGTCTTCATGAAGAATGTCATCGGCGATGTGCTGCAGCGGCCGTCTCTTTCGGGCGCTACCATCGCGCTGATGGACGTCAATCCGCAGCGCCTGGAAGAAAGCGAGATCGTCGCCGGAAAGCTGGTCAAGACGCTTGGCTCTGCGGCGATCATCGAGACGCATTCCAGCCAGCGCAAGGCCCTAGAAGGCGCGGACTTCGTCGTCGTTGCCTTTCAGATCGGCGGCTACGAGCCCTGCACGGTCACTGATTTCGAGGTGCCGAAGAAATACGGCCTGCGCCAGACGATCGCCGATACGCTCGGCGTTGGCGGCATCATGCGGGGTTTGCGCACCGTTCCGCATCTCTGGAAAATCTGCGAAGACATGATGGCAATCTGCCCCGATGCCATCCTCCTGCAATACGTCAACCCGATGGCGATCAACACCTGGGCGATTGCGGAAAAGTATCCGCTCATCAAGCAGGTCGGTCTCTGCCATTCGGTGCAGGGAACGGCTTTCGAACTCGCCCGAGATCTCGAAATCCCGCTCGAGGAAATCCGTTACCGGGCCGCCGGCATCAACCACATGGCCTTCTACCTGAAATTCGAGCATCGGCAGGCCGATGGCAGCTACCGCGACCTTTATCCGGATCTCGTGCGCGGCTACCGCGACGGGCGATTTCCGAAACCCAGCCACTGGAATCCGCGCTGCCCGAACAAGGTGCGTTACGAGATGCTGACCCGCCTCGGCTATTTCGTCACCGAAAGCTCGGAGCATTTCGCCGAATACACGCCCTATTTCATCAAGGACGGCAGGCCCGATCTGATCGAGAAGTTCGGCATTCCGCTCGATGAATATCCCAAACGCTGCATCGAGCAGATCGAGCGTTGGAAAGGGCAGGCGGCCGCCTACCGGAGCGCCGAGAACATCGAGATCGAGGAGAGCCATGAATATGCTTCCTCGATCATGAACTCGGTCTGGACCGGCGAGCCCTCGGTTATTTACGGCAATGTCCGCAACAATGGCTGCATCACCTCGCTGCCGGAAAATTGCGCGGCCGAAGTGCCGTGCCTGGTCGATGCGTCCGGCATCCAGCCGACCTTCATCGGCACCTTGCCGCCGCAACTGACGGCGCTCATCCGCACCAATGTCAATGTGCAGGAACTGACTGTCGCGGCCTTGATGACGGAAAACCGCGAGCATCTTTATCACGCGGCGATGATGGATCCCCATACCGCCGCTGAGCTCGATCTCGACCAGATCTGGTCGCTGGTCGACGACCTGCTCGCCGCGCACGGCGACTGGATTCCGGAGTGGGCGCGGATCTCGAAAAACGTGCAGGCAGCGTAAGGACGGAACGGTCCTGGTTTGGAGCCGCGATTCTCATCTCAAAAGGCAGACGTCCGGAAAGTGTAGCCGAATGGTCTTTGGCGCCTGGATAAACCGCCTGTCAGCCAACGAAGAGTACCATCGCAGGATGTAGTTTTTTGAGATTTGGCAGCGATTTCGACTGCCAAGGTATTTCCGAGCTTCCCCGGACAATGAGTTGGATCTCTGGATGCTTTCTGACCTCTATGGTAAATTTGGCCAATAAATTGATGCCCGACGAGTTAAGGAACTCCAAGTCTGATACATGTATCGTTATAGTAGTAGGATTGGAGGTAAGGACGTTCATCATTAGCTGCAAAATAGGCGCATAGGCCTCAGAACTGGACAACCTCATTACGCCGTCAAAATAAACATCGCTTCCTTCGTTCCACACGCGATAATTTGTCGTTGTTATGTCCACGATTTTGTCTTCATTTCGTTTTAGTTATAAGTTTCTGATGATACCACAATTGAAGCATATGTTTCCAGGCGAACCTGATCCCTTTCGTCGGCGGGGCTGAAGACCCAAGCCAGGCTCGCGCCATAGTCGCTCATCAACGTCAGCAATCCAAGACCGGAATTTGTTGTCTGAGGGTCCGCGGCATTCTCTTCGATTCGCTGGATCAGGAGATCACCCGGATCGCCGGCTGTGATCTCCGACAGAAGATTTTGAAATTTAGCGGTCGTTTCGACGTCAACAACATTCGAAACCTTGATTTTAAAACTTTCCGATTCTATGGCCGCCTCGATCGTGATCTCGCCTGGCGCACGAAACTTGACCGCATTTTCAATCAGTTCGTTGACTAGATAGCCAATGCTGTGTCGCACTTCCCTGTAGTCGTTGCGAGAAGACTGGAAGCGCAGGGCAAAAACGTCCGCGATGAAGTCCGAAGTAGTTGCGCAATGATGCCAACTCAGGTCGAGAGGTCCATCGAACAATCGCACGCGGCTGACGCTCTCTCTCATTCCAATTGCAAAGTCGGCTGTTCCGAACAGTGTTGTCATTCCTACTTGTGCCTCATGATCACGAGCGTGATGTCGTCGTGGATTTTCTGTGTTCCGATATGGGCCATCAGGTCCTCAATAATTCCAGTTTTGATCTCCTCGGCGCTCCTGCGATGATAGTGGCGCGCACTGTTAGAGAGGCGTATCAAACCGAACAATTTTCCCTCCGGATCTTCCGCCTCGGTCACACCATCCGTGTGGAGCACGATCACATCGCCGCTGTTGAACGGAATGTCGCGCGTTGCGATAAACGGCAAGATGTTGCGTTCGAGGCCGATCGGCAGACCAAGATTGGCGGTATCGATACGCTCGATCTCTCCATTTGCACGAACGACGAGAACCTCCTCATGCTGCCCTGACAGGGTCACCCTCCCATTCTCAAAGTCAAGAAAGGCCAGCGAGAGATGCTTGTCGGTGTTGGTCCGTTCGATATTTTTATAGATGGCTCTGTTCAGTCGATCGAGAAACTGACGTGGATTGTCCTCGCCAGTCTCCTGCAGTGCGCGTGCAACGGATTGAACCATCAGCATCAGCACACCGCTTTCGAGCCCGTGGCCTGTGACATCGCCGATCCCGATCTTGACCCGCGATCCCTCTTGCAAGACGTCGTAGTAGTCGCCGCCGACCTCGTCGGCCGGCCGCATATAAGCGGCGATTTCGACCCCGTGGATGGCTTCGAGTTCGCTGGCTCTCGGCAGAACCATCATCTGGATATGTTTGGCAACTGCAAGCTCTGCACCAAGGCGCAGGTTCTCATCTCGCAATTTGCTGTTGAGGGCGGAAATCTCCTGATTTGCGTCTTCAAGCTCCTTCGTTCTTTCATCGACGATTTGCTCGAGATTTTCCGTATGGAAGCTGATCTCCTCCGCCATCCGGTTGAACGCGACCCCCACCTCTCCCACTTCGTCATGCGTCGGAATGCTTACTCGAACTGAATAGTCTTGTGCCTGGAGCCGCTTTGCGGCTGCTGCAAGCGCGCTGAGGCCTGCGGTGATCCGCTTTGAGATTCCGAAGACAGCCGCAAAGACAATCAGGAGCGAAATGATAATTGCGATGATCTGGGAGACCAGGATCCGGTTGGTCGCGCTGGAAATGCTCTGTTGCGCTGCAAGTAGGGAAGCATAGATTTCCCGCTCCGGGACGACGAAGCCGAGCATCTGGTTTTCGGCTGTGATGGACCCCGTGCTATTCCAGAGATTGACTGCCTCCAGTCGGCGAAGCGCGACGATGTGAGGTTCGGCTTCGCCATCCTCCTCCCAAATCGAAATATGCTTGATGACCGTCTTGTCGTCGGCAGGAAGTTCGAGCGCCGCAACGGCCGAATGCGTACTCTTTTTGAGCGAGCGATCGAGTCCGGTAACGCCTTGACCCGCCGCACCGCTTGCAATCTTGAGCCCGAGCGTTTTCTCGCCTTCGGGCTTGATCGCGAGCACATTGCCATTCGACATGGTGAGAAAACCGAAGCCCGTCTCAGCGACCTTCACGCTTTCGACGATTTCAGCGAGTTGATCGAGCGTTACGTCGGAAGCGACCATGCCGGCGACATCCTTGCGGTCCTTCGTCCAGAGCGGATGGAAGAAACTCACTATGAGCTTACCGGTAATCGCATCGATATATGGGGCAGTCGCCGTGATGTCATCGCCTTTTACGGGACGCGAATTCGGGTCCCTGATCCACCCCTGCCAGCGCTCATAGACGCCAGGAAAGAAGAAATCCCAGAAATTTGCGTTGTTGTGGCCCGGATAGAGCTTGTCGAAGGTTTGCGCCTGATCGGAGTAAGGAGTCGTGCGCATGATAGGTGCTGCCTTCGGTCCAACGTAATAGACCTGCAACTTCCTGGCGCCTGTTGCCATTTGGCTTGGGCCAAAAATGTCGAACGCCGCACTCTCCTGAATTTTGTGGAGAATTTCGGGCTTCGGTCGGCCATCGGGGGAGAGAAGATATCCCCAGATACTCAAGACCGAAGGCGACCCTTGTGGGCTCTGCATCCAGTTTCCCTTGGGGTCATGTACAAGCGGCGCATTGAAATAGGAGTCCGTCGCCAGCGCGTTGCCGATAGCCTCCTTCGCCTCTGGATGATCGATCAGTCTCTGCATGGAGCCTGCAAGTGCGGTAACCTCGGAGTGCATTTGGTCGAACAGGAGATCGGCGCGCAGAGCAGTCGTCTCGATATAATTCTGGAGGTATTCCTGGCTCGCCTTGGTGAGGCCGCTCTCGATCTGGTACGTCGCGTCGCGGGAAAGCCGGTTGACGTTCCAAAGGGCCACGCTCCCACCGACCAGGAGGTCGAAGAGCACCGCCCCGCCTACAACGATTATGAATTTCGCGCGGAAGCTGTTAGGCCGGAAAACGGACCAGGGTTTGCGGGAAATGGCATGCGACTCGCTCACAGTGGCTTACGTCCCGATGCAACCCAGATTGGCCAGCCGGCGTATCCCTTGGGGTGGAGCGCAGCGAAAATGTGATCCTGGAAACCCTGTCGGAACCGTCTGATGAACGCCGGCGGGTCACCTCGCTTTGTCGCCATCTCGCCTGCATAGACGTTCTCCCATGCCGCGACGACATCTGCGAAGTCCTGCGGATCGCCGTCGTGGTTAGTGACCACGAAAGACTCGACTCGAATGTCTTCGAACCCCGCCTCGACCAGGTATCGACGGCTTTTGGGGCCAAGCTCGATATCCATCTGGAAGTGCGCCCAAAGCTTGGCGACTTCACTATAGGTCCACTGGATGCTATCGGCGCGCGGTTCGCCCAGACAGTGCGAGTTCTTTTCATTCGTGATGTAGACGCGTCCGCCCGGCTTGCAGATGCGAAAGAGTTCCTTGAGAATCAGTTCGGGCTTGTTGAACACCTGCAGGGAGTGTCGGCATGTGACCAAGTCAAACTGATCTTGGTCGAGCAGCATTTCTGACGCGTCGCCATAGGTGTATTCAATTCCTCCGATATCGAACGCCGCAGCCACGCTTCGCGCATAAGCAAGGCTTGACCTGGAATGGTCGAGAGCGACAATCCGTGACGGCTGAAATTCTTTCTGCACGAGTACGGCGAAATCACCAATTCCGCAACAGATGTCGGCCATGATGATACCGGGTTGCATGCCGTGTCGCGGCAAGATTGTGCGCTCGTGGCGCCAAGTCATCTTCGTCTGTGTGCGGAGGATCGGAATGAACCCGCCTTCTTCGAGGAAGCTCTGCCCCGGATAGAAATCACTGTCATACTCTTGAACCGTGATGTTCGCTTCGATTCCGTTCAGGCGCCCGAATTTTCTGGTCGTCCACCCGACAACGCTTGACGTTACGAGTACGAACCTGAGATCTGGTCGAGCGCGACAGGCGTCAATAATGACCCGCGAGAAAGCATGAAATGCGGTGTTGTTCATTTGCGTCAATCGTTTGACGTTTACGTACAGGGTACCGCGTACACGAGCGATTGATTCCTTCAACAGGGCAATGCTGGGCGCAAGCTCATCGATCGACTGGGGCCGCAGTATTCCCGATATCGAGAACTCCTGATCGTTTACATCGTATTGCGCTCTGAAACGGGGGAAAAGGTTGTACGCGCTCAACTTGGCATGCCCTCAAGCGGAAGATCGACGACAAGGGTGATGATATCAGCGCCGACTTGCTCGACTCGAAGGGTCGCGTTGTAGTCGATGACGAGTTCCAGGAGAACGACTTCACGACTGGGCGCGAGGTCTCCGGACACTGAGTTGAGATAGCGCTCCATTGCCTCGGATCCCGTAATTTGAAACACCGCTTCTTCAAAGAATTGTCGTTCTTCGGGAATGCAAGGGAATGTCAGTTCGATCCTGTCCGTCTCACCCCGGCGTGACACCCTACAGGCTATTTCACCGCCGTAATGCCGCGTACGAAAGGCGACCTCCAATAATTCGTTCAACGCGGAGGAAAAGAGGTTTGAATGCCGTACGGAGTCAGGTCTGTTATGGCTGATCATTCGCGCCGAGTAAGTCGAGAGTTGATCGCAGAGTATCCAATCAGACATAAAAGTTTTGACGTCCAAATCGATCTGGATCATTGTCTCAAAGACTGCTTCGCCATCTTCGTCATGAGAAGCAATGTTCATTGGCGTTCCTCACTCGTTTCTGGCTGCATTTTAGTCGAGCGGTGCGACGAACCCTTCCCGGACGGCAGTTGACCTGTCTCTGGAAATCCATATCGCTCTGCCTCGCTTCCCTCAGGTTCGTCCACGCCGCTATGCATGGGGCCGGACGCTGGATCGCCAGATTTCGTCCCCACTTTCGCGTATTAGTTCCTTGGAAGATCGCCTGATGAAATCGCGCGTCGCCTCGGCTCCGAGTGGCCGTCCCAGGAAATCGCCCTGGAGGTAATCACAGTTTTCCCTGATCAGCCATTGTGCCTGTCCCGGCGTTTCAACTCCCTCCGCGGTGACGCTTATCCCCAAGCCGTGCGCCATGCCTATGATCGATCGCACGATCGTCTGACTTTTTCGATCGGTTTCTAAGTCTTTTATGAAGTATCGATCTATCTTCAAAGTGTCGAACGGGAAGTTCTTAAGGTAACTCAACGAGGAGTAGTAGGTGCCGAAATCGTCTAGCGCGATCCTTATCCCGAGGACATTCAGGGTATTCAGTGTGTCAATGTTGTCGACGGTTTGCTCGAGAAGAACGGTTTCGGTAATCTCGAGCTCAAGCCGGTCGGCGCGGATTCCGACTGCGTCGACGATCTGAGCAACCGTGTCCGTGAGCGAACCGCTCAGGAACTGCGCCGGCGACAGGTTCACGGCGACCGTCAGTGAAGACGGCCATCTCGTTGCTTGGCGGCAGGCTTCTTCGATCACCCATCGTCCAATCTCGTCCATGAGACCGTCGGCTTCGGCGATCGGTATGAACACGCTCGGAGGAATGGTCCCGACTTCGGGATGCCGCCATCGCAGCAGCGCTTCGAAGCCCACGACCGACTCGGGTGCCCGAATGAGCGGTTGATATTCAAGATAAAGCTCGTTCCGGTCCAGCGCCATTCGAAGACTGCGCCTCAGGTTTTCACGCTGTTCGAGCAGGAGCTGCATCGAGCGATTGAAAATTCGCGCACAGCCGCGTCCGTCTCTTTTGGCTGCATAAAGGGCGATATCCGCGGCCTTCATCAACTGCTCGCCCTCGGTCGCGTGTCCCGGTCCGAATGCAATTCCGATGCTCGCGCCGACGAAGACGGGGATGTCGTTGATCATAAACGGCGCCTTGAATGCTTCAATTAACGCCCCCGCGAGGCGTTCCGCTTCGGCGGGCTGTTCCGTACGCGATTGAATGACGGCGAACTCGTCTCCAGCTAACCGGTATGCGCGTTCGCCGTCCTGCAGCGTGTCCCGGATCCGGCCTGCTGCCAGTTGAAGCAACGTATCGCCCGTGCCATGGCCGAGTGTGTCATTGACCGCTTTGAAACCGTCAAGGTCGATTTGCAGCAGGGCAGTGGCATTTGGCTCATCGACCACCGACAGAGCTTGTTGCAGGTTTTCGCTGAACCCCCGCCGGTTCTGCAATCCGGTTAATGCGTCGTGCGTCGCCTGATGAAGGAGCATCATACGCTCTTGCTCTTCCGGTGAGCCCCGCCCGCCCCGCTCCCTTTCTCTGGATTCAATGATTCCAATTCCATTCGCAGCGCCGAAAACGACAGCGGAACGGGGCGCCTCCCCCAGCGATCGCTGGAGATTGACATTTATTGGAGTGCCGCCGCGCAGCACGCGAACAAATTTTTCGATGAGCTCAGTGTCGACGTTCGGATAAATCTCCCTCAGAGCGACGCCCGCAACCAGCGGGCGGCTGTGGATGCTTTTGAGGTTGGTTGCGTAGTGCGTCAGGCGGAAGTCCTGATCATAGAACGACACACCATCAGTCGTGTTCGCCAAAAAGTCCAGGAGACGCGCTTCGCTGATGGAGGACGGATGACTCGGTGAAAGCTCTTCCCTGTTCGCTCCGGCACCCTGTGCTTTCGGACGTAAGAGCCACTTCCAAAGGCGGTACAAAATCCGCATCTCCTCATCCCTACGGTGAAGCTAGCAAACCATAAGGCTAGTTGCAAACCTATAGGTTGCGGCGGTGCTTGCGGGCAAGTCATAGAGACGCCATTGGCGGAACCGTTGGCGGGAACGCAAAGATTGTGCCCGCGGATGGGCCGGACCGAAGATCCAAAAGGCTCCCCAGCTTCGGAGAATGATGGACATTCGGAGAGCAGATTGAATGGGAAGGTTGTTTCCGCTCTCCCCAGCTTTCGGCCGCACATCCCGCAAACGCTGGGCTTCCGGGAGCCATGAAGGGGCCGGAGAATTGTTGGGCAATTTTGAAGGTGGTAGCGGGAGAGCGCTACCGCCTTTCCCCACATTCAGAGAACGGCCAGTTCAGGCTTCGCTGCACTGGCTGAGCAATTTGCGCCGTTCATTCTAAGGCAGCCGTTGGCCTTGCGCTGCAATGCGCGAGGCCGACGGTGTCCTGAAATGGACTTGGCGCACGCGTGATCGAGCGTGCCCGCGGGATCAAGATTTTCCTTGCGGGCGGCGAACCTGCTATGCGGTTGCCTATTCGTAGACGAGGCCTTTGCGCCGCAGGCGCTCGCGCATTTCGTTGACATCGAGACTGAGCTTGCCGGCGGCATAGAGACTGCGCTTTTCTTCTTCCATCGCCTCGCGCCTGCGGGCGGTTTCGAGAACCCTTCCCGCGGCTTCGCGCGGCACAACGCACACGCCGTCATCATCGGCCACGATGACGTCGCCCGGCTGGATGTGGGCGCCGGCGCAGACGATCGGCACCTGGACGTTGCCAAGCGTCTCCTTGACCGTCCCTTGTGCGCTGATCGCCTTCGACCAGACCGGGAAGGCCATGGAGCGCAGGGTCGAGATATCGCGCACGCCAGCATCGATGATGAGGCCCCTGATGCCTTGCGCCTTGGCCGATTCGGCCAGCAGGTCGCCGAAATAGCCGTCCTCGCAAGGCGAGGTCGGGGTGACGACCAGGATGTCGCCTGGCCGCGCCTGTTCCAGCGCGACGTGGATCATCCAGTTGTCGCCCGGTGCGACTTCACAGGTCAGCGCGTTGCCGCCAATCCTGGCGCCATCATAGATGGGCCGCAGGCGCGCGGCGAGCAGGCCAGTCCGCCCATGTGCCTCGTGAACCGTGGCCACGCCAAGTTGGCCAAGAGCATCACAGGTTTCGATCTGCGTGCGCTCGGTCTTGGTTACGACTTTGCCCATAAGTGTTCTCCCGGAATGATGATGTGCGGCACCAGGCGCCGCACCCGAACAGTGCTCATCGGCTGGTCTAGCGCCCTTGTGCCTTCAGCCGCGCATCCAGCCTCGGATAGACCTTTCGGACATTGCCTTCGAACACGGCGTGGCGTTCGACCTCACCGAGCGAAAGTGCGTCGATGTAGCGCCGCGTATCGTCGAAGGCGAAGCCGGTTTCTGGATCGATGGCCTTGACCGCCCCGAGCAATTCGGACCCAAACAGGATGTTGGCCGGACCAACGACGCGGAACAGCGTATCGATACCCGCCTGATGATAGACGCAGCTGTCGAAGAAGACGTTGCGCATCAGGTGCTCGGCCAGTCCGGGTCTGTCCAACATCATCGCCAGGCCGCGATAACGTCCCCAATGATAGGGCGCCGCACCACCGCCATGCGGAATGATCAGTTTGAGATCCGAAAACGCGCTGAACAGGTCGCCCTGGATCAGTTGCATGAACACGGCGGTGTCCGCATTGATGTAGTGCGCGCCGGTGGTATGCAGGCAGGCGCTGCACGAGCCGGAGACGTGGATCATGGCCGGCACCTGCAGCTCGATCATCTTTTCGAAGAGGGGATACCAGTAGCGGTCGTGGATCGGCGGCGCCGACCAGAAGCCGCCGGACGGATCGGGGTTGAGGTTGCACCCGACAAAGCCGAGCTCGACGACGCAACGCTCGAGCTCTTCAAGGACCGGCTTCAGGTCACCGCTCATCGATTGCGGCAGTTGGCATACGCCGGCGAAGTTGGTCGGGAACATGTCGACGATGCGTGCGATCAGATCGTTGGAGATGTGCGACCATTCGGCATTGTTCTCTGCGCTGCCGATATGGTGGCCCATGCCCGAAGCCCGCGGCGACAGGATGGTCAGGTCCGTGCCTCGCTCGCGCTGCAGGCGCAATTGGTTCTGCTCGATCGTCGCCCTGAGCATTTCGTCGGCGATGCCGGGATAGGCGGGCATGGCGTCGCGCCTGCCTTCGACGAACTCGACCTGCGCCTTGCGAAAGGCGTGATGCCCCGTCGGTTCGCTCGTGTAGTGGCCGTGGCAGTCGATGATCATTTCGTTCTCTTCACGCACAATTTGACGCATCGTCGATCCGCTGCGCCGTTCCGCGGTTCCCGGCAAGCGGCGGACGGTGAGGTCCGCCAGATGTCCCCCTAGGGTTCGAGCACGTAGCTGGTGAAGCCGCCGTCACCGGAGGCGACGCCATTGATGGCCTCGTTGATCTGCTCGAGCGGATACGTCCGCGCCTCCAGCACCGAAAGATCGATCGCGCCGGAGCGGACCATATCGGCGATCTCCATGCCCTCGGCCGTGGTCAGCCAGGCTGAGCCGAGAAGCTCCATCGAATTGTCCATCCACCATTTGGTGTTGAACAGCATGTCGCTGCCGGTGCCGCCGATGTTGACGATGCGGCCGCCGCGTTTGACGCCCATCATCGCGTCCTTCATGGCGTTGACATCGGCCACCGCACCGAGGCAATCGAGCATGAAGTCGGCGCCGAGACCGCCGGTCTGCGAGCGGACCCAGTCGGCGACCTTCCCGTCCTGGTTGGAGAAAGTCTGGATCCGGTTCGGGGCAAGCTGCTTCAGCCGCTCGAGCAGGGGCTTGCCGCGTGCTACCGCGTAGATCGTCGAGACGCCCATGGCGAGCGCGAAGAGTGTCGCGCCGACGCCCAGCGTGCCGGTCGCACCATTGATGATCAGCGATCTGCCGGCCGGTACGCCGAACTTCTTGAGCGCGGAATAGGCCGTGCCGAGGTAGCCCATGCGGGCCGCCTGCGGATAGGTCATGTTGTCGGGGATCTTGACGATCGCATTCTGCGGCGCGCGCATGAACTGGGCGAAGCCGCCTTCCGGATAACGCTTGTAGATTTCCAGGCTGTTCCTGTTGAAGCCGAAATAGCCGTTGAAGGTAAAGTATTCGCACTTCGCCTGATGGCAGCTGACACAGGCATGACACGCGCCGCAGGAGCGCAACGGATTCACATACACGCGGTCGCCGGGCTTGATCGCCACGACCTGCTCACCGACCTGATGCACGATGCCCGCGGGGTCGAGGCCGAAGATCGCCGGCTTCATCGGCAACGGCTGATGCGGATACCAGGTTTCCCAGTTGTTCAGCACGTTGGCGAGATTGGGTACCATCCCGCAGGCCTTGACCTCGACGACCACATCCGTGCCGGACGCCACCGGCTTCGCCACGTCCTCAACACGCATCGGCTCGTTCACGGCGTGAAGCCGTGCCGCCCGCATCATGATCGTCATCGTCTGTTCCTCCCAATTGACCGGATCGCGGAGATGCCGCGTTGACATTCCTCCTAGACTGTGGATACCGTATAGTATCTGGATTGGGTGACGCAAGAGCCATTTTCCAAGGGCGACAGCATTTGGGGAAAATGTCCGGCGAACGCCGCGCCGGTTGGGTTGGCGACGAACACTTTCGCTCCGCTGGCTGGGAGAACGTCGCCGCAAACGACAATCAGGAACGGGAGGACGGGCCGGGCGGTCCGATCGACGTTCTACATGGAGGAATCAGTGCCGGAGTTCATGCTAACGCCAATCGATCTCCTGCGCATTCTGTGCGGGATCTGGTTCATTCCGCATTTCATCGGAAAGATCAGGAACTTCGAAAAGGCGACAAAGACGTTCGAGGCCGCCGGGCTGAAGCCAGGAAAGCCCTTCATCGTGCTGACGGTTGCGCTGGAGTTCGTTGCCGCCGTTGGAATGGTGTTCGGCATCTATCCGCGATGGGCTGCGGCGTGCGGCGTGGCCGTCTTGCTGGGCGCAGCCTATGCCGTGGTGCGCATCAATGGCCCGCGTTGGCGCTGGCAGTTGATGGGTCCCGAATACCCGATTTTTTGGGCGCTTGCCTGTATTGTTTCGGCCTTCTAAATTTCGGCCGATTCGGATACCAAGGGTATCTCAATGAATGGCTTGGAGGATAGCGGATGCCGCGACTGACGCGCGAACAGAGCCAGGCTCTGACTCGTGAGAAGCTTTTGCTGTCGGCGAGCGATGTCGTGGCTCGCGATGGTTACTCCGGCGCCACCATCGAACGTATCGCGGAAGAAGCCGGCTATTCGAAGGGCGCCTTCTATTCGAACTTCGAGAACAAGGAAGACATCTTCCTTCAATTGCTCGAGCGCCATGCCGGTGGCGACGTGGTCGAACTCACCGGCCTGCTCGACGGCTACGACGACCCGAAAAAGATCATCGATGCGATGTGCGATTGGGCCAACCAGAGAGCGAAGGACAAGCGCTGGGGAACGCTTGCAATCGACCTGTTGCGGATCGCCCGCCGCGACAACACACTGGAAGAGCGGCATCTGCGCCTGTTCAAGGACCAGTGGGAAGGTCTGGGCAAGCTGCTGTCGGCAAAGCTTTTTCCCTATGGCGGTTCCGATATCGAACCACTCTATGTGGGCGGCGTCGTTCTGGAACTCATCTATGGCGGCCTCTCCAGCTTCATGAAGGACGATTCACCGGGCGAGATGGTGCGGGCGACGCTCACCTCGATGCATCTGGCCCACCTCTATCGCCACATGAAGCAGCCAGCCCGCAAATAAGGCGCTTCCGATTCGCACCGGCCAGTTCCGGCTCGCAGTCGAGGCCCGTTCAGGCGCGCGACGCAAGCACACGTCATTTGTCGGGTGCCGCCACCAGCATCATCTGGAGTTGACACACGAGCTGCTCGGTCCCCCGCGTGTCCGCGGCCGTACCGAAGACCACATGGTCCGGCCGCACCAGGGCGGCGCGCGCGCCCTTCGCGGTTAGCCAGTCGGCGAGAACGCGGTCCTCTTCCACCAACAGCGAAGGGCAGGATTTCTCCTGCGCCACGCGATGCACGGCAATGCCCACCTGTCGCGCCTTGTCCAGGAGGGTGGGCGAGGGGTCCATGTCGCCAGCGATGAGAAGCTGGAACCCTGGCGGCAACGCATCGTCGAGCCGCTTCCGGCCGAAAGGCCCGATAATCCAGGGTTGAGGACATGGCTCACCGGCGCGAGGGCTCGGCGAGCCATCGATGTTGCTGGCGACAAGTCCATGACGGATGGGCGGAAAGAGGTTCTGCCGGATCTGAACACCTTGGCCCATGCGCATGGCCGCGGCCATCTCGGCATCGCGCGCCTGAGCCTTGTCCGGATCCCGCTCGCAGATGAACTGTCCAAGCCGCTTGGTGATGTCGATGACTTCGCGCATGAACGGTCTGCGCTCGGCCTGGTAGGTGCCGAGGAGGTGCTCCGATCCGCTGCCGATCGCATGGGCCAGCTTCCAAGCGAGATTGGCTGCATCCTTGATGCCTTGCACCATTCCCTGCGCGAGAAAAGGCGGGGTCATGTGGCAGGCATCGCCGGCTAGAAAGACGCTGCCCACGCGCCACTGCTCCGCAACAAGGGCGTGGAAGTTGTAGGTCGCCGAGCGCCACAGCCTGGCCTGGTCCGGCCGAAGCCAGGGCGAAAGCAATTGCCAGATACGTTCCGGGCGGTTGACCTCCGCCGGATCTTCATCCGGCAGGATCATGAACTCCCAGCGGCGTAGCTGGTCAGGCCCACACACATACGTGTGCGGCCTCGCGGGATTGCAGAACTGGACGTTGGTCTCTGGCAATGGCGCCTGCTGGTCCTCCAGTATCATGTCCACCACGAGCCAGGGTTCGTCGAAGTCGAGGTCCTCCAGCGCGACGCCGAGCCCGCGCCGTGTGAAGCTGTTCGCGCCGTCGCAACCGACGACATAGCGGGGCGCGCGCCTTGTGCGCTCGCCGCTCGCCTTGTCGTGCAAGGTCAGGATCGGTCTATCGGGGTTCTCAAGGCCGACGAGTTCCGTTGCCGTGCGCAGCGTCAGGTGGGGGAACTTCTTGCCATTGGCGCGCAGAGCCCTTTCGAGATCCGGCTGAAGGAAAGTCAGATAGGGCGGCCAGGCAAGCGGGTAGGGCTGGGCAGGGGACTCGAACCGGCGCAACAGGGTTCCATCGGCGGACCTATATTCCGACGGGCGATAGTGCCCCGTCGCTGCGGCCACGGCGTCGGCCGCGCCGATGTTCTGGAAGATCCGCATCACCTCGTGGTCCATGCCGATCGCGCGAGGCAGTGCATAGACGTCGTCAGCGGCGTCTATGCCTTCCACCCTGACGCCTGCTGCCGCAAGAAGATTGCACAAGGTGATGCCGACCGGGCCGAGCCCGACCACCACGACGTCCGCCTCATCTTGCGTCATCAGTGAGACCCCCCGCTGGTTTCGGTCCTTTGTTGGCTGGCTTGGTGCGGGCTGCCACTTGGCATCACTGCAGGAAGGCCGGCACCGTGAGCCCCAGCCGGACGGCTGCATCGGCGAGGTTTCTGGCCGTGCCCTTCGCCAGCGGAATGCCGTTGGCGGTGCGCTCCCGCCCGGTTTGGAAGCCGCGTTCGCCGGGTAGTTTGACGCCATCGGAGCTGACCGCCGGATCGAGCGCATGGATCGCGCCGGCGAGGCTTTCCACCGAGGCGAGAAAGGACGAGCTGTCGCCGAAGGCCGCCGGATTGATGGCAAGCACAAGGCCATTGAAGCCGCCGTTCTTCTCGCCGCGCAGGAACGGCGCGATGACGGCGTTGCCCACCAGCACGCTCGACAGAATTTCAATCATCAGCGACAGACCGGATCCCTTCGGCCCGGCCATCGGCAGTATGGCTGCCACTTCATGCGGATCCTGCGTTTCGACGCCGTTGGCATCGATGGCCCAGCCTCGGGGGATCGGTTTGCCTGAATCCTTGGCCGCCATGATCTTGCCGAACGCGACGGCGGCAGTCGACATGTCGAGCACGATCGGATCGGCGCCGCCAGGCCGCGGAATGGCGATCGACAGCGGATTGGTCGACAGCGCCTCGCCCTTTGCGCCGAAATAGCTCATGAGCGGTCTCGATGCGGTCATGGCGATGCCGATGAGCCCGCGTTCGGCCAATTTGGTGGTGAAATAGCCGATCGCGCCGGCATGGGATACATCGCGGGCGCCGCACCAGCCGATGCCGAACGCTTCCGCCAGATCGGCGGCTTTGCCTGCCGCGTGCATCATGGCGACCGCGCCCGGCCCCTTTCCGTAGTCGAAGACGCAGGTCGCCCCGAACTCCCGGATCAGCGTCGGCTGTTGACCGGCGCACACGACAGCGGTCTCGATCATCTCGATGTAGCGCGGGATCCTGAGAACACCGTGCGAATCCGCGCCACGCAGATTGGCCCACACCAGCAGCCGCGCGGTTTGTGACGCCTCGTCCGGCGTATAGCCGGCAGCATTGAGCAGCGCGGTCGCAAAATCGGTCAGTTCGTTTTCCTGGGCGACGGGCATGCCGAATGTCTCCTTGTCTGGCCGCATCGACCTCAAACTGTCGGCGTTGCCGGGAAGAATTTGTCGAGCCAGCCCTTGAGCATCATCTTGGTGCGCGGCGCGTCCTCCGGTGCGAGCGGGAAGTGGGCGGTGCCCGAAATCAGCATCAGCTCGGCCGGCTGCCCGGCCTTCTCGAACAGGCGGATGGACTGCTCGGTCGGCGTGATGATGTCGTCGGCGGTGTGGAAGAACAGGGCAGGCCGGGGCGCTATGTTGGCAACCACGTCCTCCGCCCTGAAGTTCATCATGCTCCATGCCGTCTCGGTCGGGATTTCCATGATCGCCTTGGGCGACAGATTCTTGCGCAATTTTTCCGGGATCGGCACGGCGTCGAACCGCGAGATCCACAGGCTCTCGCCCGTCGCGCGCTTGTGCTCGCGGCCTTTCTCGAGCAGGCCCATGAAGCGCTCCCAGGCCTCCGGCGTGGGGTGCTGGCCGCGGAACTTCCGCTCGCCGTGACCCCAGCCGCATGAGGAGATGACGCAGGCGAACCGCTCGTCGACGCCTGCTGTATAGACCGAAACCGCGGCGCCGAAGCTGTGGCCGGTGATGCCGATCCGCTTCGGGTCGATCTCGGGGCGCCCGGCAAGGAAGGTCAGCGCGTTCTTTGCGTCGGCGACCTGATCGAAGCAGCGCACCTGGGCGCGCTCGCCCTCGCTCTCGCCGCAGCAGCGGAAGTCGAAGCGCAGCGCGGCATAGCCGAACGTCTCCATCATCTCCGCCTGGATCTGGGCGTGCGACTCGTCCTTGGAACCGACGAAGCCGTGGCAGACGATGAATGCCGGCAGCTTCTGTCCGGGACGGTGGCTGTCGGGAATGTGCAGAACCGCCGACAGTTTCAGGCCGTCGGATTCGAACGTCAGTTTTTCCTGCATAAACTATCTCCTATCCGTAGCAGCGCCCCGAGCTGCTTCGCCTTGCTTGCCTGTGTGGTCTGCCGCCGAGCCCTGCGGATCAGTCGATCCCGGCGAATGGAAAATGGTGCTCGCGCCATTCCTGGGGGGCGGGAGAACCCCAGACATTCATCTGGCGAACGTTTCCCGGGCGCTCCAAATTGGTGATGACGTTGGGTACGAAGTGGGCGTCGTCGGCGACCATGTGCATGGCGCCGGAGCACTCGACCATCGCGCCGCTGGCATCGAGGTAATAGGCGTAGGTGTTGTCGCCCGGGCGATGGCGGCCCGGCCCCCAAAGGACCTGGCGGTCGAACCCGTCGAGAATGTCGCCAAGCCGGCAATAGTCGCTGAAGTGGCTGAATTCGAAAGAGTAGTGGTGAAGCCCGACCGGACCCTTCACCAGACCCAGAATGTGGTGCTGGCGGTTGCCGCCATGCATCCAGCTCAAAGCCTCGTTGACCATGCGCTCGGTGAGCCGCATGCCGCAGATTTCGGAGAGCTGCTGCCTCGTGGCGACCGGGTCGGGCGTGATGAGATTGATGTGGTCGAGCCGCCGCGGCTTGATGCCGTTGGTCGGGTAGCGCGGATTGTACATGTCGTCGCGCGCCGGGGTGTGTATCTCGAAGCGCAGACCGTCCGGCGTCGCGAAGGTGATGCCGGCATCGCAGCACGCCAGGCTGGGTTCGCGCGAGAGGATCCGGCAGCCGGCGCCGTCGACACGCGAGGCGGCTTCCGCGACAGCCTCCTCAGTCAGCGCTTCGAGCCCGATCGTGTGGCAGGAATTCTCCTCGGAATGGAGAAGCACGAGTTCTGCTTCGCGGCCGTTCGAGCTCAGCCATGTCTCCCCCGCCGCCTGCTTGGTGACCCGCAGGCCGAGAATCTCCGTCGAGTCGTGGATCACGGCGTCTACGTCACGGACATTCAGCTTTATGTGACCGACCCCAAACACCAGGTGCATCACCAGTCTCCTTCCTATGGCCGCAGCGTGGTCCTGGCGATCTCCTTAGATCAAACTCGGCTCCACGGCAACAAATTTCGAAAAAAAGATATTATTACGAAATCTTAGGGCGACTGATCCGAGATCACGGTGTTTCGCAGCGTTCCAATGCCCTGGATCTCGATCTCGACCTCGTCGCCAGGGAAAAGGAATTCAGGCGGATTGCGGCTTGCGCCGAAGCCTGATGGCGTGCCTGAAACGATGACGTCGCCAGGGTCGAGCGGGGCGAATGTCGAGATGTAGGAGATTAGCCAGGGGATATCGAAGATCATCCGGTCGATCGCGATCGACTGCCTGCTCACGCCATTGACCCGGCTCTCCAGAAGGAGGCGAGCCGGGTCCGGAATCTCGCGCGTACAGACCATCCAGGGACCAAACGCGCCGCTGTGGTAGAAGTTTTTTCCGGGCGTGAACTGGCTCGAGTGCTTCTGCCAGTCGCGCACACTCCCCTCGTTGAAGCATGAATAGCCGGCGACGTACGCCATTGCTTCGCCGCGCACGATCTTGTGTGCGCGGCGGCCGATGATCACCGCCAACTCACCCTCGAAATCCAGCTTGTCGGAAACCGCCGGCTTCCGGATCGCCCCTCCATGGCCGGTCTGTGCTTGCGCGTGGCGCATGAACAGCAGCGGGAACTGCGGCGTCGGCTTGTCACCCTCGCGGAAGTTGGCGGCGACGCAGAAGATCTTGCCTGGGTTGGGAATCGGCGGCAGCAGGCTGACCTCAGCCAGCGGCAAGGCTTCGAGATCGCGTTCATCGGGCGTGAGGTCGGGAAACCGGCTATCGAGATAGGCTTTGAGATCTGGCGGTGCGCCGGGAACAGAATCCAGCCGCAGGATGATTTCACCGTCAACCATTCCGTAGCCGGCACCGTTGCGTTCGACGAAAGAAGCGAATTTCAAAGGCTCACCCATTACGACGTACCTTAAAAGCAGGCACTTCCGTTTTGGAGTAAACCGGATTTTCGAAAATAGGCAAGCCCATCGTAAGAAGGCGACAAGTGGCCCGGCCTCAGGTCAATGGTCTGACCGTTGCCTGGGCGTGGTGCCGAGTCCTTGGTCATCCCCACAAAGTTACGAAAAAATATTGATATTTCGAAAAATCTATGCGATCACCGGTCTGGCCTCGGGAGGAGGCCCATGCGCGAGAGAAACTCGGCATGCGCTGGTTTGAGCGAACGGGAGGTATCGACGTGACAGCAATTCCGCAGACGATGAAGGCCGCGCGCATGCACGAGATCGGCGGTCAGCTGAGGATCGAGGAAGTGCCGGTTCCGAAGCTTGGGTCGATGGACGTGCTCGTTCGCGTCAGATCGTGCGGCATCGTGCCGAACCTCGCCAACATCCTGGCGATGTGGCCGACCTGGTTTCCCCACATGCCGCAGCCGCCGCTCCCAGCGATTTTCGGCCTCGACCCGACCGGCGAGATCGCGGCGGTCGGCAGCCAGGTCCACAGTCTGAAACCCGGCGATCGGGTCTACGTCAATCCGGGGCGCTCCTGCGGCTCTTGCCGTCATTGCCGGCGCGGCGACACGATCTCCTGCCGCCATTACGCCTTCCAGGGCTATTTCGGCTTTAGCCATGAAGCGCTCCAGACATTCGAGGACTACCCGGTCGGCGGTATTTCCGAGTACATGGCCGCGCCGGCGTCGGCGATCGTGGCTCTGCCCGACAACATGACCTTCGATCAGGCGGCGCGGCTCGGCTACATGGGCACCGGCTATTCCGCTCTGAAGAAAGCGCAGGTCGGTCCCGGTGACACGATCCTTGTCAATGGCATCTCCGGCACGCTCGGCATATCGATCGCAGTGTTCGGCCCGTCGTTCGGGGTCAAGAAGATTCTCGGCACCGGTCGCGACAGGAAGCTGCTGAAGGAGATCGAAGCGCTGGCGCCCGGCATCATCGAGACACATTCGCTTGACGACGGATCGCCCGACGAATGGGCCCGTTCCAGGACGGAGCATGGCGAGGGGGTCGACGCCTTCATCGACTGCAACGGTCCCGGCACGCCGCAAGAGCCTTTCCTGGCGGGCCTCAGGGCGCTGCGCCGCGGCGGTATCGCCGTCGACATCGGCGCCGTGATGGGTGCGGTTCCCATTGACGTGCACATGATGATGGACCGCAACCAGCGTCTTATCGGTTCGGCTTGGCTGACGACATCCGAGGGCCAGGAAATGGCCGACCTCGTCGGGATCGGCAAGGTCAGCTTCGATCTCCTGGAAACCCAGGCGACGCCCATGAGCAAGGTCAATGAGGCCATCTCGGGCATCGCCCAGCGCCATGGCGGGTTTTCGAATTTTGTGATCCATCCGTAATTGCATACGTTTGGGTATGCTGATACCGAATAGTATCCATGTTGTCTGGGAGGATCAAGACATGACCATTCGCCGCGTTGTCACCGGAAAGAACGCCGCAGGAAAATCGGTATTCATCAGCGACGGTTCCTCGCCGCGCGAGATGGCGCTCCAGCACACGCCCGGTTTGGTTTCGTCTCCGCAGTGGAAGATCGACGGGACGCCGGATCTGGCCAGACGGGACGGCGCCGACCCGATGGCGAGCGAGAGCACGATGCTCGCTTCGGTCGGAGGTTCGGTGTTCTGGATGATCACCTTTCCGCCGGACAGCGTGATGATGTCGCCCGACTGGAAGCCCGGACTGGCGGGTCCGGAGCACCTGAAGGCCGCGCCCGGCATCGCCGAACGCTTCGAGATGGACAATCCCGGCATGCACCAGACGCCGACGGTCGACTATGTCACCGTCGTCAAGGGCCGGCTTGTCCTCGAGCTTGACGACGGCAAGACCGTCGAACTGACACAGGGCGATACGGTGGTGCAGCAGGGCGCGCGCCATGCCTGGCGCAATCCCTTCGCCGAGCCGGTGACGATCTCGGTCGTGATGCTCGGAGCGACCACGGTCTAGGTGTTGTCGCTCCCGGGCGGATCGTCCATCCAGCGTGGTCTGGCTGGCAAAGTGCGCTCCGCTTGCGCGGCACCGGCTTCATCTGCCCAGGCTTACTGTCCGCCCGTCAGGCGATCATCTCGTCTTGCCGTTGGCGGTCCCCGTCGCCGAGATTCTTCTCGGCGACCTCGGCCAGGATCTGGCGGGCCCAGCGGTGCAGGCCGGAGTGGTGCGTGCGCTCGGTCCAGTACATGTCGACCTGGATGAAGACGTCCATCGGGAAGGGACGCAAAGCGAGCCTGTCCGAAAGGCGACGCGCCAGTCGATACGGAATCGTCGCCACCAATTCGGAGGCCGGTATCAGGCGTTCCAGTATGTCATGGCTGGAGACGGTGACGTCCGGCTCCAACTCGATACCCCTGGCGCGCAGCGCGGCGAAATAGAGAGCCTCCCAGCGCCCGTTATGGGTGACCGCGACATGCCGCGAGGCGCAATAGCGCTCAAGCGTCAGTGCTCCGCGCGTGAGCTCGTGCGCCGGGTCCATGACGCACGCATAGTGATCCGAAAACATCTTCCTACGGTAGTAGATGTCCCCGAGAATCGAGACCGGGCCAAGCACGATATCGCAGGTGTTCTCCTTCAACTGCTGCTTGCCGTCGACGGCGGACTCGAAAATGTGGATCGTCGCCTGCGGCGCCTCCTTCTGCGCGCGCCGCAGAAAGTCCGGAATGAGAAACATCCGCTCATGATGGTTGCAGGACACCGTCACGCTTCCTACGGCGGTGGCTGGGTCAAAACCCGACGGCGAAGAAAGCGCCGCCATCTGCTCAAGGATGCCGCGTGCCTGCTGGGCCAGCTGTTCGCCCTTATCGGTTGCCACGATCGAATTGCCCTGGCGGACAAACAGCGGATCGTTGAAGGCCTTTCGCAGCCTCTTGATGGCGTAGCTTATGGTGGACTGGTTGACGCCGAGAAGCTGGGAGGCGTCCGAAAACGAGGCGCGGTCCTGGACAGCAACAAGCGTCTGCAAGGCCGCGAAGTCCACACTGGCAAGCTCGTCGGGCAGCATTGCTATCCTCCTACATGCAAATTTTCGATGACATCTATCTAACTCATCGCATTGCTGAATACACGTGGATTTCGTACGCCGTTCCCCGACAGGAGGAAATCATGAGCGAAGCCGTGAAAGTGGTCGACGACGTTGCGTTCGAAGACCTGCTTGCCAATCCGTATCCGGTCTTCAAGCGCGTCCGCGACCTCGGGCCGGTCGTCAAGGTCGAGGCAGCCAACATCATGATGGTCACGCGCTTCGACGACATCATGGCCATCGAACGCGACCCCGAGACGTTTTCCTCCATCAACCCGCAGTCGCTGCTGAACACGGTGATCGGGCCGAACCTGATGCGCAAGGACGGCGACGATCATGCCCGCGAAAGGGCGGCGATGGATCCGAGCCTGCGGCCTGGTGTCGTCAAGCGGTGCTGGGCCGACCCCATGCGGGGCATTTGCGACGACGTTATTTCGCAGATCGAGCACAGGGGCGAGGCCGAACTTTTCGACGAACTCGCCGCGCCGATCGCGGCACGCGCACTGGCCGACATATTGGGTTTCGACGGCGTCGACTGGCGCACGATGGCACTGTGGTCGCAGTCGCTGATCGACGGTTCCGGCAACTACTCGCACAACCCGGAGATCGCCCGTAAGGCGAGGGAGGCAGCCAGCGGCGTCGAGAGCGCCGTCGACAGGATGCTTCCCCATCATCGGGACAATCCAAATCCTTCGATGCTGTCTTCGATGCTCCAGGCCGATCCTCCGCAGACGGTCGAGCAGATCTACGCCAACATTAAGGTCGCGATCGGGGGCGGGCTGAACGAGACCCGCGACTCGATCCTTACGCTGATCCTTGGCCTGCTGCAGAACCCGGATCAGCTCGCGCGCGTTCGCGCCGAGCCTTCGCTCTGGGGGCAGGCCTTCGAAGAAGCGGTGCGCTGGATCTCGCCGATCGGCATGTATCCACGCCGCTTGACCCGCGACACGGAGATCTCGGGGACGCTGGTCCGCAAGGGCGAGCAGGTCGGTCTGTGCGTCGGCGCCGCCAATCACGACGACCGCCGTTTCAGCGATCCGGAAAAATTCGACATCTTCCGGGAGAAGAAATCCCACCTTGCGTTCGGCGCCGGATCGCATTTCTGCGCCGGGACATGGGTGTCGCGCGCGCTGGTAAGCCAGATCGCCGTGCCGACGGTGTTCGAGCGGCTGCGCAATCTCAGGCTCAAGAATCCGGACCACGTCCGCATCCGGGGCTGGGTGTTTCGTGGCCCCACGCACATGCCCGTTGTCTGGGACGCTTGAGGAGAGTTTCATGCCGAAGATCAGGTTCCTCCTCGCCGACGGCGCCGAGCTCGCCGTCGAGGCCCAGAGCGGCCGCACCTTGATGGAAACCGCGCTTGAAAACGGCGTTCCGGGCATCATCGCCGAATGCAACGGCTCGGCGGCCTGCGCCACATGCCATGTCGTGCTTCCCGAGAACATCATGTCGAGGCTCGGGCCCATCAGCGAACATGAAAACGATATGCTGGACTTCGCCGAAGCACCGCGTGAACCTGGAAGCCGGTTGAGCTGCCAGATCAAGGTCAGCGACGCCCTGGATAACGTTTCCGTCCGCATTCCGGCCGCCTAGCGGTTGCGGCTGGCCATGCTCCACGACGTCGACCATCCCGCCGCCGCCATACCCGGCAACGAAAGCAGCATCGTGATCGTCGGCGCCGGACAGGCCGGCCTGTCGACGGCCGAGAAGCTGCGGGCGAACGGTTTTGTCGGGTCGCTCACCCTGATCGGGGACGAGGCCGATGCTCCCTACCAGCGTCCTCCGCTGTCCAAGGCATATCTTCTTGGCGAACTCGAGCGGGACCGGTTGAAGCTGAAAGCGGAGGACTGGTACGCAAAGAACCGGATCGCGTTGCGACTGGGAACGCGCGTCGCAGCCATCGACCGCGGTCGGCGGCGCGTATGCCTCGCCGATGGCGGCATGCTTGCCTACGACCGTCTCGTGCTCGCAACCGGAGCGACCGCCCGAAAGCTTCCGCAGGCGATTTCGCGCGGCCTTGCGGGCATCTTCACGATCCGCACGCTCGCCGACATCGATGCATTGCGGCCTGCGCTCGAAACGCGTGGCAAGCTCCTTGTCATCGGCGGTGGGTATATCGGCCTCGAGATCGCCGCCGTCGCGCGTGGGCTCGGCACGACAGTGGATGTCGTGGAAGCCACCGATCGGCCGCTCGCACGGGTGGCTTCGGCGGAAACGGCGAGGGCTGTGGAAGACCTTCACCGGTCCAGGGGCGTGACGTTCCATCTCGGCAGGGCGGTGAGCGAGTTGCTCGGCGCTGATCGCGTTACTGGCGCCAGGCTCGGCGACGGCACGATCATCGCCGCCGACGTCGTCGTGGCGGGAATCGGCGGCATGCCGCAAACGACGCTGGCTGCAGAGGCGGGTTTCGCTATCGACAACGGTATCGCTGCCGACGCGTACGGGCGCACGGGCGATCCGTTCATCTGGGCTGCCGGCGACTGCGCCAACTTCTCCTTGCCGGGAGGAGCGCTGCGGATGGAGAGCGTCGGCAACGCCATCGACAGCGCTGACCTGGTCGCCCGCAACATTATGGGCGCGCGCCAGCCCTACAAGCCGAAGCCGTGGTTCTGGTCGGATCAGTTCGATCTCAAGCTGCAGATCGCCGGCCTGTCCAGAACGGGCGATACGGTGGTTGTCAGGCAGGGGGCGGGCCCAGGACGGTCGCACTGGTACTACCGCGAGGGGCAGTTCGTCGCCGTCGATGGGCTGAATGCGCCGCGCGACTATCTGATCGGAAAGCGCCTCCTTGCCGTGTCGGCCAGCCTCGACCCTGCTCAGGTAGCGGATCCGGCGCTGGCGCTCGAGGCCCTGGCGAGCTCGAAATGAGGCCGACCTGGAGGGGTAGGGACGCACCGGCAGATTTTTAATGTTGACATTCTTATTAGTATCTGAATACTATTTGGTATTTTGGTGATGTGAGGCGGAAGCGGTTTTGGACGGCGCAGCCTCGTGCTCCGGCCAAGTCGCCTTGGGTCGGGCTTCGCTCGCCAAAATAACGAAAATATTAGATATTACGAAATTAGCTGGATCATCGGAGGATAATGGCCTAAGCAATTCGCTAGAGGATCGGGCGATCAACTCGTTCTCGCGAGCCGCGAGGCGAGAGGGAAGCGCCCACTGCAGCCAGAACTGGGAGGAATCGATGTTGCGACGCAGTTTCAATGTACTCATGCTTTCGGCGGCCTTGGCGGTCGGCACAATCGGCGCCGCCACGGCGCAGGACCCGGTCAGGATCGGCGTCAGCGCATCCAAGACCGGGCCACTTGCGGGCGGCGCGTCAGGCGTGCTTTGGCCGAACATCAAGCTGTGGGTCGAGAAAGTGAACAAGGCCGGCGGCCTCAAGGTCGGCGATCAGATGCGGCCGATCGAGATCGTCGAGTATGACGACAAGTCGTCGCCGGAAGAGGCGGTCAAGAACATTCAGCGTCTTGCCACCCAGGACCAGGTCGACCTGATCATCCCGCCATATTCGACAGGCCTCAATCTCGCGACCGCCCCGCTGATCGCGAAATATGGCTACCCGCAGATCGTCTCCACCGGCAATGCCAACGATCTCGACCAATTCGTCAAGCGTTGGCCGAACACGTTCTGGCTGCTCGGTCCGGCACAGGGCATCGCCGACGGTATCGTCGGCACGCTCAAGGATCTGCGCGACGCCGGCAAGATCGGCAATCGGGTCGCGGTGGTCAACGTCTCCGATGCCTTCGGCCTCGAAATGATCAAGACTGGCAAGCCAGCGCTCAAGCAGGCCGGTTTCGATACCGTCTACGAAAGCTCCTATCCGCTCGGCAACCAGGACGTCGCTCCCGTGATAGCAAGCGCAAAGGCGGCGAACCCCGACGCCTTCGTCGCCTACTCCTACCCGCCGGACAGCTTCGCTCTCACCGAGCAGGCGCAGTTGCAGAAGTTCGACGTCAAGGCATTCTTCGTTAGCGTCGGCGGCAATCTCGACGCCTACGGAAAGCGCTTCGGCGCCGCTGCCAACGGGGTCCTGATCATGGGCGGTGTCAATGCCAGCGATCCCGTGTTCGAGGCCTATCGCAAGGAGCACCTCGAGGTGACGGGCCAGGAAGCCGATTGGTGGGCAAGCCCGGTGGCCTATGCCAGCCTGGAGATCCTGCAACAGGCCGTCGAGCACGTCGGCAGCCTGGATAAGGAAGCGCTCAACAAGGAAATCCAGTCGGGCACCTTCAAGACCGTCATCGGCGATGTCCACTTCGACAACAACATCAACAACAACAACTGGACGGTGGGCCAGTGGAGCGATGGCGTCGTTCATGGCGTCAGGGCGACCGGGAACCTCCAGGGCGTGCAGCAGCCAGTGATCAAGCCCGTCTGGCCCAGCAACTGATCCGATCCTCCCAGGGGCCTCGGCGTCCTCGTGGCGCCAGGCCCTCACCGCGAGAATACCAATGCTCATCCTGCTGACAGGCCTGCTCCTCGGGGGCACCTATACGCTCATCGCCCTCGGGCTCACGCTGCAGTACGGCGTGGCGCGCATAATGAACCTCGCCAATGGCGAGACGCTCGTCGCCGCGTGCTTCGTCACATTCTGGCTGTATGCGGGCTACGCCATCAATCCGCTTCTTGGCCTGCTGGTGATCGGCCCCGGCGCTTTCGTCGTCAACTGGCTGATCTATGCCTGGCTGATGCAGCCTCTGGTGAAGCGGGCCAGGAACCGAGGCATGCTCGAGGTCGATTCGATCCTGGCGACTTTCGGACTGCTGTTCCTGTTCCAGGGGCTGATGCTGCAGGCCTTCGGCGGGTCCTATTTCAACTATGAGTTCCTCGCCCAGCCCTTCTCGATCATGGGCGACTCGTTCGGCCTCAACCGCGTCGTGGCCTTTGTCGCCGCGGCCGTCATCGCCGCCGCTCTCTACGTCTTCCTCTACCACACCGACCGCGGCACGGCCGTTCGAGCCGTCGCCGTCGATCCGCGCGCCGCAAGGCTCGTGGCGATCGATGTGCGCCGGACGGCGGCCTTTGCTTTTGCCCTGGGAGGCTCGATCACGGCCTGCGCCGGCACGCTGCTGTCGACCTTCTACACGTTCAACACGTCGATGGGCGTGCTGTTCACCATGAAGGCGCTGATCATCGTGATCATGGGCGGTGTCGGCGACATTCGTGGCGCGGTTCTCGCAGCCCTCGTGCTTGGCCTGACCGAGACGCTCGTCGCCAGCCTGCTGGACCCGGGGCTGACGCTGGCGGCCAACTACGCCCTTTTCATCCTCGTTCTGCTGTTCCGGCCGCAGGGCATCTTCGGAAAGCGGCCGGCGTGATGAACATTCCGCGCAATGAACTTCTGGCTGTTGGTGCCGGCCTTGGCGGCGCGGCTGTGCTGGCCTTTCTTCCCCTGGTCACCGAGGGGTTCTGGCTGTCGGTCAGCGTCAACATCATGCTCTATGCGGCGATATGCACGGCCTGGGCGATCTTTTCCGGGTCCACGCACCTGGTCTCGTTGGCGAGCGCCGCCTTCTTCGGCGTCGGGACCTATTCGGTCGCGATCTTCATCGACGTCCTGCCTTTCCCGGCGCTCATCCTCATCGCGGTCGCAGCCGGCGCCTTGCTGGCCATATTGGTCGGATTGGCGACCCTCAGGCTCTCAGGAGTCTATTTCGTGATCTTCACGCTAGGCCTTGCCGAACTCATGGGCCAGATCGTGACCTGGGTACAAACCAATTTCGGCGGCACGATCGGGTTATACGTCTTCACCGATCTCACCGAGGCGCATCTCTACTGGATGCTGCTTGCGCTGACGGTGATCGTGTTCATGACCGGGTGGCTCATCAACAGGTCCCGGCTGGGCCTGGCGTTGCGCATCATCGGCAATGACGAGGCCGTGGCGCGTCATGTCGGCGTCGACACCGCTCGCGCCAGGATCATCTTGTTCGCGGTCTCGGGGGCCTTCATTGCCGTGGCCGGCGCAATCATGGCGCCTCGTTATTCCTACATCACGCCGGACGCGGCCTTCAATCCGATGACATCGTTCCTCGTGGTCATCATGGCTCTGCTCGGCGGGACACGCCGCCTGTGGGGTCCCCTGGTCGGCGTCGTCCCTTTCACCCTGGTGATGGACTTCATCTCGGGCCACTTCCCGAACCAGACGGCGGTGATCGTCGGCATCGCTTTCCTGTCGATCGTCTATGTGCTTCCCGACGGTGTCACGGGCCAGCTGGAAAGCCTGTTCCGTCGTCGCCGTCCAACCGACCAGAGCTTGCTGGCAACGACCGTGGAGGAGGGGAGATGAGCGTTCCTTTGCTGGCCATCGACAGGGTGCGCAAGGCCTTCGGCGGCCTCGTCGCCGTCAACGATGTGAGTTTCGAGGTCGCCCAGGGTGAGCTGTTGGGACTGATCGGCCCGAACGGTTCAGGCAAGACCACGATGCTCAACCTCATATCGGGGGCGCTGTCGCCGACATCGGGCAATATTCTCCTGTCCGGACAGCCCATCGCCGGACTGGCAGCCCACAAGATCGCCCGGATTGGGGTTGCCCGGACCTTCCAGCTGGTACGCGTCCTGCCGTCCATGAGCGCGGTGGAGAACGTCGTCGCCGGCGCCGTCTTCGGGCACAACAGGCTCTGGGGCGGCGAGGCACTGACGCTTGCCCGCGAACTGCTGGCACGCGTCGGGTTGAAGGGCCGCGAGGAGATTCCCGTGGCGGCAATGACCTATATCGACCAGAAGAGAATAGAGCTCGCCCGTGCCCTTGCGAGCAACCCTCATGTCCTGCTCCTCGATGAGTGGCTCGCCGGCCTCAACCCCAGCGAACTCAGGATCGGCATGGCGCTCATCCGCGAGATCAGTGCGCAGGGCCGGACGATCATCATGGTCGAGCATGTGATGGATGCCATCCGCTCGCTTTGCCAACGCTGCGTCGTCATGAATTCCGGTACGAAGATCGCCGACGGCATCTCGGCCAGCGTCCTGGCCGACCCGGAGGTTGTCCGCGCCTATCTGGGGGACGACGACGATGCTTGAGGTGTCCAATCTCGGCGTCCGCTACGGACGCCATGTTGCGCTCGAAGGCGTTTCCGCACGCGTTTCCAAAGGCGAGATCTGCGTCATCCTGGGTGCCAACGGCGCGGGAAAGTCCAGCTTCCTCGGCGCTGTCGCCGGGCTCGTCGGGACGGAGGCCGGCACGAGGATCGTCATGAACGGCAAGGATGTCACGAAACTCGACGCCCATCTGATGGTGGAGGAGGGGATCGCGCTCGTCCCGGAAGGCCGAGGCATCTTTGGCGAACTCACCGTGGCGGAGAACCTGCGGCTTGGAAGCCATGCCAGGCGCGCAAAGCCTGACGCGGGCAAGATGCTTGATTTTGTCTACGGGCTGTTCCCCCGGCTGGCCGAACGCCGTCGCCAATTGGCGCAGACGATGTCGGGAGGGGAGCAGCAGATGGTCGCGATCGGCAGGGCGCTGATGTCGAAGCCGGACATCCTGATGCTGGACGAGCCATCGCTCGGCCTGTCGCCACTGCTGGCCAAGGAGCTGTTCAAGTCACTGGCCGCCATCGCCGCCGAAGGTTTCGGCATCCTGCTCGTCGAGCAGAACGCGCGGCTGAGCCTCAAGACCGCCGATCGCGGCTACCTGATCGAGACGGGAAGGATCGTCGGAGAGGACACGGCGCCAAACCTGCTCAAAGATCCAAAAATCATGAGTGCCTACCTCGGCGACGCCGCCGCGGCGGCAGCGCATTAGCGCAACTGCCGCACGCCAACGATCTGCTGGTGCCGCCCAATATCGGGCAACCTGATCCACCAGGGTTGCCGCGGCCGCGGCGGATGCCATAGATGGCTATCATTGGCGCTTGAAATTGGTGGAGACTACATGCCGGACCCCACGAAGACGATCTCCCAGGCAAAATCCCATGGCGGGGTGCAGGGCGTCTATTCGCACCTGTCGACGAGTTGCTCCTGCGACATGTCGTTTGCCGTTTTCGTGCCTCCACAGGCCCGGGAAACGCCTTGCCCGGTGGTGTGGTATTTGTCGGGACTGACCTGCACCCATCAAAATGTCATGGACAAGGGCGAATACAGGCGCATGGCCGCCGAACTGGGGCTGATTGTCGTCTGTCCGGACACCAGTCCGCGCGGCGCCGACATCCCAGATGAGAAGGACAATTGGCAGTTTGGCTGCGGCGCCGGCTTTTATCTCGATGCGACGCAGCAGCCTTATGCCGAGAACTACCGGATGTATTCCTACATCGTCGAGGAATTGCCGGCGTTGATCGCTGCGAATTTTCCGGCAGACATGTCGCGCCAGGCCATCACGGGCCATTCGATGGGCGGACACGGCGCACTGACCATCGCCTTGAAAAACCCGGAGCGGTTCAGGAGTTGCTCGACCTTCGCGCCAATCGTGCAGCCAAGCACAGCCGGCTGGTCGAGGCCGGCCCTCGAAAAATACCTCGGCATGGATGAAGCCGCGTGGCGGATCTACGACACCACATCGCTCATTGAGGATGGGCACCGCTTTCAGGAATTTCTCGTCGACCAGGGGACATCGGACGGGTTCCTGAATGACGGGCTAAGGCCTTGGCTCCTGGAGGCGGCCTGCGCCAAGGCCAGCATTCCGCTGACACTGCGCATGCAGGATGGATACGACCATTCGTATTTCTTCATTTCGAGCTTCATGGACGACCATCTGCGCTGGCATGCTGAGAGGCTGTTGCTTGACGGCTGAGGCCAACACGCCGCCCTGGCCGGTATCGCGCCGCTTCGACGCGGGAGGTTTGATTATTTCGAAAATCCGCAGTAATCTCCGCGATAATTCAATGCGGAGTCGTATGCATGGGTAACAGTCTCAAGCCCGCCGGAGAGACACGCGCTGGGGATGTGTTGGCGCGCATGCGGAGCGACATCATCAGCTGTGCCTTGAAACCCGGATCCAAGCTGCGCTTCGAGACGTTGAGGGAGTTGTATGAAGTCAGCTTCTCCACTCTGCGCGAGGCCTTGTCGCGGCTGGTGGCCGAAGGCTTGGTTGTGGCGGAGGGGCAGCGTGGGTTCCTGGTCGCGCCAGTCTCGCTGTTCGATCTCAACGATCTGACGGATGTCCGCGTGCTCGTCGAACGGCAGTGCATCAAGCTGGCAATCGATCGTGGCGACGATCGCTGGGAGGCGGACATCATGGCTGCGTTCCATCGGATGGACCGCCTGCAAAGCCGGCTTGGTGCGAGCTACTATCTCTCCGACGAATGGGCCACGTTGCACAGTGCGTTCCACCTGTCGCTGGTCGCTGCATGCGGTTCGCCCAATCTGCTCGAAATCCGGCAGAAGCTCTTCGAGCGCGCCCACCGCTATCGCAGGATGTCCTCTCAGTTTCGCCCGCAATGGCGCGCAAAGGACGTCGAGCACAAGATGATCATGGACAGGGTCATCGCCCGCGACACGGCCACGGCGCAGGATCTGGTCGACCGGCATATCCGCGAGACGACCGAGAACGTCATTGCTCATGCAAGCCACCTTTTCGCGCAAGGTGGGACGGCCGATGCCTTCAGGCGTCCGGATCCCGTGGCCGCCGAGTAGGCCACGGCAAGTTTCACTTGGCGCAATCCGTGGGTGATGGTGGCGAACCAGCCTGAACGAACACTGCCGATGGGACCCGCTTCCATCGAGGACCATCCGGCAGGCGACAGCCTGCCGGATGGTCACCGTGAGTTATGAACCGGCACGCCCTTCAACCTGAATCACGAGGCTCACGTCGTCGCCGATCATTCCGAGCGCGGCCTTCATGCCGAAGTCGCTGCGTTTGATCGAAGTTCGCGCACTGAAGCCGACGACGTGGCTCTTGTCCCACGGGTTCTCGCCTTCCTTGTTGAAGGTGACGTCCAGCGTGGCCGGCTTTGTCACCCCTGCGATCGTGAGATCGCCCATGATCGTTCCGGATTTGGCATCGACCGCCTTGAATTCCCGCCCGACAAAGGTGATCTGCGGGAACTCGGTTGCATTGAACCAGTCGGCGCCCTGGATGTCGCTATCGCGTTGGCTGTTGTTGGTCGAGATGCCGGCAACTTTCACTGCAACGTCGAGGCTGCTGTCAGCCGGGTGGGCGGCGTCGAACGCGAACGTGCCCGAGAACTCCTTCGCCGTTCCTATCACTTGCGAGAAGCCGAGATGGTCGATGAAGAAAGCAATGCCCGAATGCACGGGATCGATTTCGAACGTCCCGGCCGCGGCTGTTTCGGCGGCTAGCGGCAACCAGGCGATCGTGGCGGCAAGCAAGGTGGTCCGCAGTAGTTTCGACATAGGTGTAACTTCCTCCCTAAACTGGTTTCCGACAGTTCTCTTCCGGGTCATACCGGGAAGCTTGAGCCATACCGCGCGATCACAATCGCCAGGGATGCGCCGACTGGCAGCAGGCAAATCCCGACAAATGCGGCGAGGCGGACGGCTTTGTTCGTGGCGCGGATCCGGCGCAAAACCGGATCGACGACAAAGGGCGCGACAAAGACCAATGACAGCACGGCCAGCGCCGGCATGTCGGTCTTGCGCGTGATCAGCGTGACGGTCTGCGCGACCGCTATCATGCCACCTGCTCCTCCCAAGAGGGATGCGGAGCGGAATCCGAAATCCGGATTTGAGATATTGGTGGCGACAATGGCCGCTAGGGCGGCTGCGAAAAGCAGGCTGAGCTGGAAGCTCGAGGACGATGCCCCCAATAGCGCGATCGGCGCGAATCCGGCGCATGCGATGCCGAGCAAGGCGGCGTGCCTTGTGCCGGATTCGTCCTCGGCCCGGTCTGTTCCACCGGAAAGGCCATGCATCACCAGTAGGCCCCATAACGCGGCCACCGCCACTTCCGGGAGCGCATCGGGCAGCCGAGCCGCTCCTATATACGCGGCGGACGCGATCGGCTGGGCAAGGGCAAGTGCGCGACCCAGCATGCCACGGCCGACGGCCTCGGCCAGGATACCGAGCGCCGTTCCAATCGCGGCGACGAAGAAGACCTTGTTGACCGCACCTACTGGCGGGAAAGACGGCACCTTGTTGTAGGCCAGCCAGTAAGCGACGAGGAAGGAAGCGGGCACCAGGAGGTCCGTCCAGAGCTTCCCGGCGCGAAGCCAGCGCAGCAGCCCTGCTGCCACAAGCGCCAGCAAACCAGCCGTAACAATGCCGAGGATCATCGCTTCCTGTGGCGATCGCGCCAGGCCGCTCATGTCAGCTGTTCCGCAGCGCGTCGAACTGTCGGCTGCTGATATCGGCGACACTCTTGGTGGGGCGCATGTTTCCTCCTTCGGCTCGATGTTGCATCAGCCGACTCCTTCGTTCGGTATATTGACATACCGTATGTTTTTTAGATACTATATAGTATCTCAATTATTATGCGTCTGTCAATGTGCACGGCATCACGGCCGTAGAACCGAACCGCATCTCGCCAGAGACCAGTGCCTGCGCCGGAGTTTCAACGGAGGATATCGCCATGACTGACCAGGAATCTGCCGGCCTCGCCGATCTTCGGCTCGCGGGCGGGGCGCAGGGGTTCAACTGGCTTCCTGTCTTCGTCGCCGACGAACAGGGCCTTTTCGAAAAGCACGGCATCCGGATCGACTACAAGCGCATGGGCAGCGTCGAAAAGGCGACCGCGGCCGTTCTCGACGGCGAAGCGGATCTGGCGATTACGCCGCCGGAAGGCGCCGTTGCCGACTTCGTCAGGGGAGGAGAGCTGCGTATCGTGGCAGCCAACGCCGTGCGCTTGCCGATGTCGATCGTGGCGCGCCCGGGCATCGGCTCGCTTGCCGAGCTGAGGGGCAAGAAAGTCGGCACGTCCTCGCTGACGGAGGGCACCGCGATCTACACGCAGATCGTGCTGGCCGCGGCAGGGCTGCACTACCCCGGCGATTATGAGTTTGCCCTGGCCGGCATTCACACCAAGCGGTGGGAGGCGCTGCAGGCAGGCGAAATCGATTGCGCTCCGCAGCCCGCACCATGGAATTTCCTCGCGCAGGACCAGGGCTACAATCTGCTCGGGGAAGTCAGCGCCGCAATCTCCGAGATCGTCTTCACCGCTGTCATCGGCAAGGCATCCTGGCTGGCAGCGAACCGCGATCTCGTGACCCGCTTCCTCAAGGCGCTGATCGAGGCGCATTCGGTCACGAATGACGCGGCCAACCATGGCATCACCCTGCCGATCTTCCAGCGCATTACCACACCCGACAGCGAGTCCCTGGCGCGACGGGGCCTGGAATATATGCGTGGCATGGGCATGTGGCCGCAGGGCCTGGCCGTGCCAGACAAGGCGCTCAAGACGACGATCGACCTGATGGTCAGGGCGAACCTGCTCGACAAGTCGAAGTGCGATGCTGCCGAGGGCGTCTTCGACAGGCGCTATCTGGAAGGCGCCGCCTGATCACCAGCGGCCGGCGAAAATCTTTCCACCGGCAGGCGCACGATGTTGTCTTTTATCGTGCAGCCCTTGCTGATCGGATCAAGCGCGCTTTCAGGGAGGAGTAAAACGCGTGCTGCTCTTCCTCGACTCTGAAATCACCTGGCGCTTGAAAACGAGGGCGCCACGTTACTTCTTGATCAGTTTCAAACGGAGGCGCTACCATTTTGCATAGATTTGTTCGATATATCAATGATTTAAGGAGTTTTGGTAGCGGGAGAGGGACTTGAACCCCCGACCCCAGGATTATGATTCCCGTGCTCTAACCAACTGAGCTACCCCGCCAGGGCGGCGAAAGGCCCGAAATCCGCCTCAAATCAGAGGGCATGTCGAAGCGTTCGCCAAGGTCGGGCGGATATAAGGTTGGGACGCCAAGCCTGTCAAGCATCGATGCAGCCGGTGTCGATGCAGCCGGTCTGGCGCCACACTCTATCGCATCCTGTCGCGTCGCCAAGCTTCACGGTCTTGAGACGTACTTTGTGTGTCCAGGCGGACGCACCTCGCTCTGATGGCCGAAAAGCTTTGCCGGGCAGACAATCGGGCACAGAAATGCCGGGTTGAGTTCGGCGGGGCGCGCCGCTATGTCTCGGCCACGAAATTCTAGAGTTGGAATGATGAAACCGCGCATTGCAGTCCTCGGTTGCGGATACTGGGGCAGCAACCACATCCGCACCCTCAAGGCGCTCGGCGCGCTGCACGCGGTCTCGGACGTCAACCCTGCCCGCGCCGAAGGTTTCGCCAGTGAGCAGGATTGCCTGGCGATCGAGCCGGAGGCGCTGTTCGTGCGCAGCGACATCGACGCCATCGTGATGGCGCTGCCGCCGCAGTTCCACGCCGATATGGCGGTGCGCGCCGTCCAGGGCGGCAAGGACGTGCTGGTGGAGAAGCCGATCGCACTGACGGTGGCCGATGCCGAGCGTTCGGTGAAGGCGGCGGTCGACAATGGCCGCGTCTTCATGGTCGGTCATGTGCTGCGCTTTCATCCCGCCTTCGAGACGTTGAAGGCGCTGATCGACAATGGCGAGCTCGGCGAGGTCCGCTATATCCATTCGCACCGGCTCGGGCTCGGCAAATTCCACACCGAGAACGATGCGCTGTGGGACCTGGCGCCGCACGATCTGTCGATGATCCTGGCCATCACCGGCACGGAACCGATCGAGGTGCGTGGAGAAGGGGCAGCGCTCCTCGACAATCTCAGCGATTTCGCGCATCTGCACATGCGCTTTCCCAACGGTCTGCGCAGCCACCTATTCGCGTCGCGGCTCAATCCCTACCGCGAACGGCGGCTGACCGTGGTCGGCACCAAGGCGATGGCGGTGTTCGACGATGTCGAGCCGTGGGAGCGCAAGCTCGCCGTCTACCGCCACGCGGTCTGGCAAGACAGCGGCCAATGGGCCTTCACCACCAACGAGCCGTCCTATGTTGCAGTGGGCGAGGGCATGCCGCTGACGCGAGAGCTCGAGCATTTCATCCAGTGCATCGAGACGCGGGCAGAACCGCGTACCAGCGGCGAGGAAGCCATCAGGGTGCTGCGTATCCTGACCGCTGGCACGGTTGCCCACACCGGATCGTCTTCCTGAGAGAAGTGCGGCTGTATCAGAGCCTGATCGATCCCGATAGATCGGGATTATCGTCTATTCGGCGGGAATCTGCGTCGGCCGGGCCGCTAGCCGCGTCAGCATCGCCTCGGCCTCGGCACCGCGTTCGGAACGCTCGATGAAGCCGCCGCCGAAAACGCGGGCCTCGTTGCCGTCGTCGGAATAGAGCACGCAGGCCTGGCCGGGCGCGATACCGGACTCGCCGTCGACCAGTTCCACCGAAGTGATCCCGGCGTTGTGACGCAGCACGGCCGGGCGTGGCGGGCGTGTCGAGCGGACCTTGGCGAAAAGCTCCAGCCCGGTGGCCGGAATATCTGTCAGCGCAGCGTCGCCCAGCCAGTTCATGTCGCGCAAATAGATCTTGTGCGTTTCCAGCGCCTCGCGCGGGCCAACGACGACGCGGGCCCGGTCGGCGTCGAGATGGACGACGTAGAGCGGCTCGCCCGAGGCAATGCCGATGCCGCGGCGCTGACCGATCGTGTAGCGCAAAATGCCTTCATGGCGGCCGAGCACGCGGCCGTCGATATGGACGATGTCGCCCGGATTGGCAGCAGTCGGCTTCAGCTTGGCGATGATATCGGAGTACTTGCCCTGCGGCACGAAGCAGATGTCCTGGCTGTCCTGCTTGGCAGCGACCGTCAGCCCCATTTCCTCGGCGATGGCGCGAACCTGCGGCTTCGACAGGCCGCCGAGCGGAAAGCGCAGGTAGTCGATCTGCGCCTGTGTGGTGGCGAACAGGAAATAGCTCTGGTCGCGATCTGCGTCGACCGGCCGGTACAGCGCGCGATGGGCGCCGTTGGCGCCGGAGCGGATGTAATGGCCGGTGGCCAGCGCCTCGGCGCCGAGTTCCTTGGCGGTCGCCAGGAGGTCGGCGAATTTCACCGTCTGGTTGCAGGAAACGCAAGGGATCGGCGTTTCGCCGGCCACATAGCTCTCGGCGAAGGGGTCGATCACCGCCTTGCGGAAACGCTCCTCGTAATTAAGCACATAATGCGGAATGCCGAGCGTTTCGGAGACGCGGCGGGCATCGTCGATGTCCTGGCCGGCGCAGCACGAGCCGGCCCGGTGCGTTGCCGCGCCATGGTCGTAGAGCTGCAGCGTGACGCCGACGACATCATAGCCTTCATGCTTCAAAAGGCCGGCAACAACCGACGAATCGACGCCGCCCGACATGGCGACAACGATGCGGGTATCTTCGGGGCGTCCGGGAAGGTCGAGGCTGTTCATGGTTCTTTCGTTCTGCACGGCGCCTGGATGACGGCGCCTGAATGCCAATGGCCGGAATATAGGTCAAGCTTTCCGGGTGCGCCAGCTTCGCGAACCGGCCGATTTTTTGAACGGATTCGGGCGCTTGCTGGGCAGATGCCTCAAATGCCGACGAAAAGACTAACGCGGCGTTCATGATCCTTACCTAGCTATTAGGGATCGCTTAGGCAAATTTTAAAGCTGTGGCGGTAATGTGGTGGGGATTGGGTCTTTGAGTTTTTAGTAGAGAGTACGATGACCGATCTTGTTAGACCGCGCGTCAAATATGTTATCGGGCCTGACGGCAGCCCCCTTACGATTGCCGATCTGCCGCCGACGAACACACGTCGCTGGGTTATCCGGCGCAAGGCGGAAGTGGTGGCGGCTGTACGGGGCGGGCTGCTGAGTCTCGAAGAGGCATGCCAGCGCTACAAGCTGACCACCGAGGAATTCCTGTCCTGGCAGGCGTCGATCGATGAATATGGCCTTGCCGGCCTGCGCACAACGCGCATCCAGCAATATCGGCATTAGGGCTGGTTCAAGGATGTCAAAAGGCGCGGCAATCCGCGCCCTTTTTGCTTTGCCGACAGGGTTTTCTCTGCTTCAGACGGTCAGCACCACCTGCCGATCGGGCTGACAACAGGCATGAGCAGCGCCTGCTTCTTGGAGCAAGCATTTTTCGCGTCGACCTTGCCGAGTTCCGCAAGCCTGCGCGGCCGGCCCCGAGCCGAACTCGGCCGGAACCTGGTGGGCTGCTCAATCAGATAAAGTCCTGGCCGGAATCGCCTGCGCCCGACATCAGCCCAGATGCGGGCGGTCGCGGAGCATCAAGGGGATTTGGCAGCGTAGGCCTGAAACTGGCAGTTGCTCGACCAATGAGCGGCGACATTCCAGATGGGCAACGACCTGATCGCTGGGTGCTGACCGGCCTTAAAGCCTTGTTTTCAGCCGATCATGGCGCTGCGGCCGCCGGTCTCGGCGTCTCGGATCTTGGTGTCGCGTGATTCGAGCATTTCTGCTTTGGAAAGCTCCGCTTCGGCTTCGCCGAGCAGTGATTCGGCAACGCTACGCTGCTGGGCGAGGTCGCTTTGCGAATTTCTGAGATTGTCGCGGCGCAAGCGTGCTGCCTTGGCGAAGGTCGGATAGGCAAAATGGTTGATGTCGGTGATGCCGGCTTTCTTTTCTTCGGCAGTGATCTGGAGTTCCAGTTCGACAGCCATGCGCTCGAATTCGGCGATCATCATGTCGAGTTGCAGCAACTGCCGCCGCTTCTCGTTCACCTGAAACTGCTTCAGCCGAACGAGGTTTTCACGTGACTTCATGATTCGGTACTCCTGGAAACGCACACCTGCACATATCGTCTAATCCGCCTGGCAAACTCAGGCTTCGACCCGCTTCCACCGACTTTACCAGAACTATGGGAAACAAATTCCTAAAGTTTTTTGCCGGCGGTAACCATTCGTTTACGGGCATTGTTAATCATACGGCTCAGGACTTAAGGCCGGGTAAAAATTCCGGCCCCGACGCGGAAGCACGGCTAGCGAGTCCCTGGAGTCACTTAGTCTGGCTTATTAATGTTTTGCATTAGCGGTTTGGTTCTTAGATTCGCTATTAGATTCAACAAGGTGTAGAAAAGGGTTAAAAAATCTGGTACCGTCAACGGCACGGAATTAGGTTTTGTTAACCATTCGATGGCAGCCTCTGCTCAGGCAATCACTGCTCCGGTCCTGGACGGGTCGTGAAATGGTCCGGCAGCAGAAAAGGGGAATGAAATGCGTGTTCTGCTGATAGAAGATGACAGTGCGACCGCACAGAGCATCGAGCTGATGCTGAAATCGGAAAGTTTCAATGTCTATACGACCGATCTTGGCGAAGAAGGGGTCGATCTAGGTAAGCTCTACGACTACGACATCATCCTTCTCGACCTTAATCTCCCCGACATGTCGGGATACGAGGTGTTGAGAACACTTCGCCTTTCCAAAGTGAAGACGCCGATCCTTATCCTCTCCGGCATGGCCGGCATCGAGGACAAGGTACGTGGCCTCGGCTTCGGCGCAGACGACTATATGACCAAGCCGTTCCACAAGGACGAACTGGTCGCCCGCATCCACGCCATCGTGCGGCGTTCCAAGGGCCATGCCCAGTCGGTCATCACCACCGGCGACCTGGTGGTCAACCTTGATGCCAAGACCGTCGAGGTCGGTGGCCAGCGCGTGCATCTGACCGGCAAGGAATACCAGATGCTGGAGCTGCTCTCGCTGCGCAAGGGCACCACGCTCACGAAGGAAATGTTCCTCAACCACCTTTACGGCGGCATGGACGAACCGGAACTGAAGATCATCGACGTCTTTATCTGCAAGCTGCGCAAGAAGCTCGACGCTGCTTCCGGCGGCCAGAACTACATCGAGACGGTTTGGGGTCGCGGCTACGTGCTGCGCGAGCCGGAAGACATCCGCGTCAGCGCCTGAGCTGACGACGCCGATCCGATCGATTCTTCCGACAAAAATCCGGCTTCGGCCGGATTTTGCGTTTTTATGTCATGTCGCAGATATTGGAGCGCCGATTTCCGCGGCCATGCGCCAGCGGCGGCGAATCAGGCGGCAAAACTCAAGGTGCGGAAGCGCTCGAGAAGTTGCGGCCGAGTGAACGGCTTCAGCAGATAGCCTTGGGCGCCGGCGCGCTTTGCCCGCATGATCGAAGCGACGTCGACCTCAACCAGCAAAATCAGGATCTGGGGTTGTATCGGACTTTCCATGGCGCGTACGCGGCGAATGACGTCCTCGGCCTGCATGTCCGGCAAGGCGCCGTCGACAATGATGATATCCGGCATGTCGGCAGTGCACATCTCAACCGCATCAAGCCCGCTGGCAGCTTCGATGACCAGCATGTCGGAACCACCCAGGATGCGTTTTGCAACCCTCCTGATGACGCTCGAATCGTCGATGAACATGCAGCGTTTCATTTCCGGGCCCTCTTTGCCATGCGGCAATCCGGCAGCGTCGCGGTCTGGAAGGCACCGTATGGTCAATCCGGTAAAGAAGCTGAAAAGCCGATAGGTAAAATTTTTGCAAGAACAGCTTTTACGGAAACTTCTTGACCGATGCTTCGGCCGAACTAGCCTTTGGGGTTCATTTCATTCGACCGTGATGGTGCAGTAAATATTGTCTAAAAACTCTTATCTGTTCTTTTCAATCATTTCTTAGTAAATTCAAGCAGCCGAGAGAACGATTTCTTCTGCGGTCGCGTGGATCGATATTGTCATGTTCGCCTCGCGTGCCAAAAGCAGTGTGTAGTAGGGCTGCACCGAATGCGCGTCGATCGGTTCTTCAGGCTTGTTGCCGGAATGGAGCTCCAGGAATTTGGGCGGCACGCGCAGCATCGGACCGCTCGCGGCGAGCGCAAAGCGTGGTTCCGTGTCGAGCTTTTCAAGCGTGACCGTAAGCTTGCCGCCACGCGGAATGGCAGCGTTGGCGACGAGAATGAGGTTGAGCAGCAGCTTTACCTTGTTCTTGGGCAGCAGCGCACGGGGTCCATTCCAGATCAGTTCCGGCTTCTCGTTCTTCAAGAAGGCGATCGCAACGGCCTCGGCATCGCCGGTGTCGATCATCATGCCGGCAGAACCGGCTGCGCCGAAGGCGATGCGGGCGAATTGCAGGCGGGCCGAAGCGTTTCTGGCGCTCTGGCGAATCAATTTCATGGCATCTTCGTCGGCGCCGCCTTCGTCGAGCAGCTCAAGCCCGTTGTTTATGGCGCCGACCGGCGAAATGATGTCGTGGCAGACCCGGCTGCACAAAAGCGCGGCGAGATCGGGTGCGGAAAGGGTGAAAAGCTCGGCCATCGGCGAAAGTCCCTGCAAAATTTCACTGGAGATGGCCGGGCGATCAATGATCACGCCTGTCCACACGAATCACGCTCGCTCTCCCAAGGCCTACTGAATACACAGCGCCTGAGCGTGCAGCAACAAATCCGGAATTGTCGCTATCGAAAATGGTGTGTTCACGCAGGGTGCGGATACTGCGGGCCGACGCGAAATCAGCGCGAAACCAGCCTACGAACCGCCATCTTCATGTGAAAGCTTAATGGTTGAAAAAGGATTACGGCATAGTTTGTCCTTAACAGTCATCCTTAACGGCCACCAAAGAGCCGCACGGATGCGAGGCGTCGGCGAAAGTGCTCCCTGACGGAGATTGGAAGCATGTTTTCCCGATACTACGACCGGAGTTTTTTCCGTGTCTTCACAGACCGGAGCTTTCTCCGTGTCTTCTCAATGGCGATCGCTCTCATGGGCCTTGTCGTCTTTTCAACCTCGCCTTCGCGGGCCCAGGAATACACCGCTCAGGAGATCGTCGATTCCGGTCATAAATTCTTCGGTGCGACGTCGGGCGGGCTCGCCACCGTCGTGGAGAAGATTTTCTCCTCCTATGGCCTGCCCAATGGCTATTTGCTTGGGGAGGAGGGCTCGGGCGCCCTGATCGGTGGCCTGACCTATGGTGAAGGCACACTCTACACCAAGAATGCCGGCGATCACAAAGTGTTCTGGCAGGGCCCGTCGCTCGGCTGGGATTTTGGCGGCGAGGGCTCGCGGGTGATGATGCTGGTCTATAATCTCGACGATGTGAACAGCCTCTACAATCGTTTCGGCGGCCTTGCCGGCTCCGCCTACCTCGTGGCTGGCGTCGGCTTCAACGTGATGAAGAACAACAATGTGCTGCTGGTGCCGATCCGTACCGGCGTCGGAGCCCGGCTTGGCGTCAATCTCGGCTACCTCAAGCTTACCCAGCGCGCAACCTGGAATCCATTCTGAGCAAGCGGTTGCCTCGTCACCGCGATTGTTTCCAGGATCGACGGTGTGAACAATGCTGCGGCAGACCCTTGCCGCGGCACTGGAATTCCGTCATGCGAACGTGGCACAGTCCCTTACGGTTGTTTGCCGTTCATAACGGATAGTCACCTTGGTTCAGTCGGTCCTGTTCTTTGTCCTCGGCTTTCTCTGCGCCGGCTTTCTGGCGCTGATGATTGCTCCGGCCATCTGGCGGCGGGCCGTGATGCTGACCCGTAAACGCATCGAGGGCTCGATGCCGCTGACGCTGGCCGAGATCCAGGCGGAGAAGGATCGCATCCGCGCCGAGTTCGCCATGGCGACACGTCGGCTTGAGATGAGCGTCAAGGCGTTGCGCGAGAAATCGGCCGAACAGCTTGTCGAGATCGGCCGTGGCCGCGAAGCACTGAAGGAACTGGCGCTCGAGCGGAAGGACAAGGAACACGCCCTTTCCGCGCTCGAGGCCAAGGGCGAAGACCTTCGGCAGCGCAAAGACCAGTTGCAGCTTTTGTCGGATCGGCTTGCTCAAACCGAGCATGCCCTGGAAAAGCGTGTGCTCGAGCTGAAAAAACTGGAGCACATGTATGACGACGCCAGCTTTTCTTCCAGCAGCCGTCAGATCGAACTTGTGGCGCGCGAATCCGAATTGCAAAAGCTGGCCGATGATATTTCAGTGCTGCGCGGCCAGCGCAAGGAGGCCGACAGGCGCCAACAGGAGATCGCGGCCGAGAGCAAGGCCGCGCGAGACGCGTTGAAAGCCGAGAAGAAAAGGACCGGCGAACTGGACAAGAAGATCGAGCGCCTGCTCGCCACGCTTGCCGATCGCGAGGACAAGCTTGAACGCCGCGAAAAGGAAATCGCGCGGCTTCGCGAAAAGCTGAAAAGCGAAAGCGTGGAAAATGCGTCGGCAGCGGTGCGTCTCGTCGGAGCGCAAGGCGGTCAGGCCGATGTGGCCGTCAAGGGCGATATGGAAAAAGCTATCGCCAAGCTCGACAGCGACCGGGAGCAGTTGGAGGCGAGATTGACGGCACTGGCCAGCGAGAACAAGAGGCTGAAAACGGATCTTGCCGCCGACGCGGTATCCAGATCCGAAGGCGCCAGCGCTGCGTTGCGCGAGCAGATGAGCGACCTGGCGGCGCAGGTCGTAGCTCTGACGGCGAAGCTCGACGGGCCGGAATCGCCGATCGCAAAGGTTCTTGCGGCACCCAACCCACCGGGAAGCGGTGAACGCAGCCTTGCCGATCGCGTGCGGGCGCTGCAGCAGGCCGAATCGGCGCATTGAGCCCAGGCAGTGATGCTGACTTCTGCGGCTCAGGTCCTGCTTGCCGAGAAATGATGCAAGGCGATGGCTGACGCGGCGGCGACGTTCAGGCTGTCGAAGCCTTCCGTCATATCGATCCGCACCGTCCGCAGGCGGGCGAGCAGCATCTCGGGCAGGCCTTCGCCTTCAGTGCCGAGATAGAGTGCCAGCCGTTCGGTCCTTTTCGCATCGCGGATGTCGGTTTGTCCGCGCGGCGACAATGCGAATTGGCCGAAGCCCAGCCGATCGAGCGCCGCGGTAAAGCCGACGGTCTCAGCGAAGGAGGCAAAAGGAATTTTCAGCGCGGCGCCGACCGAAACGCGGATCGCCTTGCGGTACAGGGGATCGCAGCAGGTCGCGTCCAGAAACACGGCATCGGCGCCGAAGGCGGCGGCGTTGCGAAAGATCGAGCCCATATTGTCATGGTTGGCGATGCCGACCAGCACGACGATCAACGCGCGGGCGGGCAGGGCATCCAGCAAGGCCTCTGCAGGCTGCGCCTCGCCCTTGCGGCCGATCGCCAATATGCCGCGATGCATGTGAAAGCCGGCAATCCTGTCCATGACCTCGCTTGCTGCCGCGTAGACCGGAAGGTCCGCGGGCGCCTTGCGCAGGGTTGCGTCGAGGCCTGCCAGCCGGTTTTCGAGCACCAGCACCGATTCGGCGGTAAAGCGTTTGGCTGCGAGCAGCATTTCGAGCACCACCTTGCCTTCGGCAACGAAACGACCCTGCCGGCCGGCAAGATCGCGCTCGCGAATGTCGAGATAGGCGGCGACGCGCGGGTCTTGCGGGTCGTCGATACGAATGCTGCGCATGCTTGCCTCAACTGACCCGCATCGGCCCGATCATGGTGGGTTTTGCGACAGCACGACGCGTGGATCCAAAGTGTCAGAGCGTACCTTCTGCGTCCAAGTGGACGCAAGTCGCTCAAAAGCGCGTCGCGTTCGACCGACCTCAACCGACCTCTCGCGACGCGCTTTAGGTTGTTGTTTTATGCATGTCGTTATCGCAAAACCGCTGCACGGGCATGCTTTTGCGCGACATGCATCAGGAGTCGTCAGCGAGGCAAGGGGCGCTCGGACCAGTTATGCATGTTGCCGGCTTTGGGCGACATGCATTGGCCGGTCAAGTCCCGGAGCGACGCGGGCGGTATGCCATCTGCGATGGCTCACCCTCGCCGAAAATCCCGTCCAGCGTGTTGAGAAGTTCGCGCACGGCATCGGATTTGCAGGAATAGTAGATCATCTGCCGGTCGCGCCGGGTCTCGACGAGATCGAGCGCCCGCAGTTTGGCTAGATGCTGTGACAGGGCGGATTGGCTGAGCAGAACCTTTTCGGCAATAGCGCCGACCGACATTTCACCGTCGGCCAGGTAGATCATGATCAACAGTCGTTTCTCGTTGCCCATCAGCGTCAGAAACGAAGCCGCTGATTCGGCATTGGCGATTAGCTTTTTCGAGACCATCGATCCCCCATACCTTCCTGCTCCTCCGGCGCTATGGGGGCAATAGCGTCTGATTCCATAGGCTCACTTGCGAATGTGCGCTGGCGATTCAACGCTACCGGGAAAGCGTAGAACATCTCGCACAAACCTCAAGACTTGCTTTCGACCCGACGCGATTAACTGTCGGACTGTGTTTAATCCGCCACTCGGCCGGTTTTTGCCATGTCGACCAGAACATGCCTGAGCTCGCGCGCGGTCCTCAATGGCTCGGGAAAGAACACCCGGCAGATATCGTCGCCCAATGCCAGGTCCATGCCGTCGGCGTCAAAGCCGGTGACGACCCAGCCGTCGCCCGCCGCCTTGGCGAAGTGGCGCGCGTAGACGGCAATTGCGTCGCTATGGTCGGCATTCATATGGTCGAGGGCGGATTGTTCGCCAGCGGCAAGCTCTTCGACGATCGGCGCGGTCGTGACCAGATCGGCGCGTTCGAGCAGGTAGGCCTTGCCAAAGCCGCCGTTGAGACTGGCGCGCTCCAGCTCAAGGCGGAAGATCGAGAAGTCGCCAAGACCGGCATAGAGCTTCGCCTTGGGGTTGCGGTTGAGATAGCGCCGTTCGGCGCGGGCGTGCTCGTCGGATCCAGGCTCAAGCCGTGCCGCCCGACTGACGAGCGTCAACCGTGGGTGCGCCAGCGGGTCGCCCTTGCCGGGCTCGCCGACAAGCAGCGAACAGCGCGGGTCGGAAAGGATCGCGCCGGTATGGGCGGACAGCATCGATACAAGGATCAGCGGCGTGCCGTCGATATCGGTGGCGACACCAACCCTGCTGGCCAGCGGCGAACCGGTCCCGGGCTCGATCACCGCCAGCGCGCCGAAACGGGCACTGCGGATCAGCGTCTTCGCCAGCCTGATCGCTTCGGCGTCGGTCTCGCGGATCACGTCCTTCTTTCGATCGTTCAAATCCACACCGTCTTAAGCTGATCTTTGCTCTCCAGTTATCAACCTATCACACCGGATTTGACAAGGGCCCCAGATTTGAAAAGGGCCCCAGATTTGAAAAGGGCCTCAGTCTCGCTTTCCGAAAGGCCGAAGCGTGCCAGCACCGTCACCGCCTGACAATCGTGATCGGCCGGCATGGCGGCAAGCGTCGGCCGGGAGCGCGAAAAGCGAAAAGCGCGGCGCCGGGGCGGGGCGCTCAAGCGCACCCGACTTCAAGAAGGCGTTGCGAGCGCGATTGTGCGGATGATCCCTGGCTTCCCGCAGCGACAAGACCGGTGCGACGCAAGCATCGGTTGCAGCAAAGAGACGGTCCCAGTCGTCCCGTGATTTCTGCCCGACCCGATCGACAATGGCGGCCCGCATCTGCGGCCACAAAGTCCTGTCGTATTGGCCGCGTACAAAAATCTGGTCGAGCGGCAGCAGTCTTGCAAATTCGGCGAAGAACCGGGGCTCAAGGCAGCCGACGGCGAGGTGCCGTGCGTCCGCGGTCTCATAGGTGTCGTAAAAGGGCGGCCGGAATCGAGCAGGTTCGCGCCACGCGTGTCACTCCACAGGCCCGCCGCCATCAGGGCGTGCACAGGTGTCGCCAGCATTGAAGCGCCCTCGGTCATCGCGGCGTCGATCACTTGACCCTTGCCGGAGCGCGAGCGCTCAAACAGGGCGGCCAGTACGCCGGCGACCAGCATCATGGCGCCGCCGCCGTAGTCGGCGACAAGGTTGAGCGGTGGGACCGGCCGGCCGCCTTGCTGGCCGATGGCATGCAGCACACCCGAATAGGCGAGGTAGGTGATGTCGTGGCCGGCACGTCCCGATAGCGGACCGTCCTGGCCGAACCCCGTCATGCGGCCGTAGATCAGGGCTGGATTGCGCGCCAGTACCGCATCCGGCCCGAGACCAAGCCGCTCCATGACATCGGGACGAAACCCTTCGACCAGCATGTCGGCCTTTTCGGCAAGGCGCAGCACCAGTTCGGCGCCTTCCCAGCGCTTCAGGTCAATCCGCAGGATGGAGCGGCCGTGACAGTCGATGTCGTATTCGTCCGGCAGCGCCAGAAATGGCTGGCTCGACCCAGCCCGCTCGATGCGCAGCACCTCGGCGCCCATCTCCGACAGCATCAGCCCGGCCAGCGGCACCGGTCCAAGCCCGGCCATCTCGATCACAGTCAGGCCGGCGAGCGGGCCGGTCTTCGCCTGAAGGGCGACTTCGGCACTCATGGTCGGCTACTTCGGCGCCATGCGGATGGCGCCATCGAGGCGGATGGTCTCGCCGTTGAGCATCTGATTTTCGATGATATGCAGCACAAGGGCTGCATATTCGGAAGGTTCGCCGAGACGGGACGGGAAGGGCACCGCAGCGCCGAGCGTATCCTGCACCTCTTGCGGCATGCCGGCCATCATCGGCGTCTTGAAGATGCCGGGCGCGATGGTGCAGACGCGAATGCCCGACCGGGCAAGGTCGCGCGCCACCGGCAGCGTCATGCCGACGACACCGCCTTTGGAGGCTGAATAGGCCGCCTGGCCGATTTGACCGTCAAAGGCGGCGACCGATGCCGTGTTGACGATGACGCCGCGCTCGCCGCCGTCCAGCGGCTCAAGCTTCGCGGCCTGGTCGGCGACGAGGCGGATCATGTTGAAGGTGCCGATCAAATTGACCTCGATCACCTTGCGGTATTGGTCGAGCGGGTGCGGACCGTCCTTGCCGATCGTCTTCATGCCGATGGCGATGCCGGCGCAATTGACCAGGATACGGGGTTCGCCGAACTTTTTTACCACTTCCGCCACTGAAGCAGCACCGCCATCGGCGCTGCTTACGTCGCAGTGGATGGCGATGCCGCCGATATCGGCCGCAATCTTCGCCGCGCGCTCGATGCCGAGGTCGAGGATGGCAACGCCGGCACCCTTTGCGGCCAGTGCACGTGCCGTCGCCTCGCCGAGGCCGGAGCCGCCGCCGGTGACGATCGCAATCTGGCCGTTTGGGTTCATGTCGGCGTCCTCCATCCAAGCTGTGTTGATATTCAGGTGAGGCCGGCCTACAAACAGTGGTCTCCTGCGCTTCCGGTGCTCACGTACCCAAAAGTACGCTCCGCTCCGGTTCTCGAATACCACCGTTTTCGGCTCGGCCTGACCTGAATCTCAACACACCTTAGTCGGGCACATGCTACGAAGCCCGACAGGACTGCGCAACAGCATCCGGATGGTCACGCCATCGCGGCGATTTGCGCGGCAATCCTTGCCTGATCGGCGTGGCAAACCTCTCCCACCAGCCGTGCCATCGCGCCCGGCACGATCTCATGCGACAACAGCCGGTCAGGATCGACCGGGCGCGGCATGGAGATTTGCCCACGCGGGATTCTCTTGAAGCCGAGCGGGCCGTAATAGGGCTCGTCGCCGACAAGCATCACCGCCGGCATGCCGGCCTTGGCGGTGGCCTCCAGCGCGATCGCCACCAGCCGGCGGCCAATGCCGAGATTCTTGTACGCCGGCCGCGCTGCGCGTCATGCGCACAGAGGCGACAACGATATCGCCATCAACGGCCACGAAGGACAGAGCGCGTTCATGCGGGCCGCCCTCACGGATCTTGTAGGCGCCCAGCACGAAACGGCCCGGCCCGAAGGCTTCGTCGTTGATGGCTTCGATTTCGGGGTCATGCGCCGGAGTTTCCGGCAGGTATTTCACGTCGGCAAGGCTCATGGTCTTTGCGTTCCGGTAGACGGAGAAAGGTTTGCTGCAAACGGCAGCGTTCGCCAGTCAGCGCTTCATCAAGCGCGGGCGCCCTTTCGTCGTCGGTCGAACCGGATCAAAGCAAAGTCAAACATGCGGATTTTCCGCTAGCATCAATCTTCAGCCACCGCAATCGGCCGTTTGCTGCCGCCATTCGTTTGCCGCCTTCGTTTGCCGCCATTCGTCTGCCGCACCGGGCGATTGACGAACTGTTCAACGCCTGGCGATTTTCGCATCGTCGGTTTGTGCCTAAATCCCTACGAAGAGGAAAGGACACCACATGGGATTGCTGGTCGACGGCAAATGGCAGGACAGCGGCTACGACACCAGGGCGAGCGACGGCGAATTCGTGCGGGCGCAGTCGCAATGGCGCGACTGGGTCACGGTTGACGGCAGGCCGGCCGAAGGCCGCACGCGCGGCTTCAAGGCCGAGCCGGGGCGCTACCATCTCTATGTCTCGCTTGCCTGTCCCTGGGCACACCGGACGCTGATCTTTCGGGCACTGAAAAAGCTCGAGGACGTGATTTCCGTCTCGGTCGTCCATCATTTCATGGGCGCCAACGGCTGGACCTTCCTGGCCGAGGACGGCGCCACCGGCGATATGCTCTACGGCCTCGACTTCCTGCATCAAATCTACACCAAGGCCGATCCCGCCTATTCCGGCCGCGTGACGGTGCCGGTTCTGTGGGACAGGCGAGAACAGACAATCGTCTGCAACGAGTCCTCCGAGATCATTCGGATGCTCAATTCAGCCTTCGACGAATGGGGCGATGCCGGCCTCGATTTCTATCCGAAAGCACTGCGCGGCGAAATCGACGCGGTCAACGCTCTGGTCTATCCCTCGGTCAACAACGGCGTCTATCGCGCCGGCTTCGCCGCCACGCAAGCGGCCTATGAGAAAGCGTTTGGCGAACTGTTCTCGGCGCTCGACCAGCTCGAGGATCGCCTATCTCGCCAGCGTTATCTCGTCGGTGACCGCATCACCGAGTCCGATTGGCGGCTGTTCACCACGCTGGTCCGCTTCGACCCGGTCTATGTCGGCCATTTCAAGTGCAACCTGCGCCGCATCGCCGACTATCCGAACCTGTCGAACTATCTGCGCGACCTCTATCAGGTCCCGGGCGTCGCCGGCACGGTGAGCCTGCACCACATCAAGACGCACTATTACGGCAGCCACGCAACGATCAACCCGACGCACATCGTGCCGGTCGGGCCGGAACTGGACTACGCGGCGCCGCATGATCGGGCGCGGTTCAGGAAGGCAGCGTGATCTACCAGTAGGGCGATGCCGCGGCGCCGCTGAAATTCTCGGCAACCCGCCGCAACGTGGCCGGCGTGGTTGCTTCCGGCAGGCGGTCGAGCGGAAAGAAGCCGGCTGCGGCGATCTCGCGGTCCGGCAGCTTCGGCGCCGTCTGGTTGAACTGCTCGACCAAATATAGGCCGACATGGTCGCGGCGGCTGGCCCGACGGTTGAAATGCATCGATTTCAGCACCGGCGGCGCGGTCAATGCAATATTGCCCTCCTCGGAGAGCTCGCGCGCCAACGCCTCGATCATCGTCTCGCCCAGCTCGACGCCTCCGCCGGGAAGCTGCCAGCCCGGTACATAGGTATGGCGAATGAGGAAGACGGAATTGGACCTGCGATCGTGGATCAAACCACGCACCCCAAGCGTCATCGGCCGCCGCAGCACGAAGTACAGATGAAACAGCCTTGCCCTGAGACCCGGCCAGCCGGTCTGGCGGAAAGCTTGCTCCGGATCGGGCCGCATCATCACCCACGAAACCGTGGGTGGAAAGCAGCGCGCGCGTCGCTTATGAAGGAGGGATGTTCAGGCTCGCGCATATTTCCGATATCCACTTGGGACCGCTTCCCGGTGTAACCTATCGCGATCTCGCCTCCAAGCGGGTGGTCGGTTACGTCAACTGGCAGCGCAATCGCCGCCGCCACATGCGCGACGCCGTCATCGACACGATCGTCGCCGATATCAAGGCGAGCGCACCCGATCACCTTGCCGTCACCGGCGATCTGGTCAATCTGGCGCTCGATGGCGAGATCGAGATGGGCAAGCACTGGCTGGAGACGCTGGGCTCCCCCGACGATGTGTCGGTCGTTCCGGGAAACCACGACGCCTATGTGCCCGGTGCTTTCGACAAGTCCTGCCGGTCGTGGACGGCGTGGATGACCGGCGACGGCGTCAATACGCCGGTCGACCGCGAAGCCTTTCCCTATCTGCGCGTGCGTAGCAACGTCGCGCTGATCGGTGTCACGACGGCGCGGGCGACGGCTCCGTTCATGGCCAACGGCTTTTTTCTGGAAGACCAGGCGGAAAGGCTGCGCGACATGCTCGATGCCACGGCCAAACGGGGGCTGTTCCGGGTGATCATGATCCACCATCCGCCAGTGCGCGGCGCCGTTTCGCAACCCAAGCGGCTGTTCGGCATTGCCCGCTTCCAAAAGGTCGTTCAGCGGCACGGGGCCGAGCTTGTGCTGCACGGCCATTCGCACGAGCCGACGCTGTTCTCGATCAATGGGCGCGGCGCCAAAATTCCAGTGGTCGGCGTCGCTGCCGCAGGCCAGGCGCCAGGCGGCAGGCGTCCAGCGGCGCAATATAATCTGCTGGAGATCGATGGTGAAATAGGCAACTGGCGGCTCAGGCTGACGCGACGTGGCCTGACCGGGCCGGCCATCCCGCCTGCCGATCTCGAGGTTGTGGAGCTTGGCGCGGACGCTATGGCCTAGAGCCTGTTCCATCCCGATGGAATCGGGATGGGGCTCTATCTTTTTGCTTGACCATGATCTTTTCCGAAAACCGGTTTCCACTTTTCGTTACGCGGACCTTCGGTTCAGGATCATGGTCCAAAACTCAGTCCCATCGCAACGAGGCGGTCCCAGAACAACACGATCGATACCGCCAGCCCGACCAGGGCGCCGGCAGCGATCAGGCCGAGACCGGAGAGAAAGGCTGACCAACGCTTGCGGCGCTTGATGGATCGCAGCGGCGGCTCGGCTTCCGGGACCAAGGCACGTTTCAGGCCGGCGACAGCCTGCTCGACCCCGCCTTCCAGCATTCTCTGGCGTTCGATGACGCGCTCCGCGACGTAGCGCGTCACCTGATCGGCAACCGGTTTCATCTCGGTCGATTCGGCGAGCACCACGCGGCCGATGCGCGTGTCCTTGAGGAAGCGATAGGTGCGGCGGTCGCGCCCCATGGCGACATGGCTGACGGCGTCGATCCAGAGCCGCGGCTGCAGCCCGGACGAGACGGCGAAGTCGAAATTGTCCATGTCGGCGGGCACGTCGGCGAAGATCGGCGCGAGTTCGGCGGCAAGCAATTCCAGCCGCATGCGATGCGCCTCGCGCATGTCGACCACGACGTCGTCGCGGTCGGCGAAGGCGTTTTTCACGTCGCGGATGGCGTCGGACAAGTTTCGCGACTGATCGGCCTGGCTTATGGTCTCGGCTGCATCCTTCATCGGCGTTGCCTCGCGGGTTTGGTTAACACCGAATTAACACAGTCGCTGGCAAAATGCAGCAAAATGCACTTGTGAGATCGATAGGCGGCTTGCAAAATCCGGCCCGAAGCCGCGCTTTGACAGGGATCAGCCCGCTGCGGGAGCGGAGTTTGGACGAAGCGGCCTGCTGCGGCGTTTCATGTTGTGGCGGACGATCTCGGCGATCAGGCCGGGCGCTTCTTCGACCAGCATATGGCCGGCCTCCGACACGTGGTGCAGGTGGAAATGCGCCGGCAGACCATCGGCTTGGCTGCAGGGCAGCACCGCGTCATCGGTCCCCCAGACCACAATCACCGGCATAGCCAGGGTTTCGAGCCGTTCGCGCGGGATGACGCCCTGCCGATCATCCCTGGTCATGGCGGCCGCGATCTCGACAAGTTTGTGCAACTGGCCGGGACGGGCACGCATGTCGCCAAGCACATCCACGATGCGCTCCAAGGGCGGGCTTTGCGGTCCGGACATGGCGGCGAGGCAGGCGCGAATTTCACTTTTGCCGGCTGCTGCGGCGTAACGGCGCAACAGCGGGCCATTGATCTCAGTGCCAAACCCGCCCGGCGCCAGAAGCGTCAGCGAGGCTATCTTTGCGGGTTCGGCCAGTGCCATCAGCACAGCCGCCGCCCCGCCCATCGAATGGCCGACGAGATGCACCCTCCTGAGTCTGCGTGCGGCGAGGTCTGCCAGAACAGCCCGGGCGGCCGCCTTGGCCGGACCGCCACCCGGGAAATCGAGGGACAGCCCATGGCCCGGAAGATCATAGGCCAGCGTCCGTGAATCAGGTGCCAGTGTCGAAATCACCTCGTGCCAGTCGCCGTGGCAACCGCCGAAGCCATGCAGAAATACAACCGTCTTCGGGCCGGCGCCCCGTTCGGCAGCGTAAAGCGATGAAATCATGAAAATTCTATGGTTTTACGCGAATTCGGATGTGGCGGGATTGCGTCTTGTACCAGGTTCGATGGCCAGTAAATTTTCGCGATCGGCCGTTCTGGTCGCAAGGACTAGCTGGCATTGCTGAGCCCGGCGGCACGCAAAGCCTCGACCAGCCGCTCGGTCAGATCTGCGGGGTATCTCCGCTCGACAAAAGCCGCGCGCGGATCGGCGGCGAATTTCGGGAACTTGACAGTCAACTCGTCCAGAAGTTCGTGCGCCAGTTGATCGCGGCCGGCGGTCTTGGCGGTGATCAGCCGCGCTGCCAGATAGTGCGATTTCGTCGGCGTCGCCTGCAGCGCATCGCTGGCAAGCGCGGCCTTGTTCATATCGCCAGCCATGAACTGGCCGACGAAAAGCCCGTAATCCCACCAGGTCGGATGGGCGCTGGAGGTTTCGGCGGCGTGAGCAAGGATCGGCGTTCCCTCCCTGTACCTGCCGGCGAAAATCAGCCCGTAGGCGTAAGCTGCCGCCATGCTGAGGTCGTAAGGGTTGAGTTCGTAGGCCTTGCGCATCCAGCGGATCGATTCCTCCGAATTGCCGAGGCGGGAATTGAGATAGCCATAGGCACGGTGGGCATAGGGGCTGGTCGGCCCCATCTGCACGGCGCGACGCGCCAGCGACATCGCCTGTTCGATCGTTGCGCCGGCTGGATAGGCGTAGTGATCTGTGCCCGCCTCGAGATGCAGGGTCGCCAGCTCCGAAAAGACGAGCGACGATTTCGCATCCCGATCGACCAGGATTTCGAGGCAGCGATAGGCAGCCTCATGGGTTTTGGCGCCCTGGTCGAGATAGTATTTGTCGTTGAGCAGCAGACATTCCGTCAGGCCGGTCTGAAGGCCGCTCTGTTCGATATAGTTGTAGATCGCGCCCGAGGCGGGAACGGCCGAACTCAAAATGCCGGCGACACTGTCCTCGACGGTGGAGGGTGTGCTGTCGGCGGCAGTCAAGTTGCGTGACAGCAGGACCCGCCCGGTCGCCACGCTTTGAAGCTCCAGCGTGACATCGCCTGCCGTTGGCCCCGGCAAGACATCGAATACGAAGCTGATCGCATCGGCGACCGGATCGGGCTGGCCGTCAGCATCGCGACCGATGAAGCTGACCGTGTCGAAGCGGCTGAGGCCGGCGCGCAGCGATGCGGCGACGCGGGCAGCCTCGGCACTGTTGGTTTTCACCGCAATGTAGACGAGCGGAAGGCTTTCAGCCGGAGCCCATGGCGCAATGCTGCCGGTTGCCACCGCATTTTCAATCGTCGGCGCGGCATCGCTTCCGGCCAGCAATGCGCTGCCTCCCTGACGAAGGATCAGCACGCCCAGCATGGCGATGACCAGAGCGATCGCCAGCCAGAAGAACTGGAGATGGCGCAGCAGCGAGGGTGCCGGCTGGCGAACGACGGGGGACGATGCGGCAGGTGCGGCCATGCCGGGTTCTTCGGGCGATTCCGGCAAGGTGGCCGCCGCCTCGGTGTGTTTCTCCGACGCCGGCTCGACCGGCAGGCGGATCGCGTTGAGTTCATAGGATGGAACATAGCCGCCACGCGGAATGGCAATGCGGATCGGCTCGGCAACACCCTCATTGGCAAAGTAATGCTGCAGAAGCTCGCGCAGCCTGCCCGCCTGCACCCGCACCACGGCGTCGGTCGACGGATCGAAATCGCCGTCCTTGCCGAAAACATCCATCGCGATGGAAAAGCCCTTGAGCTTGTCGGCTTCGCCTGCCTGCTCGCGCTCGACCAGATAGCGAAGCAGCTTACGCGCTCGTTCGGATCTCCCGAACGTTTCGCTGGCTAGCAATCGCTCCAGCGTCTCGCGCACTGCGGGGGCGGCAGGCGTGGCATGCTGCAAGTGTCGATCCTCTCGAAGTCGGCACAGGTTAAGACGCAATCATATAGCGCCTGTACTGCCTTACAAGCATGCATCCATTATGCGATCGCGTACCCCACCGGATAATATTCCGGTGGTTAATGGCGCGAAAGACTGGAGCAGGATGATACCATCCGGGGTCATCTTGCTCCAGCTCAGCTCCTCTAGTCGGCCTTTCCGCCGACGATGCGATTGGCGGCGGAAACCACGGCTTCCAGCGAAGCGGCGACGATATTGGTGTTGATACCGGCGCCGAACAGCTTGCCGCCGGGATGCTCCATCTCGACATAGGAGATGGCCGAGGCATTCGAGCCGCGCTGCATGGAGTGCTCCGAATAGTCGAGCACCGACATCGGCACGCCGACATAGCGCGACAGCGCGTCGACAAAGCCGTCGATCGGGCCGGTTCCGGAGCCTGATATCGTCACCTCCTTGCCGCTGTCGAGGATGATCGCCTCCACCGCGCGCCGCCCCTTGATCTCGATATCGGGATAAGTGTGGTGGTCGAGGAATTTCAGCCGCGCGCCGGGCTGATCGACGTAGGTCTCGAGAAAGCGCCCGTAGATGCGCTTGGCCGGCACCTCCTTGCCTTCGGCGTCGGTGATCGCCTGAATCGCCTGACTGAACTCGATCTGCAGGTTGCGCGGCAGATTGAGGCCGTAGTCCGCCTGCAGCACATAGGCGATGCCGCCCTTGCCGGACTGCGAGTTGATGCGGATGATCGCCTCGTAGTTGCGCCCGACATCGGCCGGGTCGATCGGCAGATAGGGCACTTCCCAGTACGGCGTGTTGGCCTTGCGCAACGCCTTCATGCCCTTGTTGATGGCATCCTGGTGCGAGCCGGAAAAGGCGGTGTAGACGAGCTCGCCGACATAGGGATGGCGCTCGGGGATCTTCAACTGGTTCGAATATTCGTAGACGTCCTTCATCCGGTTGATGTCGGAGCAGTCGAGTTCGGGATCGACGCCTTGCGTGTACATGTTGAGCGCCAGCGTGACGATGTCGACATTGCCGGTGCGCTCGCCATTGCCGAACAGCGTGCCTTCGACGCGGTCCGCGCCCGCCATCAGGCCGAGTTCGGTGGTGGCGATCCCGGTGCCGCGGTCATTGTGCGGATGCAGCGAAATGAGCAGGTTCTCGCGGTTGTCGAGATTGCGGCACATCCATTCGATGCGATCGGCATAGATGTTGGGTGTCGACATCTCGACCGTGGACGGCAGGTTGATGATCAGCTTGTTTTCCGGCGTCGGCTTCATGATTTCGGTGACGGCGTTGCAGATTTCCAGCGCCACTTCGAGCTCGGTGCCGGTAAAGCTCTCCGGCGAATATTCGAAACGATAGAAGCCGCCGGCCTTCGCTGCCATGTCGGTGATCATCTTGGCCGCATCGGTGGCGATCCGCCTGATGCCGGCGACGTCCTTCTCGAAGACGACGCGGCGCTGCAGTTCGCTGGTCGAATTGTAGAAATGCACGATCGGGTTGGTGGCGCCCTGCAGCGCCTCGAAAGTGCGGGTGATCAGTTCCGGCCGGCACTGCACCAGCACCTGCAGCGAGACATCGTCTGATACATTGCCCTCTTCGATGCACCAGCGGGCGAAATCGAAGTCGGTCTGCGAGGCCGACGGGAAACCGATCTCGATCTCCTTGAAGCCCATGTCGAGGAGCAGGGCGAACATGCGCGCCTTGCGCTCGTGGCCCATCGGATCGATCAGCGCCTGGTTGCCGTCGCGCAGGTCGACCGAGCACCAGATCGGCGCCTTGTCGATGACTTTCGAAGGCCACACGCGGTCGGTGAGACCGACGGTCGGGTAGGGTTGGTATTTGCGGGCTGCCTCCGGCATGCCCTTGGCATCCTTGCCCATCTCCCCGCTTTCTGAGCGGATCTCTTCTCGTGCGTTCATTGTCGTCTCTCCCGGCGGCTCGTGGGATCCGCCTTCAGGCGGATTTGGTGCCGAGCGGCGCCTTTACCAGATGTTCATTCGCTAGATGTGACTTGCCAATTTTGAGACTGGCCAAGGAGCATGCGCGTGAGCGGCGGTTCGACCGCCGGGCGCTCCTTCAGCGAACCCGGCGATCGCCGATAAGGCCGAGCAGCAGCAGAGCGGAAGCAAGCGCGCGCACGGTCTCGCCGGCAAAGCCGGTCTGACGGGAAGCGACGGAGGTGGCGCGGTTGGTCATGGCGGTTTTCATACAGGAGCAGCCAAAGCGAGGCAAGTGGGGCCGAACGACAGTGTCGTAAGCAGATGAGTTGTCCGGATTAGGTAGCACAGGAGTTGTCCGGTTTTGTTGCCAGCGCATGGAGGCTGGGGATGAAACGGACAGCATGGCAACCCAGCGTCGAACACTCGCCGTCCATAGCGACATTGGCCGTCTCTCGATCGAACCCGGCGCCGACTGGAACAAAAAGCGTTCCTGCGTTGTTCTCCAACCGTCCCGGTGTTCGAAGGGGCTGGGTTGTACGCCGGCCAGAGGCGATCCTTGCGGCAGGCGCTCGGCGGGCACGCAAAGCCAAGGGAAAAGCGAGGCAAATGGATCCTGACGACTCAACACAGAACGGATCGTCACTGTGTTCGGCGGGACAGGTTTTCTCGGGCGCCGGATCGTGAAGCGGCTCCTGGAAAGGGGTTTCACGGTCCGCGCCGCATCCCGCCACCCGGCTCGTGTGGGCCAGGTTTTTTCCTCAACGGCAAGGCCGCCCGAAGCCGTCGAGGCGGACATATTGGATGCGTCCTCGATCGGGACGGCCATTGACGGATCACAAGCGATCGTGAACGCCGTCAGTCTCTACGTCGAGCAGGGCGCCCAGACGTTTGAGCGCGTGCATGTGGAAGCCGCAGCTGAACTTGCCGCCGCGTCGCGCGCTGGCGAGGTCGACCGGTTCGTCCAGATTTCAGGGATCGGCTCCGATCCTCAATCGGATTCGAACTACATCAGGGCACGTGGGCGCGGAGAAGAGGCGGTGGCGAGCGCATTTCCCGGCGCCATCATTGTGCGTCCCGCCGTCATGACGGGACCTGACGACGTTTTCCTCACGACGATTGTCAGGCTGATACGTCTCCTGCCGGTTTATCCGCTGTTCGGCGATGGCGGCACACGGCTTCAGCCGGTCTATGTGGAAGACGTCGCAGACGCAGTCAGCCGGCTGATCGGCGGGCGAAACCACAAGGGCTCATCGATATTCGAATTCGGCGGCCCGCGCATCTACACCTATAAGGAACTGCTGCGGGAGATCGCCCGACAGCTCGATACCCACATCAGGCTGATGCCGGTGCCGTTTGCGGCGTGGGACGCCTTGGCCGGCGTCGCGGAACTCCTTCCGGGAGCGCCGATAACGCGCAACCAGGTCGATCTTATGCGGCACGACAATGTGGCCGCAATCGGCGCGCCGGGCCTGAAGGAACTCGACATCGCGCCGCGCGACATCGAGGAGGTGATCCGCTTGATCGAACGGCGCGCGTGAGGCTGCTCGGGCCGGTCTCCTGTTTATTTAGCAAGACTCTCCTTGGCAGGACTCTACGATCCTGCCGGGAACCTATCGCCATGCGGCGGGTTGGTCGAGTTTGAACCAATGAAGAAGAGGAAAAGAACCATGGCCAGATGCGATCAATGCGGGAATGACTACGACAAGGCTTTCGAAGTGACGCTGGCTGAGGAAAGTTATGCGTTCGACAGCTTCGAATGCGCGATCCAGAAACTTGCGCCGCTCTGCCCGCATTGCGGGTGCCGGATCATCGGACATGGTGTCGAACAAGATGACATCATCTACTGCTGCGCACATTGCGCCGCGGAGGAAGGTGCAAGCGCGCTGACCGATCGCGCGCCTTGATGCTTTGGCCCCGCTTCGTCAAGTTCGCTCCACCATTTGCTGGGTCCACGCGAGATAGCCGGGTGCGATCGCGTTGATGGTGATGGGTGACGCGCTCAGCGGCAGTGGAGCAAGCCCAGCCTGTGCAGGACCACATGCGGTTCGAGACGGTGCAATTTTCCCGGCAGCGAGCGGCTATTCCAGACTGATTGTCAAGGTTGTCAAGGTTGACAAAGTTGCTCGCAGCGCCATATTGTCTCGTCAGGAGGCAGAACCCATGGCAGGCAAAACGCGAGCCGAGGCACCGGCCGTCACCGCGAAGACACAGGGCCCGGGCGTGCTGACAATGTTCACGATGAAGGGTGACCCGATCAAGGCGCTGTCCGGGTTCAAGCTGCCGGCCGGCGCACATGTGGCGATCGTGTCCGGAAAACCGGAGTCCGTCAGCGCGATCAGGAAGTCGGTGCGCGGTCGTGTGGTTCGCATCACCGAGGTTGTCGAGCGAGCCCCGCAGCATACTCAGGTTGAGCGCAAGCCGTTAGTGGACAGGGCCGCATTCGAGCCTGACGCGCGCAGCCGCGCGATGCTTGAAGGTGTCCGTATTGCACAGCAGGATCTGCGCGACGCAGGCGGTGCCTATGACCTCGATCAGGTCCGCACCCTGTTGCACGGCGTCTCCCGGCAGGCGATCGACAAGCGAGTGCAGGACGGCTCCTTGCTTGCCGTTCCCGGCCCCAGCAACCGTCGCAGCTATCCGACGCTGCAGTTCAACCGCGACGGCACAGCTGTACCCGGGCTTAAAGCCGTTCGTGAGGCTTTGCAGACCAGCAATTCCTGGGCGGTGCTCAACTTCCTTTCCCAGCCGGATGCAAGGCTGGGCAATCGCAAGCCCATCCAGCTTCTCAAATCCGGCCAGATCGAGCTCGTGCTTGAAGCCGCGAGGCGGCACGGTGAGCAGGGGGCGTGAGCGGGCCACTCCCTCCCGCAGACCTGGACAGGCCGCCTGCCCGAACTGGTGAAGCTACCGGCAGGGCAGGAGGTTCACCGCTTCTACTCGGCCAAGTGGGAGCCGATCTTCTTCGACAGGTCGACCGAAGGGCGGTTCAATGCTCCCGACGCCTCCTATGGGGTTCTCTACGCCGCAAAGGAGATCAACGGCGCGTTCGCCGAGACGTTTCTGCGAACTCCTGGGCACACGCTCATCGACGCGGATCTGCTGCAGCGGAAGGCGTACGTTCGCCTCATCGTCCAAAGAGACCTGAAATTGATCCGGCTTGCCGGGCCCGGTCTCGCCCGCCTTGGGGCGACCGCAGAAGTCGCCCAGGGCGGACTGCCCTACGACGTGCCGCAGGTTTGGTCGACCGCATTGTCGGGTCATCCAATTGGCGCTGATGGAATTGCCTACCATGCCAGGCATGACGACGCCCAAGTCTGCTACGCGCTGTTCGAGCGATCGGCAGATGCAATCGCGGAGGCGGCACGCGAGATCGACCTCGACCAGGATTGGTTCTGGCGGGTCGCCGAACGCTACCGTGTCGGCCTGGCTCCATAGGGCGAGCCGGTCGTCGAGCCTAGCTGTCCTTCCTCGGTCTCTCGGCGACGATATTGCCGCGCTTCTTCCACTCCGAGAAGCCGCCGCGCAGGCTGCGCGCGTCAAGTCCCATCTCCTGCGCGACCTTGGCGGCGAGCAGCGAGCGCCAGCCGGACGCGCAGTAAAACACAAAGGTCCTGGGCTCGGCGAATATCGGCTTGTGGTAGGGGCTTTCCGGGTCGATCCAGAATTCGAGCATGCCGCGCGGCGCATGGAACGCGCCGGGGATCATGCCCTCGCGCTCCAGTTCCCGCGGATCCCGGATGTCGACCATGACAACGCCGTCGGGAATGGTAGCCATGTCCGCTGCCTCGACCGAGCGGACGACCGCATCGGCGTCGGCCAGCAGGTCCTTGTATCCCTTCGGCATGGTCAGCGCCCCATCGCGTAGAACTCGTCGTTCGGCCTCATGCTGGTGACGTTGGCCAGCCGGTTTGACATGGCGAAGAAGGCGGCGATGGCCGCGATGTCCCAGGCGTCCTCGTCGGTGAAGCCATGCATCTTGAGGTCGGCGATGTCCGCGTCGCCGACCTCGTAGGCGCGCGCGGAAACCTTCATGGCGAAATCGAGCATTGCCATCTGGCGCGGGGTGATGTCGGCCTTGCGGTAGTTGGTGGCCACCTGATCGGCGATCAGCGGGTTCTTTGCGCGAATGCGCAGGATCGCGCCATGGGCGACCACGCAGTACTGGCACTGATTGGCATTGCTCGTGGCCACGACGATCATCTCCCGCTCGGCCTTGGTGATCGGGCCGGGCTTGTCCATCAGCGCGTCGTGATAGGCGAAGAAGGCGCGGAACTCGTCCGGCCGATGCGCAAGCACGAGGAAGACGTTGGGCACGAATCCCGACTTCTCCTGCACGGCGAGTATCCGTTCGCGGATGTCGTCGGGAAGGCCGGCGATCTCGGGAACGGGGAAGCGGCTTATAGCGGGCGCGGTCATCTGTGTTCTCTCCCTTGCACGGCCGTCAATGCGATCAGCTTTAGGCCATCGAACGCTTTTCGGCGAGCCTCATGGAAGGGCTGGAAGTGCCGAGGATGCGGTGGTCTCGCAGTCGCCGCGCGAGTTCCAATCGCTGTGGACGATGCGGGACTCCTGCGTCGACTATGTGCGCACGCGCGATCACATCGTCGGCGGGGTGGAGGCAGTGTATCGCATGGTTGCGGAGAGCGGCGGGTCGATCGCGGCCGAACATCGCGCAGCGCGCACTAGCGAGGATGACAGCTATCGCTATAAAGTCGGAGCGGCCAGCCGCCGGCCAGGTTGAAAAGCGTCACCCCAGGACCATGGCTGCGAAAGTCGGGAACATTGCTCGACACGGGCTTATTGGCAGGCACGCAACCGTGCTAGCAAAGCCGTGACCAGCGAAAGCAACAAAACGGCGGTTTGGCCGTTCTGATCAGCCGCACAAGCGGCGGGGCATCCGAAGACATGACTACGCCGCAAATTCTGTCGTTCGCCGTTATCTTCGTAATGATGGCGGCGCTCGTGTGGGGTCGGTATCGATATGATCTGGTTGCAGCCGCGGCACTGTTGTCCGCACTCGCGGTTGGCATCGTGCCTTTTGACGAGGCCTTCAGCGGGTTCAGCGACGATATCGTGGTCATTGTCGGCAGTGCCCTGCTGGTGAGCGCAGGCATCGCACGCTCGGGCATCATGGAAGTCGCCATCAGGCGTTTCGCTCCGAACCTGTCGGGCGTTCGCTCGCAACTGGCGCTGCTGGTGATCGTGGTCACGATCCTGTCTGCCTTTGTAAAGAATATCGGTGCGCTCGCGATCATGATCCCGATAGCTTTCCAGTTCGCGCGCCGGTCGAGCGTTTCACCGTCGATATTCCTGATGCCTATGGCGTTCGGGTCGCTGCTCGGTGGACTCATGACGCAGGTGGGGACATCTCCCAATGTCGTTGTGTCGCGGGTGCGGGAGGAACTGACCGGCACCGCCTTCACAATGTTCGATTTTACACCTGTTGGAGCCGCCCTGGCCGCCGCAGGAACGATCTTCCTGGTGTTTTTCTATTGGCTGTTGCCGGTGCGCGAAAAGCTGGGCGGGTCGGTGAATGAAGCCATCGATATCAAGAATTACCTGACAGAGGCCCGCATTGTCCGCGATTCCACTGTGCTCGGCAAAACCGTCGCAGACCTCATGAAGCTTTCCGGCGGCGATGCTGTCGTGACGTCGATCCTGCGCAACCGGACCATGCGGATGACGCCACTGCCCGACGTTGTCCTCAAGATGCACGACATTCTGCTGCTCGAGGGCGACCCAGGGGCGCTGGATCGCCTTGTCTCCCAGGGCAAGCTCAGCGTTACGGGCAGCAGGGCCGGCGGGGATGATACGGCCGGCGAGCTGGTCGCTATCGAAGCCGTCATCGGTGAAAACTCCCCGTTGATCGGCTGGACGGCCCAGCGCCTTGCCCTCTATCACCGCTTCAATGTCAACCTCCTGGCTGTCAGCCGTCACGGCGAGCGCCCCGACCGCAGGCTGGCCGAAATCCAGCTGAGGCTGGGCGACGTCATCGTGCTGCAGGGCAATGCAGCGACGATACCCGAGATACTGCGTGAACTCGGCTGCCTGCCGCTGGCAGAAAGGGCTATCCTGCTTGGCAGCGTCCGCAAAGGTGTTGTGCCGGTAACCATCCTTGCTCTCGCCATGGTGGCGACTGCGCTCGGGCTGCTCCCGGTCTCCGTCGCTTTCTTTACGGCCGCGGTCGGGATGGTGCTTTTCAAGGTCATCCCGGTCCGGGACGTCTACCAATCACTGGACGGTCCAATCCTCGTCATGCTCGCCGTTCTCATTCCGGTGAGCGATTCGCTACGCAGTACAGGGGCGACAGGCGTCATTGCCGGCGAGCTTGCCAAACTGGGGACCATTCTTCCGGCGCCCGGCGCATTGACGCTCATCCTTGTCGCCGCGATGGCCGTTACGCCATTCCTCAACAATGCCGCCACCGTTCTGGTCATGGCGCCCATCGCCGCCGCGTTTGCCGGCGATCTCGGCTACAGGCCGGAAGCATTTCTGATGGCAGTCGCCATTGGCGCCGGCTGCGATTTTCTCACTCCGATAGGCCACCAGTGCAACACGCTCGTCATGGGGCCGGGCGGCTACCGTTTCAGCGACTATCCACGCCTGGGACTGCCGCTATCGTTCCTCGTCGTCATTGTTGCCGTGCCGATGCTCATGATCGTTTGGCCGATGAACTGATATGCGGCGGACGGTGCGATCCTGGCGGCATCGTCGCCTTACGCGCAATATTTCCCGCAGGTGGTGATCGGAGCCCGGAAACGCATGTGAACCGTCTTGCCGAGTTGTCAATTGCATTCGGGGCGCTTCCGGCCAGCTTCTGCATCCCTAATTTGGTTGGACATGATCTCGACAAACGTTCTGACAGTCGGACGGCTCTTCCAATCCTCCGTGGTGGCGATCTGAAACTTGGCCCTGTAAGAAAAAATGTCCGGGCGAATTGGCCTGATCCGCCGGGTTTGCACGAACTGCTCCGCATAGTGGTCCGGAAGGTAGCCCAAATAGCATCCAGACAGGATCAGGAACGCCTCGGCCTCCATGTTCGACACCGTGGCGTGCGGGGTCGAGATCGCAAAAATCTTGATGTCGCGCGCCGCCCAATAGCTGCGTGCGATAATCCGGTGCATGCGCACCCGATCAATATCGATGCTTTGGTCCGCAAGAGAAAACAGCGGATGTCCTGCGCCGCAATAGAAGTTCTGGGTCTCCTCATAGAGATCGATATAGGCAAGTCCCAGCGCCATGCGCGGGAAACTGCCGACGACAAGATCGAGCTTCTGGGCAACCACGTCCCGCAGCAGTTCTCCGGGCGACTTGGTTTCGATGAGAAGATGCAGCGCCGGTGCAACCTCGACCAGTTTTGCGATTGTCTCCGCCAGAGACGATCTGGGATCCGTAATGACGTTGTCGAGGAGGCCAATGGAAAGGCTGCCGCCAAGATTGGAGCGCAAGCCTGCCACCTTGCGGCTGAACAGATCCAGAGAGCCAAACAGCCGCTGGCATTCATCGAAAACCAGACGGCCACTTTCCGTCAGTTGAAAGCCGCCGCGCCCGCGCTTGCAAAGGGTAACCCCCAAGCGCTGTTCCAGTGCAGATATCTTCTCCGAGATGGTCGAGAGCGAAAGGTTCAGATCCGCTTGCGCTGCCGAAAGTCCACCCGCTTCCACGACCCGCATGAAAATGCGGATGAGACGGATGTCGGCATTGTCGACGGAGATCGCACTGCGCGCATTGCTGTCCGATTTGCGCATTTTTCCTCCTCCGCCACTCTGGATCGTTTTGTCGCCCACACCACCTAGTTCCTCTGCACGGTGATTTTGACAGGTTGGGCCGATCGGCGGCGACCGTCGACAATTCCTCTCAGCCAATTTCAGTGGCAAATCGCGAACCCTCGAGATTGGCTGAACCATCCTTCCACTTCGTCATCCCAGGGTCTGCGCCGCGTCGCTTCGCTCCTTGCTTGGCCCTTGGGATGACGAAGACGTGGTGGCTTATATCGCAAACCCTCGAGATTGGCAGGAGGAGATCGGTCGGCGGCAACCGTCACAGCCTCCTTCAGGCTCAGTCAAAGACCAAATCCTCTGTGCAGACGAACCTATGCAGCGTAAGTCACCTGGCCAGCGCAGATCGTGTAGAGCGGTGCCACGTTTACGATTGCTTCCGGATCAAGGCTTTCAAGATCGCTGCTCCAGATGACGATGTCGGCGGCAAAGCCTGGCTTTAGTTGGCCTTTCCAGGTCTCCGCGAATTCGGCATAGGCTCCCCGTACCGTATAGGCGTCGAGCACTTCCATAAGTGTCTGCCGATTGTCCGGAAGGTCGTCTCTCCATGGCTCGCGTGTCATCGCCGAATGCATCGACAGGATGGGGGAGACGGGAGAGACCGGCCAATCGGTAGAGAAGATGAGATCGATGCCAGCGTCGCGGATAGCGCGCCAGGCGTAAGCGCGCGCCCAGTTTTTGGCTCCGATGCGCGAGAGCGTCGGCTCGAGTGGCAAGCCCATCTGGCCGGGTGGAACTGTAGGCTGCATGGATGCGACGATTTTCATCTCCGCCATTCGGCCAATGTCGCCATCGCGCACCACTTCGATGTGCTCGATCCGGTGGCGGGTGTCGCGCGCGCCATTGGCGCGCCGCGCGGCAGCAAACCCGTCAATGACGCTCGACACCGCGCCGTCGCCGATTGCGTGGACTGCGACCTGCAAGCCACGCTTATCCGCTGCGATGCAGATGTGGTCGAAAATTGCCTGGTCGAAGCGCGGCTCGCCTTTCCAGCCGGGGCGATCATCGTAATCGTCGTACATGACTGCCGTGTGGGAATCGAGCACGCCATCCATGAACACCTTCACGGTGCCGGAATTCAGCCACTCTCCGCCGAACTCAGCACGCATCTGTGCAGCCTTGTCCATCTGTTCATCGATGTCGCCGCTTACATAATGCAGAGGTACGCGCCCGCGGCAGATCAAGCCGCCCTCCGCCTGAATCTCGGACAGCAATTCAAGCTGATAACGGTTGCCATCCATGTTCTGGAAGCTGGTGATACCGTGCGATGCCAGATGCTGGAGACCGCGCTTCAGCAGCCCGCGATCACAGGCCCGGTCAGCAGCAGAAGGCACGGGTTTCGGTTCGTCACCGGTGCTCAAGCCCAGCATATCGCGCCCACCGTTGGCGCTAAGTGCGATCACGTCATCAAAAGCATAGTGTTCACGCAACTCGCCATTGGCCAGGCCGTCGCCGCCCATCACGATCTCGTTGCCGGAGGGAAGGCGGCGGCCTTCCAGAAGTCCCGCCTTGGTCAGCGCGATCGTATTGGCCCAGACAGTATGGTGGTCAGGCGACATCACGGCGAGCGGCCGATCGGCCAGGATGGAGTCCAGAACGTGCCGGTCGACGCTGCGGCCGTTCCCAAGAATGGTGTAGTCGCAACCATTGGCCATCAAGAGCGGCTCGGTGGGATTCGATGCTGCATAAGCATCGACAGCCGCCTTCATCGCGTCATATCCCTTCACGTCAAAGAGGGATAGTTGGTCGAGCTTCGCCGAGCCGCCGAATAGATGAATATGGCTTTCGTTGATGCCGGGTGTCACTGTTCCGCCACCCGCGTCGATGACCCGAGTCCCGGTCGTGCGATAGGCGGCAATCTCGCTGTTGCTGCCGACGGTCAGGATGCGACCGCCGGCAATTGCAATCGCTTCCGCATGCGGCAGATCCGGATTCATCGAAATGACCCGGCCATTGGTGATGATCATGTCTGCTGAAACGGCCATGCGTGTTTCCTCTTTCAGGCGCCTGTATCCCCTGGCGCCGTGCCTGTTGCTGTTCAACGGTGAAGTTGCGGCAGGTCTCGGTCACCTCGAAGCGGCCGCGTCGCATCGGCCAATGCCCTGCGAAATGCAGTCATTTTGTGTGTGCTCCGAGCAGTCTCGGGAGGTCACCGAGCCGGGCGACCAGCGAGAAGATGACAACGGTGACGACAACGAAAAAGATCGACGCCGAGGCCATGACCGGCGTGTAGCCATAGCGCAGCGAGTTGAAGATCTTCATCGGCAGCGTTTCGAGAACGGGGCCAACGGTCATGTAGGCCACCAGATATTCATTCAGCGACACGACAAAGGCGAAGGCAAATCCGGAAATCACATAGGGGCGGACCAGCGGCAGGACTACCGTCCTGAGGATGGTGCTGTTATCCGCACCCATCGTCGCGGCTGCCTCCGACAGGCTGTCATCGAGCGAGCCGAAGCCGAGCGCTAAAGCCACGAGCGGCAGGGAAACGAGGAAGATGCCGTGGCTGACGACGACGGTCCAGTATTGCCCGTACAGGCCGGTCTGCGTCCAGAAAGACAGGAAGCCCATTGCCGTGATCACCGGCGGCAGGAGGAAGGGGATCAGGCCGATCGCCAGGATGGCCTTGACCCATCCGAGCCGGTAGCGCCAATTGAACCAGGCAAGCGGAAAGGCGATTGCCACTGCAAAGCTTGCCGAAAACAGCGCGATGATCGTGCTGTTGAGCAAGGCTCCCGACCAATCCGGCATCCGGAACAGATCCAGATACCAACCCATGTTGAAACCCTGCGGCGGGAAGGTGAGCGACTTCTTCGAATTGATGGAGACGCCCAGGACGACGAGCAGCGGCGCCGCCATGATCAGCGCCAGTAGGCTGAAGAAGATGCGGCGAACCAGGGCCTGGGTCATCATGCGCGCGCCTTGCGGCCGAACAGGACGACAGTGGCGACGATGAGCATGGTCGCGATCACCAGGAACACCGCGAGTGCCGCGGCAAACGGAATGTTCGACTGCATGAGAGCCTGGTCGCTGATGACCACCGAGAGCGTCCAGTGTTGGGGTCGACCCAGGATCTGAGGCATCAGATAGGTGCCGAGCGTGAAGACCATGATCATCAGGAAGGTCGTGATGATCGTGTTTCGCTGCATGGGCAGGACGACGATGAAGAATGTGCGAAGCGGCGACGTGCCAAGCGTCCGGGCGGCCTCTTCGATGTGCGGGTCCACCCGTGACAGAATCGGGTAGAGCACGAGAACCGCATACGGGAACGCCGTGTAGACGACGCCTGAGACAAGCGCCCCCAGCCCAGGCGCATAGGAGGCCGGTTTGTCGAGCAGGCCTGCAAACACCAGCAGGTTGCTGATGCCGGCTGTCCGCGACAGAAGCGTTGACCAGGCAAAGCCAATGATCGATTCCGAGAGCGACAGCACAGACAACAGGAAGATCAGCCAGAACACCTGCGTCGAACGTGGCGCATTGACCAGCAGATAAGAAAACGGAAAGGCGATCAGGATGGAGATGGCTGCAACGGCCAGCGCCAGGCCGAAGGATGCTATGAGCAGGCCGACAAAGAACGGGCTGATCAGACGCTGATAGTTTTCCAGGGTAAGCATGGCCTCGGTGAGGCCGCCACCGGCATTCTTGTAGAAAGAAATCAGGATCATCGAGCCAAAGGGCACGACGAAGAACAGGATCAGCAGCGCTGCGGGAACGGCAAGCGGCAGGTATCCTGCCATCGACTGGGGTTTGGCGACGCTCATGCTCACCGCAGAACGACGCAGGCGGCGCCAGGAACATGAACATGCACCGCCTGCCCGACAGCCAGCCTGCTCTCCTTGCGCGGCGGGAGTGCCACGATCAGATCCTTGGACATGCCCTGGACAGCGACATTGACCTCGACCGCTGCCCCCAGATGGCGGGTGAAGGCGATGCGCCCGGACATGCTGCTGTCGCTTGCCTCCTCGCGCAGCTCGAGATCTTCGGGCCGAACCGAGAAGGTGAGGGTGCCTGATGAGGGGGCATCCATACCAGCGACCTCGCCGCCGGGAACGCTGACGCGTCCATTGGCGATGACCTTGCCGTCGATCAGATTTGCGGCGCCGATGAAATCCGCGACGAAGGCATTCGCCGGCTTGCGATAGATCTCCAGCGGCGGCGCTACCTGCTGGATGACGCCGCCCGACATGACGACCACGAGGTCTGCAGTCGTCATCGCCTCTCTCTGGTCGTGGGTGACCAGGAAGGTCGTGATGCCAAGCTCCTGCTGCAGACGTTTTAGTTCGACCTGCATGGCCTCGCGCAACTTGGCATCCAGCGCCGACATTGGCTCGTCGAGAAGAAACAGCTTTGGCTTCAACGCCAGCGCTCGCGCCATCGCGATGCGCTGGCGCTGACCGCCCGAAAGCTGAGTAATGGCCCGGTCGGCAACGCCCGGCAGATGCACAAGATTGAGAAGCCGCGCGACTTCCGCCTTCTGGATGTCCTTCGACGCGCCACGGATGCGCAAGGGATAGGCGATGTTTTCGCCCACGGAGAGATGAGGAAACAGCGCGAGTGACTGGAACACCATGCCAAAGTCCCGCAGATGGGCCGGGACTTTGGTAATATCGCTCCCATCGAGAACGATCCTGCCGTCGGAGGCGCTTTCCAGCCCGGCTATAATCCGCAGGAGGGTGGACTTGCCGCAGCCGGACGGACCTAGCAGGCACAAGAATTTTCCGTTTTCCACGTTGAGTGAGATGTTGCTCAGGGCGTTGACTGGACCATACGCCTTGTTGATCTTGTGGATCGCCAATCCAGACATGTGGTTAGCTCCCGGCAAAGCGAGCGGTGCGCAGCACCGCGTCGCGATCCTGTTTTGCGATGCGAGGGCGGATCAGCCCTGCAGCATCTCGCTCCAGACCTGGTTGATGAAGTCCGTCTTCAGCGCCTGCATCTTGTAATGCGGCGTGATGGGGTCGATGCTTGAGGAAACGGCGTTGAATTCCTCGTCGGTGAGATCTGTCAGCCCACGATCGACGACCGGGGCGCTGCCAAGCTTCCGGGCGAGTTTTGCCTGGATGGAGGGCTGCGACATGTAATCGATATAGACATGTGCAAGATCCAGTGCAGACGACTTCGTGGCTGCCCAGGAGCCGTAATCGTAAATCCCCCCTTCGACAGGCATGGTGGAGCGGACCGGGAAACCGTCCTTGATCGCCAGGCCGGTCACATCGTGGTAATACTGTCCCATCGGAATTTCGCCGGACTTGAGTGCCTGTTCGAACTGCGCTTCGTCCCGGTACCAGAGACGGACATTGGGCTTCAATTCGCCCACTTTCGCGGCCGCCTGGCGGATTCCCTCATCGGTATCGAGATGATTGATGCCGCCGAAGTAGACCTTGGCCGCAACTTCAAGAAGATACGAATTGCCGACATTGGCAAGCAGTCCAAGGCTGTCCTTGTATTTCGGATCCCAGATATCCTTCCAGGAGGTCGGGGCTTCCTTGTAAACCTCCGTGTTTGAAACCAGGGTGATGTACCAACTGGTGGCTGCGACGGCGGCGACCTCGCCGGTGGCAGTCGAACTGACCAGGTTTTGCTTGACGTGTTTCATATTGGGCATCTTTTTCGGGTCGAGCGGCGCCCAAAGCCCTGAATTGATGCCGCGAATTACCGGCACCCCTGCCATCATCGAAACATCCACCGGTGACTTGCCGGCCTTTTCCGCCTGCTGGAGCTGGATCAGCCAGACTTCGCCGGTCGGCTCGGCCACGCTCTCGACCGCGATGCCGGTGGCGGCGGTGAAGTCAGGATAAACCTCGGCATCGAATGTGTCCTTGAAATATCCGCCATACACGCCAATGCGCAACTTCTTCTCTTGCGCGCGTGCTATGTTTGGAAAACCGCCGATCATCGGCGCCAGCCCCAGGGCGGAAAGCCCCGTCAGAAGCTGACGGCGCCGGATAGGCCTGTTGATGATGCTGCCGTTAAACATGGTGCTCCCCTTTTTTTGGCATCCATTAACAACAGAGCGTCAACGATCGCATTGCGGAAGTAAATCGGGATATGACCCCGGTCACTTCGGAAAAACCCGAACTAAACCCTGATCTCCGCTCATTAAAGTCGAGCTGTTCCATCAGGAGTGTTTCGCCCATGACCGACCAAGCGCATCTCCAGGCCCTTCGTGAGAAGTACGGCAACGCCGCGGGGGGCGATATATTCGATCCGCATCTCCGGGAGGTCGCCCTGGGTCAGTTCACCGGCGGCGACAAGCGCAAATGGCCATTTGCAGGAATTCCGACATTCCTGGATGCGCCCTGCATGCCGGAGGCGGCACATTCCGACGATTTCGGTGGACTGGATATCGCACTGGTCGGCGTGCCGATGGATTTGGGCGTCACCAACCGGAATGGCAGCCGCTTCGGGCCACGCGCGCTGCGCGGTGTAGAGCGGGTCGGTCCCTATGACCATGTCCTTCGGATTTCTCCGATGAGCAAGGCCAGGGTGGCCGACATCGGCGATGTGCCGATGCACAGTCGTTACGATCTTGCCCGGTGCCATGCCGACATCGAGGCGTTTTATCGCCGCCTCGTCAGCGCCGGCGTGCGCCCGCTCAGTGTTGGCGGCGACCACTCCATCACCTCGTCGATCCTGAAAGCGATCGGTGCCAACGAGCCTGTGGGCATGATCCACATCGATGCCCATTGCGATACGGCAGGTCCTTACGAAGGAACCAAGTTTCAACACGGAGGCCCGTTCCGGCTGGCCGTTCTCGACGGTGTCCTCGACCCGCGCCGCACGATTCAGATCGGCATTCGCGGACCGGCCGAATACCTATGGGAGTTCTCCTATGAAAGCGGCATGACAGTGGTGCATGCGGAAGATGTCAGTGAGGCCAGTTTGCCGCGCCTGATTGAGAAAGCGCGCGAAATCGTCGGTCATGGCCCAACCTACATCTCCTTCGACATTGACGGCGTGGATCCGGGTTTTGCGCCCGGCACGGGAACACCGGAGGTCGGCGGCCTCCAGCCTCGCGAAGTTCTTCAAATCCTGCGCGGCCTGGATGGCCTTAGTATTGTCGGCGGAGACGTGGTCGAGGTCGCGCCGCAGTACGATTCCACCACCAATACTGCACAAATCGCCGCGCAAGTGCTGCACACGATACTTTGCCTTATGGTCAAGAGCGATCGAGACAACAGCGTCTAAAGCTCACAGGGCAGCGCCCTCTCGTCCGTCGGCGCTGCCCATTCGGCTATATGTTGGCCTCAGGGGTACAAGAATGAGCACCGATGCTCTGCTTCTTCGCAATCTTCCCAATTTTTCGCTGGAGGCCGCAAGGCGCGTGGTCGCGCGGCATTACGGGATTGAGGGGTCATACAAGCAACTGGCTTCCGAGCGCGATCTATCCTGGCGTATCGAGGCCGCCGATGGTCGAAAAATCGTCGTCAAGATATCGAATGCAAGCGAACCTGCAGGCGTCGTCGATATGCAGGTCAAGGCGCTCAACCATATCTTTGAGCGGGATCCGGCTCTTCCCGTGCCCCGCGTCATTCCTTCCCGCGCGGGCGCTGCCTATGAATGGATCGAGGACGGGCGCGGCGCACGGCATATGATCCGTGTGCTTACTTTCCTTTCGGGGGAAGTCATGGAGCAGGTTGAGGAAGCGTTTTCCGCCGAGGCCCGCTATAACTTCGGCGCCATGGTGGGGCGGCTTGCCCATGCGCTCAGGGATTTCTTTCACCCCTATGCCTGCAGCAATATGCATCTCTGGGACATTTCGCGGGCCTTGGCCTTGCGCCCGCAGCTGGAAAAGATTTCCGACGCAAAGCTTCGGCAGTTGTGCGGTGAAATTTTCGATCGCGCCGAGCACTTTACCCTTCCTCAATTGCTGAAGACGCGCCGGCAAGTCGTGCATCAGGATTCGCATGGCGGCAACATCCTGGTCGATCCCCGCAATAGTGCCTTGCCGGTGGGTATCATCGACTTCGGCGATATGGGCTATAATTCGATTGTCGCGGACATTGTCGCTGCCTCCGAAACATTCTCAAAATATGATGACGATCCGATCGCTTACCTTTGCGACGTGACGTCGGGCTTCGATTCGACGTACCCGCTCGAAGAAAATGAGATCGATCTTATTTTCGATGCGATGCTGCTGCGTCTCGCGATGGCCACTGTCATCCTGGAAGCGAGAGAAGCCACGGATGAATTCGGGATCCGCCACATCCAGGACGCCAGTCACTATCCTCGAATGATGACGTTGCTGAGCGGTCAGGGTCGCGCGCAGGCGATCCGCAGGCTTCGTCAGGCATGCCGGTTTCCGGTCTATGGCGCGATCGGGAACGATGGCGAGCGCCTCGCAGACAACTATGAATTGCTCAGGCATGACCGAGAAGCCCACCTGGGACCGATATGGCATTTTTACAAGAAGCCGCTGCACATCATACGCGCTGACGGCGCCTGGATGTATGCCGCCGATGGCACCGCCTATCTGGATGTTTACAACAACGTCCCCCAGATTGGTCATTGCCATCCGCATGTGGCGAAAGCGATCTACCGCCAGGCCAGCGCGCTGAACACCAATACGCGCTACATGTGCGACGTGACCGTCGAGTACGCAGCGCGTCTGACTGCCGACCTGCCCGATCACCTCGACACCTGCGTCTTCGTCAACTCGGGCAGCGAAGCCAACGACCTGGCGATGCAGATAGCCACGTCGCTCAGCAAACATGGTGGCGGCCTGATCATCGATCAGGCCTACCATGGATGCACCGAACTCACGACGGCGCTCTCCAATGAAAGCTGGCGTCACCTTCCCGCCGATGAGCATCCCAAACGAATTGAAACTCTGATGGCACCGGATATGTACAGGGGGCCTTACGCCAGCGACCCGCAAGCCGCTGAAAGCTACGCCGCCGACGCCGACAGGGCGATCGCCACCTTGAGCGAAAGAGGCCACAGGCCCGCAGCCTTCATGGTAGACACCGCCTTGTGCTCGAGCGGGGTTTTGCAGGCGCCTGAAAACTATTTCAATCTCGTTGCGGAGAAGGTTCGCTCGGCGGGCGGCTTCGTCATTGCGGACGAGGTGCAGGCCGGCTGCGGCCGCATGGGAACATTCTGGGGGTTCAGGGCAAATGGGCTAAAGGACGACAATGTCGACTTCATAACGATGGGCAAACCGGTCGGAAACGGCCACCCTCTCGGCGTTGTTATTCTCAGCTCTGCCCTCATGGAGCGGTTTCTCAATGGCACATATCCGCTTCTGTTCAGCACCTTTGGCGGCAATACCGTCGCATGCGCGGCCGGCATGGCCGTGCTTGATGTCATCGAGCGAGAAAGCCTGGTCAGGCGAAGCGCTGAGACAGGCGAATATCTGCGGCATGAACTGCGCCGCCTGGCTGAACGGTACGAAATCATCGGCGACATACGCGGCCGTGGGATGATGACCGGCGTCGAACTGGTGACCGATCGCCTCACCAAAGAGCCGGCAATTCAGCAAACCGATCGCCTTATTGAAGACCTGCTTGCCCGAAACATCCTCGTCGGCAAAGGGACGCCCAACACCCTCAAGCTCCGTCCGCCACTGATCTGGTCGCGTAATGAAGTTGACGTCTTCATCAGCGCTTTTGACGACGGCTTGAGAGCGCAGCGATGACGGCATCAGGGGCGCAGCTGTCATAGTCCCGGCATAAACCGTAATCTATGTGTCCAGAATAGACCGGTCCAGGTCTGGCTGGGGCGCCAGGATTCGAACCTGGGATTGTCGGTACCAAAAACCGATGCCTTACCACTTGGCTACGCCCCAACAGCCGGAACATGCCCGCTGCGCGCGGCCTTATAGGACGAGCCGACGGAAAGCTCAATGCGAGAATAGCAAGGCGCGGAACTGATCCACCGCTTCCCGCAGCGTTCGCATATCATTGTCTGCTGTCGCCTTGAGCCTGTCCATCGTTCCATCGCTTGCCGGCAGTTTCAGACAATCGAGTTTCCGGTCAGTCCCATGGCGTTTAGTTCCTGTTTTGTCCTCTTCAACTGGCCGTCGAGCCGCAAGTCTTTTTGTCATCGCTTTGTCTTAATCGATTGTAGAAGCCGGCTGGCTTGCCGACGGCTTGCCTTTCGCACTGCAGCATCATATCGCTCGTGCAGGGACACGGCGGAACTTTGGCTTCGTCAATCTTTTCAATCTCCTGCAACCGGAGAGCAAGCATGACCAAATGGGTCTACACCTTTGGCGACGGCGCTGCAGAAGGCCGTGCCGGCGACAGGAACCTGCTGGGCGGCAAGGGCGCCAATCTGGCTGAAATGTGCAGCCTGGGCCTGCCGGTGCCGCCGGGGTTCACCATCACCACCGAGGTCTGCAACGCCTATTACGCCAACGGCCGCACCTACCCGGCCTCGCTGGAAGCAGATGTCGCGGTCGCGCTGGATCACATCGGCCGGCTGACCGGGCGCCGTTTCGGCGATCCCTCAAAACTGCTTTTGGTCTCGGTGCGTTCCGGTGCCCGCGCTTCGATGCCCGGCATGATGGACACCGTGCTCAATCTCGGCCTGAACGACGAGACGGTCGAGGCGCTGGCCGCCGATTCAGGCGACGCGCGCTTTGCCTATGACAGCTACCGGCGTTTCATCCAGATGTATTCCGATGTCGTCATGGGCCTCGACCATGAGGTGTTCGAGGAAATCCTCGAAGACCAGAAGGGCGGCCTCGGCCATGAACTCGATACCGAACTGAGCGCCATCGAATGGCAGGGCGTGATCGCGCTCTACAAGGCCAAGGTCGAGGAGGAACTCGGCAAACCGTTTCCGCAAGATCCGAACGAGCAGCTCTGGGGTGCGATCGGCGCCGTGTTTTCGAGCTGGATGAACAACCGCGCCATCACCTACCGGCGCCTGCACGACATTCCCGAAAGCTGGGGCACCGCGGTCAACGTCCAGGCCATGGTCTTCGGCAATATGGGCGAGACCTCGGCCACCGGCGTCGCCTTCACCCGTAATCCGTCGACCGGCGAAAAGATGCTCTATGGCGAGTTCCTGGTGAATGCGCAGGGCGAGGATGTCGTCGCCGGCATCCGCACGCCGCAAAACATCACCGAGGCGGCGCGCATTGCCGCAGGCTCCGACAAGCCGTCGCTGCAGAAACTGATGCCGGAAGCGTTTCAGTCTTTCGTCACCATCTCCGACCGTCTGGAAAAGCACTACCGCGACATGCAGGATCTCGAATTCACCATCGAGCGCGGCAAATTGTGGATGCTGCAGACGAGGTCCGGCAAGCGCACCGCCAAGGCGGCGCTCAAAATCGCCGTCGAGATGGCGCGCGACAAGCTCATTTCAAAGGAGGAGGCGGTCGCCCGCATCGATCCGGCCTCGCTCGACCAGTTGCTGCATCCGACCATCGATCCGAAGGCGGCACGCGATGTCATCGGCATCGGTCTGCCCGCATCTCCGGGGGCAGCCACCGGCGAGATCGTCTTTTCCTCCAACGATGCCGAGGAGCTCAAGACGCAAGGCCGCAAGGCGATTCTCGTGCGCATCGAGACCAGTCCCGAGGACATCCACGGCATGCATGCGGCGGAAGGCATCCTGACCACGCGTGGCGGCATGACCAGCCACGCGGCGGTGGTGGCGCGCGGCATGGGCAAGCCTTGTGTGTCGGGCGCCGGCTCGCTGCGCGTCGACTACAGGGCCGGCACCCTGATGGCGATGGGATCGACGTTCCGCAAGGGCGATATCATCACCATCGACGGCGGCAACGGCCAGGTGCTGAAAGGCGCCGTGCCAATGCTGCAGCCGGAGCTCTCGGGCGATTTCGCCGCCATCATGGAATGGGCCGATGCCGTGCGCCGCATGAAGGTGCGCACCAACGCCGAAACGCCGCTCGACGCGCGCATGGCGCGTTCCTTCGGCGCCGAAGGCATCGGGCTTTGCCGCACCGAGCACATGTTCTTCGAGGGCGACCGCATCGTCGCCATGCGTGAGATGATCCTGGCCGACACGGAAAAGGGCCGGCGGACGGCGCTCGCAAAACTCTTGCCCATGCAGCGCTCGGATTTCCTCGAATTGTTCGAGATCATGGCCGGCCTGCCGGTGACGATCCGCTTGCTCGATCCGCCGCTGCACGAATTCCTGCCCAAGACCGAGGAAGAGGTGGCCGAAGTCGCCGCCGCCATGAACGTGTCGCCCGACAAGCTCAGGCAGCGCACCGAGGCCCTGCACGAATTCAACCCGATGCTTGGCCATCGCGGCTGCCGGCTCGCGGTTTCCTATCCCGAAATCGCCGAGATGCAGGCGCGCGCCATCTTCGAGGCCGCCGTCGAGGCCGGCAGGAAGGCCGGCGCGCTGGTGGTCCCGGAAATCATGGTGCCACTGGTCGGCCTGGTGAAGGAGCTCGACTACGTCAAGGCGCGGATCGATGCCGTCGCCAGGAGCGTGATGGAGGAAACCGGCGTCAAGATCACCTATCTTACCGGCACGATGATCGAACTGCCGCGCGCCGCGATCCGCGCAAACGTCATCGCCGAGGCGGCCGAATTCTTCTCTTTCGGCACCAACGATCTGACCCAGACCACTTTTGGCATCTCACGCGACGATGCGGCCTCGTTCCTGGAGACCTATCGCCAGAAGGGCATCATCGAGCAGGATCCGTTCGTGTCGCTCGACATCGAAGGCGTCGGCGAACTGGTGCGGATGGCCGCCGAAAAAGGCAGGGCAACGCGGCCGGAGATCAAGCTCGGCATTTGCGGCGAGCATGGCGGCGATCCGGCGTCGATCCATTTCTGCGAGGAGATCGGCCTCGACTACGTGTCGTGCTCGCCCTACCGCGTGCCGATCGCCAGGCTGGCTGCCGCGCAGGCGGCGGTGCAGGCTGCAAGGAACGGTCGCGGGTAAGGGGGCCGGCATCGGCCATGGCCGTGCCACCGAATGAATGATCGGCGAGACAGGCCGCGAGCCGTCCCTGCTCAGGCTGGCCCTGCTCAGGCTGGTTTGGCTTCGACCGTCACCTTGTTGGGATAGAACGCGCCGTGATCGCGGATTTCGATCATCTCGTCGAAAGGCTGCTCATAGGCCCACATCGCATCCTTGCCTGCTTCCGCGACAGGCAGCACGCTCCAATAGCTCGCATCGCCCTTGAACGGGCAATGAGTCGACGAGTCCGTCTTGCGAAGCTGGTCGAAATCGATGTCTTCGAATGGAATGTAGAGGATCCCGGGGTAGGGGGGTTCGGTCAACACCTTGGCCCTCCTGGACGAGGCAATGACAGCGTCGCCGGCGCGTACGGTCACAGTTCCGCTGTACGGCTCGATGGTAATGACTTTATCCGGGTTGCGTTGAAAGCCGGGTGACGGATTGGCGATCTGGTCCATGACGGTTCTCCTTGCACGACCTAAAATGTGTAGGGCGTGCCCGATGTGCAAGGCCGCTGTCGAATGCCGGCTCCATCGCCTTTTGGCGTTGTCCGGATCTCTCGTCAAATCGAGCTTGGCTATGACCGATCAGGGCCGATGACCCTATCAGGCTGATGACCGATCAGGCGGCAGCCTGAAAGGCGTCCATCAGCCCGGCATAGGCGGCGGCGATACCGGCGACAGGATTGGTGCTTCGCGACGCGGTTTCGACCTTGAGCGCACCACCGCCGGTCGGCAGGGTAAGAAGCAGGAACTGGCGGTTGCCGCCATCGCCGACGCAAGCCGCGGCGACGTGCTGGCTTTCGCCTTCGTTCTGAACGCACATCTTGAACAGCAGCGTGCCGCCGACCGCCTCAAGGGCGCCGCCGACGACTTCGACGAATTCGTCCTCGGAAACGGTTTTGGCGTCCGGCACCAAATCGGCCAGGCTTTCGGCAAGCGAATCTTCGAGAGCTTTGTCGTCGAGCTGCGCGTCCATGCGAACCTCTTTCATTCGCCAATCACACCCCTACCATTAATCAAAGTTAATGTCGACAATGGCCGGATTGTGGCGGTTTTCCCTGCCTTTTCGAACAATGGGCTGCTTCTGCCCGGTCATGGCTGGACAATCCGCTTGTTCGTCCCACAATGGAGCGAAAACCAGTGGGGGAACGAAAACCAATGGGAGGAGAAGAATGCTCGGACTGATGCAGGAATGGCCGCTGCTTTGCCACAAGCTTATCGACAACGCAGCCAGGCAGCACGGCGAACGCGAGATTGTGTCGCGCTCGATCGAGGGCCCGATCGTCCGGACCACTTACGTCGAAATTCATCGCCGCGCCTTGCGGGTCGCTGAGCGGCTCGAGCGTGATGGCTTTGGGCTTGGCGACCGCATCGCCACATTGGCCTGGAATACGGCGCGCCACATCGAAGCCTGGTACGGCATCATGGGTGTCGGCGCGATCTATCACACGCTTAATCCGCGCCTGTTTCCCGAGCAGATCGCCTGGATCATGAACAATGCCGAGGACAAGGCGATCTTCGTCGATCTGACATTCGTGCCGCTGCTTGAAAAGATCGCCGGCGCGGTCAAATCGCTCAGAAAGGTGGTCGTGCTGACCGACAAGGCGCACATGCCGCAGACGGCGCTGCCGAATGCTGTTGCCTATGAGGAATGGCTTGACGAAGCCGACGGCGCCTTCACCTGGAAGACCTTCGATGAAAACACCGCCGCCGGCATGTGCTACACCTCGGGCACGACAGGCGATCCGAAGGGCGTGCTCTACAGCCACCGCTCGAACGTGCTGCACGCCATGATTGCGGCGATGCCCGATGCGATGGGCCTCTCCTCGCGCGACACCATACTGCCGGTTGTGCCGATGTTCCACGCCAACGCCTGGGGCCTTGGCCAGAGCGGCCCGATGATCGGCGCCAAGCTGGTCATGCCTGGCTGCAAGATGGACGGCGCCTCGATCTATGAGTTGCTCGACACCGAAAAGGTGACGTTCAGCGCCGCCGTGCCGACAGTGTGGTTGATGCTGCTGCAGTACCTGGAGGAGACCGGCAAGAAACTTCCCTATCTGAACAAGGTCGTTATCGGCGGCTCATCCTGCCCGCGCGCGATCACGGCAAAGTTCCAGGGCAATTACGATGTCGAGGTCATTCATGCATGGGGCATGACCGAAATGTCGCCGCTCGGCACGCTGTGCACCATGAAGCCGGGCTATGCCGGGCTTGAGGGCGAAGCCCGGCTCGACGTCCAGAGCAAGCAGGGTTTTCCGCCTTTCGGCGTCGAAATGAAGGTCACCGACGACGACGACAAGGAACTGCCTTGGGACGGCAGGACATTCGGGCGCCTGAAGGTCCGCGGACCGGCCGTCGCGCGTGCCTATTATGGCGACATCGGCTCCGAACAGTTCGATGAAGAAGGCTGGTTCGATACCGGTGATGTCGCCCATATCGACCCAGGCGGCTACATGCAGATCACCGATCGCGCCAAGGACGTCATCAAGTCGGGCGGCGAATGGATCTCGACCATCGAGCTCGAGAATCTCGCTATCAGTCATCCGGATGTGGCGGAGGCGGCCGCCATCGGCATCCAACATTCGAAATGGGGCGAACGGCCGTTGCTTGTCGTGGTCCGCAAGCCGGGCCGGGAGCCGACCAAGACGGATATCCTCGCCTTCATGGACGGCAAGGTGGCGAAGTGGTGGATGCCGGATGACGTCGCCTTCGTCGGCGAAATTCCCCACACCGCCACCGGCAAGATCCAGAAGACAACCTTGCGCCGGCAGTTCAGGGACTATCGCCTGCCGACGGACTGACTGACATGACGTCTTTCGCCTTCAAGCCGCCGCTGAACGGCTTAAGCGCCGGTCCGGGGTGAAGCAGTGCTGAAAATAATGAAAACTCCCGAGCGACAGACGTCGAGGGCGGCCGGCTGGTCGCGGCGGACAGGCGCTTTTTCGGCGGTCCTGCTGCTGACCGTTCTCGCCGGCCACCGCTATCAGCTTGTTGAAACGCCGGCTTTCCTTTGGGTGCTCGGCATTGTCGCGCTGCTTGCCGCCTTTGCGATGCTGTTCGCCGGCCTTGCCTTTTCGAGAATTTGGAATTTCGGCGACCGTGGCGGTCGCGATCTCAGCGTCGGCGCGGTGCTGGCACTGCTGGTGCTTGTTCCCTTTGGCATTGCCGCCTACTGGGCAGCGACTTCTCCGCCGCTCAGGGACATCTCGACGGATTTCGACGATCCGCCGGCGCTCGACACCAGCACCCGGACCGCAGACATGAACGCGCTTTCGCCACCGACCCCGGGCGAGCGGCGCCTGCAGGCCGAGACCTATCCGCTGGTCACCAGTCGCAGCTATCAACTGCCTTTCGATCGGGTTCTGGAAGCCGTCGAAACCGTGCTCGGTCGTCGGGACTGGCAGCTTGCGGCGCCGTTTCCCCAGGCGATCGGGCAAAGCGAGGTGACGATCAACGCCCTGGCCAGGAGCTTCATCCTCAGCCTTCCCGCCGACGTCGCCATCCGTGTGACCGACGATGGCGATGCGGTCCTCGTCGACATGCGTTCGGCCTCGCGTTACGGCCGCTACGACCTTGGCGACAATGCGGCCCGCATCGTGGATTTCCTGGCCGAACTGGATCAGGAAGTCGCCGGCCAGGTCGGCACGGCCCCGGCCGAGTGACGTCCAGAGCATTTTTACAGCCAAGGCGGAATCGCTTTGACGCCACAGAAATGCGGCTGATACAATCAGGGGTTGAGTATGCGAATAGGCTATTCGGCCGGCTCGAATTCACCCTTGAGCAAAATTGTCTCCACCGGCCCAAGCGGATTGATGATCCGGCTCTCCAGCACTTCGACAAGCTTGCGTCCGACAGCCGCCATATCGACGGAATGAACTTCGATCTTTGCCGGCAGGAAGCGTGCCAGCCGTGTGCTGTCGCGCGTGACGATGTGGACGTCGCTCCCCGGCGCAAGACCTCTTTTGCCAAGAGCGTGCAGCGCCCCCAGCAGGCCGAGTTCGTTGGCGCATGCCAGGCCTGTCGGCGGATCTGAGCAAGCCAGCAAGCGATCGAACCAGGCTGCGCTCGATTCCATGGTGAACATGCCATGACCGATCAGCGCTTGGTCGATCGCAATGCCGGCCTCGGCCATTGCCCTTGCATAGCCGGAAAGACGCATGGCGCTTCCCTGATCCTCCGGAACCAGAAGTTGCAGTGCAATGCGTCGGCAGCCCTTGTCCATGAGCCGTCGGGTTGCCTCGTAGGCAATCTGTTCATTGTCGACATCGACATAAGGATACGCGGTATCCAGGTCGGTTCTTCCAAACGCGACGAATGGCATGCGTTGATCCAGCAGCAGCTTGACGCGCGGATCACCCGACACCAGACGCGTGATGATCAGTCCGTCCGTGCTGCGCGCCTGAAGCTGCCGCTGCACGCTCTCGACGGGATCGTCGTCGGGCGTGGTGGAATAGATGGACAGGCTATAACCGGCTTTTCGCGCCGCCAGCGTCATGCCTTCGATCAAAGGCAGCTTCAACAGATCGGACAGATGATCTCGGGTCTCCATCGGGAGTACTGCCGTCAGCGTCAGCGTTCGACCGGTTTTTAGCGCACGACCATGATGATTTGGCAGATAGCCGACCCGCTTGGCCGCCTCCTTGACGCGGGCTATGGTCGAGGGCTGCACTTCCGGCCCATCCTTCAGAGCGCGGGACACCGTGGTCACCGAGAGGGAAAGTTCCGCCGCGATCTGCTTTAGATTGGCCATTGTTCGCCCGACTTCATTTGCGAAAGCGCCGGCTGACTTGCTGACCGCCATAACGTTACCGGATTCGACATCCCGGTCAATCCGAACGCCCGTGGCAAGCAGCTTGACTCCTGCGTGTTCTGATGCAATCGTAACGTTACGATTACAAATAAATGGCCATTTCAGGCAATATTTGATGACGTTGGGGAGGAGAACCTATGTCCTGGCTGCGCATTTCCTTAACAGCATTCGCGATCTCGGCTGCCGTGCCCGTCCACGCGCAAACACTCACCATCACGACCGCAGGCGGCGATTATGGCAACGCCATGAAAGAGGCAATGTGGGGCCCTGCTGCAAAAGAGCTAGGCTATGATGTCCGCGAGGAGACCCTGAGCGACGGCCTGGCCGCCTTGAAGATGCAGGTCACCTCGGGGGCAATTGCGACCGACATTATCCACCTCGGCTCGCCGGAAGGCGCGCAGGCCGCCGCACAATCGCTGCTGGAGCCGCTCGACTACAAGATCATCGAGGCCAAATCCGTGCCGGAGGGTGCCGCGTCCGACTACTGCTATCCGTTCGATTCCTATGGCACCGTCCTGTCGTGGAACACCAAGACCTATGGCGACAACCCGCCGAAGACCTGGGCCGAGTTCTGGGACGTTGCCAAATTCCCGGGCCGCCGCGCGTTGCGCGCCAATGCGCAGGACTCGATCGAGATCGCGCTTCTCTCCGATGGCGTGGCGCCGGCGGACGTCTATGCCGTGCTCAGCACGCCGGAAGGGCTGGAGCGCGCCATCAAGCGGCTTGAAGCGATCAAACCGGATGTCGCCGTGTGGTGGACCTCGGGAGCCCAGTCCGCGCAGCTGCTGAAGGACGGTGAGGCGGATCTGGTCGTTACCTGGAACGGCCGGGCAGAGACCGTGAAAAAAGATGGCGGCGCGGCTGACTACACGTTCAAGGGGTCGGTCATCGGCACGGACTGCCTTGGGGTGCCGAAGGGCGCGCCGAACAAGGAAGCCGCGATGAAGCTCATCGCAGCGATGACTCAGCCCGCGCGCGTTGCGAAGCTGACCGATTTCATCGCCTATGGCCCGGTCAATCCTGCGGCCTATGAGGGTGGCCTCATTCCCGAGGACCGTCTGAAGACGCTTGCGACCGCGCCTGAAAATGCCGGCACTTCGGTGTTTTCGAATTCGCAATGGTGGGTCAAGAACGGCGAGGCTGCCCAACAGGCCTTCGACGAGATGATGGCCCGCTGAGTCTCGGCTGACAAGGCTGGAGCAGATGATGAAGTCGCTCCCGATCACCATCGACAGCGTCAGCAAGGCTTACGGGTCCTACGTCGCACTGGATGATGTCTCGCTCGACATTCAAGCTGGCGAGTTCCTCACGCTGCTGGGGCCATCGGGATCGGGCAAGACCACGCTGCTCATGGCTCTGGCCGGCTTTGTCCGGCCGGATTCCGGAAAACTGTTGTTGGGCGATCGCGACATTACCCGCCTGGCGCCGAACAAACGCGACATCGGCATCGTATTCCAGAATTACGCCTTGTTTCCCCACATGAATGTCCTGGCGAATGTCGCGTATCCGCTGGCGCTGCGCAAGACGCCGAGAGCGGAGGCGCGTCAGCGGGCGCTTGCCACCCTGGCCCGCGTCAAGCTGGACGGCCTGGCGGAGCGCAATATTGCCGCGCTGTCCGGCGGCCAGCGTCAACGGGTGGCATTGGCGCGGGCAATCGTCTTCGAACCGCGCGTGATGCTGATGGACGAGCCGCTGTCGGCGCTCGACAAGAATCTGCGCGAAACCATGCAGTACAAGATCCGGCGTCTGCACGATGACCTGGGCATCACCACAATCTATGTGACCCACGACCAGCGCGAAGCGCTGATCATGTCCGACCGGATTGCGGTGATGAATTCCGGCCGCATCCAGCAGATCGATACGCCGCAGCGGATCTATGATCGTCCGTCGACCCGCTTCGTCGCCGAGTTCATGGGCGAGGCCAACATCGTGCCGCCGGGCTCGGTGCGCAGGATCGATGGCGCCGAAGCGTCACGCGATACTCTGATGATTCGCGCCGAAAGCTTCCACCTTGATGCCAAGTTCGTCGGGGCAGACGGCGTGGCTCTCGAAGGAATACTGCGCGCCAAGGCGTTCCGCGGCGAGAACTGGCTTTTGACGCTGGCGCTTGACGGTGGCCAGGAGGTCCTTGTCTGCATTCCGGCAGCGCTGGCCGGCGGCTGCGCCGAGCTTGCCGCCGGTCAGCGGATGACCGCATATGCACCAGCAGCGAAGGTTCACGCCATACCGGGAGCGCTGGCGTGACTGTCACTGTGGATCCAGCGCTGCTGGCGGATGCGCGCCGCGAGAGGCGTTTTTTTCTTTCGCTTTCGCTGCCGGCGCTGTTCATCGTTGGACTGGCGGCGATATTGCCCATCCTTTGGATCATCCGGCAATCTTTTTTGACCACAGGCGGTGAGTACACTGTCGGCAACTACGCGAAAGTGCTTTCGAGCGGACTGACATGGTCGGCGCTCGTCACCACCCTCGAACTGTCCCTCGGCACGCTGGCGATCTGCATTCTTCTGGGCATCCCCCTGGCACTCGCCTTGGCCAGCGCCAGGCCAAGGGTGGCCAATGTGCTGATGGCCTTCGTCATGCTGCCGTTGTGGACCGCTATCCTGGTGCGCACCTATGGCTGGCTCGTGCTGTTGCGGCGTGATGGCCTGGTCAACGCGGCTTTGACTGGTTCTGGCCTGACGGCGGAGCCTTTGCCGCTGGTCTACAATTTTACCGGAACGCTGATCGGCATGGTTCACTACATGCTGCCGATCTTTCTGCTGCCGGTCTATGCCGCGATGCGCGATATCGACCCAAACCTCGTTCGCGCGGCAGCGAGCATGGGAGCCACGCTCGGGCAGGTCATCCGCACCGTCATCATGCCGCTTTCGGCCGGCGGCATCTTCTCGGGTTCGGTCATCGTGCTCATCTATTCCATCGGTTTCTTCATCACGCCGGCGGTGCTTGGCGGCGGCAAGGTAAATCCTCTCTCTACCCGGATCGAGCGTGCGCTATCGACCTTTCAGGACTGGGGGTCGGCGAGCGTCCTGGGCATTCTGCTCCTCGTTCTGATGGCGCTGATCGGTGTGATGCTGCTGGCGGCACGCCGCCTGCTGGCCCAGAACGCAGCGGCAGCCTCCCATGCTTGAAGCCTATCCGCAAAACCGGCTCGCCCGCATCGTCCTGTGGAGCTTTGCTGTCCTTGTCATGGCATTTCTGATGTTGCCGACGCTCGTGGTGGTGCCGCTTTCGTTTTCGGCGTCCAATCTCCTCGAGTTTCCGCCGCACGCCTACTCGTTGCGCTGGTACGAGAATTTTTTCGGCTCGGCGACGTGGATGGCAGCACTCAGGACGAGCCTGATCCTTGGGACATTGACGGCGCTGATTGCGGTGCCTTTTGCGCTGCTCGCCTGCATCTCGATGAATCGGCTGGGCGGCAAGACCGCAGCGTCCATCCAGGGCGTTCTGCTCACCCCCTCTGTCACCCCGGGGATCCTGCTGGCGATCGGCCTGTTCTTTGTGCTGGCGGCGCAACGCCTGGTCGGAACGCTGTTCGGTGTGCTGGTCGGACATGTGGTGCTCGCCGTTCCGGTGGCGTGCATCGTGTTGCTGCCCGCCCTGGCTCGCTTCGACTGGAACCAGGTTCAGGCGGCGCGCAGCCTCGGCGCGGACTGGGCCAGGGCCATTGGCGAGATAATCGTTCCGCAACTTCGGCTCAGCCTGTTGTCGGCGACACTGATGGCGTTCCTGACGTCGCTCGACGAGTCCGTGATTTCGATCTTCGTCGCAAGTGGTCGCAACAGCACGATGCCGAAGCTCATGTTCATCTCGCTGCGCGATCAGATCGATCCGACCATTGCGGCGATCTCGACATTGTGGACCGCTATTGTTGTGGTCGTCGTCGTGATCGTCGCCCTTCGCCAAAAATCCTGACCGAGCCAAAAATCCTCACCGAGCCAATATCCTGATCAAGATGGGAAGCATGCCCCAAAATCATCACGCGGCCGGTGCTCCGGCGGACCGATCGACTGACATACCTCAGCTAGGCTTGGCCATCATCACCGGGTCGGCAAACTGGGGGCTTGCCTTCCCGGAAGACGTCGGCTTCGAGGGCGTGCGCACGCTGCGGCGCGACATGAGTTTTGAAACGCCTTTCGGTCGTTCCGACAACTGGAAGTTGCTCGAGTTCGATGCCTCGATTTCAGCCGAAGGCAGAGCAAAGCGGGCGTTGTGCATGTATTCGCACGGCAATCCCCGCGACCATATCGACCATTCCTGCCATCGCCGCGCGTTCTGGGTGTTGATGCAAGCGGGGGTGCGGCAAGTCCTCGCCTGCTCGACCGTTGGCGCCGTCAACAAGGCGATCCAGCCCGGCGACATGGTGGTGCCCGCCGACATCATCGAATTGACGCAGACCCCGTTTTCACTGCTTCCGGATCGCCAGAGTTTTGACTGTTCGGGCAAGCAGATCGTATGTCCAAGATGTGCGGCGGTTCTGGCCGAGACGGCCCGCCGCCATTGGCCATCCCGCGTTCATGGCATCGAACAGCAACTGGTCGCTGCCCATTGTTATGGGCCGCGGCTGACAACCCCGGCCGAAGCCTTGGCCTATCGCGGCATGGGGGCGGACGTGCTCAACCACTCCATCGCCCCTGAGGCGACCCTGGCGCGCGAGATCGGCGCCTGCTTCGTGCCCTGTGCGTTCGTCACGGCGGGTTTCAACGACTATATGGACCGCAACCGCCAGAAATTGCTGCAGGAGGACGTGCTGCCCAATCTCTCCATGACAGCCTCGCTTGTCGCGCTGGAGACCGCCGCGCGACTTCCGGCCAATCCGCAATGCTCTTGCCAGGGTCTGAAGTCGCCTCAACCTGAAGAGCGTTCCAGCCGGTTCTGAGCTTTCAGGAGCCGAGTGCGAGTTCTGGCGGGATTTTTTAGCCAGGCAGGCTGAAAATGCCGTCGATGTCAGGGTCGCCGTCGGTGCTCGCCAGGCCGCGCGCCACCAGGTCCTCGAGATGGGCAAGCACCGACAGCGCGGCCGCGCCGTGCAGGCGCGGATCGGTATCCCGGTAGATCGCCGCGACCACCTCCTTGATCGTCCGGTCGCCGCTTCTGATCCGCTCCAGGATCGCTTTTTCGCGCATTCGGCGATGCGTTCTCAACTCGCGCATGAAGCTGCGCGGCGCTGCCACCGGCCCGCCATGGCCGGGCAGCAGCAGGCGGTCGTCGCGCTCGATCAGCCGATCCAGCGAGGCCATATAGTCGGCCATGGCGCCGTCCGGCGGCGCAACGATGGAGGTCGCCCAGGCCATGACATGATCGGCCGGGAACAGGATACCGCTTCCTTCCAGCGCAAAGGCTGCATGATTGGCGGTATGGCCCGGCGTCAGCACCGTTCTGATCGCAAAACCGTCGCCGTCGACCACCATATCGTCGGCAAGCGCGGCATCCGGATTGAAGGCGGTGTCGGCGCTGGCGTCGAGCGGATTGATTTCGCCGGTGCGCAGCGGCCTCGCCGGCCGATGCGGACCCTCGGCCAGGACAATTGCACCGGTGTGCTGCTTCAGCCGCGCTGCCAGCGGGGAATGGTCGCGATGTGTGTGGCTGACGAAAATGTGGCTGACCGGCCTGTCTGCGATCACCTCGAGCAATGTCTTGAGATGCGCCTCGTCATCCGGCCCCGGATCGACCACCGCCAGCGTTTTCCGCCCGACGATGTAGCTGTTGGTGCCGTAGAATGTGAACGGGCCGGGATTTTCCGCGGTAACCCGAACCACGTCGGGCGCAACGGTCACGCCCTGGCCGTAGGCCGGGTCGAAGTCGGTGTCGAATTTCAGCGCCATGGCAGTTCAGCCCTGTTCCAGAGGCGGCAAAACCGATTGCCGCATAGCACGGAAGCCAATATAGGAAAACGCAAGGCCGCGATCTGCGGCAGACCGCAATGAGGAAGACCATGGCAATTGCAACGACGCCGCTTGTTTCTCTCGCTCTGCCTGAAAGGGGCGCGGCCCGCCTGGCGACGCAGCTTCTGCTGGCGATCGTTGGGACGCTGCTGCTGACCTTGTCGGCCAAGACCAGGGTTCTGCTCGGACCAGTCGACATCTCGATGCAGACCCTGGCCGTGTTCCTGATATCCGCTGCATTCGGCATGCGCCTCGGCGTCGCCACGCTGCTTCTCTACATGGCGGAGGGCGCCATCGGCTTGCCGGTCTTCCAGGGCACGCCTGAAAAGGGCATCGGCATTGCCTACATGCTCGGCTCGACCGGCGGCTATCTCTTCGGCTTCGTCGTCATGGCGGCGATCGTCGGCTGGGCCGCCGATCGCGGCTGGGATCGCCATCCGGTCAAGCTCTTCAACGCGATGCTGGTTGCCGAAATCATCATGATGGCGATGGGCTTTGCCTGGCTGGCGCTGCTCATCGGCCCGGAAAAGTCGTGGCAGTTCGGCGTCGTGCCCTTCATCGTCGGCGACCTGATCAAGGTCGCCCTGGCGGCGAGCCTTGTGCCCGCCGTCTGGTCGCTGCTCAGGCGCCCCTGAACTCTCAGCACTGATCGGCAAGCACAGGAATGATCCTGTTTCAGCGACGGCTCGTCGGGAACGCAGGGCGGCGCCAATTGGCCGGCATCTGCTGTGCAACGATTTGCTAACGATACCGTCACACAATGGTCAAGACCAAGGGCTAAGGACCACAACAGCCGGCGATTCGTCGCGAGCCGCTGTAACCAGGCGGCTACGCATCGGCGCAAAAATCGGTCGATACCGTGGTTGGGTGGCTAAAAAATAATGTGGCTCGGTAGCTTGTTAGGCAAAGCTAAAATTAATGGACAAATAGCAAAAAATCGACCAACCGCCTTGATCCCCGCGACATAGCTGCTCGACCGGTATCGTTGCGCTGTCGTAACCCTTGACATCGACCATGCCGAAGACCGCCGAGAGCGAGACGCGTGATTAGCCCGAAAAAAACAACAGACAAGGCGACTTCATCGTTGCAACGGCCCGCGGTCGCCGCAGCGCGCTGGTATGCCGCCAGCGTTTTTCCGGGAAAGGAAGACGTCGCCGAACGGCATCTCCGGCTGCAGGGGTTCCAACCGTTTATACCTCGCTGCGAGAAGACCATTCGTCATGCCCGGCGCATCGAGACGCGACCGGCGGCCTATTTTCCAGGTTACATGTTCATCGCCCTCGATGTTGCGCTGCAGCGGTGGCGCTCGGTCAACGGGACGTTCGGTGTGCGCTCCCTCATCATGCAGGGCGAGCGGCCATTGCCGGTCCCCTCGGGGCTGGTGGAGCGGTTCATTGCCCTGACTGGCAAGGACGGCTTGCTTGATTTCAGCGGAGGCCTTACTGCGGGCGCCTCGGTTCGGATTCTTTCAGGTCCTTTCGCGGAGATGATCGGTCGTCTTGACCGGCTCGATCCGGCCGGAAGGGCCCGGGTTCTGGTTGCCATCATGAATGGCGAGATCCCTGTTGACATGGATTCAAGGGAACTCGTCGCGATCGCGTAGCCGCAACTGACGCTAGGTCATGCGGTGCAAGTGCTGCAAAGTCGGCTCTCGGGTTCACCCGGGAGTGCGGTAGCCATTTGGAGCCGAAGGATGTCGATGGACGTGGCAATGCAGATCTGTTGCTTGTCTTGGCGGATGATCAGTTAAATTGGTTAGTGGCTTCACGAATTTGAACACCTCAACTGTCAACCTGCCCAACCAGAGGCATCTTCTGCTTCGGATGCGCTTTCAATTGCTAGGCGGATTGACATTCGCGATCCTGTTCCCGGCGCTCATCCGCATGTCGTTCGGCCAACATGTGATTTGGTCATCGAACATGCAGGTTACGATCTTTGCTGCCCTCATCGCTCACACGTCGGGTTACCTGCTTTATAAGCGCATCGGCAATTTTCCGGGTGTGGCGGCGGCTGGTTACATTCTGCCCACCTTCGCCCTGACTTACGGCCTCGTATTCATGGCTATCTTCTTTTTCAGGTTTGATTATAGCCGGTTTCAGGCCGCAGCGAGCTTCATTCAATCCACCCTGTGGTATTTTGGCTTGAGCTTGGCCACACGGCGGCTCGACCCATACCGGTTGGCAGTAATCCCCGGAGGAGATGTTGATAGGCTGGAAGATATACCAGGCGTTTGTTGGCACCGGATTCATTCGCCCGAGACGATTGTCGAACATGCAAGCGGTGTGGTGGCCGACCTTCGAGCCGATCTTTCGGATGAATGGGAACGGTATATTGCCGATCGCGCGCTCTCGGGAACGCCGGTCTATCATGTCAAGCAGATCAGCGAATCGCTTACGGGCCGAGTAGAAATAGAGCATCTTTCCGAAAATACGTTAGGATCTTTGAATCCAAACCATGCTTATTTAAAGATTAAACAGGCAGTCGATTGGATATCTGCGCTAGTTATTCTAGTGGTTTCTTCGCCGTTGCTCTTGTTCGTGGCGGCAGCGATAAAATTTGACTCAGCTGGCCCGGCCTTGTTCAGGCAAGAGAGAATGGGTTACAGAGGAAAGATCTACGAAGTTTACAAATTTCGGACAATGAAACTCGGCCCCCCGGTTGGCGATGAAAAGGAAGAGGCCATCACAAAGGCCGGCGATGCGCGCATCACGCGCCTTGGGCAGTTCTTGAGAAAATCCAGGATCGATGAATTGCCGCAGGCCTTCAACATTCTGCGTGGCGAGATGAGCTGGATCGGACCGCGCCCGGAAGCACTCGTACTCTCCAAGTGGTACGAGGCCGAGCTGCCATTCTATCGATACCGCCACATCGTTCGGCCCGGCATTACCGGATGGGCGCAAGTCAACCAGGGCCACGTTGCGGCCGTCGACGATGTCCTGGAAAAACTTCACTACGACTTCTACTACATCAAGAATTTCTCCCCTTGGCTCGACGTGCTGATTGTGTTTCGTACCATCCGAACCATGCTGACAGGTTTTGGCGCGCGTTGACATGCGGCAAAGATCGACGATTGATGTGACGAGGCTAACTCACCTGATGTCCCGGGGTGGTCGGAGCAGCACGTTTTTTGGACGAGGATCCGTTCCGAGGCTAATCAGCGATGAAGATATTGTCCTATTGAGACCGCGGAAGCGACAACGACCGGGAAGTTAGCGCTTATCGCCGGCATTACCGGCCAGGACGGCGCCTATTTTGCTAACTTCCTGCCTGCCCAGGGATTCGAGGAACGGCTCCGGCGAAAGACCCGCGCTGGATCCTGCTTACAACCCACTCTGAGTCCGGTATGGGGGAGCGGCCACGTACTGCAGGCGACCTCTCACACGCGCTTACCAAGAAATGTCGAGTTTTTGCGGAGGAGTTTCGCAGTTGAAGAGGACACGCGGGTCACGCCTAAGAGGACACGTGGGTGACCGCTATTGTGAGAAGTCAACTGCCACTATTAGTATTACGACTCTCGCGCTTCTTTCGCGTGCAAGGTCAATGAATGAGCGACGGTGCGTGTCGGAGTCGAGGCTGGCGACCGTTGAACAGAAGCTCAGTGCCCGCGCGACGGGGGAATGATCGGTTGGCTGCCGGAGCGACCCGGCTGGTAAACGTCATTTTGCGTTTCACTACGCTATTCATTCGATTTCTGTTTGTATTTTTCCTAGCCCGGTACCTCGACCCCGCTTCAGTCGGCTACTACGGGCTTTTCACGGCCACAGTTGGCTATTGTGTTTTTTTGGTCGGCTTGGATTTTTACGTCTTTGTTTCGCGCGAAATTCTGAAAGTTCCCGAAGGCCAGAGAGGAGGTATGTTAAAAGGACAATTGGGCTTGTGCTGCTTCCTCTACTTGATTGTAGTCCCGGCCTTCGTCTTGTTCTTGATCTACGCCGGTTGGCCAGCGTATCTGCTGTGGTGGTTCGTCCCAATTTTGGCGTTAGAGCATTTCAACCAGGAAGTGGCCCGACTGCTCATTGTGCTATCGGACCAAGTGGCCGCCAGCATAACGTTATTCGTGCGCCAAGGCAGCTGGGCGATTGCGATCGTGGCACTGATGATCGGGGATGCGGGAAGTCGAAACCTCGGTGTTATTATGGCGCTGTGGGCATGTGCAGGCGTCGCCGCCGCAGCACTGGGTATTTGGAGGCTGGGGCAACTAAATATTGGTGGTTGGTCCAGGCCGATTGATTGGGTTTGGGTCAAGAAGGGTGTTTCCGTCAGCACGGCGTTCTTGGTTGCGACCCTCGCCTTGCGGGGTATTCAGACAGCCGATCGGTACTGGATGGAGGCGCTCGGCGGCATAGAGACGGTTGGTGCCTATGTGTTGTTCCTCGGCGTTGCTGGAACGTTGATGGTGTTTCTGGACGCGGGTGTGTTCTCATTCGGCTACCCGGCACTGATCAGCCATGCCCACAATCAGGAATACGCCCTTGCCCGTGCAAAGGTGCGACAGATTTTTTTTCAGACCCTGGCAACTTCGGTTGTGTTCGGCTTTGCAAGCTGGGCGTCACTGCCTTACCTGCTGGATTGGGTGGGCAAGTCCGTCTATCAGCACGCCCTTGGCCTATATCCATGGGTTCTGCTCGCGGCCATCATCAATGCCGTCGGCATGGTGCCCCACTATGCTCTCTATGCCCGTGGTTCCGACAAGCCCATTATCTACAGTCACATTGCTGCGTTGCCGGTATTTGTTGTATCGACCTGGTGCCTGAGCGGAAGTCACGCTGAACTGGCGGTTCCTATCGGCATGACGATCTCGTTCACGCTGATCATGGTCTGGAAAGCCATCGCCTACCATCAAATCGACAGAAATCACTAGCGCCGAAGTCAATGGCTTAACTTCAAACTTTGCTCAAACACGGTCAGAACCTTATGATCCGCTATGGACAACAAGACATTACGCAGGCTGACATCGATGCGGTTGTGGACGTTCTGAAGTCCGTCAACCTTACTCAAGGCCCCAACATCCCGACGTTTGAGCAGAGTGTGTCGGCCCATACCGGCAGCACTCATGCGATAGCTGTCAACAGCGCTACATCGGCACTTCACATTGCCTGTCTGGCGCTGGATCTCGGACCTGGCGACCTGCTCTGGACCACGCCGAACACGTTCGTAGCCACGGCCAATTGTGCGCTCTATTGCGGCGCTCGGGTGGATTTTGTGGATATCGATCCGCGCACCTACAACCTCTGTCCAAAAGCACTGGCGGAAAAGCTCGTCGAAGCTGAAATGGTTGGCCGTTTGCCGAAGATTGTGGTGCCTGTCCATCACACCGGACAGCCATGCGATATGGAGGCCATCCATGCTCTCGGTCAGAAATACGGCTTCAAGGTCATCGAAGATGCCTCACATGCCATCGGCGGTCGCTACAAGGGAGAGCCAATCGGAAACTGTCGATACAGCGACATCACCGTCTTCAGTTTTCATCCGGTAAAGATCATCACCACTGCTGAGGGCGGGATGGCCTTGACCAACAATGATGAGTTGGCAACCCGCTTGGGTCTGCTTCGAAGCCACGGCATCACCCGAGAGCCAGCGCTTATGACACAGCCCATGGACGGCCCCTGGTATTATCAACAGGTGGCTCTCGGCTACAATTATCGCATGACCGACATGCAGGCTGCACTGGGCGTTAGCCAGATCAATCGCCTGACCCATTACGTGAAGCGGCGACATGAGATCGCCGACTATTATAATACTCTGCTCGCCGATTTGCCACTTAACCTGCCGTGGCAGCATCCCGACGGCTATTCGGCCTATCATCTATATGTGATCCGCCTGCAACTGGAGAATATCGGCGCCTCCCATCGGGAGGTTTTCGAGGCGTTGCGTGCCAGGCAGATTATGGTCAATCTGCATTACATTCCGGTGCACACTCAACCCTACTACCAGAAGATGGGCTTCCGAAACGGCGATTTTCCGGAGGCCGAACGCTACTATCGGGAAGCTATCAGCATCCCAATGCACCCGACGTTGACCCATACTGAACTGGACGAGGTAGTTGGGACCTTGAAGCAGATCCTGGCATGACCAGTATTGTCGTTATACAGGCGCGGACCAGTTCTGTCAGGTTGCCTGCGAAAGTCTTGTTACCCATCGCAGGGCTGCCCATCGTTGTATTGGCGGCCAAAAGGGCCGCCAATACGGGGCGAAAAGTTATCGTCGCCACTTCGACGCATGAGAGCGATGATGTACTTATCGGTATTTTGCGACGCTATGGCCTTCCGTACTACAGAGGCAGCTTGGAAAATACATTGGCGCGTTACGTTGAGGCGCTAAGTGAGTTTGAGGACGAGACGATTGTGTTTCGTTTGACGGCGGACAACATCGTTCCAGACGGCAGTCTCATAGATGAAATTGAAGCAGATTTTCTGAATCGAGAACTTGAATATCTTGCCTGCAACGGCAGCAGGTCGGGCCTACCCTATGGAGTAAGCGTAGAGGTCACGCGCTTATGCCATTTGAGAGAAGCTCATCGATTTGCCCAAGAAATGCATGATTTGGAGCATGTTACGCCATACGTAATAAGGAAGTTTGGGCCGGCTTATTTTGAAAAGTACATAAAGGAAGAAATGGGAGATCGCCGGTGTACTGTCGACGTTCTGGACGATTACCTTCATGTTGAGCAGCTATTCAGAGATATAGCCGATCCAATTGACGTAGGGGCAATAGAGCTTAGTCGGTGGCTGAAGGGGGCAGGCCTGCAACCGCAAGTCGATGGGCCTAGCAACAAACTCGTATTGGGGACGGCTCAGCTTGGTTTTAAGTATGGTATCGCCAACGCGAATGGCCAGCCCAGCTCGGAAGTCAGTCGCAAGCTTATCAGGACTGCTATCGCCAATGGCGTGAGGTATATCGATACGGCGAGAGCTTATGGCGACAGTGAGGAAGTCATAAGGCATGTCCTTCTTGGTGGATGGCAAGATCGAGTTCACGTTATTACCAAACTGGCACCCCTCGACGATTGTCCCCAAGATGCGTCAACTGCGACTATCAATGCCTTTGTTGATCGTAGCCTGTTTCGCTCGATGAGCGCTTTGGGTGTTCAGAAACTCGACACCTTGCTGTTGCATCGCGCGAGTCATCTGCACGCCTGGAATGGTGACGTTTGGAAACGATTGATCGAACATCGTGATAGCGGGATAATAAAAAAATTAGGGGTTTCAATCCAGAACGCAGAAGAGCTGAATTTATCTCTACATGATAAAGACGTTTCTCACCTTCAAATTCCATTTAACATTCTAGATTATCGATGGGACGCCAACGATGCGAATATCGAACGAGCAAAGGCTGATAGAAATATAACAGTTCACGTCCGGAGCGTTCTATTGCAAGGGTTGATCAACAGTCGAGACATTGAGCATTGGAGGAAGGCTCACGTTTGCAATCCAGAAATATTATGGAATTGGTTGGATGAAATGCAAAAGAAGTTCCGCCGGATTTCCCTGGTAGATCTAAGTATTGCTTTCGCTGCTGGGATTCCTTGGGTGGATGGCATTGTCATTGGCGTGGAGACGATTGATCAACTTTCGCAAAATCTGGGCTGCCTTGCGAATCCGCCGCTCGACGTCTCAGAAGTGCAGTATGCACGCGAAACGCGTCCGCAGATTGATGCTCGAAGCATAGACCCTGCCCTTTGGATGCGGGACAGGCTATGCGTTTGATGGAACGATTTTCGTTGTCAGGCCGCGATATCATGATTACCGGGGCAACGGGCCATCTTGGCAGTGCGATGGCGTGGGGCCTAGCAGAAGCAGGAGCCTGCGTGCTTGTGAATTCACGCTCCGAGCAGCGGAGCCAGGAGTTGGTAACTGCTTTGTCAGAGGCCGGCTACCAGGCACGGACTGCTGCTTTTGACATTTTGGATGAATTAGCGGTTAGGGAATTTTTCGAACGCCGAGGCACAAATCCACTGCATTGCTTGATCAACAATGCGTATCTAGGTGGCGCGGGAACGATCGAGACCTCTAGTCAGACGCCGTACCGGCAGAGCTACGAAATTATCGTGGTGGCGGCGCAAAGCCTGCTGCAAGCTGCCCTCCCGTGCCTACGCAACGCGGTGCGCACTTCAGGTGATGCGTCGGTGATCAATGTGGCTTCCATGTATGCATCGGTGAGTCCCGACTTCAGAGTTTACGATGCGGAAGGAACAGCAAACCCTCCCTTCTATGGAGCTGCGAAGGCGGCGCTCGTGCAATGGACGAAGTATGCAGCCTGCGAGTTTGGATCCGAAGGCATAAGGGTGAATTCCGTTTCACCAGGACCTTTTCCGTCGCCTTCCGTGCAGGAAAAGTCATCAGCTTTTGTGAGCCGCTTGGCTGATAAAGTGCCGCTGAGGCGGGTGGGCAACGCCAAAGAAATCCAGGGAGCTGTTCTGTTGCTTGCTTCGCAGGCGTCAACTTTCATCAATGGCGCGGACATCCGGGTGGATGGCGGGTGGACCGCCTGGTGATGGCAAGCCGACTTCGCATCGGCTTTCGGGCCGATGCTTCGATTCAGATCGGGACAGGCCATGTGATGCGCTGCCTGACGCTAGCCGATGCGCTTCGCGAGCGCGGGGCGGAATGCCTGTTCATCTGTCGGCCGCACCATGGGAATCTTCTGGACTCCATTATGCAGCGAGGCCATACGACAGTAGCTCTGCCTGTATTGATGCCGTCCAATACGGCGCGGAAAATTGAGGACCCAGCCCATGCTTGTTGGCTTGGAACCGACTGGGCGGCCGATGCTGAACACACGCACCATGTCCTGCAGAGAGCGGTCGACTGGCTGGTGGTGGATCACTACGCTCTGGACAGGCGCTGGGAACAGGCGCTGCGCCCGTACTGCCGACGGCTGATGGTCATGGACGATCTGGCTGATCGACCGCATGACTGTGATTTGCTGCTGGACCCGGGCCTGGGGCGAAATGTAGCCGACTATACGAGTCTTCTGCCGCCAAAAGCCCGCACGCTTCTTGGCCCGCATTTTGCCCTGCTGCGCCCGGAGTTCGCGCGGCTGCGCGCTGAGAGTCTGGCCCGCCGACACGTCCCCCGGCTACGGCAGCTGCTGGTTGCCATGGGTGGCGTCGACAAGGACAATGCAACGGGACACGTCCTTGATGCCCTCAATTCCTGCGACCTGCCGCCCGATCTGCATATTGTCGTGGTGATGGGTCCTCACGCTCCTTGGCTGGATCAAGTGCTGGTCCATGCGGCCGGAATGCGCCGCCCGACCCAGGTTCTGGTCGGCGTGAACGACATGGCTCGCTTGATGGTCGAAAGTGACGTTGCCATTGGCGCCGCTGGGAGCACTTCTTGGGAGCGCTGCTGCATGGGCCTGCCCAGCTTCGTATTGGTATTGGCGGACAACCAGCATGCCGTGGCCGCGGCACTCCAAAGGTCAGGCGCGGCTGTGGCTGTCCAGAAGGCTTCGCAAATTGCGACCCGTTTGCAAGAGCATCTGTTGTCAGGGACAGTTGGTCAGTTCCTCCTTGACCTAAGCAACGCAACCGCAAAGATCACGGACGGAGAAGGCGTTTCCCGGATTGCAGATCGGATGGTCGGTGGATATGTCTGAGCTTTATCTCGTTCGGCCCATGATTGTTGACGATCTGCCGATGGTGCTGGCATGGCGAAACCATTGGGACGTGCGTCGTTTCATGTTTACGCAGCACGAAATCGGCCTGGACGAGCACCGCAATTGGTTCTTCCAAGCGCGCAATGATAAAACGCGGCGGCTGATGATAGTTGTGGATGGAGAAGTCCCTATCGGCTATGTGCAGTTTGACAATGTTGCCGACGGGGGGGTGTCGAACTGGGGATTTTACGCGGGCCCAGACGCAGCGAAAGGAACTGGGAAAAGACTTGGCTCCGCAGCGCTAAGTTTTGCTTTTCGCGAATTGAACCTCCATAAGGTCTGCGGCCAGGCCGTTGATTTCAACAAAGCCTCTATTGCGCTTCACGAACGCCTGGGCTTCACCCAGGAGGGCATATTGCGCGACCAACAACGCATCCAGGGATTGTATCATTCCCTTATTTGCTTCGGGCTGCTCAGAAACGACTGGAAAGCCGAGTGAAACGTCTTGGGAGAACACAAATGACCTCTATCCAGATCGCCGGACGTCGGATCGGGAGGGATCAGCCACCCTATGTAATTGCCGAAGTGTCCGCGAACCACAACGGCAAGATCGAAACGGCGTTACGCATACTCGGAGAGGCCCAAAAGGCCGGAGCGGACGCCGTCAAGCTCCAAACCTACAAGCCCGACACGATCACCCTCGACAGCGACAGCGAGGAGTTCCAGATTAAGGGCGGTTTGTGGAATGGGCGCTCGCTGTATGAACTCTACGAAGAGGCTCATATGCCATGGGATTGGCATGAGCTTTTGTTTGATCATGCCCGCAAGCTGGGCATTACCATCTTCAGTTCGCCTTTTGACAGTACGGCGATTGATCTCTTAGAGGACTTGAACACGCCCGCTTACAAAATCGCCTCATTTGAGGCGGTTGACTTGCCCTTGATCAAATACGCTGCCAGCACCGGCAAGCCCATGATCATTTCGACGGGCATGGCCGACGCCGAAGAGATACAAGAGGCAATCGACGCCGCCCGTGGAGGCGGCTGCACGGAACTGGCGATCCTGCATTGCGTCAGCGGTTACCCGGCTCCGGCGGAAGACTATAATTTACACACCGTATCCGACATGATTGAGCGGTTCGGGCTGGTTACGGGCCTTTCAGACCATACGCTCGACAATACTACTGCCATCACCAGCGTGGCCTTAGGCGCCTCGATCATAGAAAAGCACTTCACCCTCGACCGCAGCGGAGGTGGGCCAGACGACAGTTTCTCGCTGGAGCCTGCCGAAATGGCCGCATTGTGCGCTAGCGCGAAAACGGCGTGGCAGGCGCTCGGCAAGGTGGACTATGGGCGTAAATCGAGCGAGCAAGCGAATGTCAAGTTTCGCAGATCGCTGTATTTTGTGAGAGATCTGAAGGCAGGTGATGTCATCACCCGAGACAGTATACGCAGCGTGCGTCCAGGATTTGGACTTGCGCCCAAAAATCTTGAAATAGTATTGGGCCGTACAGTGACACAGGACATTCGTTCCGCAACGGCCGTGCTCCCCGAATTGATTGAAGGCTGGCCCCCAAGATGAACGTATTGTTTCTATCAAATAGCGGACCGAACTACTTTCATTTTTTCAACGCGCTCGCCGCGCAATTCCGTAGTGATGGCGCCATAGTAGTCGTGGCTGTCGATAGCGCGTTTTCTCGTGAGGAGAACGGCTTGGATTCCGTAGGCTTCACCGAGATCTACGACTTTTCTTCCTTCTTTGCGAACCATCATGTCGATTTTGATATTCTTACCCGCTATGCTGAATATGATCTGAACTCTGCCCTGCTTTCCGATTTCGAGCGTGCGCTGGCCTATGGGATCTGGGGAGACTGTGCCGATCTCGATTTCTTCGATCGACTTAAAAGTGCTCTGCTGACCTATTTCGAGGAAATATTCGACAAGCATGGAACGGATTTCGTTCTATATGAGAATGTCTCCAATGCATTCGCGCACTTCGCGCTCTTCGTGGCCCAGAAACGGAAGGCTGTCTATATTGGCCTAGGCGGCTCTCGCCTGCCCGGTCGGTTCTCCGTTTCTGCAGATCCGTTAGCGGATGACTCGGTTGAGAAAGCGTTTGCCGCAATCCAAAATGGGCAGAAGACCGTGGAACCGAATGTTCACCACTGGGTGGACAATTACATCGCCAATATCGAGACGATCGTTCCCGATTACATGAAAATCAATGGCCTGGAACGTGTCGCATTGATTAAGCGCTATTTCAGGCGTGACCGTATCGGCAGGATCAAGGCCCTGATTCGTCACTTGCTCGACAGTCGTATCAATTCGTTCCAGATCGGCAACCCCCTACGCACGCACATAGGCCTCTTGCTGCGCAATGTGCGTCGTCGATTCAAAGTCGGCAGGGTTCGCCGCATGTACCAGAAACCGGTAACTGGAGAGCGATTTCTGCTATACCCGATCCACTTCCACCCTGAGGCCTCAACATCCATCTTGGCTGGGGCTTACCTCGATGAATATGAAGTGATCCGCAACATCGCCTTTAGTCTGCCCGAAGGCGTTCGCTTGTACGTTAAGGATCACATCAGCGCGTGGGCGTACCCGTCGCTCGAATTCTATCGTCGCGTCCGGTCCCTTCCCAATGTAAGGCTGCTGGGGCCTGACGAGCCAACCAAGCAGTTGATCAAACAATCGGCCGGGATCATCACCCTCACCAGCACCGTTGGCTACGAAGCGCTTTTGCTTAAAAAGCGGGTGTTTCTGTATGGTCGGGTATTCTACGAGTTTCATAAGGGCGTCATCCGGGTAGTTAATCCTGCAGACTTGCGTCGCACCATTTTGGATGGCCTGGCCTCGGCGACAAGTTGGGATGAAAAATACAATCATGATTTCGTCTGCGCCTACTGGCTGTCTACCTTGCCGGGAACACTTAATCTTATGATTGGCCACGAGGGCGCCGCTCAGGCTGCCAAGCATGTCTATGGTGAGTTGCTAAAATTCGGACATTTGAACAATTTGAAACGGAAAGAGATAGCCGTACCGGGCCATGTGGACCGAGCTCCTGAACTGAGCGAGAATATTTGCGATGGCTAAACGCCGGGTCACAAGCTGCACTTCGGAACGATGATGGCGTTGTTCGTGAAACGAACTCCGGCAAGTGGCTTCGCGCGACTTCCGGCAGGGAAACTCTGATGAGAGCATTGGTGAGATCGTGAGCGGCGTTCTATGTCATCTTTTTGAAAGGGCGGATCGAAATCACCCTGCAGCCGTATCGTCCGTGTGTGAGCATGACGTCGAACGAAATTAAAGTTCTGTGTGTAGCGGATTTCTATTTGCCAGGCTTCAAAGGGGGGGGGCCGATTCGCACGCTTGCCAACATGCGCGAGGCTCTGGCCGGTAGCGTTGAGTTTTCAATCTTCACCAGGGATCGTGATTTAGGGTCGGATGAGCCGTATTCGGGAATCCGTGCGAATGAATGGGTGCATACCCCGAGTGGTCCAATATACTATGCCGAGCCTAGCACATTTGGCGCGAGGGGCATGGCAAAGGCGGCCGCGCCACACAGTTTCGACGTTCTGTATCTCAACAGTTTCTTTGGATACAGGTCATCTATTTCGATCTATCTCGACCAACGCGCGGTCCGGAAAAATGGCGCGAACATCTGCATTGCACCGCGAGGCGAATTCTCTGCGGGCGCACTCTCAATCAAGCGCCTCAAGAAAAGGACCTATCTGGATTTCGTCAGGCTGGTTGGACTGTATCGGGATGTGCATTGGCATGCCTCCACCGCGTCGGAAGCAGAAGATATCTTGCGTCAGTTTCGACATGCGGGAAGCAAGATTCATCTCGCCGCCGATCCGGTGTCCGCGGGAGATGTTTGTTACAATGTGTCGGAACGTACGTCTAAAATGGCCGGCGAACTGGCGATTGCCTTCATATCTCGTATTTCGCCGATGAAGAATTTGGTTGGCCTCCTTGAGATTCTCTCTGGAGTGGATCGCAAGGTCAAACTCGCGATCTTTGGCCCTATAGAGGACGCGAGCTATTGGCGGAATTGTCAGGCGATGATTGAACGCCTCCCTTCCCATATCAGCGTCGAATATCGTGGAATGCTGGAGCCTGGTGGTGTTTCCGCAATGTTTGCTGCATATGACCTGTTCGCGTTTCCTACGCTGGGGGAAAATTTCGGGCATATCATCTTTGAAGCTTTGCGCGCCGGCACGCCCGTCCTGGTAAGTGATCGAACACCTTGGCGGGAGGTCTCATCCGGGGTAATCACTGTAGCCCCCCTCGGATCAATCGATGTATGGCGACAGCAAATAGCGGTCGCAGCGGACAGAGATACTCGACAGCAACGATCGGTCCAAATGGCTACGATCGAATACGCGAAACGCTACGTCGGATCTGACGAGGCACGATCGGACACCTTGAAGATGTTCCGTTCTGTCGCGGCCAATCAAAGTTAGAAAAGGACGTTTGATGTTCACCGGCAAGACCCTACTTATCACCGGCGGTACCGGTTCATTCGGAAACGCTGTTCTGCGGCGTTTTCTCGATTCCGATTTGGCTGAAATTCGCATCTTCAGTCGGGACGAGAAAAAGCAAGATGACATGCGCAAGAAGTACAACAGTCCCAAGGTCAAGTTCTATATCGGGGACGTACGCGATTACCAATCGGTTCTCAACGCCGTCCGCGGAGTCGATTTCATTTATCACGCTGCCGCACTCAAGCAGGTACCCTCCTGCGAATTTTACCCGCTTGAGGCCGTCAAGACGAACGTGCTCGGCACAGAAAATACCTTGGAAGCAGCCATAAACTGCAATGTGAAGCGCGTGGTCTGCCTGAGCACGGACAAGGCGGTATATCCGATCAATGCCATGGGCATCAGCAAAGCAATGATGGAGAAGGTCGTCGTTGCCAAGTCGCGCTCAAGCAACAATACCGTCATATGTGCCACCCGCTATGGCAATGTGATGGCATCTCGCGGTTCGGTAATTCCGCTGTTTGCCACTCAAATTCGTGCCCGGCGGCCGATCACCATCACCGATGCCACTATGACGCGTTTCATGATGACATTGGACGACGCCGTCGACTTGGTGCTCTATGCCTTCGAGCACGCCAATCCCGGCGAGATCTTCGTGCAGAAGGCTCCGGCCGCAACAATCGAAACTTTGGCCATCGCCTTGACTGAACTGCTAGGAGTTCCCGATCACCCAATCAGTATAATAGGTACGCGCCATGGCGAGAAACTGTTCGAGGGCTTGCTCAGCCGAGAGGAGATGGTTGCTGCAGAAGATTTGGGTGACTACTATCGAGTGCCGCCGGATTTGCGCGATCTGAATTATGGAAAGTTCTTCGAGCAGGGCGAGATCAAGATTTCGCACTCGACGGACTACAACTCGCACAACACCACAAGGTTGGATGTCAAGGGAATGCAGGCGCTATTGATGAAGCTGCGGTTTGTGCAGGCTATTGTCCGTGGTGAGCATGTCGAACCTGAAGAGTGATGCGGACGGACTGACCTTCGCCCCCATTTGTAATGACCGGTGAAAAACTGTCTGTTTTGCTCTGAATAGGCGGTCCAAGGCACAGATTTCTGAGCGGTATGGTTAAGGCTCGCACCAGAAAGACGATGCGTGACATGAAGTCGAATAGAATCTTAGTCCTGGGCGCTGGAGGAATGCTTGGAAATGCGGTCTTCCGCTTCTTCTTCGCCGATCATCGTTATGTGACCTTTGGAACCCTCCGATCCCCGTCCAAAAAGTCTTATTTTGCCCCTCACGAGCATGATGGGCTAATTTCCAACATCGATGTTGGAAACGATGGGGATCTGGTGCTCGTGTTTGCCGACACCAAACCGGACATCGTGGTAAATTGTGTTGGTGTCATCAAGCAGCTTGACGCTTCGCGTAACCATCTCACTTCGCTGTCAATCAACGCGTCTCTCCCTCATCGCCTAGCTCAATTTTGCCGCGTGGCCGGTGCCCGTTTGGTGCATGTGAGCACGGATTGCGTGTTCTCGGGCAGCAAGGGAGATTATTTAGAAACCGATTTTCCCGATGCGAACGATTTGTACGGCAGAACGAAGTTTCTGGGTGAGGTTGACTACCCGAATGCGGTGACGCTCCGCACGTCAATAATCGGCCACGAACTGGACAGTGCAAAAAGTCTTGTAGACTGGTTCTTGAGTCAGAACGGCCAAGTCAAGGGCTACAAGAATGCTATTTTCTCTGGCCTGCCCGCGGTCGAGATTGCGCGAGTGATCAGCGATTTTGTAATTCCAAGTGACGAATTGAGTGGCCTCTTTCATGTGTCGGCCGATCCAATTAACAAGTTTGAGCTTTTATCCTTAATTGCGAAGGTCTACCAGAAGGAAATAGAAATAATTCCGGATGGTAATGTTATAGTCAATCGTTCTTTGAACTCCGAGAAATTTAGAAGTAAGACGGGATTTTCACCAGACCCATGGCCAGAACTTATATCAAAAATGCACAAAGGCTATCTCAAATACAAAGAATCAATCATTGAAAAGTAGGTGATTTGGTTCCACTTTTGAGAGAGTTTTTCGGGCGGATGTATTGCGCGGATTTACTGTAAAACAGAGGCAAGTATCTTGCTCAAAGCGGCCTTAGGTAGTAGACCAAGGCATTGTTCAGCCCTAAGAATTTTAATGTGCGGAGTGGATTGGTGAATAGGCTAAAGGTTATGACGATCGTCGGGACGCGCCCCGAAATCATCAGATTGTCACGTGTTATCGAGCGGTTGGATCAATCGTGTGACCAATGTCTCGTGCACACGGGTCAGAACTATGACTATGAGTTGAATGAAGTCTTCTTCGAGCAACTTAAAATTCGCGGCCCTGATGTATTTCTTAAAGCCTCTGGAAGCACCGCTGCTGAAACCATTGGCCGCGTGATCACGGCGACCGACAAGTTGCTTCGGGAACGGCGGCCGGAAGCGGTTTTGCTGCTTGGAGACACAAATAGCTGTCTCGCCGCTATTGCCGCCAAACGATTGAGAATTCCTGTTTTTCATATGGAGGCGGGAAATCGTTGTTTCGATTATCGGGTGCCGGAAGAGATAAACCGAAAAATAGTTGATCATGTTGCTGACATTCATTTGACGTACAGCGACATCGCGCGAGACTACCTGCTACGAGAAGGGATTGCACCCGATCAAATTATAAAGACGGGCAGCCCGATGCTTGAGGTCATGAATTACTATATAGATGAGATCAACAAATCGGATATCCTGAGGCAGCTTTCTCTTGAAAGAGGGAAGTATTTCGTTATGAGTGCTCATCGCGAGGAAAACGTTGACGCACCAGATAAAATGACCCGGATTGCCGAGATCGCCAATCGCATAGCGCAGGATCACGACGTTCCACTCATTGTTTCGACGCACCCGCGAACCCGTGCGCGATTGGACGCGTTGCAGTTGGAGGTGAACTCTAGGATCCATTTTATGAAGCCCTTCGGCTTCTTAGATTATGTGCATTTGCAGATGAATGCGAAAGCGGTTCTTTCCGACAGCGGTACGATTACGGAAGAGTCCTCCATCTTGAATTTCCCAGCGCTCAATTTGCGCGAAGCCCACGAGCGTCCGGAGGGAATGGAGGAGGGGGCGGTAATGATGGTGGGCTTGGATGTAGACAGGGTATCTCAAGGCCTTGCAATCCTGGAAAGCCAGCCGCGTGGCGCCGAGCGCGGCCTTCGCCTGGTTCCCGACTATAACGTGCCCAACGTCAGCGAAAAGGTGGTGCGCATCATCCACAGCTATACTGATTACATAAACCGTGTTGTGTGGAAGAAGTACTGAGCGGCGATAGATGCGGATCGCTTTGATTGCCGATACTTTTCCGCCACTGCGAACGTCGGGTGCGGTGCAGCTGAGGGATCTTTCGCGAGAATTCGCACGACAAGGGCACAGCCTGACGGTCATGTTGCCAGAGGCCGGTTTGGATTGCCCCTGGGCAATTGAAGAGCTTTATGGGGTGACGGTTCTGCGCCTGCGAGCGCCGCCGACAAAGGAAATTGGCTATGTGCGGCGTACTTGGAATGAGTTCGTCATGCCTTTTGTTATGTTGCGTAGTTTGCGCAGAAGTCCCCTGGCGGGGCAGCAATGGGACGGAATTGTCTGGTATTCCCCTTCCATCTTCCATGGGCCAATGGCGAGCGCGCTAAAGCGCGAAAGTGGCTGCAAGGGGTATCTGATCATTCGCGATATCTTTCCCGAATGGGCGGTTGATATGGGCCTGATGGGGCGCGGTCTACCTTACCGGTTTTTCGATGCCGTCGCGCGCTACCAGTATTCGGTGGCTGATGTGATCGGCGTACAGACGCCGGGCAACCTGGTTTACTTCGATCGCTGGCGGCGGAAGTCGGGTCGCGTCCTCGAGGTATTGCAGAACTGGCTGGGAAAACCTTCACACGTGAGTTGTTCGATCCGCGTCAGTGAGACGCCGTTGGCCGGGCGCAAGCTGTTCGTGTACGCGGGCAACATGGGTGTGGCCCAAAGCGTCGGCATTGTACTGGACTTGGCTCAGAGAATGGCCTTCCGGGCTGACGTGGGTTTCCTGCTGGTCGGTCGAGGGAGTGAGGCTCGAAAACTTAGAGAAATCGCGCAGGCTCGCGGTCTCACTAATGTGTTGTTTTTCGATGAGATCCACCCCGATGAAATCCCCGACCTTTACGCACAGTGTCGGATTGGGATTGTCTCGTTGGATCTCCGCCACAAATCACACAACATACCAGGCAAGTTCCTGACTTATATGCAAAGTGGCCTTCCCGCGCTCGTGCGACTGAACCCCGGCAATGACCTGGTCGATATGATCCGAAGTGAGCGGGTTGGCGAAGTGTGCCAGAACGATCGGATGGATGAACTGGTGGCAAAGGCTGAAATGTTGCTGGTGCAAGTAGAGACTGACGCCGATCTGCCCGAACGCTGTAGGCGATTGTTCGATAGCCAGTTCTCCGCTGAGCAGACGGTGTCGCAGATCGTAAAAGCGCTTTCCACGCCATCTTCATAATGCCGAGATCTGCGCCTTGGGAGGGCGCTGAGTTCCCGTTCCAGGTGGGAGCGCCTTTCCCTCTCGTAAAATAGTTGGCCGAACTGGCGGTCGCATGTATTTGTCGGATGGGCGTACGGCACTATGGTGATTGAGGGTCTACAAAGATCGATGAACAAATTTATCGTCATTCCTGTTGTCGCACTGGTATTTGCCGTCGGCTACATGGCTTTCACCGCCTCGCAGCACAAGGCCTACAATCGACGCCCACCGCCGAGTGCGGCGCTTGCGCCTTTCACCGGAAAGCTCGGTATCTCTTCGATAGACGATCTGCGGATGGGGGGCCATAAGATCGTGCTGTGCGGTGCTGCGTCGACAAAGTCTCCGGCTTTGCGTGACATGGTAACAGAAGCGGCGCGACGAGATTTCCAAGGGATGGTTGTGACTTGTAAACCGGTTGGTTCAGGCACCCCATGCGACGGCAAGACCGGATCGAAGCTGGGGGATAAAGTGGTCGTCCAGTGTTTCATGCCGGACGGTGGTGACCTGGCTGCTGTTCTCACTCAAAGGGGCTTTCTCTGCGGCCAGCCTAGCCAGGGGACGGCTTATCAAGCGTGTTGAAAGTCACCCGCCGCCGTGCACTATCGGCAGGGGCAGCCATAGCCGCTGGATTGGGTCCGACTTCATCCGAAGCCTCGACCAATAATGCTGGCGCCCGCGCCGGCGACGTGGTGGAAGTGCGGGGCTTTCGGTACCGGGTGGCCGCCTCCGGGGCGGCCGACCATCACTTGAAAACAGACGACGGCGTGAAGCTGTACGTCCTTCCGAATGCCCGGGATGAGATAGAATTCGCAGCTTTCAACCCGAGGATGGACGGTAACGCGAGGGACGGCGCGCTCTTCGCCGCCGCTGTCGGCGCTGCCCAGACCGGCCTTGTGGACGGGGTTGGGCGCCTCAAGTGCCGCACGGTTGTTCTCCCCCCGGGAGTGTTGGTCATAGACGGGGCAACTGAGCTCGCGCCCCTTACCGGTCTGACTGGTCTTACAATTCGCGGCTCTGGAATTGACAACACGATCATCGAATTTGCTGGATCCTCGGCCACTCTCTCCTGCCGTCATTCGCAGTTCGTCGTTTGGATGGATTTGACCCTCCGATCGAGCGGGGTCGATGATGAGCAGGTAGGGCTGACCGTCACAGAGAGCGGGGCAGAAGGTGGTGGAATGCTGCGCTCGTGGTTTTTCTACCGCGTGAATTTCTACAACTTCTTCAAGGTATTTGCGATCGGCGGCACGGTGATGTGTTCCGAATTCACCTTCATGGATTGCACCTTTGCGCAATGCTACTACGGTTTTGAATGCGCCAATCAACAGGCCGTGAACTGGAATTTCTGGAACTGTCGCTACGAAAATCCAGAGCTGGCCACCATCAAGAACAAGGACGAGGCAGCGGTTTTCCTGTGCAAGGCGGGATTTCTCGCGAATTGGAAAGGCGGGAGCTTCGTCTTCCATGGCAAGCTCGTCCAGTTTGAACTAACCAGCCCTGGGGTGTGGCAGCGTGTCGGCACCGGTATCCACTTCGAAGGTCAAAAGATGGAACTGTGGGACAATGGGGCCGGTGGCCATGCCCCTCTCCTGGATCGTTCAGCCGCCTATATAAACGGCAGCAACTTTCCCCAGGTTACCTTGAAAAACATCGTGATCGTCAACAATGGTGAAATCCCAAACACGCTGACGCAGTTCAAGCTGTGGAATGGATGCCGTTTTGTGCTTGAAAATGTCGAGTCCGAGGGCGGGAAGATCGTTGGCGTACTCGACGCTGTCACTGCTGGGCAGCCTGGGTTCCTTGACGCGCGAGAGGTGTGGGGCTTCACCTACGAAGAAGACGTCACCGATCGCGACCAGACCCACCACCAGCACAATGTGAACATTCAGTTTCGCGGCCAGGATCTTGACCACATGGCCAATATCCAAACCCGGATGGGCGATATCACCAAGCCCGTCACGATGATGGAGCAGATCATTGCGGTCCGCGGCGACACGGGGTCACTTCCGAAAGCCATGACAACGGTCAACCTCCCGGCTTTGGGTGACCACACCCAGATTTCATGCATTGAGATCGAGCGCTACGTCGCTGCGGCGCACGACCTGACGGCAGACCTCCGGGACCAGGCCGACACGACCAGCTATGGCAGCGGCACGATCCTGGCTGCGGAGAGCTACAAGCGCATCTTGATCGGAAAGGAAATGGGCTACCAGATTCCGAGCGGAACAGCTTTGATGTTGAAGTTCACCGGGACCGCTGAAATGGTAAAGGGCGTCGTTAAGGTAAGGTATATCTGACCTTCTGATGTCGTGGGCTGAAGAGCCCTTTCGGACGCTGCAGAAATTGGAGCAGGACTGCGACCGCCAGGATCGGCAATAGCCAGAACAGGTTTCTTCCCGCATAAGCCTGAAGCCCGCCCCAATAAAAGGTAGGCAGGTGGATGGCGATGCCAACGGCTAGATATCCGTTCATGTACCGGCACAGGAACTGCCACAGGCCACAGATCATGGCTACTGCCACCAGCATGCCGGCGACGCCAAGAACCGGCCCCAGATAGTATACGTGCTCACCGGGAAAGATTGCGGCAATCGAGTAGCCAGCGTTCACAAGATCCTGAGATAGGTTGTCGAGCGTGTATTGAAAGCCGAAGCCGTTTGGCTTGCCATCCCATAATGCCCTAGGGACGGCAGCGAGGAAGAAGAGAGACACTTGATCAAACCAGCCGGCGAGCCGAACTTCATATCCGGTAAGGCTTCGGTGATAGATCACGTCGAGGATCGTGATCGGGGTGGCAATCGAATCCTTGAGCGCGACATCAGCGATCAAGTCGAGATTCCACGAGATATCAGAACGGATCAGGCTGCCTAGAAAGGCGCCGACGAACACTGTCCCCAGCAGCGCGGTTTTCCTGAACGGCATTCCCAGCCAGTTCAGCAGCATGAGGGTCATGATGAAGATTGGTGCCGCAAGCGCGAGCCGACCGAAACCGGACGAGAAGAGGACGAAGTAAGCCACAACGGCTGCCACCCCCAAAGCGTAGGCCACACCGACGACAAGACGGCGCGGACTGCCAAGCGAGAGCAGGTGAAACGCGATCACCAGATAGGGGATCGTGTAAAGGTAGGAAAAACCATTCGTGGCGAAGAGCAGCGCGATGTAGACCGCGAATAGCACCAGATAGGTGCGCAGGCTCACGTTAAAGCGATCGTATGTTCTGGCATAGGCTGGCGCGGCGTTCGACATCATGATGGCGGCGAGTGTGCCGACTGAACAGAGAACGACAGCGTAGCCGCTGATCGGGACGCCGAAATAGCCATAGAGGATCACCGGATACGCGAAGAAGGCGCAGTGTCCGCACATGAACGTCATCTGGAAGATGTTGTCCCGGTCACACAGGAAAGCCAGGTAGACCGTCACCATAATTATGACGGCAAGAAACAGCTGATCGTAACCCGCAAGGCTTGCCAGCGCTGCCACAGACAACAAAACCAGGCAATAAAAGTAGTGCATGGGGCTCGATGTAGTCGGCATCAGTCGATCTCATCGACGCTGAATGAACCGTTATACCACAGCGTGAGATTGTATGACCTGTCGCCCTCGCAGGCGACGGTGACGGTCACTGTGTCCAAGGTCTCGCTAACCGGATCGGCTGTTTCGATCTTGTCGCAACGTGAACCCCGGCTCACCAATTTGCCCTGCATTTCGTTGAGACTAGCCTCGGAATAGACGGACCCGGGCCGTTTTTCACTTGGAGCAGTTGGGTTCTGAGGGACAAAGCTCCAGCCTACCATCGCGGCAAGCATCGCGACCACCACATAAAACATGGCACGTTCAGCCGCCTTTGCGCGGGGTTCTTCTTGGTCGGTATTCCTCATTCGGTCCAGCAATCCTCTGCGTTTCTCCATTAAAGACTGAGACCCGCGACGACCTTTTACTCGGGCACACCGTTCGAAAGCAACAGAGTCGTTGAATCTGACGAAGGTCGTCATCATCAAAGGTGGCAGTTCACGCAGACAGGGACTCGCTGGTCCGGCCGCTGGCGGTATGGGCGACCCGTAGCCAAATTCCGTTGCCAGCACGGCCCGGTACGACCGGCCGGGTCGCAGCCGGCTTCGCAGGATTGTACTTCCGTGCTTTTCAGCACGGCTTCGCCTTCTATCGTCTCGACCTTGTATCCCCCATCGGCACCTCACCGCGGCGCAGATCCTTGCCCAAAATCCGAAACCGCACAACCTGTCGGCAGGCGTAAGGTGGAACGACCAGGCCGCGGTTAGTTACTGTCGGGCTTTGATATCACGCTACCCGCAGCGACACCAAACGTGATCCGAATCGGGGACAGAAACTAAAACTCGTTTCTTACCGATGATTCTAGAGCCTTCTGGAAATCACTACGTCCGTTCTGGGAAACGAAGTGCTTCTCCCAAGGGTCGAAAAAGACCACGTCGGGCCGCTTCTTTTCTCGAAGATTCTCAGTCTGCTTAACTGCATGTGGCTCGTCTGACATATGTGATCCTGCTGGCGACAAAATTGTGCGGGCGACTCGGGGGTTGCAAAGCCGTCGAGCGAACAACGGCCACTACCCCCCGCCTTAGCCACTGTGCTCATTTCCCGGAAGGCTTCGGCAATTCACCGCGTTTCTCCATTCAAGACCGAGACCCTGACGACCTTACTCGGGCACACTATTCGAAGCAACGGTGTCGTTGAACCGGCCGAAGGTCGTCATCATCAAAGGCGGCAAGATCGCAGCTAGCACGGCCTGAAGCTAAAGTGGTTTCCGCATAAAGGCCATCAGCGCATTACCCATGGCTGTCGGCACCGCCGCACTCCACGCACGCATTAGATGGAAGAGTAGCGCCTTGCCACCATGATAGTTAGGTTCGGCATCCCATGCGAATACGGCTATCTCATAGTCACGAAAGTGCTTTCGAAACGCCTGTTCAGTGTTCAATCGGTAGTGGGCTGGAAAGACATCCTCATCCTTGCGGTCGGGCTGTGCGAAATGAAGAATCCCTGATTTTATGCTCTCTGGGATAATTCGATTGGCTACGGCCACATAGCCGAACCTGTTCGGCGTCCTGGCGCAAATCCAGCCGCCTGGCACGAGTATGCGGTCCAGTTCAGCAGCCGTTACGGCGGGATCCGGGAGGTGCTCAAAGACATGGTCTGCTACGATGATATCAACAGACGCATTCGCCAAAGGGATGCGATGGCCGTCGAACACAAGGGCACGATCAACCGACGGATTGTCTTTCACGACTGGATCGACATCGACACCCACAACCTCCTTGACCTTGCCCCGAAGTGTTCGTAACGATTTTCGATATGTCAGGTCGCTATCAGAGAACCATCCGCCGCGCCCGGACCCAAAGTCAACGACGACCATATCCTCCGAAAGCAGAGCATTAACCCTTGTATAGAACTGTATGGTCCCGTCGACGCGTGAGAAGCCCCCCGCGATCATCTCTGGATAAGTCCGGTGCAGGAAATTTTGGCTCATCGAAATTCTCCTCACAGTCGCATCGGCCTATCTCGCCGAAGATCATCTAGTCAATTGCCACCCGAAGGAAATCCGAGAGAATTCGCGGCAAGTTCAATCTCCGACACAAACTCGTATGATTGGCCACGCGGTGTCCAGGCACGGGCATACTTTCGCCGTTCTCTAACAGGTCGCTTTGTCAAGGCCAACCAACCGGCGCTCAGAGCCGAGATCGAGGGCTATTTCGACGACGCTCCCGCCGATTGCCTCGACAGCTTCGTCGATCTCGACAAGTGCCATGGCCGCATCAAGCAGCGCACCGTCACCGTCTCCCGCGAGCTGGCTGGCTCCAAGGCCAGCGCCGCTTTCCCGCGAACTGCGCCTGCCAGACGCACCAACCATCGTGCGAGTCAGCTCGCGCACTGGACTGAAGGACAAACCCGCTTCGACACGCAGTACCTTATCGCTCCCCGAGCCGAACGGGCCGCTCATGCCGTGCGCGGCCACTGGAGAACGCTCTGCACTGGACCCTCGACGTCGTCTTCAACGCACGCGTCGCCTTGCGTAGCGATCCTTCGCGCCCCCCTCTGTCCTGCCGGACATCTCCCCCACGAGGGGGGAGATTGGCAGCTTCAGTGTCCCGCCCACTCTTGCACCATCAGAGATTGGCGAAAGCCGGGACGGCGGCCGATCTCCCCCCAAGTGGGCGAGATGTCTTGGCAAAGAGGGCAGGACAGAGGGGGGCGCTGTCCCGTCAGCCTATCCCGCCTCAGCCAACCCAAACCCACCAACAGGATGCGTTTCGACCTGGAACTCAAACCCGGCGATGATCGGTCGCGCCTTGGCAATCGCCGCCTGGACTTCCGGCAATTGCAGCGAAGCCTTGTGGCTTGCCTGGTCGGTCCATACCTCGGTCACCCAGATCGCGTCGGCATCGGCCGGATCGGTGGCGATGATGTAGCTCAGGCAGCCCGGCATGGCGCCGGTGCTGGCCAGCAGGACGTCCATCATTGCGTCGCGCTGGCCGCGCGTCGCCCGCCTCTTGCCGATCAGACCATACATTGCCGGTTTCTCCGTTGCTTGCTGCGACAAGTATGCAGGCCGCCGCTCACGGCATCAACTGGCCACCGTCGTGCCCGGTGATGTAACCGCTCAACAGGGCGGTGGAGAGGAACGGCGCCGGCGCAATCCTGCGGCGTGCCGGCGCGGCCCTGCGGAATGTGGCAACCATGGCCTGCTCCTCGGTCGAATAGCGCTCATGGAAGGCGATGGTGCCCGGCGCCACCGCGTTGACGCGAGCCGACCAGTTCCTTGGCCGCGGGTCACATTGGAGAGAGCCGAGCCATAAAGGCCGGCGCCGCCGCCGGCGCCATTGCGTGCCGCGATCGACGAGGTGTTGACGATGAAGCCGCCCTGGCGCTTCAGCCATGGCATCGCCTGGCGTGATGCGGTCAGCACGGAGCGGGCGTTGAGGTCCGCGTCGCAATGCGCCTCGCTCAGTTCGGCCTAGGGCACGCGGCCGAGGCGGCATTGTTGACCAGGCCATCGAGCCGGCCGAAATGGTGCGCGTCGACGACGCGCTCGACATCGGCAGGAAACGAGAAATCGCCCTGGACCGGGAACACCTCGCCACCGCCGTTGCGGATGGTTTTGGCCAGGTTTTCGCCGACTTGAATTGTAATGCAGCGCGACGCGGCATTTCTGCGCAGCGTAAGCCAGTGCAAGTGCCGCCCCGATGCCGGTCGCGGTGACCAGCACCGCCTTGCCGGCGAGGTCGCCAAAGTGGGGGCGACAAGGGTTGAGGTGACAGGGGCGGAGGTGACACGTGTGGCGGTGTCTGGGGCGGTTGTGGTGGCTGGCATTCCTCCGGGGCTCTCCTGCTCTTCGTAGGGCTCGCCGTGCTCATGTCCGAGTCCGTAGAGGTTCAGGGCCGCAAATAGGCGTAGCCCTGGCGCTGCAATTCGGCGAGCTTGACGACGCCGCCGGTCTCGGCGGCATGGAAGCCGTCGAGCAGATCGGTGAGCGCAACGTCCATGCCCTGCATGGTGTTGGCGCAAGCATGCGGGGCCAGCCCGTCGCGGACCAGGCCGGAAAAACGGCTGGAAATGGCAGCCGACGCGCTCTTCGACTTGAAGGCGGCGAGTGCCGGTCCGTGCACGACCAGCACGATGTCGACCTTGCCGCCGGTGCCGTCATAGTGGTTCCTGATATTGCCAAGCACGAAGCCGACCTTGTCGAGATCGCTGAGGTGATAGGCGACCTTTTGCCTTTCCTCTGCCATGGCCGCCGCCTCGACCTGGCGCAGCCCGAGAAGACCGGCGGCGCCGGCAAGGGCCACGCGGAAAATATCGCGGCGTCGCATCATGTCGTTCTCCAGCATGTCCGCGCAAATTGCGTGGCTTCGGCCTCGATCCTAGCATAAATTGACGTTACGTCGTGGTCGGGCGAAGAGGGGTCGGGCGAGGAGGGGCACATGACATCGAAGACCATTCGGGGGAAGACCATTGTGGGGAAGACCATTGTGGGCGCCGGGCTTGCTGGCGCCTTGCTGGCCGCTGTCGCCGGCACGGCCCTTGCCGACGATACGCCTGAACTCACCGAACTCAGCCCGGACGGCAAGGATGGCTGTTTCGGGCGTATCTACGATGCCGCGCATCTCAAGCTGCACCCGAACCAGAAGGTGGGACGGATTTTCTTCTATTTTGGCGGCGATCCGGTCAGCCCTCCGAACGAGGAGCCGAGCAGTGGTCCGTCCGGCTACAACGGTTTTTTGGCGACGACGGTGCGCGGCGCCAAGAAGCCCGAATGGGTCGGCGGCTGGTGCGGCAAGGATGATCCGCAATCGGGCGAGATCCATTGCGGCATGGAATGCGACCGCACCATGGCCCTGGTGAACGTCGACGAAAAAGGCCGGCTGATCGTCTCCGGCGTGCATCGCAAGCTTTATCTCGATGCCGGCGCCGAGGATGAACTTGGCGAAACGGAGTTTTCCAGGCAGGCACTCGGCACGGAAGACGACGGCTTCCGGCTCGACCGCATGCCGGGTGAGACCTGCAAGGCCGAATTCGCGCGCATCGATCCGGTCGATCCGGGGCTGGGAGCACCGCTGCGCGAGCGGCTGAAACCGGACCAGCCGTTCTGCTACGGGCGCGACTACGATGCCGCGCATCTCGGCTCGCATCCCGATCAGCTTACCCACAGCATCCGGGTTTTCCGGGGCCCGATCGAACTGGCCGCCTTCGCCAAGGACGGCGAGACGGCAAGCTGGCCTGATGGCGCCGACATAGAAGTTTCCGTCACCACGCGCCAGAATGCCGTAGAGGTCACGCAGAGCTACAGTTGTGACGGCGAAGCGGACCAGTGGCGCTGTGTGGCGAGCGGAAAGACGAGCGACTTTTCCTGCGACATCGCGGCCAGGGAGATTTATCTGCGCCGCGGCGCCAACGGCACGATGATGCTGGCCAATCCCAACAGCAGCCTGCCGATCGTCGACCTGTGCTCGAAGGCGGCCGACGGCGAGACCGCATCCGACGACAAGGTCTATCGGCTGGAGCCGATGCCGCAGGCTGCCTGCGCGCGTTGAGATTTCGGGCCAGAAAGGACGGCGTATGAACAAGGCAAAGGTGTTCTGGTCAGGCCGCTCGCAGGTGGTGATCGGCGGAAAACAGCCATCGCTTCGTCATCCTGGGGCGAAGCAAGGAGCGAAGCGACGCGGCGCAGACCCCAGGATCCATGCCGTGACTTCAGAGCGCTGCTGCGCTGCTGAATTCTGCTCCGCTGCCGACTAAGGTTACGGCATGGATCCCAGGGTCTCCGCGACGGAGCTTCGCTCCTGCTTCGCCCAAGGATGACGAAGTTGGGGAGGCTTCGGCCAATCTCCAGCGTTTGCGATAGTCCGCTGAAACGAACGATGGCTGTTGCCTGTCGGCAAGCCTCCAACCCCTCAAATCCCCTGTGCAGCGTTACTGCGTGAACCATCTCACGCGAACGGCACGGCGGTCGTGCCCCTGGGCAGTTTTGCCTCGTCATCGGGCTCGACATGGATGGTGACGCGCACCGAGGGGATTTCCGCCTTCAGCGCATCCTCGATGCGGTCGCAGATGACGTGGCTGGCGCCCACCGACATGTCGGCGTCGACGACCAGGTGGAACTCGATGAAGGTGGCGCGGCCGGCAATCCGCGTCTTCAGATCGTGGACTTCCAGCGCGCCTTTGCAATTGGCCGAGATGATGTCGCGAATGCGCATGTGCTCCTGCGTGTCGACGGCGCGGTCCATCAGTCCGTTCATCGACGAGCCGATGACGTGCCAGCCCTGCCACAGGATGTTCAGCGCGACGATGACGGCAAGAGCGGGATCGAGGACTTGCCAGCCGGTCAGCACGGCGCCGACCACACCCATGAACACGCCGACCGAGGTCGCCACGTCGGTCATGATGTGCCTGCCGTCGGCGACCAGTGCCGGTGATTTTTCGGCACGGCCGGCACGGATCAGCGTCATGGCCCAGAAGGCGTTGATCACCGTCGCGACGCCGTTGATGGCGAGGCCGGTCCAGGGCTGTTCGAGCGGAACGGGATGCCGCAGGGACCACCACACTTCGTTGAGGATCAGCAGGGCTGCCAGCACGATCAGCACGCCTTCCAAAACAGCCGAGAAATATTCGGCCTTGTGATGGCCGAAAGGATGATCCTGGTCGGCCGGCTTGTGGCTGACCTGGATCGCCCAGTAGGCGGCGGCAGAGGCAATGACGTTGACGATCGATTCCAGCGCGTCCGAATACAGCGCCACGGAGCCGGTGACGTACCAGGCCGCCAGCTTCAGGCCGAGCACGACGAAGGCGACGATGATCGACCAGAAGGCGAGGCTGGCGACCTTGCGCTTGGCGGTGTTTTTCGAATCAATAGCGGTCATCGATTGCTTCCGGCCGCCGAAACCGGAGCTAAGCCGCCTTTTCCTTGGCCTTGCGCGGCAGATGCGCAACGATGTTCTCGATGATGCGCATGCCGGCATTGTGGCCGAGCGTCATGATCGATTCCGGGTGGAACTGCACCGCGGCGATCGGCTCCTTGCTGTGCTCGAAGGCCATGATGACGCCTTCTTCCGTCTCGGCGGTGACGACGAAGCCGTCGGGCAGGCGGACCGGATCGGCGAAAATCGAGTGATAGCGGCCGACCGTCACCTCCTTGGGCAGGCCGGAAAAGATGATGCCCGGCTTCGACACGCGGATACGCGACGGTTTGCCATGCATCGGCACGTGCAGCTGCCGCAGCTCTCCGCCATAGGCTTCGGCCAGCGCCTGCAGGCCGAGGCAGACGCCGAAGATCGGCAGGTCGCGCGCGCGGGCCCGCTTGATGGTGGCGGCGCAGTCAAAATCCTTCGGCGTGCCGGGACCGGGCGACAGCACGACGAGATTGGGTTTCAGCCGGTCGAAGACCTCGTCCGGCACAGGCGTGCGCACGGTCGAGACGTTGGCGCCGGTCTGGCGGAAATAATTGGCCAGCGTGTGGACGAAGGAGTCCTCGTGGTCGACCAGCAGGATGTTGACGCCGTCGCCGACGCGCGCGGTGGCGCGTTCGGTGTCGGCGGCATTGCCTGATTTGGCGTCGCGGATGGCGGAGATCATGGCGGATGCCTTCAGTTCGGTTTCGGCTTCTTCTTCCTCGGGAATGCTGTCGAAGAGCAGCGTGGCGCCGGCGCGCACCTCGGCGATGCCGTCCTTGATGCGGATGGTGCGAAGCGTCATGCCGGTGTTCATGTCACCGTTGAAATTGACCATGCCGATCGCCCCGCCATACCAGGCGCGCGGGCTCTTCTCGTTCTGCTCGATGAAGCGCATCGCCCATAATTTCGGCGCGCCGGTGACGGTGACCGCCCAGGCATGCGACAAGAACGCGTCGAAAGCGTCCATGCCTTCGCGCAGCCGCCCCTCGATGTGGTCGACGGTGTGGATCAGCCGTGAATACATCTCGATCTGGCGGCGGCCGATGACGCGTACCGAGCCCGGGTCGCAGACCCTCGACTTGTCGTTGCGGTCGACGTCGGAGCACATGGTCAGCTCGGATTCGTCCTTCTTCGAATTGAGCAGCTTCAGGATCTGCTCGCTGTCGGAAATGGCGTCGCCGCCGCGCTTGATCGTGCCGGAGATCGGGCAGGTCTCGACACGGCGGCCGTTGACGCGCACGAACATCTCGGGCGAGGCGCCGACCAAATATTCGCCTTCGCCGAGATTGATGAAGAAGGAATAGGGCGAGGGGTTGATGGCCTTCAGCTTGCGGGAGATGTCGGAGGGCGGCGTCTCGCAGCGCTCGTAGAACATCTGGCCGGGAACCACCTCGAACAGGTCGCCGCGCTTGAAACTCTGCATCGCCTTGCGCACCAGATTGGCATATTCGCCCGGCTCATGGTCGCCGCGCGGCGGGATGCGGTCGGCGGTCCTGAACGGCTCGACGATTTCGTCGCGCGGCAATCCCTGCGTCGAAAACCCATCGCTGGAATAGTCGTAGCGGTCGGTCCAGGCTTTTGTCGAATAGTGGTCGACGACCAGAATCTCGTCGGGCAGGAACAGCACGAGGTCGCGCTGGCCTTGCTGGCGCTCGAGCTTGTAGTCGACCGGATCGAACTGGAAGGCGAGATCGTAGCCGAAGGCGCCATAGAGACCGAGATTGGCGTCTTCCTCCGTCTTGAACAGAGCGGTGATGGCGCGCAGCACGGTGAAGACGGAGGGAACGCGGCTGCGTTCTTCTTCGGTGAAGACACGGCCTGGCATGGCCACGTCGAGGCGGATCAGTCGCTTCGACGCCTCGGCGATCGTCACCTCGTCAAGGCCGTCGAGCGCCTTGCCGACCACCGGCAGAAGCATCTCGCCACGGCTGTTCAGCGCCTCGATGCGCATGGCGCGGCCACGCGCCGAGATCACCAGCGGCGGGTCGATGATGGCGGTGTCCCAACGCGTATAGCGGCCGGGATATTCGTAATTCGAGGAAAACACGGCGCCGCGGCGCGAATTCAGCCCGTCGACATAGGCGTCGATCGCGCCTTGGTAAGGCCGGTCATGGCGCTCGCGGGTAATCGTCACGCCACCCGCCGTGACGAAGCGCTCCGCCCCGTTCTCCAGAATTTTCGTCGTCATTGCCGTCTCCATCAGCGTCTTGGGCTTTTCAGCGTCTTGGATAGTTCAGCGTCTTGGGGGCAACGGACCCGGGGCATGGCTTTGAAAAACAAATGGCCGCCCGGACATTCCGTTGCGGCCATCTTCCATTTTTCACGCGCACGCGTTCGAACAGGCCGCTGTCAGCGAGCCCACCACCAAACGGTCTTGATCGAGCGCATGTTCATGGCGATTCCAATAGCGGCGATTGAACGGCCGCGCAACTGGATTCAATGAGGGGGCTGGAGAAGGGCGAGGGCATGGAGAAGGGCATGAGCCCTCAATCCTCCAGCGTTCCCGACCGTGCATCGGCGCTTTTCCTGTCGCCGACCAGTTTTAGCAGATCTTCGCCGGCGCGGATGATGCGCCGGGAACGCCGTGTCAGGATGATGCCTGCCTGGGGCGCGAGCACCTCGGTGCGGCCGCCGGCTTCACCCGGCGCATGGACGATGGTGGCGAGCAGTGCGCCTTTTGCCACACGGTCGCCGGGCTTCACGGCATAGAGGACCGCGCCCGCCCGCGGCGCCGGCATCATGTCGATGTTTTCGAGCGGCGCAACGAAACCGGTGAAGCTGCCGGACGTGGACAGGGCCTGGTCCAGGACCACGCCGCGCCCCACCAGCAGCCGATAGAGCCCTTCGGCATCGGTGCCGGCCAGAGCGCCGTCGACATCGAGTATGCCGCGATACTCGACCGTGGTGGCGACGCGCCGGTCGAACCGCGCCACCTCGGCAGGGAGGTTCAGATACGGCGTGATTGAGGCGCCTTCGAAGGTGCCGTCAGTATCTTCATCCCACAGGATCACCGCATCGACGCCCATGGCCGCCGCACAATCCGCCCTCGCCGGCCACAGGCTGGTGTGGACATAGAGGTAGGCAAGGCCCTCGTCGTCGCAGTGCAGGTCAAGCACGATGTCGTGGCCGATCGACAGCTGCAGCAGCCGGCTCTTCAGCCGCTGATCGGCAGTGCCAAGCGTGGTGTCGGGCAACAATTTTACGTCAGGCGCGGCCAGCAGCGGAAAGCCGCGGTTGAAGTTGGTGCGCGTGCCCAGGTGAAAACGGCCCTGGTGCTCGCCGAAATGATACTGGGCGCGGCCGATCGGATTGGCTTGCGGCACGACGGTGATATTGCCCTTGATGCGGCCTTCGGCTTCGGCCTTTTCAAGCATCGGCATCAGCGCGTCGATGGCGACGACGCCCGGCAGTTCGCCGGCATGGAGTGCGGCCTGCAGATAGGCCGAGGATGCCGCCTTGTCCGTTCCTTCGAAACGAAACACTGGGAATTCGTAGGAAACGCCCTCGCTGTCGCCGGCAATGCGCTCGATCGATTTCTGCATGATACGACTCCTGGAAAGAAGCCGAACACATGCCCTTTCGCCGCTACGCTGTCGATTGGTCCAGCTTTCGGCGCTATGGGCGCAAGGCTCTCCTCGGCCGGGCGCGGACATACTGGTCCAACGCCTGCCCGGCCTACGCCAGCGGCTTCAACTCCTGGGCGATCGTCGGCAGAAGTTCCGAGACATTCGGGTGGATGTGCATGGCGCGCGCCAGCGTGCTGATCGGCGCCTTGGCGTACATCAGACCGAGCACGCAGTGTATCGCCTCGTCGCCGCCGGGGCCGAGCACCGAACAGCCGAGGATTTCGTTGGTGTCGGCATCGGCCAGGATCTTCATGAAACCTTGCGTCTCGCCTTTCTCGACGGCACGGCCGACGCGGGTCATCGGCCGCTGGCCGACCAGCGCGCGGCGGCCGGACTTTCTGACCGCTGCCTCGGTCATGCCGCAGCGGCCGAGCGGCGGGTCGGTATAGAGCGCATAGGCCTCGATGCGGTCGCTCACCCTGCGCGGGTCGTTGTCGAGCAGATTGGCGGCGACGATCTCGTAGTCATTGTAGGAGGTGTGGGTGAAGGCGCCCTTGCCGTTGCAGTCGCCCATCGCCCAGATGCCGGGCACGCCGGTGCGAAGCTGGTCGTCGACGACAATGAAGCCGCGTTTGTCGACCTCGACGCCGGCCTTGTCGAGGCCGAGATCGTCGGTGTTGGGGGTCCGGCCTACTGCCAGCAGCACATGCGAGCCGACAGCCGGCGCCTTGCCGGCGGTGAAAGTCACGACGATGTCGCTGCCCTGCCTGGCGAAGCCGATGTCGCCGGCGCCGAGATGAACCGTGATGTCTTCGTTTTCGAGGATGGACAGGATGGCGGCCGAGACATCCTCGTCCTCGCGGCCGATCAGCCGCGGGCTCTTTTCGATCACCGTGACCTGTGAACCGAAACGGCGGAACATTTGCGCGAATTCGAGCGAGACGTAGCTGCCGCCGACGACGACGAGATGGCGCGGCAGCACGTCGAGATCCATCATCGACGAGTTGGTCAGGAACGGAATGTCGTCGACGCCCGGCAGATCAGGCACCGAGGCGCGGCCGCCGGTGTTGATGAATATTTTCCCGGCGCTCAGCAGGTCGTCGCCGACGCGCACGGTATCGGCCGTCTCGAAGCGGGCATGGCCGCGAAAAAGCGTGCATCTGTCCATGCCGGCAATCCAGCTCTCGAGGTTGCCGCGGGCGTTGTCCGACACCTTGTCCTTGCGGGCCTTGATCGCCTTGTAGTCGACGCCGACCGGACCGGAGAGCGTCACGCCGTAGTCGGCGGCGCGGCGGGCGAGATGCGCGGCATAGGCGCTGGCGACCATGGCCTTGGTCGGCATGCAGCCGGTGTTGACGCAGGTGCCGCCGACCAGCTTTCGCTCGATCAGCGCCACGCTCATGCCAGCCGCCGTCAGCCGGCCGGCGAGCGGCGGGCCGGCCTGGCCGGCGCCGATGATGATGGCGTCGAATGGCTTTGCCGTCATGCCACCGCCGCCACGATCAGCAGACCGCCGACGATCGCCACCGCGTCTTCGATGAAGGCGGCGGGCTGGTCCTTGCCGAAAGCCAGCGCCAGGCGTTTGCGCAGCTCGGCGCCGCCCAGCGTGCCGATCACCGCGCCGATGGCGCCGGCGATCAGGCCGCCGACGGTGGCGCCGCCGGTCGCGCCGATCACCGCGCCGGTGAAGGCGCCGACAGCCATGCGCGCGCCAAACTGCTGCGGCACCTTGCGGCTCGGCGTGGACGGCAACTGGTCGGTGACCAGTTCGGCAATGGCCAGGATGGTGAAGATGCCGACGGTGATCCAGTGGCCCATGAAGCTGGCCCAGGTTCCGGCGACCGGCAGCCAGCCAAGCCAGGCGCCCCAGGCGACGGCGGCAGGCGCGGTCATGGCGCGAAGACCGGCAACGACGCCGATCAGAAGTGCAAGGATGTACAGCATGATTGACCCCTCGATCACACGGCCTGGGACAGCCCAGCCGGGGCAGGCTAGCATAGGTTCGGCATTTGACCAGAGGCCTGCGATCTCTGACGTTATACGATTTTCATGGACACCCTATTGAAACAGCAGGGTAGCGAAGCAGCGAGATAAGCACGGTCATTTAGCAGGAGGCGGATGCAATCGCGTATCGAGCGCAAAGGCTTCCTGGGTCCTCATGCCATAGGCGCCCTTCGCGACGTTCGCCTCGAAGATCAGATTCCAGCTATTCAGGGATACTGCGCTCGGAATCACCACGAACCGGTGCCGTTTGAGAAGATCGTCGCCGAATGCCTGCTGCCCGGAACTCGGAATGCCCGGACGCAGCCAGTTAGGGTTCGGAACGGCGGCAGGGTCGACGATATGCACATCCGTGACATCGCTGACTATCGCCGCCGTCATCACATGCGCAATCGTGTCGAGCGCCCTAAAACCTTTGTGGACTGCGACCTCGAGAATCGCCGTCGAAGGATCGATTGAGCAGTAGACTGCGCGCACGCCCCTGCTGTTCCATCGTCCGCCGACCCTGTATGCGCCCTCGCCACTGTCCCATGTGGGCGCAAACGCAGCCTGATCGAGACGCCAGCCAACGAGGTCGGAGCCGCCAAGTGCCGCCGGCAGCGGCGTCATGCATAAACGCCGTATTCAAGCCGCTCGAGATAGTCTTGCACAAGCTCGACACCGGCCGGGGTTGCCAGAAGATCGATGGGACGGCACTGGTCGAGCCCGATCGCCGGGCGCTCCAGCCATTGCTCGGCTTCCGCCTGTGAACCGAACACGTCGGTCGCTTTCGACAGGATCTCGGCGAATTTCCAGGTTCGTCCGCTCTGGTCCTGGCTGAGCGGCTTGGAGGGGGCGTCCTTACGACGCTGGTAGGTGCGCAAGCTCATGCCGACGGCCTTCTCGAGCGAATCAGTCTTCTGGATGAAGACGAGTTGCCCAAGCAGATGGTCCAGCGCCGAACCTGGCAGGCCGTGAACAAGCAACTCATGGGCGTCCAATGCGCTCCGGAGATGCCGCGACAGGATGCGGGCGCCACCGAGCAATCTGGCCACCTTCTGCAGTTCATTGTTTCTTGGCGCTGCAGGTGTTTTTTTCGATGCCGTCGCCACGGGCTCGCCTCCTAACGTCATCTGTCGCTTCAATATATGACAGGTGACGCGACGCTTTCAAGGGCGAGCAGGATCGAGAGCAGAGATAATGCTTCAGGCTTGCGCTGCCCCTCATTGCCCTGCCGGGCATTTCTCCCCGTATAGTGACGGGGAGAAAGATGCCGTCATCGGCGATTTCGCCAATCACCAGCGTTGCAGAAAGGGTACCGAGGTTGCGGCCAGCCTCCCGTCACTAAACGGGGAGAAGATGCCGGCAGGCAGATGAGGGGCAGCGCCGACATCGACGGTGATTTCCAACATGAGTTGGAGCTATCTTGCGACGCGCTCCTGAGCGTTCTTCGAGAATTCGCGGCGGTACTGCGCGGGCGTGGTTCTGAGCCGCGCCGCAAAATGCTGGCGCAGCGAGGTTGCGCTGCCGAAGCCGGCCTCGAAGGCAATCATGTCCATTGATTTTTCCGTTGCTTCCAGCAGCCGCTGCGCCAGCGCGACGCGCTGATCGGTCAGCCAGTCGCCGAAGCTGGTGCCGATTGTTTTCTGGAAGCGGCGCGTGAAGGTCCGGCGGGTGAGGCCGGCGGTAGCGGCGACACTGTCCAGGCTGTGCGTCGCGTGCAACGTCTTGCGCACGGTGTCGAGAGCCTGTGCGAAGCGGTCGGCATTGCCGGTCCTGGCGATGGGGCGTTCTATGAACTGCGCCTGCCCGCCCTGACGATGAGGAGAAAGCACGATCTGCCGGGCAAGCCGGAGTGCCGCCTCCGCGCCATAGCGAGCCCGTATGATGTGGAGACAGCAGTCGAGCCCGGCGGCGACACCGGCCGAGGTCACGACATCGCCGTTGTCGATATAGAGCACCTCCGGCTCGACGAGAATGTCGGGATAGAGGGCCTGCAGCTGGTCGGAAAAAGCCCAGTGCGTCGCGGCTCGCCGCCCCGAAAGCAGACCGGTCGCCGCAACGGCGAACGTTCCCAAGCACAATCCGACAATCAGCGCGCCGCGCCGGTGCGCGCGACGCAGCGCCTCGATCAGTGCCGCCGGCGGTGGACTTCGAGGTTCTTCCAGCTGGGCAAGATGACGATGTCGGCGTCATCAAGCGCGGAAAGCCCGTGCGGGACGCTGATGGTCAGCCCCGCATCGGTGCGGATCGGCCCGTCCTCAATCGCGCAGACCCGGAACTCAAAGCGCGGCAGGCCGAGCGTCGTGCGATCCTCTGCGAATACAAGGCACGGGACAGAGAGGTGGAACGGGCTGATGCCATCGAAGGCGATGGCGGCAACGATCGGATCGGCCATGATGAGCACCATGAGAGTTTCCGGAATGTCCCAATTATTTCGAACTATGTCAATCGGGACACTTTTGCGGACCGATGCCGAGTCTATCCTCGATCCACCAATGTCAAACGGGCCATCAATGTCAAACGGGAAAGGAAAACTCCATGTCGGACTCAGCCAAAGGCAAAGCGCCGCGCCGTGCCCTCATCGTCGTCGACATCCAGAACGACTATGACGGCGGCAACCTTGCCATCCAGTATCCGCCGTTCCGCGACAGCGTCGCCAATGTGGCGCGCGCCATGGACGCGGCCGCCGAGGCAGGCGTCAAGGTGGTGGTCGTCAAGCAGTTGGCGCCGGAAACATCACCGGTCTTCGCCAAGGGCAGTAACGGCGCAGAATTGCATCCCGAGATCGCGAGGCGAAACCGCGACCACACCATCGAAAAGACCTTGCCAAGCGCCTTCACCGGCACCGACCTCGAGGAATGGCTGCGCGCCAACGCTATCGATACGATTACGGTCATCGGCTACATGACGCATAATTGCGATCTGTCGACGGTCATCCACGCCGTCCATATGGGCTTTGCGGTCGAGTTCCTGTCGGATGCGACGGGGTCGCTGCCCTATGCCAACAGCGCCGGCTACGCCTCGGCCGAGGACATCCATCGCGTGGTGACGGTTGTCCTGCAGTCGCGCTTCGCCGCCGTTCTCAAGACCGCCGAATGGATCGACTGCCTGAAGACCGGCGTGCGGCCCGAGCGCGATACGCCCTACGCCTCCAACCAGCGCGGGCTGGCACGCAACGCCGCTTAGAAGTTTGGCGCGGCCAAGCAAAAGAGGGCGCCGCATCGCTGCGGCGCCCCTATCATTCCGGCCTTCGAAATTCTCAGAACAGGCCTTCGATCTGGCCCATCTCGTTCAGGAATATCTTCTCCGAGGACGGCGCCTTGGGCAGGCCGGGCATGGTCATGACCTCGCCGCAGATGACGACGATGAAGCCGGCGCCGGCAGACAGCCTGACCTCGCGCACCGGCACAGTGTGGCCGGTCGGCGCGCCGCGCAGGTTCGGATCGGTCGAGAACGAATACTGCGTCTTGGCCATGCAAACCGGCAAATTGCCGTATCCGGCGTGCTCCCAGGCGTGGAGCTGGTCGCGCACCGACTTGTCGGCGATCGCTTCGGATCCGCGATAGATGCGCTGGACGATGGTGTTGATCTTCTCGAACAGCGGCATGGCGTCGGGATAGAGCGGCGCAAACTGCGAGGAGCCGGATTCGGCGAGTGTCACCACCTTGTTGGCGAGTTCCTCGATGCCGGCCGAGCCGTGGGCCCAGTGCTTGCACAGGATCGCCTCTTCGCCCATCGAGGCGACGTAGTCCTTCATCGCCCTGATTTCAGCGTCGGTGTCGGAATAGAAATGGTTGATGGCGACCACCGCAGGCACGCCGAACTGCCTGACATTCTCGATGTGACGGCCGAGATTGGCGCAGCCCTTCTTGACCGCCTCGACGTTCTCCTTGCCGAGATCTTCCTTCTTGACGCCGCCATTCATCTTCATGGCGCGCACAGTGGCGACGATAACCGTGGCCGCCGGCTTCAGGCCGGCCTTGCGGCACTTGATGTCGAAGAATTTTTCGGCGCCGAGATCGGCGCCGAAACCGGCTTCGGTGACGACGTAGTCGGCAAGTTTTAGCGCCGTCGTGGTGGCAACGACCGAGTTGCAGCCATGCGCGATGTTGGCGAAGGGACCGCCATGGACGAAGGCCGGGTTGTTCTCCAGCGTCTGCACGAGGTTGGGCTGCATGGCGTCCTTGAGCAGCACGGCCATGGCGCCGTCGGCCTTGAGGTCGCGGGCATAGACGGCCGACTTGTCGCGGCGATAGGCGACGATGATGTCGCCGAGGCGCTTTTCCAAATCCTTCAGGTCGGTGGCGAGGCACAGGATCGCCATGACCTCCGAGGCGACGGTGATGTCAAAGCCGCCCTCGCGCGGAAAACCGTTGGCGACGCCGCCGAGCGAGCAAATGATCTCGCGCAGTGCGCGGTCGTTCATGTCCATGACGCGGCGCCAGACGACGCGGCGGATGTCGATGCCGAGTTCGTTGCCCCAGTAGATGTGGTTGTCGATCAGCGCCGAAAGCAAATTATGCGCCGTGGTGATGGCATGGAAATCGCCGGTGAAGTGGAGGTTCATGTCCTCCATCGGTACGACCTGCGCATAGCCGCCGCCGGCAGCGCCGCCCTTGACGCCGAAATTCGGCCCGAGCGAGGCCTCGCGGATGCAGACGATGGCCTTCTTGCCGATGCGGTTGAGACCGTCGCCGAGGCCCACCGTCGTCGTCGTCTTGCCTTCGCCGGCCGGCGTCGGGTTGATGGCGGTGACGAGGATCAGCTTGCCGTCCTTGTTTGCCTTCACCGACTTGATGAACTCGGCCGAGATCTTCGCCTTGTCGTGGCCGTAAGGCAAAAGATGCTCGCTTGGAATGCCGATCTTCTGGCCGATCGCCTGGATCTGCTTCTTGTCGGCGGCGCGCGCGATCTCGATGTCGGACTTCACTTCGGCCATGGCGGCTTTCCTCTGGATTGGACGGTGGAGGGGACGGGTTTGATCAGTGTGGTCGCAAGCCTGTTCGAAACAGCCCGGTACTGCAGGCGAGGGCACTTTCTAGCCCTGTCGCTGCCGTGGCGTCAACTTGCATGCAACTATGTTTCCTCTAGAGAAAGACGGCTCCTGGTCGACCTGACCCGGATCTTCGCGGGTTGTCGCGCCGTATAGAAGCCAGAGCACGCGCCGTCCTGCCGTCTCAAAACAGCCGCGGAATGCACGGAATGCGACAGGGTTCGAGCGCCGGTCGGCGCTTCGAGCGGTCTCGCTAGAATGCGCCGATCTGGTGCATCAGCCCCAAGCCGTCAAGCTGGCCGAAATGTTCGACCACGATGCCGTTCTCGACGCGATCAATGTTAATCACACCAACCGAGACGCAATTTCCGCTCGGTGCGACGCCGTGGAAGGTGCCGGTATGCGTGCCCTGAAAGCGACCGCGCGTGACCACCCTGTCGGCATCGCCGACATAGTCGTCGATGACGTGATGGCCGTCCGGGAATCCAACAAAGAATTCGGTCAGGGATTTTCGCCAGTCATCGAAGCCGATCGGATTGGCGCTGGCGAGATGAAGGGCGAGATCCGGAGAGACCAGACCGGCCAGTCTATCCCAGTCCCGCGCATCGATCGTGGCATAGAAATTTCGAGCAATTTCCCGGATATCCATCGCGTGTCCTCGCTGGCTGCCGCCCACGGTTGAACGACGGCGAGACGATCAGGTTCCGCTCCTCGCAATGCGCAGCCGAACAGCCGCGCCAGAACGTCGCCGATCTCGGGCAGCGGTGATTCAAGCCAGGGCGTCTTTCACTATTCGGCCCCTTCACCGATCCAGAACGGACCTGACCTCGACGAGATTCGATCGCACCCTAAGCACATAGAATCCCATCGTGGTGAGGTGGGTGGGCATGATCCAGCCATCCTCGCGGCCGTTGGAGATTATCAGAGGCTGGATGGCGAGCGCTGCCTTGAGCTGGCCTTCCACGCTGTTCCACAGCGGCGTGAGGCCGCGATTGTCGAGGATCTGCTGAAAATCGTGATGCGCCGCCGTCAGGATGCCGTAATAGCCGTAGAGCTGGCCGTAGGCGAACCAGAAGCGGTCGTCAGCGCGCGTGTCGAACCAGCCGCTGTTGAAGTTCTGCGAACGGTCGCGGATCAGGTCCGACGTCGAGCCTATGTCACTCGCGATCCGGTCGACGAACTGCAACAGATTGTCGGCGCGCGCGTTGAAGACAACCTCGCATTTCATGAGCCGGTCGTTGAAGGCGCGAAGGCTGTTCGCCGCCGTGCGATAAAAACTCGGCGTCGGGGTTTTCGGACCAAACGGCCTGAGGCCGAAATACCAGGTTTCCTCGTCGAAGGTGATCGCGCCGCGCGCATCCTGCAGGTTCTGGTCGATCTGGCTGGTGCCGCGGACGCGGCCCAGCGTGTCGACAAGCTCGACCGTGGTGCGCCGGATGGCCTGATTGACGCCGCGCTGGAAGGAGGCCTTGTTGTCGAGAAACGGCGTGCGGTCCCAGTCCATGCCGAAGAGCCCGAGCTTGTAGAGTATCATCGACGAGATCCAGGCATTCTCGTTGACGTTGAAATCGATGAGATCGGCCGTAACCTGGACAATGGCCGAGTGGGTGCAGGTCTTGACCTCTCCCTCGACGCCAGCGGTTTCCCCGGTGGCAGAAGGAGCGGGCTGTGCCGGCGTGGTTCCGGCCGGCTGCGTGAACCTATATGCTTCCGCATAGGCGGGATTGAAATTGCTCCAGACCTGCGTGTTCCAGATGAAATAGCCGTAGAGGCCGATCAGCATGAGCAGAGCGAGGCCGAGCACCGCCTTCAGGATCCAGCCGCGCTGCGTATACCAGCGCCCGGCCCACATGAACGGCCACAGGATCACGCCGACGGCGAAGCCGATGCCGCGGCCGATCCACTGGAATATCCGTGTGAAAAAATTCACGATCGGATCAAGCATGGCGATGTCACCCCTCGTCAGTCAGCCAAGTATTCGATAAGGTTAGGCATTCAATCGGTAAGGCCGTAGAGGCGCGTGCGAAACGCCACCTTGTCTTTCAGATATGTGGTTTTCAGAACGTCCACAACATGCGATCGCCAAGCGTCGCTGAAGCCGTCATAGTCCCTGTAAAAACCCGGTTTGTTGAAGACGTAGCGCGAGACGAAGTCCTGCGGCACGAAATCCGAAATCAACTGGTTGGTCAGCCAGGCGTCGGGATGTCCGGGCTTGGCCCGGATCGTCAGGAAACGCTGCTGCGGGAACACGTCCTCGATCTTGAGATAGCCGAGGTGAGCGATCTCGCGCTTGGCGGCGTTGAGAAAGGGAAAATTTCCGTCCCTGGTGATCAGGTCGGCATGGCTGTGGATCCAGGTCTGCAGCCAGACCTTGTCGACGTCGGTCAGGTTGCGGTCGGGCTCGGCGTCGCGGATCAGCGCCCGCACCACCATTTCGGCGCGGTGCTCGAGATAGCCTGATGTTTCGATCCACGAGGCCCGCGGCAGTTCGATGCGGCCGGTCGCGGCAAGGAACCTGAACACCCTGTCGGCATCATTGATCGAGAGGTAGCTCACCTGCCACGGCCGCGAGCGGCGGAAGCCGGGTGCTGCCGGGTCGCTGATCACCGTCGTCATGTCGGGGTCGATGAACACATAGAGCCCGCCGAAATGGCTGGTCCAATAGGCGCTGTGGCGAAAGATCACCTGATCCGGCACCAGCGCGTTCTCGCGGATGTCGCCGCAGATCTTGGCAAGCTCCACCATGCGGGTGAGCATGGCGCTGTCGCGCCAGGCGTCCGGCTCCTGCTTCAACCGGTCGACGAGCTTGCCGAGTTCGGCGGCTTTGCCGAGCACGTCCTCCGCCGACAGCACCTTGAACTCGACTTGGTTGATCGACAGCAGGTCCTCGATGTCGTCAACCTTGGGGACCGAATCCTCGATCTCGCCGTAGATGACATCCTTGATGGTCAGCGCGTCGATGGCGCGCTGGTTCGTCGACATGAACTCGAACATCAGCTGCGAGGTGTTGGAAAAGGCGGTGTGGACCACCGGCAGGTCGACCTGCGACGGCGTCAGGATGATGAAGCGGCGGTTGATCTCGTTGGGATCGAGATAGCTGTAGTCGCCGCATTCCTCGGCCACCTGCGGCGAGAAGCCGGTGCGGTCGATCTCGAAGCTCTTCAGCTTCGTCGGCTTCAGGCCGAAGGCGACCAAAGCCTTGTTGTAGCGCTGGATCAGATGCGGCTCGTCGATGGTCAGCAGCCGGCCATAGATCAGCTCGTTCTCGCGCAAAAGGTCGGACTTCCTGGCGGGGCTCATTCTCCCTTCTCCCCGTTCACGGGGAGAAGGTGTCCGAAGGGCGGATGAGGGGCGCGGATGTCCCTTCTCCCCTTGTGGGAGAAGGTGGCCGAGCGAAGCTCGGTCGGATGAGGGGTGTTCCAGCTTGACGAATGCCCCTCTTCGGTCGCCTTCGGCGACACCGCCCGGGGGCGAGCCACCGGTCTCGCCCCGTCCTTCGGACCCCACAAGGGGAGAAGGGAGCGTCGGCGCGTCTCACGCATTCCACAGGCCCTTCTTCTTCAGCTCCTCGATCTCGCGCATTGCGCGGTCGCGTAGGCGGGTGTCACGGATCATCTTGGTCACTGCGGCGTCGTCTGACTTGTCGGAATAGCGGAACTCCGAGTCGGCGTAGCGGTTGACCTCCTGCATGACCATGTCCATCGAGAACGGGCCGCGCAGTTCCTCGATCATCGCCTTCTTGTCGTCGTAGCTCTTGTGCATGAAGACTTCAGGATTCTCGAACCATTCGTCCGGCAACTCGATGTCCATGGCGCGCATCTTGATCGCATCGGTGACGTTCTTGATGGCGCGGCCGGTGAAGCGCGGCTCGGCCTCCTTGATCATGTGCAGATAGGTGCCGATGTCGGCCATCGACTTCGGCGCGCCGTTCTCCTTCATGTAGCGCTCATAGACCTTCATCAGCCCGTCTTCCCTGGGCTTCTCGTGCTCTTCATAGGCCTCCATCACCGCGCGCTGGATTTCTTGGGCGGCATAGAGCTTGTGGTCGCCGAGCGGGATCTTGTGGTTTTTCCCCGCGAGCAGCACGAAGATGTCGATATAGTCGTCGCGCGTTTGTGGTCCATCGACCAGCCAGCGAGCGCCGGCGCGCTGGCGCAGCGCGTCGTCGACGTTTTCGGGATAGTTGGAGAACATGCCGAAGGAGCAGTTGCCGCGCACCACCGTGGCCGCACCCCCGAATGCGTCCATCAGGACGCCGGTGATTTCCTGCTGGCCGGCCGAGGCGCGATCGTCGGAGCGGCGGGCCGCCACCTGGTCGATATCGTCGATGGTGCCGAAGCCGATGACGCGCGGGTTCAGCACATTGTTGATGAACTGGCGGCAGTTCTGGCCCGACTTGCCCTGGTAGGAGGAGATCTGGTCGACGCCGAAATTCTCGTAGGCGAAGGGATAGCCGGCGACCTGGCAGTAGCCGTTGACGAGACCGGCGATCATCTGGATCAGCGTCGTCTTGCCGGTGCCGGGCGCGCCGTCGCCGATGAAGGTGAACAGGAAGCCGCCGAGCTCGACGAACGGGTTCAACTCGCGCTCGAAATCGTATGCCATCAGCATCTTGGCGAGCTTGACCGACTGGTATTTGGCGATGTGGTTGCCGACGACCTCTTCCGGCTTCTTGAAGGTCATCACCAGCGGCTTCGACCGCTTGCCCGGCGCGACGTCGAAGCCGTCGAGGGTGAAGTCGTCGACGTCGATGCGGATATGCGCATTCTCAAACGGACCGATGCCGTCGAAGCGGCCCTTTCGCGCCAAAAGTCCGTCGATGACGACACGGGCGAAGGCGCGCGCCCGGGTCATCAGCTCGGCGTCGTCCTTCGCGCCTGCTATCGCGCTGTCGAGGCCGGCCACGATCGATTTCACCGCGTCCTGCGGCGTGTCGAACAAAAAGTCCGGCTCGGGCGTGTCGTTCGGCGCCTCGCCGTCGCTGTCGATCAGCTGGAACAGATAGGAGGCGAGGCTGAAGGCCGAAATATAGGCCGAGGCCGACAGCAGCTTCTTGAAGGCGGCGGCCTCGTCGCCTTCGAGCGGCGCGCGGGCGTTTTTCGCCTTCAGGCTCTCGAGATCTGAGCCTTCGGCGAAGACATCTGATATGGCCAGTGCGATCGCCAGCCCGCGCCGGGTGCGATAAAGCAGCATGTGCTGTGCAATGCTCAGCAGCTGGTCGTCGGGATGGACGGCGGCGACGGTCTTGGAAAGCTCGACCTCGCGCGTGCGGCGCACCGAGCCGACCGAGACGGTCGAGACGAAGCGGCGGTTGGTGCCGGCCAGTGCGGTACCGGATTCCCGCGACGGGTCCTCCAGCACGACGATGCGGGTGATGAAGCTCTGCGCGGTGGCGCGGTGCTTTTCGATTGCCGCTTCCGAAATCGTGGTCAGGCCGGTGTCCATGAAGGATGCTCCGCGGTTTGACTGTCAGACGTCACTGATGACCTGTCCTTTGGACAGGATGTGGACCTTGTAGCCGGAAAAGATCTTCTGCGCCTCGCCGGCGGCGTAGAGCGCCTGATAGGCCTCATGCGGGATCAGCGCGTGCTTCTCGTAGCTCGACACGCCTTGTCGCGCCGCCTCCAGATCGTCGGTGTCGATGAAGAATTCCTGCGTCGCCTTCTCGCTCGAAAACAACCCCTTGCGACCTGGCTTTTCGGATTTCGAATAAACCTCCTGGATGGTCCAGGTCAGCAGCCAGGCGTTTTCCGGCTTGCGCACCTTGTCCAGAATGTCGGTCACCGTCGAATTGTTGTCGGTGATCCCGGCCGAATAGAAAGGCCCGAGCACGACGCGGCGCAGCTGCTTGGGGTGGAGTTGCTCGAAATCCTTGTCGAGGTTGACCGCGATCGTAGCCGGCGACAGCGTATAGGCGGAGTTCTTCTCGGTGAAGTCGTCGAAGCGGTGGGCAAGCTCGGGATTGAGCAGTCCTTCAACCGGAAGCGGAATGTCGACCTTTTCGTTGAGCTTGCCATTGCGGTCGACAAGCTGCCCGATCATCTCTTCGGAGGAATCCTCGACCGTCACCATGTAGACCAGCGGCAGGTTCGCGCTGCCGTCGAAGGCTGCCCAATGGACGAGGTAGTAAGGCCGCATGGTCTTCGGATTGACCGAGACTTTTGCCGTCTGCGCCAAGGTGAACGGCCCGAAGGTCGTCTCGCTCCTGACGCCTTCCAGATAAAGCCGCTCGGCCATCGACTTCTGCAGCGCCTCGGGGAATTCCTTGTGGCGCAGGATGAAGTCGGCCATTTCCTCGCGCAACTCGTCGGCCAGCGGTATGTTGGCGAGCCGCGTATCGGCCTGGCGGCGGTCGTTTTCCAGTTCGAGCACGTTCTGGAAGACCGGAAAGCCGCTTTCGGCGCGCGAGATGCGGAATGTCTCCATGAAGCCCAGCCGGTTGCGCCAGCAGGAAAACGAGTTGTCGAGCCGCGCAATGTATTCGGCGACGATCTTGGCGACGATGCCGTGCCGGTAGAGCGGCGAGCGATCGTCGCGCATGAACACTTCGAGGCCGCTGAGTGCCGCGGTGATCGCCGAGAAATAACGCGTTGCCGCTTCGTTTTCGGGGGTCATGCAGCCAGCCCTTGGAGCGGGTGCAGCAATTACGATTGCACGTAGTTTGCCGCATTGTGCTTTTTCAGCACGTCGTCGAAGCGGCGGGCAAAGGCATCGTCGGCCAGCTTCTTGCGGCGCTGGATGTCGGCGGTCGCCACCATGTTCTTCTCGTGCATTTCGAGGAGATCGCCAATGTGCTTCTGCGAGGCCGCGCCGATGCCGGCCATGGTTTCCTCGGCGGTGTTGTCGACCTGGCTGCCCAGCGTGTTGATCTTGTGGGCGACGTCCTGCTGGGCGGCGGTCTTCAGAGAATCTTCCAGCGCCTTGTAGAGCACGATGCGCTGCTCGGTATCGATGGTCAGCTTGTTGATCAGCGTCGACTGCGCCGCGATCTGGTTGTTGAGCGAATCGACGAAGGTCTGGAACATCGAGGTGTAGCGCTCCAGCGTCTGGCTTTCGGCCAGCAGTTCCTGCTCCTTGGCCTGCTTCTCGTTGTACTCGGTGGCCAGTTTCGAACGCTCGCCCTCAAGCTCGGTGCGCTCCTTCTGGCTGGTCGAGGCGGCGATCTTGTTCTCGATGTCGAGCAGCATCGGATTGAGCTCCTCGATGCGCTTCTGCACGGTCTCGAGATTCGACATGGTCGCCTTGCGACGCTCGATCACCTGCGACAGGCTGGCCTCGGAGGTCTTGTAACGCTGGTCGAGGATCTGCTTCTGCGCCTTGAGGATGCCGACGATGGTGTCGGATTTCGCCAGAAGCTCCTGCAGATTGCCGGCCAGCGACATGTTGCGGACGCGGTCGGTGCGCATGCGCTGCTTGCTCTGGTCGGAAAATATGCCGACGAAGCTTTCCCAGCCGGTGTAGTTCTTCATGCTCTCGAATTCGGCGCCGAAGACGTTTGTGGCGTCCTCCAGCCCGATGATCAGGTCGGCGATGTTGCCTTCCATCACCTTCTGCTGCTTCAGCACATCCTCGATGCGGGCGTTCTCGAGGTCGAAATTGGCGTCGCCGATCTTCCTGTCGGTCCTGGCAAGCGTGTCGAGCACGGCGCCGGACTGCTCGATCTTGGTGCGCATGTCCTGCACGACCTGATTGGTCTTGGCAATTTCGGCATCGAAATTCTGCAATGTCGCCATAGGAGCCTCCCGCTTCGGCAATTGTTCGTGTCGCGAACGCCGCGAATATATGTATGGCAAGGGGGGAAGGAAAGGCGGAAGATGCCGCGATACCTCAAACAAACCCGACCCCATCGGCCTGCCTTCCACCGCTGGTGATTGGCGAAAAGCCGAAGCCGCCCCCGACCTCGCAGTTGCGACCCGCTTGCGGGGAGATCGGCAGCTTCGCCGACGGCGCTGCTCAGGCCTTGGTGAAACCGATGAAATCGTCGGGCGCGGCGCGGCCCATTTCTTCTTCCCAATGGCGGCGGCAGAGCGAGACATAAACATCCTTGCCGATCGCCACCTGTTCGCCCTGTCTCGCCACCTTGCCGTCCGCGCCGAGGCGCACGACCATCGTCGCCTTGCGGCCGCAGCGGCAGATGGTGCGCACCTCGCGCAGATCGTCTGCTATCGCCAGGAGCGCGCGCGAGCCGGAAAACAGCTTGCCCTGGAAATCCGTGCGCGGCCGTAGCACATCACCGGGATGTCCAGCCGGTCGGCGATGCGGGCAAGCTGCCACGCCTGCTCCTCTTCGAGGAACTGCGCCTCGTCGACGAAGACGCAATGCACGGTCGTGTGGTCGTGATGCTCGGCGACCCTGGCGAACAGGTCGTCCCCGTCGCGGAACATCTCAGCCTCCGTCTCCAGGCCGATGCGCGACGAGATCAGCCCGGTGTCGCCCTTGCGGTAGTGGCCGGCGACGAACAGCATCGTCGTCATGCCGCGCTCGCGGTAATTGTAGGAGGCCTGCAGCAGCATCGTCGTCTTGCCGGCATTCATCGTCGCATAGTGGAAGTACAGCTTGGCCATGCCGTCCTTTTAAGCCGAGTTGTCCCAACGCGGGGAGGGGGCGTCCCGACGTTCCACCGAAAAGCGCCTGGCCACCGGAAAAGCGGCGAACCTGTCGCTGGTCGGCCAGCCCGCGCCGTTGATCGCGATTGTCTTATCGCTTGAAACCGCACCAGAATGGTGTTTGGCTGACGAAACAAGGCGGAGACAAAACCGCAATTTCGCTTCGCCGACAGATCACAATGGGAGAATACAGATGTCGCGTATGAAACTACTCGCCGCCGGCTTCGGTCTGGCGGCATTTCTTTCGGCGAGCGGTGCACTCGCCGCCGAGCCGGAAAGCTGCAAGCCGGTGCGTTTTGCCGATGTCGGCTGGACCGACATAACCGCCACCACCGCTACCGCCAGCGTCATCCTCGAAGCGCTCGGCTACGAGCCCGACGTGCAGGTGCTGTCGGTTCCGGTCACCTACACCTCGCTGAAGAACAAGGACGTCGACGTCTTCCTTGGCAATTGGATGCCGACCATGGAAGCCGACATAAAACCCTATCTCGAAGACAAGTCGGTCGAGACGGTCGTGACCAACCTGGAAGGCGCGAAATATACGCTCGCCGTTCCACAGCACACCTATGATGCCGGTCTCAAGGATTTCGCCGATATCGCCAAATTCAAGGACAAGCTCGACGGCAAGATTTACGGCATCGAAGCCGGCAATGACGGCAACCGCCTGATCCTCGACATGATCGCCGCCGACAAGTTCGGCCTGAAGGATTTCGAGCTTGTCGAAAGCTCCGAGGCCGGCATGCTGTCGGCGGTGCAGAAAGCGGCCGCATCGGGCGAAGACGTGGTCTTCCTCGGCTGGGAGCCGCATCCGATGAACGCCAACATCAAGATGGCCTATCTGTCGGGTGGCGACGAGGTGTTCGGCCCGAATTTCGGCGGCGCGACCGTCGCCACCAATGTCCGGGCCGGCTACACCACCGAATGCCCGAACGTCGGCGCGCTGCTCAAGAACATGGTGTTCTCGCTCAAGATGGAAAACGAAATCATGGGTGCGATCCTCAATGACGGCGCCGACCCAAAAGCCGCGGCCACCGAATGGCTCAAGGCCAATCCGGACGCGATGACGCCATGGCTCGCCGGCGTGACGACCTTCGACGGCGGCGACGCCGCGGCCGCGGTGAAAACCGCACTGGGTTCGTAGCAAACTTACACCTCCCCCGTGTGGGGAGGTTCGGCGCGGCACGCGCCGCGGTTGGGATGGTTCGGAACGGAGCATAACCGTGACCATCCCACCCGGCTCGGCTGCGCGGTTCGGCCCACCCCGTCAGGGGAGGTGAAGAAGAATGAGGGGACATTTGCCATGGATCCGGTTTCGCAACTGATTTCGAGCTTCAAGATCCCGATCGGGCGGTGGGGCAAGACCTTCTTCGACTTTCTGACCACCAATTTCGAGTGGTTTTTCGACAGTATCGCCGACGGGCTCACCGTCGTTCTCGACGGGCTCGTCGATCTTTTGCTGCTCGTCCCCCCGGTCCTCGTGGTCGCCGCCATAGCCGGGCTTGCCTGGTACCTGCAGAAATCATGGAAGCTGGCGCTTGCTGTCGCGCTCGGCCTGCTCTTCATCGTCAATCAGGATCTCTGGCAGGAAACCGTCGAGACGCTGGTGTTGGTCGTGGGCGCCGCTGCGGCCTCGATGGCCATCGGCGTGCCGATCGGCATCTGGGCGGCGCATAACGAGCGCGGCTACCGCTATCTCCAGCCGGTCCTGGACCTGATGCAGACCATGCCGACCTTCGTCTACCTGATCCCGGTGCTCATTCTGTTCGGCCTCGGCATCGCTCCCGGCCTCATCGTCACCGTCATCTTCGCCGCTCCCGCGCCGATCCGCCTGACGCATCTCGGCATCACCTCGGTGCCGAAACCGATGATCGAGGCCGGCGAAGCCTTCGGCGCGACAAAACGCCAGCTGCTGTGGAAAGTCGAGCTGCCGGCGGCGCTGCCGACCATCATGGCGGGGCTGACGCAGTGCATCATGCTCTGCCTCTCCATGGTGGTGATCGCTGCGCTCATCGGCGCCAACGGCCTTGGCAAGCCGGTGGTGCGCGCGCTGAACTCGGTCAACATCCCGCTCGGCCTCGAAGCCGGCCTCGCCATCGTCGTGCTCGCCATCATCCTCGACCGCATCAGCCGCATCGGCACGGGAGCCGCCAAATGAGCGCTGCGGTCGATTTCAAGAATGTCGACATCGTCTTCGGCGCGGCGCGCAAGGAAGCGCTGGCGCTCGTCGACAGGGGCGCGACGCGTCAGGAAATCCTGGAGAAGACCGGCGCCGTGCTCGGCTGCGCCGGTGCCAATTTGACCGTCAACGAGGGCGAGATTTCCGTCCTGATGGGCCTCTCCGGCTCCGGCAAATCGACGCTGCTGCGCGCCGTCAACCTGCTCAACGTGCCGGCGCGCGGCAACGTCATGGTCAAGGACGACGACCGCATGGTCGATGTCGCTGCCTGCGATGCCGCCACGCTGCGCCACATCAGACAGACGCGGGTCGCCATGGTGTTTCAGCAGTTCGGCCTTCTGCCCTGGCGCACCGTCGCGGAAAATGTCGGCTTCGGCCTCGAGCTTTCCGGCGTGCCCGAAGCCGAGCGCAAGGCGCGCGTCGAGCGCCAGTTGAAGCTCGTCGGGCTCGACCAGTGGGCGTCGAAATACGCCCACGAGCTTTCCGGCGGCATGCAGCAGCGCGTCGGGCTGGCGCGCGCGTTTGCCACCGAAGCGCCGATCCTGCTGATGGACGAGCCGTTCTCGGCGCTCGACCCGCTGATCCGGACCAAGCTGCAGGACGAATTGCTGCAGCTTCAGGCCGAGCTGAAGAAGACCATCATCTTCGTCAGCCACGACCTCGAGGAGGCGCTGAAGATCGGCAGCCACATCACCATCATGGAAGGCGGGCGCATCGTGCAGACCGGGGCGCCGGAAGACATCGTGCTGCGTCCCGCCAACGACTATGTCCGCGACTTCATCGCCAATGTGAACCCGCTCTCGGTGTTGACCGCCTGGAACGTGATGCGCGACCGCCGCGACCTCGACCACGGCGAGGACGGCTGGGTGTGGCTCGACCGCCGCAAGACGACGCGTTTCAAGATCGACGAGCACGGGCTGGTGGCAGCGGCCGAGCGCGACGGCAAGCCGGCGTTCTGGGTGTCGTGCGCCGATGTCGAGGCGCAGCCGGAGGAGACGACGCAGGTATTCTGGGCCAATCCCGGCACCTCGCTGAAGACGGTGATGCTGGCCATGCACCGCTCGCAGACCGCACCGGTGGCGCTGTTCGACGACCAGTCGCGCTTCGTCGGCGCCATCGGCATCAGGGACGTGCTGAGCGCGGTATTGCGGCGGTAGCTATTTCTAAACGAAACGGCCCGTATCGTTTCTTCGCGGTCTCTGCGCGGCTTAGCGGCGGTCCCACATAAGGCACGGACTTGTGAACGGCGGCGCCCCGCCAGGAAGGCGGTTTGCGGGCGGTTCAAAATGGACGATTGCTTTCGTCCATGTCAGAATAAAAGCCAAATTCTTGCGCGCAGTTGCCGGTTCCGATGCCTGAGATCGTCACCAAACCCCGCACCAAGACGAAGCCGAAGATCGAACGGCCGAAGCTCTACAAGGTCATCCTCCTCAATGACGATTTCACGCCGCGCGAGTTCGTGGTGACGGTGCTCAAGGGCGAGTTCAAGCTGAGCGAGGACCAGGCTCGGCGGGTGATGATCACCGCGCACCAGCGCGGCGTCTGCGTCGTCGCCGTCTTCACCAGGGACGTCGCCGAGACCAAGGCGACACGGGCGACCGATGCCGGCAAGGCCAAGGGCTACCCGCTGATGTTCACGACGGAACCGGAGGAGTAGCGCCGGCTTCCCCTTCTCCCCTTGCGGGAGAAGGGGATTGGCGCGCAGCGCCAAGACGGTTGAGGGGGCACGAGGGGATGCGGCAATTGACAACTGCTCATCGCCCAGGCACGGTTCGCAGCGCTGCGTAGGGCGCATCGGTGTAACGTCGAAAGGGCTATGCCCGCCTATACTGTGACCACAGTTGCGCCGATGCCGAATCTCGAAAACCTCAAAAAGCAGGCCAAGCAATATTTGCGGTGGCACCGCGAACGGTACTATCCGGTCGCAGCCGAGATCAGGGCTGCGTTGCCACGCTTCCAGCATCTCGATGACAATCAGGTACTGGAAGCAAATTTCAAGCTCAGCGACGCGCAGGAACTGATCGCGCGTCAATTGGGGTTCGAGGGATGGCAGGCGCTCAAGACAGGAGCCCCAGCCATGACAGTTCAGAAAAAACAGACCGTGCCTGCACCCGTTCTGCGTTCGACCTCAGCGCAGTTGTTCGTCACCGACATCAAAGCGTCGTTCGAATTCTTCACCACCAAGCTCGGCTTCGGAGTCGACTTTGTTTACGGCGACCCGGCATTTTACGGACAGGTGACGCGTGACAATGCGCAACTCGCGCTGAGGTTGGTTTGCGAACCTGTGTTCGTTGGCGATATACGGCAACGTGAACACCTGCTCTCCGCCGGGATCACAGTTGATACTGCAGACGAGATTAAACAGCTCTTTCTGAATTTTCAGACCGCAGGGGTGCCCTTTCACCAAGTCCTCAGGAAAGAACCCTGGGGTGCCAGAAACTTCATTGTTATGGATCCAGACGGAAATCTCATTTTGTTTGCTGGCCCGGGCGACTGAGCCGTCTGCGTCGTCGACGTCTTCACAAGGGACGTCGCCGAGGCCAAGGCGACTCGGGCGACCGATGCCGGCAAGGCCAAGGGCTATCCGCTGATGTTCACGACGGAACCGGAGGAGTAGCGCCCGCTTTCCCTTCTCCCCCTGTGGGAGAAGGTGGATTGGCGCGCAGCGCCAAGACGGTTGAGGGGTGTTGGACGGAATGAGGCATTGGTGATTTTGCCGATGTATACGAGAGTTTGCGTCAAGCTGGAGCACCCCTCATCCGACCGAGCTTCGCTCGGCCACCTTCTCCCACAAGGGGAGAAGGAAAGGCGCGTCGCTAACGCCCCTCTCGGTACCACATCGAGCCCAATGCCAGAAGCAGCAGGCCGAGGCCGAGGAACCCGCCGAACAGTGGCACGCGCGAGACGGCCTTCAGCACGCTGTCGTCGGTGGTGCGCAGGCCGATCCAGTCGTTGCCGGCCGCCGCGCCCGTGGAGCGGACCGGGACGACCGACGGCAGCGTCACGCCGCCGGCGAGATTGCCAAGGGTCGACGATTGCGCCAGCCGGCGCACGCTGCCGCCGGTGGCCTCGGCCGGCGCTCTCAGCCGGTTCTCGGTGGAGACGACGTCGGTGAATTCCGGTGCGTTGACCGGGCCGACATGGGCAAGTGCTTTCAGGTCGCCATTGCCGACCTGATAGAGGCCGATCTCGCTCGTCTCGATGCTGCCGAGGAAAACGCCGGGTTCAGCTCTCTCGAGCTTGACGGTCATCGCCTTGCCGGACGGGGTGATGATTTGCGCCGGGCCGGGATCGTCGCTCATCGTCTGGCGGCGGATTTCCAGCATCATGCCGCGGCCGTCGGCAGTCAGCCGCTCCTCCTCGAGTTCGGGCTCCTTCATCAGCCAGTGGGCGATGCGGCGATAGAGCTGGACATGCGGGCCGCCGCCCTCGAAGCCGCGCGCCCACAACCAGCCCTGGTCGGACAAAAACATGCCGACGCGGCCTTCACCCTTGCGGTCGAGCAGCAGCAGCGGTCGGTTGTCGGCGCCCTTCATCACCGCCTCGCCCCCAGGGTTCTCGACGCCGATGGTGCGGAACCAGCGGCTCCAGTGCGGCGGTTCGGTGGCGGAGCCGTCAAGCCCGCGCGTCACCGGATGGCGCTGGCCGAGCTCGGTAAGGCGCGGATAAAAGGCCTTTTCGACGACTTCGCCGGTCGGCATCGCCGGCAGCGCCGACATCAAAGGCGTGCGGGCGATGGAACTTTCGCCGGCATATTCGGGTCCTGCCGCGATCAGCAGCGCGCCGCCCTTTTCAACATATTCGGCGATGTAGTCGTAATAGAGGACCGGCAGCACGTCGCGGTGCTGGTAGCGGTCGAAGATGATCAGGTCGAAATCCTTGATCTTCTCGACGAACAGTTCGCGCGTCGGGAAGGCGATCAGCGACAATTCGTTGATCGGCGTGCCGTCCTGCTTTTCCGGCGGCCGCAGAATGGTGAAGTGGACAAGATCGACCGAGGCGTCGGATTTCAGAAGGTTGCGCCAGGTGCGTTCGCCGGCATGCGGTTCGCCGGAGACCAGCAGCACGCGCAAGTTCTCGCGGATGCCGTCGATCAGCGCGATGGCGCGGTTGTTGGTGTCGGTGAGTTCGTCGGGCTCGGGATCGATGGCGAGCTCGACGATGTTGCGGCCGGCGCCGGGAATGGTCACCTGCAGCGGCATGGCCTGGCCGATGGTGGCGCGCTCGACCGAAACCTGCTCGCCATTGACCGAGACGCGCACATCGACCGAGCCGGCCTCGTTGTTGGTGCCGATGACGCGATAGGTCATTTCGAGCGGCTTGCCGACCAGACCGAAGCGCGGCGCATTCTCGAAGCGGATGCGGCGATCCTTTTCCTGGTCGTTGCCGGTGATCAGCGCGTGCAGCGGCGCGTTGAAGTCGGGCGTGCCGCCCGGGGCGTCATGCACCTCGCCGTCGGTAATCATGATGGCGCCGCCGATGCGCGAAGGCGGCACGTCGCGGAAAGCGCTCTCAAGCGCCCCGAAAAGCCGCGTTTCGGTGCGCTCCTCGGCGGCTTCCGACTTGCCGGCCTCGACGACGCGGATGTCGAACTGCTTGAAGCGGCCGAGGCGCTGCTGAAGCCCGGCCAGCGCCTGGTCGGTCTGCCTGGTGCGCTCGCCAATGTCCTGGCTCTGGCTGCGGTCGACGACGACGGCGACGACGCTTTTCAGCGCCTCGCGCTCTTCGTCGAGCAACACCGGGTTGAGCAGGGCCGCAGTCAGCGCCAGCAGGGCGGCAAAACGGAAGACCGCGCCGCGCTGGCGGAACCACAGGCCGACCAATGCCAGCAGCAACAGCGGCGCCAGCACCAGGCCGAGCAGCGGCCAGGAGATGAGCGGTTCGAAGGCGAGCGACAAGTTCATGGCTTACTGCCCCAGCCGTTCGAGCAGCACCGGCACATGCACCTGATCGGATTTGTAGTTGCCGGTCAACATGTACATCATGATGTTGACGCCGGCGCGCAGCGCATAAATGCGCTGCATCGGATCCGACGGCACGGTCGGCAAAAGCGGGTCGCCATTCTCGTCGACCGCCCAGGCGCCGGCGAAATCATTGGCGGTGATCATGATCGGCGAGACGCCGTCGCCGGTGCGTACCGGGCGGTTCTCGGTGTTGCTGGCTTCGAGCGACGCCGCGACCCAGAGCGGGCCACCGGCGAAGCGTCCGGGAAACTCAGGCAGGATGTAAAAGGATTTGGTCAGCACATGGTCCGACGGCACCGGCTCCAGCGCTGGCACGTTGAGGTTGCCGAGGATGTCGCGCAGCCGCTCCGTCGCCGGGCTGGCCTGCTCCGCGCCGATGCCGGTGGCGAACTGGTCGCGCGTGTCGAACAGCACCGTGCCGCCCTGCTGCATATAGGCGTCGATGCGGGCGATCGCGGCCTGGCTCGGCATCGGCGCGGCAGGATCGATCGGCCAGTAGATCAGCGGATAGAAGGCAAGCTGGTCCTTCGAGATATCGACGCTGGCCGGCGCCCCCGGCTCGAGCGCGGTCTTCTCGATCAGGAAGCGGGTCAGGCCCTCCAGCCCGGCCTGGCTGATCGAATCGACGCTCCGGTCGCCGGTCTGCACATAGCCGATCCGGGTTTTCGAAATGTCCTCGATCGCCCGCTCATCACCGGGTTTGGCATCGTCGGCGCGGGCGATGTCGGTGTGGCCGACCAAGGCGCCGAGCGTAATCAGCAGGGCGGCGGTGGTTGCGGCGGCCGTGCCGGCGCGGCGCGGCCGGCGCGATAACAGGCCGCCCATCCAGAACACCGCCAGCGTATCAAGGACCATCAGCAGGAGAGCTGCCGCCACCAGTGGGCCCTTCAAATTGTGCGATTCGTCGAAAGCGTACTGGACGGTGGTGACCGGCACGGTGATCTGAGGACGGACCAGCGGCGCCAAGCGGCTTTCGGCATTGAGCAGATTGTGAGCGATGACGCCGGTGTCGGAGCCATACAGGCCGGGCGGATTCTCGAACGTCACCGGCAGCGGGCCGGCACCCGGCACCAGCGGCCGTGCATCCGGCGTCGGCGGCACCAGCGTGCCATCGGCTGATATCATGCGGTAGGGCGCCAGCGAGGCGGCGGCGGCTTCGGCATTGGCGACCGCCGCACCCTTGTTGCGCGACAGTTGCACGATGCGGCGCAGCATCTCGACGAAGCTGCCGGAGATCGGCAGGTTCGACCAGGTCGCCTCCGGCGTGACATGGAACAGGACGAGCGTGCCTTTGCCCTTCTTCATACCGGTCACCAGCGGCGTGCCGTCGGCAAGCGTGGCCCAGCTGCGCTCGACGATATCGGGCGTCGGCTCGGCCAGCACCTGCCTGGTGACGGTGACCTCGGCCGGCGGAGCGAGATCGGCGAAGGGGCCGATCTTCGGAAAATCGGTGACCGGCTGCGGCGTCGTCCACGACAGCGCGCCGCCGAGCGAGCGCTCGCCGGTGCGCAGCCTGACCGGCAGCAGGTCGTCGTCATTGCCGGCAGCGACCAGCCGCGAGCCGGCGAATCGCACCAGCGTGCCGCCATTGTCGACCCAGTCGACCAGCCTTTGCCGCACCGGCTGCGGAATGGTGCCGACATCGGCCATGACGATCATCGCCGGCTTCTGGTCGAGGAGCTGCGGGATGGCGTCGGCAAGGTCGGCGCTCGACGGCTCGGCGAGGTCGGCGAAGGGCTGCAGCGCGCGGCGGATGTAGTACAGCGGCGACAGAAGCGGCTGCGCCTGGTCGGCTTCGGCCTGCGACAGCAGTCCGACGCGGCGGCGCTTGGAACTCTCGTCGAGCACGCGGACGGCACCGGCCTGCCGCTGACTGTCGAGCGCGATCGAGGCGAAGTCGTTGCGCAGCTCGAAGGGCACCGCCATCGTGCCGGTGGCGGTGGATTCGCCCGGCGAGAAGGTCAGCGTGGCGTCGGCGATGCGGCGGCCCTTGTCGTCGAAGGCGCCGGCGGTCACCTGAGCCGGCGCCGGATCGCCCGGCGCGCGGATGGCGGTCAGCTCGAAGCCGTCCACCTGGTTGTCGGCGCCAGTCAGGCCGATCAGGCCAGGCCGGTCGGAGGCGGCCCAGACGACACGGGCGGCGTTCTTCGACAGAAGCGTGTTGAAGGCGGCCTCGTCGCCTTCCGCCGCCAGACCGTCGGCGAGCACGGCGACGCTGGCGCCCGGCAAGCTCTCCAGGGTTCTCGCGACGCGGGCATAGACGGCCGGGCGGTCGGTCGGGATCGGCCGCGGCTTTGCCGCGCGCAGCCGGTTGAGCGCGGTGGCGGCGTCGAACGGGCCGATCTCGGCATTCGGTTTTTCGGCGGTGAAGGCGATGATGACAGGCACGTCGTTGGAGCTGGCATCGGTGATCAGCCGTTCGGCAGTGGCGACGCGCTGGCCCCAGTCGGCGGCACTTGCCCAGTCATTGTCGATGACCAGCGCAAGAGCGGTGCCCTCGGCCGGCAGTCTTTCACGCGGGTTGAAGACAGGTTCGGCCAGCGCCGCAACGATAAGGGCCGCCATCAGCAGCCTGAGCAGCGTCAGCCACCACGGGCTCTGTTGCGGTGTCTCCTCGCGCTTCAGCACGCGGGCCAGGATCTTCAGCGGCGGGAAGACCTCGGTCTGCGGCTTGGGCGGGGTGAAACGCAAAAGCCACCAGATCACCGGCAGGGCCAGAAGGCCCCACAGCACCATCGGCGCCCCGAAGGAGAGCGGCAGCCAGCTCATGCGCGGATCCTCCCGGCTGAGCTGCCATCGACGGTCATCGCCATGTGGACACGCACCAGCGCATCGGAGGCGAGGCGGTCGGTGTGGTTGACGGTAAAGCTCCAGCCGAGGCGCTTGCACCAGTCGGTCAGTTCCTGGCGGCGGGCGATGTAAAGCAGTCGGTAGTCGTCGCCCAGTGTTTCGGCGCGGCCCGCGGTCAGCTTGTCGCCGGTCTCGGGATCGGTGAATTCGGTGCGGCCGGCATAGGGGAATCTCTCCTCGGCCGGGTCGGCGACCTCGATCAGATGGGCACGCACGCCGTGGCGGGCGAGCACGTCAAGCCAGGCGATGGTGTCCTCGACCGGATCGAGGAAGTCGCTGACGATGACGATGTCGCAGAAGCGGCGGATAGCGGACAGGTCGGGTTTTGCCGGCAATTCGCCGGCATGGGTGAGTTGTGCTGTGATCCGCTCGGCGCCGTTGCGGGCGGTGAACGGATCGGTCAGCCCGGGCCAGGCGATGCGCTCGCCGCTGCGCGACAGAAGCTCGGCCATGGCCAGCGCCAGCACCAGCGCGCGGGACTCCTTCGAGACGGTGGCGCCGGTCGATTTGTAGAGCATGGAAGGCGAGGGATCTGCCCACAGCCACACCGTATGGGCGGCCTCCCATTCGCGGTCTCGCACATAGATGTGGTCGTCGCGGGCCGAGCGGCGCCAGTCGATACGCGAGGAGTCGCCCTCGACATAGGGCCGGAACTGCCAGAAATTCTCGCCGATGCCGCGCTTGCGGCGGCCGTGCCAGCCGGCGATCACCGTGTTGACGATGCGACGTGCCTCGACCAGCAGGTCCGGCACCAGCGATGCCCGCAACCGGCCGCGGGCGAGCGCGTCACGCGTCGCCGCCGGAGCCTGGGCCTCGCCTATACGCGCCATCAGATGCCTTTTGCCAGTTTCGCCACCACGTCGCGCACGGTTGTGCCCTCGGCACGGGCGGCAAAGGTCAGCGCCATGCGGTGCTGCAGCACCGGCTCGGCCAGCGCTCTGATATCGTCGATCGACGGCGCCAGCCGTCCGTCATAAAGGGCGCGGGCGCGGGCGCACAGTGTCAGCGACTGGCTGGCGCGCGGGCCTGGGCCCCAGGCGACGTGCTTGTCGGTCTCGGCATTGCCCTGGCCGGGGCGCGCCGAGCGCACCAGTTGGAGGATCGCCTCGACGACGCTTTCCGGCACCGGCATGCGGCGAATGAGGGTCTGGATCTCCTTCAGCCGCGCCGGCTGCAACACGTTCTGCGCCTTGGCGTCCTCAATGCCGGTGGTTTCCAGGAGGATGCGGCGCTCCGCCTCGATTTCCGGATAGAGGATGTCGACTTGCATCAGGAAACGGTCAAGCTGCGCCTCGGGCAGCGGATAGGTACCCTCCTGCTCCAGCGGGTTCTGCGTCGCCAGCACGTGGAAGGGCGCCGGCAGGTCGTGGCGGACACCGGCAATGGTGACGTGGTATTCCTGCATCGCCTGCAGCAGCGCCGACTGGGTGCGCGGCGAGGCGCGGTTGATCTCGTCGGCCATCAGCAGTTGCGCGAAGATCGGCCCGGAGATGAAGCGGAACGAGCGCTTGCCGAATTCGTCCTGCTCCATCACCTCGGAGCCGAGAATATCGGACGGCATCAGGTCGGGCGTGAACTGGATGCGGCGGGAATCGAGGCCGAGCACGATGCCCAGCGTCTCGACCAGCTTGGTCTTGGCGAGGCCGGGCACGCCGACCAGCAGCGCATGGCCGCCTGCGAGCAGCGCCACCAGCGTGCGTTCGACGACGCTTTCCTGGCCGAAGATGACGCGGCCGACGCCCTCGCGAACCCTGGAAATGTCGGCCAGCGCCGTCTCGGCCAGGGCGATCATGTCCTCTTCGCTGATCGGGCTTTCCTTGATCATCACGCTCATGCAGCATCGATCCTTCTCGTTGGAAATACCGGCTTGCAGCTTCGACGCCACAGAGTGCCGCGATTCGGCCTCGCGTGGCGCCCGTCTTTGAACTTAAATCACTGACTTAGGCTGACAAGCGGAACAACAGTGACTATTTCGTGACCATGACAGAACGCGCCGAAGATCGTGAAGGAAGTTTGACGACCGCGACCGCGGCGCTCGGACTGGAGGCGCTGATCTCGCGTGCCGCCCGCGCGGGCAAAGGGCCGGCGCCGGTGGATCGTTGGAATCCGGCCTTTTGCGGCGATCTCGACATGGAGATCAGACAGGACGGCACCTGGTTCTACCAGGGCACGCCGATCGGCCGCATGCCGCTGGTGCAGCTGTTTTCCTCCGTGCTGCGCAAGGACGAAGACGGCAGGACCTACCTGGTGACGCCGGTGGAAAGGGTCGGCATCCGCGTCGTCGATGCGCCGTTCATCGCCGTCGAGATGGATGTTTGCGGCACCGGCGATGGCCAGGTCATCACCTTTCGTACCAATGTCGGCGATGTGGTCGAGGCCGGGCCGGAGCATCCGCTGCGCTTTGTCGACGAGGAGGCAACCGGCGGCCTGAAACCCTATGTGCTGGTGCGCGGGCGGCTTGAGGCGCTGCTGGCGCGGCCGGTCATGTATGAATTGGTCGAGCATGGCGAGGACATCGAGGTCGGCGGCCGAAGGATGTTTGCGGTCCGCTCGAAGGGTGCGGTCTATCCGATCATGCCGGCGGAAAAGCTGCAGCGGCTGAGCGCATGAGAGGGCGACGCCAAATGGACCGGGGCCAAATGGACCAGGGCCAAATGAACCGGGGCATGATGGACCAGGTGACGCGATGGACCAGGTGACACTATGGACCAAGTGACGCCGGCGCCGTTTTCGGCCGAGGATTTTCGCGCCCGCGTCGCGGCGCAGCCGCTGGCGCATGCCGCCGACGACTATGGCGACCATCGCTTCAACCCGGGACATCCGCGTTTGAAGCTCGCAAAGGCGCTGCGCGATGCCGCAGTGCTGATCCCGGTGGTCGATCACGGGCGCGACGCAACGCTTCTGCTGACCAAGCGGGCGGAAAAGCTGCGCAACCATTCGGGGCAGGTGGCCTTTCCCGGAGGCACGATCGATCCTACCGACCCGAGCCCGGAGGCGGCGGCATTGCGCGAGACATTCGAGGAGATCGGGCTTGGCCAGGATCGGGTCGAGATCATCGGCCGCATGCCCGATTACGTCTCCGGCAGCGGCTACCGGATCGCCCCGGTGCTGGGAATAGTGCGGCCGGACTTTTCGCTGACGCTGAATTCCGAGGAGGTCGACGCCGCCTTCGAAGTGCCGCTGCGCTTTCTGATGGACCCGGCCAACCACGGCCGCGACAGCCGCATGTGGAACGATCTCGAATGGGTGTTCTACGAAATGCCCTATGACGGACAACACATCTGGGGCGTCACCGCGGGTATCATCCGCACGCTCTATGAAAGGCTCTATACGTGAGCGGCCGGGAGTCGCTCGCGGGCAAAGCCGACTGGCTCGGGGAACGGCATTTGCAGCGCCTGCTTGCGGCGCTCGCGGATAGCGGCGAGGAGGCGCGCGTCGCCGGCGGTGCGGTGCGCAATGCGCTCATCGGCCAGCCGGTTGCCGACATCGATATCGCCACCACGACCGTGCCTGACGAGACCATCCGCCGCGCCGAGGCGGCAGGCTTCAAGGCCGTGCCGACCGGCATCGAGCACGGCACCGTCACGATTGTCGCCGGCGGCAAGCCGTTCGAGGTGACCACGCTGCGGGCCGACATCGAAACCGACGGTCGGCGGGCAAAAGTGTCGTTCGGACGCGACTGGAAAGCCGATGCGGAACGGCGCGATTTCACCATCAACGCGCTCTATGCCGAGGCCGACGGCACGATCGTCGACCTGGTCGGCGGCATTGCCGATATCGAGGCGCGCCGGCTGCGCTTCATCGGCGATCCGGAGGCGCGCATTCGCGAGGATTATCTGCGCATTCTGCGCTTTTTCCGCTTCTTCGCCTGGTATGGCGACGGCCGGCCGGATGCCGAAGGGCTGAAGGCTTGCGCCCGGCTCAAGGAGGGGCTTGGCCAACTCTCGGTCGAGCGCGTCTGGTCCGAACTGAAGAAGCTGCTGTCGGCCCCCGATCCATCGCGTGCCTTGCTGTGGATGCGCCAGGCGGGCGTGCTCACCAGCGTTCTGCCGGAGAGCGAGAAATGGGGCATCGATGCGATCCATGCGCTGACCAGGGCGGAGAAGGATCTCGGCTGGGCGCCGGACCCGCTGCTCAGGCTGGAAGCGATCGTGCCGCCGGACGCAGCGCGGATGAAGACGCTTGCCGAGCGGTTGAGGTTCTCCGTCAGCGACGCCGGTCGTCTCAGGCAGTGGGCGCTGACAGCGCCCGTCGAGCCGAAGACGACCGAAGCGGGATTCGCAAAACGGCTCTATCGCGGCGATCGACAAGGCCTCGTCGATCGCTTGCGGCTGTCGCTCGCGTCCGCTCGAGCCCGCGCCGTCGAGGACAACGACGCGCTGCTCGAAGCTGGCGGCTTCTCGCGGCTGCTGGCCTTTGCCGAAAAATGGAAAAAGCCCGGCTTTCCGCTCAAGGGCGCCGATCTGACGAGGCTTGGCGCGTCGCCCGGGCCAAAACTCGGCGCAACCCTGAAGAACCTCGAAAACGAGTGGATCGAGTCCGGCTTTGCGCTGGATCGCGGCGCACTTCTCGAGCGCGCCGCAGAAGCACTCGAAAGTTAGAGACCGTTTGGAAACTCTACTCTGGCGGCCATCTGATGGCGTTTTCTGCGCTTCCGGTGCTCACGGACCCAAATGTCCGCTGCGCTCCGGTTCTCGAAGCCACCACCATATGACTCGCCAGAGCGAATTTCGAAACAGTCTCTTAGCAAATCAGGCCGCGTCGCGAGCCTTTTCGATGCGCGAACGGATCGCTTCGATCATCGTCTCGCGAATGATCGTCTCGCCATGCGTCTCACGCATATGCTCGACGGCACGACGCATGATCTCGGCTTCCTCGTCGGCGCGCGTATGCCAGTCACAACCCGGAACCAGCGAGCCGCAGTGGAATTCCTTCATCGGATTTCTCCCTTTTCCTCCTCGAAGCGCCGCATCTGCTCTGACACGGAAGCTCCAGCACCTTTGATCGACGCATGATCCCTGTCGGAAACCGGTTCGGTTTTCGGGTCATGCGCTGGCCGAACCAGCATAACACGATCGGATGGTTTTGGTTGCTGCAGAGACCGAAAAAGGCGGAGCATCACTGCTCCGCCCGCTTGACGCTACCCCGGAGGCAAGACCTCGTCTTGCTCCCGCGGGCAGGCCATCACTTCACGATCCTGACTGCCTCGGCGATTTTGTGCTTGCCGCTCATGTCCCACGAAACGCGGACCTTTTCGCCGGCCTTCAGGCCAGGATTTTTGAAGGCCTTGGGCAGCCTAAAGGTAGATCCGTTATCCAGAACAAGGCTCATCGCCGTTCCATCGTAAGTTTTGATCGTGCCCGTGGTGTGCTTGACCGCTGCGAAGGCAGCGCCACCAGAGGCAAGAACGGCAGCAGCCGCAACCGACATAATAAGCTTGCGCATGGCATGCTCTCCTGGAAATGAAGGCACCTTTTTGGAAGGTGCCCTACTTAATCATGGGCCGTCCGGTCGCGTCGGGTCGCGGTTCCAGGGAGGCAAGAACCGCCGGCGTTTCCCGGCCCGTAACGAAAAATAGTCTTGCTTTTTCAAACGGATATTAGACGAAAAAGATATTCTGCGCGCCACATTCGCCGCCAGAATCCTGCGATTTGGACCTGATTGCGACTCACGTCCAACTCACCGAGATTTTACGGCCATTTCACCTCTGGCGGCAGGCTGGACAGGATCGCGGCAACGTTGCCGCCGGTCTTCAGCCCGAAGATGGTGCCGCGATCGTGAAGCAAGTTGAATTCGACATAGCGGCCGCGGCGAATGAGCTGTTCTTCGCGGTCGCCGTCGGTCCAGTTGTTGTTGAAATTGGCCCGCACCAGATGCCCGTAGACGACGAGAAACGTGCGCCCGACATCCTGGACGAAGTTGAAATCGGCGTTCCAGCCGCCTCTGTCCTCGTCCGAATGCAGCCAGTCGAAGAAGATGCCGCCGGTGCCGCGCGGTTCGTTGCGGTGCGGCAGATAGAAATACTCGTCGCACCAGGCCTTGAATTTCGCGTGTTCGGCGACGCCGGCGTGCTTCTCGCAGGCAAATTGCATGGCGCGGTGGAAGGCGACCGTGTCCGGGTCCTCCTGGCTGCGGCGACGGTCGAGCACCGGCGTCAAGTCGGCGCCCCCGCCGAACCACTGGCGCGAGGTGACGACCATGCGCGTGTTCATGTGCACCGCCGGCACGTTGGGGTTCCACGGATGGGCGATCAGCGAAATGCCGCTCGCCCAGAAGCGCGGGTCTTCCTCGGCGCCCGGCATCTGCTTCCTGAACTCCGGCGAGAACTCGCCATAGACCGTCGAGGTGTGGACGCCGACCTTCTCGAAGACGCGGCCGCGCATCATCGACATGGTGCCGCCGCCGCCCTTGCCGGCGTCGCGCTGCCACGGCGTCTTTTCGAAGCGGCCGGGCGACCATGAGGCCTGCGGCCCCTGCAGGTCCTGCTCGATCTGCTCGAAGGCGGCGCAGATGCGCTCGCGCAGCGTCTCGAACCACAGCCGCGCCTTCATCTTCTTCTGCTCGACGTCGGCCGGCAGCCCCGCCGCTATTTCGGGTCGTTGCAAATGCTGTCTCCGGTTGTGGGGCGCGTACCCCGACAAATGACTCGTCTTTTCCGGCCGCGATCCCTAATCTCTTAGGTGCAAGGGTCAAGTGTGAATGGAGTTCTTTCGTGCGCACTCCGGCAAGACCGCCGCTGGATGGCCTGAAGAAGAGGCTCGACCGTTCGCGCGCCGAGCGCGAGCGCATGCCGCGCGACGGGTTTTTGCGCGAGACCTTTGTCCTGCCGCGCTCCGATGCGCGGCTCAAGGCGAAGGAGTGGTTCGAGCGCTTTCCCAAGCAGGCCTACTGGACCGAGATCGAAAGCTGGTTCGAGCGGCCGGGCGACGTCATCGAATTCACCATCAGGCGATTGCCGGCGGCGGATTAGCGAGCGACCAACAACCGCCTTGCGCCCGGGCCTTGGGCGCTCAGCCGGTCTTCCTTGTTGCGCAGCGGGCATTTGTCGATCGACATGCAGCCGCAGCCGATGCAGTCGGTCAGCCCGTCGCGCAGCTTCTTCAACTGGGCAATCTTGCGATCGAGCTGGTCGCGCCAGGCGGTTGAAAGCACATTCCAGTCCCCGCGCGTCGGCGTGCGGCCTTCAGGCAGCGATGCCAATGCCTCGCCGATCTCGGCCAGCGAGATGCCGACCTCCTGTGCCACCTTGATGATCGCCACCCGCCGCAGCACGTCGCGGCCGTAGCGCCGCTGGTTGCCTGATGTGCGGTGGCTGCGGATCAATCCGCGCGCCTCGTAGAAATGCAGCGCCGACACTGCCACCCCGCTGCGCGTGGCCACCTGGCCGACCGTCAATTCCGTCACCGCAACCATTCGAATTTTTCCGCTTGACCTCAAGTTAAGTTGAGCTTGTAACGAAGAAACCCTTGATATGCAAACCGCAGGAGAAGGCGATGTGCGCCTGGGTGAGAATGACAAGTGGCGGTGCGGTCGTCGGCGAGAAAGCCGCCATAATCGCTGCACCCGCTGAGGATCTGCAAATCCTATCCGAGCTGCCGGATCGCCTCGCCGGCCACCATCGCGACGGAAAGCGCGACGTTGATGCTGCGCGCGCCCGGCTGCATCGGGATGATCAGTCGCGCATCCGCCGCTTCGTGGACAGGGTCAGGCACGCCTGCGGATTCGCGGCCGAACAGAAGAATGTCGGCATCGGCGAAGGCGAAATCGGTGTAGGCGGTCGCGGCTCTGGTCGACAGCAGCACCAGCCGCCGCGCTTCGCCTGTGCGCCAGTGCTCGAAGGCTTGCCAGTCGACATGCCGGGTCAGCGCCGCCATTTCGAGATAATCCATGCCGGCCCGTTTCAGCGCCCGGTCGGAGAGCGGGAAGCCGGCCGGTTCGATGATGTCGACGCCGAGACCGAGGCAAGCCGCGAAGCGCAGGATTGTCCCGGTGTTGCCGGCGATATCCGGCTGGTAGAGCGCGATGCGGAGACGGTTGTTCATTTCCGCATCCTTCTAATAAGTGGCAGATCGGCCACAACAGGTTCGCGGTTTTGGAAATTTCTGGACCGGCGGGTGGTCATTTTCTGCGAAGTCGGTTATACGCCGGGCATTGTCAACCCGAACCGATGGAGGGGTAATTCATGATGATCATGCACATCCAGCGCCCCTCATGTGGGCTTACCAGCCTGCCGGCGGTTTCGGTTCGACGATTCTCCTGACCTTTTAGATTTCGATCGCACCGATTCTTGGCCGAAACCTTTTTTCGGTCTTCGAAGGAATCCTGCGATGTTTTTCAAGCTGTCGAAAGGGCTGAACGCCCCGCCTGAGCACGCCGCTGTTCAACCCCCGCCTTTCGCTGGCCATTCACCAGCGAACAGGCCGGATTTTCTTCCCTATTTTCACATGGAGGACGGACCGATGTTTGATCCCTGCAAAATTCCCGGTTCAAGAAACCTGCACGAGCGCAGGATGGCGACCTGGGCGCTTTTGGTCGGCGAAACCTACTCGTCGGCGGTTCACGCCGAAACCCGCCGGCGCCCGCATCGCGGCATGCTGCCGGACGTCGATTTCTCGCGCGCGGTTCCCGACCGCAGCCGGCCGTCGCTGGTGCGCCGGATCATCAGGCTGATCCGCCCTGGCGCGAAAACCGGCGCGAAACTCCGGGTCGTCGACACAGCGCTGTCAGGATCGTCAAACGACCCTGTCGGCGAAAAGCCCGCGACATCCTATATTGCGCGAAGCAGGATCGGCGGCCCGGGTGATTCCGGGACGCCGGTCCTTGCTGCCACGCGACCCATGACGCCATGCGCTCCCAGGACGCTACGCACTCCCGCGCGGCGTGAGCGAAAACGAGCATGTGAGTACCAAGACAATGTTCCGCTGGTTTGAAACAAGGCTCGATCCGTTCCCTGCCGAGGAGCCGGTCGAGCCGCCGAAGACGCTGATCGCCTTCTGCGTCCACTATACGCGCGGCGCCTGGCCCTACATCGCAATCGATGCGATGCTGGTGACGGCTATCGCCCTTGCCGAGGTGTGGATGTTCGGCTTCATGGGCCGGATCGTCGACTGGCTGTCGGTGCAGAATCGCCAGACATTCCTGCAGACCGAGGGCTGGAAGCTCGCAGGCATGGCTTTCATCGTGGTTTTCGCGCTGCCGGCGACGGTCTGGTTCCATGCGCTCCTCAACCAGCAGACGCTGATGGGCAACTATCCGATGCGTATCCGCTGGCAGGTGCATCGCTATCTGCTCAAACAGTCGATGGCCTTCTACCAGGACGAGTTCGCCGGACGCATCGCGACCAAGCTGATGCAGACGGCGCTCGCCGTGCGCGAATGCGTCATCAAGCTCATCGACGTTCTCAATTATGTCGTGGTCTATTTCCTCGGCATGCTGTTGATTGTCGGCTCGGCCGACTGGCGGCTGGCGGCACCGCTTGCCGTCTGGCTTGCCGGCTATGTCTTGCTGCTGCGCTATTTCATCCCGCGATTGGGCAAGGTCGGCGAGGAGCAGGCCAACGCGCGCTCGACGATGACCGGCCGCGTCGTCGACAGCTACTCCAACATCCAGACGGTCAAGCTGTTCTCGCATGCGCGGCGCGAGGCGTCCTTCGCCCGGGAAGGCATGGCCGGCTTTCTCGATACGGTCTACCGGTCGATGCGGCTGGTGACGCAGCTCTACGGCCTGCTCTACGTCTTGAACTCACTGCTGTTGTTTTCGGTCACTGCGATCTCGCTGTGGCTGTGGCTCGGCCAGGTGGTGACGATCGGCGCCGTCGCCCTGGTCATCGGCCTCGTGCTTCGGCTCTGGGGCATGTCGCAATGGATCATGTGGGAGATGTCCACCCTGTTCGAGAATATCGGCACGGTGCAGGACGGCATCAGCTCGATCTCGCTGCCGCGCGTCGTCGAAGACAGGCCTGGCGCCAAGGACATTGTCGTGACCAAGGGCGAGATCCGTTTCGAGGACATCCGCTTCCACTACGGCAAACAGAAAGGCATGATCGAACGCCTGTCGCTGACGGTGAAGCCGGGCGAAAAGGTCGGCATCGTCGGCCGCTCGGGCGCCGGCAAGTCGACGCTGGTCAACCTTTTGTTGCGCTTCTACGACCTTGAAAGCGGCAAGATCCTGATCGACGGCCAGGAAATCGCGGCGGTGACGCAGGATTCGCTGCGCGCCCAGATCGCCATGGTCACGCAGGATACCTCGCTGCTGCATCGCTCAGTGCGCGAGAACATCCTTTATGGCCGACCGGACGCCAGCAACGAGATGCTGATCGAGGCAGCACGCCGCGCCGAGGCGCTTGATTTCATATCAAGGCTTTCGGACGCCAGTGGCCGCACCGGTTTCGATGCGCATGTCGGCGATCGTGGCGTCAAATTGTCAGGCGGCCAGCGCCAACGCATCGCGATTGCCCGTGTCATGCTGAAGGACGCCCCGATCCTCATCCTCGACGAGGCGACGTCTGCGCTCGATTCAGAGGCCGAGGCGGCGATCCAGGAGAACCTTTACAAGCTCATGCAAGGCAAGACCGTCATCGCCATCGCGCACCGGCTCTCGACCATCGCGGCGATGGACCGGCTCGTCGTCATGGACAAGGGCCGCGTCATCGAGGAGGGTTCGCATGAGCAACTCGTCGCCAGCGGCGGGCTCTATGCGCAGCTTTGGCAGCGTCAGTCGGGCGGCTTCCTGCTCGACGAGGGTGCGGCCGCCAACGATGCCATTGTGAAGGGTCAAGCAGCGGAATGATGGGCAGCGGAATGATGGGCCGCAGAATGATGGCACCAGAATGATGGCCGCCGAATGATGATTGCCGTCTATCGCTGGTTCGAGAACTGGGTTTATCCGTTCAGGGAGCCCGCGGACCTTCGGCCACCGGTCAGCGTCAGCGGTTTCCTCTGGCACTATGTCGGCCAGGCGAAGGTCGCCTTCTTCGCCATGCTTGTCATCGGCGGCATTGCGCCGCTGGTCGAGGCTGGGCTGTTCTACTTCGTCGGCAGGCTGGTCGACATTCTCGACCAGATCCCCGGCGAGCGCAGCTGGGACGCGCTGTGGACTGCCGCCGGCCCCGAACTTGTCTTCATGGCCGCCGTGGTGCTGGTCGTCCGCACCGTCGTCGTCGGCCTGGCGGCGCTGGTCGACGAGCAGACTATCACCCCCGGCTTCTACAATCTGGTACGCTGGCAGGCGCACCGCCATGTCTCGCGCCAGTCCTACAACTTCTTCCAGAACGATTTCGCCGGCCGCATCGCAACAAAAGTCTGGCAGGCGGGGCAGGCGACCGGCGATTTGATGCAAAGCTTCATCGAGGTCGTCTGGTTCATGGTCGTCTATACGGTGACGACGCTGGTGCTGGTCGCCGGCCTCGACTTGCGGCTGGCGGCGCTGGTGGTGATCTGGATCACCGCCTTCGGCTGGCTGGCCAGGCGCTATCTGCCGGCGATCCGCAAGCATGCCGAGCAAACCGCAGAGGCCGGTTCGATGATCACCGGCCGCTTCGTCGATTCCTACTCGAACGTGCAGACGCTGAAGCTGTTCTCCGCCGATGGCGACGACCGATACATCAGGAGCGGCTTCAATATCTATCTCGATGCGCTGCGCCCGTTCACCCGCAGGCTGACCGGCGTGCGCATGGCGCTGACGACGCTGTCGGGGATCATGATCACCGCGATCGCCTGTTTTGCGGTCTATCTCTGGATCGAAGGCTCGATCACCGTCGGCGCCGTCGCCTTTACGCTGTCCCTGGTGTTGCGGCTCAACATGCTGCTCGGCCGGCTGATGATGCAACTCAACAGCATCCTGCGAAATCTCGGCGTGCTGGAAAACTCGAAGGCGCTCATCTCGCAGCCGCTCGGCCTGACCGATGCGCCCGACGCCAAGGAGCTTGTCGTGACCGGCGGCCGGATCGAAGTGAACAACGTCGAGTTCCACTACGGCAAGGGATTCGGCGTGCTCAACGGCATCGATCTTGTCGTGCGGCCGGGCGAGAAGGTCGGACTGGTCGGTCCGTCCGGCGCCGGCAAGACGACGCTGGCCAATCTGATCCTGCGCCTCTACGAGCTCGAGGCCGGCAAGATCACCATCGACGGCCAGGACGTCTCGAAGGTGACGCAGAATTCGCTGCGTGCCAACATCGGCGTCGTCAGCCAGGATACCGCGCTTTTCCACCGTTCCTTGCGCGACAACATCAAGCTCGGCATGCCGGAAGCAACCGACGCCGAGGTGATCGCGGCCGCGAAGAAGGCCGAGGCGCACGACTTCATCCTCGACTTGCGCGACAATCGCGATCGCCAGGGCTATGAGGCCTTTGTCGGCGAGCGCGGCGTGAAATTGTCTGGCGGCCAGCGCCAGCGCGTGGCGATCGCCCGCGTCTTCCTCAAGGACGCGCCGATCCTGATACTCGACGAGGCGACGTCGGCGCTCGATTCCGACATCGAGGCGGCCATCCAGGAAAATCTGGCGCGGCTGATGGAGAACAAGACGGTCATCGCCATCGCGCACCGGCTGTCGACCATCGCTGCTCTCGATCGCCTGGTGGTGCTCGACGGGGGTCGCATCGTCGAGCAAGGCACGCATGACGAGTTGGTGGCGCTAGACGGGCTCTATGCGCGGCTGTGGAAGCGGCAGTCCGGCGGCTTCCTGTTCAACGAGGAGAGCGTGCTGGAGGAGACGCGGCCGGCGGAGTAGGGCCAGATTTCAGCAAAAACCGGAGTGAATCATGTCGGTGCGAATGCCATCGAATTTCGGACGGTCGGGGGCGCAGGAGAGCGCGCTCGACCTGCTCGGCAATGAAATCCTCGGCGAAAAGGCGGCGGCGCTCGGCCGCGCCGGCCGACGCGTGGATGAGACGCTGGCGAGATTGCGAGAGCATGGCGACGATGGCGAACATCGCGCCCGGCTGCTCAAGGACGCGGCCGAGGCCGTCCACGCCTATTTCATCCAGCGCGAATTGTGCGGCTTGCGCAAGCACGACGCAGTGATCCGGGAATACAACATCCCCAAAGCCGTGCTGGCCAGGCTCGGCGCGAAATAGACAATGGTGTTGAGAATCTGATGGTACCGAAGACGAATACCGAACTCGACCGTTCCAGAAGTTCGGGTGCGAGCGCATTATGGCGCTAGTCTTGAGGACAATCAGCGCTAATACGTCTAAAGACTTCAAAGGTTTAGCGGCCAATCGGTCTTCTGCCAGGCGGCAAAAGGTCGGCGTCACTCCGGCAAACCCGCGAACCGCATGTGTTCGATCCAGCGCTCGAGGCTGGGAGCGGCCCACATCTTCTCCCACTGCTTGCGTTGTTTGCTGATGGAGTCGCCGGGCGAGTCATTGAGGAAAACCGCAAGCGCTTCCTTTGCCTCCCTCCCGTTTCGCAGGCAGGCGTGGATCCCCGCAAGCATTCGATGAGCGCCGCTCGGCATTCTGGCCATTTTCCGCATCGCCGTCAGCGCAGCCTCGCAATCGTTCTTTTCCCACAGCGCCCAGCCCATGTCCCAGTGGTACCAGTCAGGATGGAAAGGATCGATGCCCTTGGCCTGCTCGATCCGATCGATCGCTTCGTCGATTCGGCCGGCAAAGATCAGCGGGGACGCACTGCCGGCTAGGATATTCGAGGCGCTGGGATTCAGCGCAATCGCCTGATCGTACCGAGCAATGGCCTGCTCGATCTCTCCGGCTTCGGTATGAATTTTGGCGCGGACATAATGCGCGTTGGCATCGTCCGGAGCGAGCAGGATTGCCTTGTCCGCGTATTCGGCGCCGCGCTTCAACGCCTCGTCGGGGTTGTTCTCCTGCTTGTGCCAGAATAGCGCGTCATTGCGATAGGCAAAGGCCATCCCGATATAGCCGTACTGGGAGTCTGGATCCGCTTCGACCGCCTTGAGGCTGAACTGCCGTAGCAGCTCGTTCCCCGCGGCAGAGAAGTCCTTGTCGGTCTCGGCAAACCCCATCTGGACATAGCTCAGTGCGCTGACCTGCGCGGCGTCGCTCTGTGGCAGCGGGCGCTCGATCCTGCGCCCGACCCGATCCGCAAGCGTGCGGATGATCTCCTCCTGGACGACGAAAAGATCGCCAATCTCGCGGTTGTAGGTGTTGGCCCAGACATGCGATCCGTCATGCGCGTTCAGCAACTGGGCCGTCACTTTCAGCCGGTTTCCGATCTTCTGCTGGCTGCCTTCGAGCAGGTAGTCGACGCCGAGCTCATCTCCAATCTGCCTGGCGTCGACCGGCTGGTCGCGGTACCTGAAGCTCGAGTTCCGGGCGATGACGGCATAAGTCTTGCTCCGCGCCAACTCAGTGATGATGCCCTCAGCGACGGCATCGCTGAGATAACCCTTGTCCGCACCGGTACTGAAGTCGTCGAAGGCAAGGATCGCAATCCTCGGCATGTCGCTCGAAGGAACCGGAGCGACTCGCCAAGTCTCCATGCCGTAGTATGCGCCGATGGCTGCCGCAACGAGAACGAGTGCGGCAAGAATGAAGCCGCGTCGCGAGAATCGTGTCCTGCCTGGTTCCCGGCCGGCCGCGGCGTTTGGCTCCGCCGCGTCCGATGGATCGGCGTTCAGCCGGTAGCCTCTCTTCGGAAGGGTTTGCACGATCATGTGCTTGTCGTCTCCCAATGCGCGGCGAATATCGGCAATGCATTGGGTGAGACTGTCGTCAGTCACGAAGGTATCGGGCCAGACCGCCTGCATCAGCGCATCCTTGGACACGATCTCGCCCGGTCGCGCCGCGAGCGCGGAGAGCACCTCGGCGGACTGGCTGCGAAGATTGACCGCTTTGCCTTCGACGGTTCGGAGTTCCTTGCATTTCGTCAGGAAGACAAAACCGCGAAACGTGATCGTTTCAGCAGATTTCAGATCAATTTCAGGGGCCGTTCGGGACATTTCACCTTCCTGGCGCGCTTCCTAGTTTAGCCCATTCGACCGCCGCCTCCAAGCGATCCCTGCAGCACCGGATGGAACGGAGGACGAAATGAATCGCACCAAGCTCATCATTGCTCTGACGCTTCTTTTGGCAGCGCAAACCGCTGCAAAAGCAGATTCCCGCACCGCACGAATCTGTGGCCCTGATCATGTCAACGAGGTTGCCTCGGACGACGTTCGTCCCAACTCCGGCAGTCACAATGTCGCCAGCCTAAAGTCGATGGATGACCGCGCCATGTTCACCGCTATCGCTGTCACAATCCATCTGACCAACCAGGGGAAGCTAATCAGGCTCCCCCATGTCAAACCCATGACCTCCATGGCCGAATGCAGAGCTTGGACCCATCAACAGGAGTTCATGCGCGTACTCCCCGGCTATCTCGCCACCTTCCATTACTGCGACTGCGCATCCTGAGGCGACATTTCCCGGGGTGGCGCGAATGTTCGGGACGAGCTGAGACGGCACCCCAGCGAAGATCCGCAAGATTCCAGAAAATTTTGGATCTTCGCTTACACGCATCATCGAATGGCAGTTTTGGTCCTCAATCCTGCTACAGATGACAATTCCTGGTACTTCCGCTCTCCACCAAAGCAGTTGTGGCCTCGGGTACCAAGCGTCAGATTTTCACCACTAGTTCGACCATGATCTTTTCCGAAAACCGGTTCCGGTTTTCGCTGACGCGGACCTTCGGTTCGTGATGGCCTACTCGAGCCATTCGGTGATGAAACTGCCGTTTTCGTGGATGTCGGTGGTCTCCAGCGGGCCTGGGCCGAGATTGGTGAATTTGTGCGGCGTGTTCGGCGGCACGATCAGGATCTGGCCGGCCGACGCCTCGATCTGCCGGTCGCCGACGGTGAACAGGCCGGTGCCCGTGCGGATGATGAAAATCTCGCAATAGGGATGCATGTGCAGCCGCGGGCCGCCGCCGATCTCCGGCAGATGGTTGAAGATCAGGCAGCTTCTGGAGCCGTAGGCGCCGCACTGCAGTTCGCCCTGCCAATGGTCGGGCGAGCGGTCGGGCGTCCTGGCCCATTTGTCGCGGTCGATGACATGCGCCATGAGCCGAGGATAGACCGAGGCTGGGTCTCCTGTCGAGACAACGCAGGCGCCGGCTTTGCCATTGTTTTCCTGTGGTTTCGCCGTCTTCGTCGCCACGCCGTCCGCCGTCGAATTGCGTCCCCGCGACAATCTGCCCTTGTGCCTTCACCCGTCTGGACAAAAACGGGCTTCACGCATAAACCGAAGGCCAATTGCCGGAGGAATTCGCTAGCCTGTTCGCCATGCGCTGTCGGGTTGGCGTGAAAGAGCGGGGAACAAGCCTCGGCCACCGGCACGGAAGAGGCGAAAGGATCAGGCACCCGTGAGCGCAACCGACATCCAGGATCCCAACCGTCGTGATTTTCTCTACGTCGCCACGGGCATGGCCGCGGTGGTCGGCGCGGGTGCCGTCGCCTGGCCGTTCATCGACCAGATGCGCCCGGATGCCTCGACGCTGGCGCTGGCCTCGGTAGAGGTCGACGTCTCCTCGCTGACGCCGGGAACGTCGCTTGTCGTGAAATGGCGCGGCAAGCCGGTGGTGGTGCGCAATCGCACCGAACAAGAGATGAAGGACGGCGAGGCGGTCAATCTGGCCGAGCTCAAGGATCCGCTCGCCCGCAACGCCAATCTGCCGGCCGATGCGCCGGCGACCGACGCCAACCGTACCACGCCGGGCAAGGAGGCCTGGATGGTGATGGTCCAGGTCTGCACCCATCTCGGCTGCATTCCGCTCGGCCAGGAAGGCGAGTTCGGCGGCTGGTTCTGCCCGTGCCACGGTTCGACATACGACACCGCCGGCCGCGTCCGCGGCGGGCCGGCGCCGGAGAACATGTCGGTGCCGGTATTCCAGTTCATTTCCGACACCAAGATCCGTATCGGCTGAGGCGAGGGGACATTTCGATGAGCGAGGGACACTCGACCTATACGCCCAAGACCGGTATCGGACGCTGGGTCGACGCCCGCATGCCGCTGCCGCGGCTGGTCTATGACAGCTTCGTCGCCTATCCGGTGCCGCGCAACCTCAATTATGCGTGGACCTTCGGCGGTATCCTGGCGCTCATGCTGGGGGCGCAGATGCTGACCGGCATCGTGCTGGCCATGCACTACGCGGCGGACAGCAGTCTCGCCTTCGATTCGGTCGAGAAGATCATGCGCGACGTGAATTCGGGCTGGCTGCTGCGCTATCTGCATTCGAACGGCGCGTCGTTCTTCTTCGTCGCCGTCTACATCCACATCTTCCGCGGCCTCTATTACGGCTCCTACAAAGCGCCGCGCGAGCTTCTGTGGATCCTCGGCTGCATCATCTATCTCCTGATGATGGCGACAGGCTTCATGGGCTATGTGCTGCCCTGGGGACAGATGTCGTTCTGGGGCGCGACCGTCATCACCGGCTTCTTCACCGCCATTCCGCTGGTCGGCGAATGGATCCAGCAGCTTCTGCTCGGCGGCTTCGCTGTCGACAACCCGACGCTGAACCGTTTCTTTTCACTGCACTATCTGCTGCCGTTCATGATCGCCGGCGTCGTTGTGCTGCATATATGGGCGCTGCATGTGGTCGGCCAGTCGAACCCGACCGGCATCGAGGTCAAATCGAAGACCGATACCGTCGCCTTCACCCCTTACGCGACCATCAAGGACGCGTTCGGGATGCTGGTGTTCCTGTTCATCTTCGCCTATTTCGTCTTCTACCTGCCGAACTTTCTCGGCCATCCGGACAATTACGTCGTCGCCGACCCGCTGAAGACGCCGGCCCACATCGTGCCGGAATGGTACTTCCTGCCGTTCTACGCGATCCTGCGCGCCATCACCTTCAATATCGGGCCGATCAACTCCAAGCTCGGTGGCGTGCTCGCGATGTTCGGCTCCATCGCCATGCTGTTCCTGGTGCCGTGGCTCGACACCTCGAAGGTGCGCTCGGCAGTCTACCGGCCCTGGTACAAGCTGTTCTTCTGGCTGTTCGTGATCGACGCCGTCCTGCTTGGCTGGCTGGGCTCGCAGCCGGCTGAAGGCAGCTATGTCTTCATGGCGCAGATGGCGACATTGTTCTACTTCGCCTTCTTCCTGGTCGTGCTGCCGGTGCTGGGCCTGGTCGAGAAGCCGCGGCGATTGCCGAACTCGATCACCGAGGCAGTTCTCGAGAAGAACAAGGGTGGCGGTGGCGGGCATCCGGCTCGCGCGACAGCCGCGCCGGAAACCAAGGGCTGAGCATGACGCCGAAAAGTGGAGACCGGTTTTCGGACAAGATCATGCTCAAGACGACGACAGCGCGCCAGAGAATCTCAAGGGGATTTGGTATGAAGACGATTCTCACCTCGCTGGCGCTGCTCGGCCTTGTGCTGGCAGGCACCGCGGCCGCGACCACCGGGGCGATCGCCCAGGAGGAGGCGCACAGCGAAGCCGCGCCGACGCATTTCCCGATACACCAGCCGAAGGAGATGGACTGGAGCTTCGCCGGGCCTTTCGGCACCTACGACAAGGCGCAGTTGCAGCGCGGGCTGAAGGTCTTCAAGGAAGTTTGCGCCACCTGCCATTCGATGAAATTGGTGGCGTTTCGCACGCTGGAAGATCTTGGCTATTCGGAAGCGCAGGTCAAGGCGCTGGCCGCCGAGTACACGATCAACGATGGTCCCAACGATGCCGGCGACATGTTCGAGCGTCCCGGCATACCGTCCGACCATTTCCCGGCGCCGTTCCCCAACGACCAGGCAGCAGCGGCCGCCAATGGCGGGGCTGCGCCGCCCGATATGTCGCTGCTGGCCAAGGCGCGCGGCGTCACGCGCGGTTTTCCGCAATTCGTCTTCGACATCTTCACGCAATACGCCCAGGGCGGTCCCGACTACATCCACTCGCTGCTGACCGGCTATGACGAGCAGCCGCCGGCGGGCGTGGAGATACCGGAAGGCACCCACTACAATCCGTACTTCATAGCCGGCGTCTCGCTGAAGATGCCCAACCCGCTTTCCGACGATCAGGTGACCTATGACGACGGCTCGCCGCAGACGGTCGACCAGTATTCCCGCGACGTGTCGGCCTTCCTGATGTGGGCAGCCGAGCCGCATCTGGAAGCCCGCAAGAAAACCGGCTTTCGCGTGCTGGTCTTCCTGTTGCTGTTCGGTGCGCTGGTCTATCTGACCAAGCGCAAGGTGTGGGCCGGCGTGGCGCACTGAGCTACGGAAAACCACGAGATCAAAAGGGCGTCGAAGGGCGCCCTTTTTGCATGTCTAAGGACTGCCTCCGAAGACCGCCTCCGAAGGTAGCCGGCTCCGGTCCTTTGCCGGACAATTTTCTTCCAGGCGCCACATCGCGGTAGCCGTCGGCGGCCGCGCCGGGTTACGATCGGCCGAAATTCCCTTTCATGTCTTCAAGTCGGACGAACGCCCGGAGAGCCGCCCCATGAAACCTTCGCTCGAAGACACGCTGGTTGCCGCGATCCGCACCATTCCGGACTATCCGAAGCCGGGCATCCTGTTTCGCGACATCACCACGCTGCTAAGCAATGCGCGCGCCTTCCGCCGCGCCATCGACGAGCTGGTGCATCCCTATGCCGGCCAGAAGGTCGACAAGATCGCCGGCATCGAGGCGCGTGGTTTCATCCTTGGCGGCGCCGTCGCCCACCAGCTCTCGGCCGGCTTCGTGCCGATCCGCAAGAAGGGCAAGCTGCCTTACGAAACGGTGCGCGTCGCCTACAGCCTCGAATACGGGCTGGACGAGATGGAGATGCACAGGGATGGCGTGTCTCCGGGTGAGAAGGTGATCCTCGTCGACGATTTGATCGCCACCGGCGGCACGGCAGAGGCAGCGGTCAAGCTGCTGCGGCAGATCGGCGCCGACATCCTCGCCGCCTGCTTCGTCATCGACCTGCCGGATCTCGGTGGTCGCGAGAAGCTCGAGGCGCTCGGCGTGCCGGTCAGGACGCTGATCGGGTTCGAAGGGCATTGAAGTGCTCTTTCCTTCTCCCCTTGTGGGAGAAGGTGGCCTCGCGAAGCGAGGTCGGACGAGGGGTGTTCCAGCTTGGCACCCCGCGCTCCGGCCAGCACCCCTCATCCGTCTTGTCGCTTCGCGACAATCCACCTTCTCCCACAAGGGGAGAAGGGAAAACGGCGCCTCACCCCACCTTCACCAGCACGGCGCTTTCGAACTCGATGACCTTGTCGCCGGTCGAATCGAAAGCTTCCGAGCGCAGCGTCAGCACTCGCCAGCCCGGCCGCGATGCGATGGGGCGGTGGGCAAGCGCGGTGCGGGTGAAGGTCACGGTTTCTCCGGCATAGACGGGTTTTAGCCATTTGAGGTTCTTGAAGCCGGGCGAGGGGCCGAATTCGGGGGCGGGCCCAGCGCCGGCCCAGCGGGCGCCTTCCGCCGCCACGCCGGTCTCGAGGTTCAGCTTCATCCAGGTTGCAGCTGTGTGCCAGCCGGAGGCGCACAGGCCGCCGAACACGCTGTTCTTCGCCGCCTCTTCGTCGAGATGGAATATCTGCGGATCGTATTTCCTGGCGAACGCCTTGATCGCCTCGGGCTCGAATCTATGCGAGCCGAGGGTGACGGTGACGCCGATGCAGAAGAACTCGTCCAATGTCATGAGCGGCCCTGTGCGGCATCACGGGCGAGGAACATGACCGTGTTCTCGAGTTCGAAGACGCCTTCGCCACGCTGGTTGAAAAGCTCGCTGCGCAAAGTGACGAGGCCGAGCTGCGGCTTGGACCTGGACAGACGCTTGGCAAGGACGGTGGTGCTGCCGCTCAAGATGTCGCCGGCCAGCACCGGCCTCTTCCACCGGACCTGGTCGACACCAGGGGCGCCTTGCGAGGTCGAGTCCAGCAGGAAGGCGTCGCACAGCATGCGCATGAACATCGCGCAGGTGTGCCAGCCGGAGGCCGCCAGCCCGCCAAGGATGCTGGCCCTGCCCGCCGCCTCGTCGAGATGCATCGGCTGCGCATCGAACTCTTGCGCGAATTCGATGATCTCGGCCGCACTCACCAGCTTCGTGCCGAGGTCGAGCGAGGCGCCCTCGACGAAATCCTCATAGGCCCAAGTCTTTTCGTTCTTTCCGGTCATGGTCTGGAATCCGGTTCAAGATTGTACGATCGACACGGATCGGGTTTCCCGGATGCAGGCGGGGCGGTCAAGTCATTTCTGGTGCGCCAGGCCATCACGCTCAACGGGAATGGAAGCTCCGAAGCCTCTACAGCCAGCCGCGGCGGCGGAAATACCAGAAGGGCAGGATCGCTGAGAGGATCATCAAGCCAATGGCGAAAGGATAGCCGAAGTTCCAGGTCAGTTCAGGCATGACGTTGAAATTCATGCCGTAGATCGAGGCGACCAGCGTCGGCGGCAGGAAGATGACCGCGGCGACGGAAAAGATCTTGATGATGGCGTTCTGCTCGATCGAGATCATGCCGAGCGTCGCGTCGAGCAGGAAGTTGATCTTCTGCGACAGGAAGGTGGCGTGGTCGGCGAGCGACAGCACATCGCGCGACAAGGTCTTGATGCGCGCGCGGATGTCCTTGCTCATCTTGGTCTGGGTCGAGGCGTGGGTGAGGAAGCCGGCGAGCCGCTGCAGCGAGATCAGGCTGTCGCGGATCGAGGAGGCGATGTCCTCCTTGCGGCCGATGGCTTTCAGCAATTCCTGAAAATCGCGATTGCGCTTCGACGCCTTGGTCGAGCTTGGCTGGAAGATGTCGCGCGAGATCGCCTCGATGTCGCGGCCGGCGCGCTCCAGAATGTCGGCGAGGCGGTCGACGATCGCCTCCAGCAGGCCGATCAGGATGGTGTCGCCGCTGGTGCAGCCGGTCGCCACCTTCTCGGCGCGCTGCGGAAACGTCTTGAAGGCCTTCGGTTCGTGGTAGCGCACGGTGATCAGCCTGTTGCCGGCCAGCACGAAGGTGACCGGCGACATCAGGGGATCGTCGGCCTCGGTCTGGGCCGGCAGAATGGCGGTCATGAAATAGGCGCCGTCCTCGACATAGAGGCGGCTCGAAATCTCGATCTCCTCCATCTCCTCGCGCGTCGGAATGGCAACGCCGAGCCAGGCCTCGATGGCCGCTTCCTCTTCCTTTGTCGGGCTCACAAGATCGGCCCAGACGACCTGGTCGCTGTTTGCCAGGAGATCGTCGGCAAGGCGCAGGCGATCATTGTCGACGACGAATGCCTTGATCATCGCCGGGTCTCCGTTGCTGAGGCCAAAAGGATAGGTTGGAGCGGGCGCGTCGTTTCGGATTGCACGCGCTTTCGACGAAAGCAGGGCCGGTGCAGACGCCCCTTAGACCGGGCGTTGCGGGCAGTCAAGCCGCGCCGGAACGGCTCTTCCTTCTCCCCTTGTGGGAGAAGGTGGCCTCGCGAAGCGAGGTCGGATGACGGGTGTTCCAGCTTGGCACCAGAGAAGGAAGAAGGCGCCGTCGGTCAGCTCAGGTGTTGAACTTGAACAGCATGATGTCGCCGTCCTGGACGACATACTCCTTGCCTTCGTCGCGCGCCTTGCCGGCTTCCTTGGCCGCCACTTCGCCGCCCAGCGTGACGAAGTCGTTGTAGGCGATGGTCTGGGCGCGGATGAAGCCGCGCTCGAAATCGGTGTGGATGACGCCTGCAGCCTGCGGCGCCTTGGCGCCCTTGTGCACGGTCCAGGCGCGCGTCTCCTTCGGCCCGACGGTGAAATAGGTGATGAGTTGCAGCAGCTCGTAGCCGGCGCGGATGACCTTGTTCAGGCCGGGCTGGTCGAGCCCCAGGGTCGCCAAAAATTCCATTTCCTCTTCGTCGCTGAGTTGCGCGACCTCGGCCTCGATCGCCGCCGAAATCACCACGGTGCGGGCACCCTGCGCGGCAGCCATCTGTTCGACCGCTTTGGTGTGTGCGTTGCCGGTGGCAGCATCGGCCTCGGCGACATTGCAGACATAGAGCACGGGGTGCGATGTCAGCAGGTTCAGCCCCTGCAGGATGCGCAGATCCTCCGCGGAGATGTTTTTGAGCAGGATGCGGGCCGGCTTGCCGGCCTGCAGGAGCTCAAGGGCGGCTTCCATCATCGGAAGCACGGTCAGCGCCTCCTTGTCCTTGCCGGAAGCGCGCTTGCGGAACTGGACGATGCGGCGCTCGAGGCTGTCGAGATCGGCGAGCATCAGCTCGGTCTCGACGGTCTCGGCGTCGGCGACGGGATCGATGCGGCCCTCGACATGGGTGATGTCGTCATCCTCGAAGCAGCGCAGCACATGGACGATGGCGTCGACCTCGCGGATATTGGCCAGGAACTGGTTGCCCAGCCCTTCGCCTTTCGAGGCGCCGCGCACCAGGCCGGCGATGTCGACGAACGAGATGCGGGTGGGGATGATCTCCTTCGACTTGCCGATCGCCGCGATTTTTTGCAGGCGCGGGTCGGGCACCGCCACTTCGCCGGTGTTCGGTTCGATGGTGCAGAACGGATAGTTGGCGGCCTGCGCCGCCGCCGTTCTGGTCAGCGCGTTGAAAAGCGTCGACTTGCCGACGTTGGGCAAGCCAACGATGCCGCATTTGAAACCCATTTTTATCCGGTCCTATCGGGAAATCGTAATTTGATGAGGGCTATGGGCGAAACGGGTGACGGACGTCAAGCCCTGCAGCCCCGATCCTGGCCAGGCTCAATCCTTGCCGCCAAACAGCTTCTTCAGCATGGCGGCCATCGGGCCGGTTTCGGGCAGCTTGGCCGCCGGCTGCTGCGGCCGCGCCTGGCGAACGTGGCTTTGTGCTTTCGGCGCCTTGGGTGGTGGGCGGTCGTCGTCGCCCGTCGGCGTGAGCTTGTCGCGCAAGGCCAGCGTCACGCGATTCATGAAGGAATTGTCGTCGCCCTTGGCAAGCAGTCCGGCATCGTCGGCGATGGTGTCGAGCAGCACGTCCAGCCACTCGCGGTCGGCTTTGGCGAAATCGCCAAGCACATGGCCATGCACCATTTCCTTGACGCCAGGGTGGCTGACGCCAATGCGCACACGGCGGAAATCCTTGCCGACATGCTGGTCTATCGAGCGGATACCGTTGTGGCCACCGGAACCGCCGCCGACTTTGACCCGCACCTTGCCGGCGGCAAGGTCGATCTCGTCATAAAAGACGGTCAGCGCCGAAGCGTCGAGCTTGTAGAAGCGCAGGGCCTCGCCGACCGACTGGCCGGACAGGTTCATGAAGGTCTGCGGCTTGATCAGGATGATTTTTTCGCCGGCAAGCGTGCCTTCGGCGATCAGGCCCTGGAACTTTTTCGACCAGGGCGAAAAGGAATGGCGGCGGGCAATTGCGTCCGCCGCCATGAAGCCGACATTGTGCCGATTGTTGGCGTATTTCGCGCCCGGATTGCCGAGGCCTGCAAACAGCAGCATCGTCACCTCCGAGCGGAAAGGATTACTTCTCTTCGTCGGCAGGAGCCGCTTCGGGTTCAGCCGCTTCGACCGTCTCTTCAGCCTCCGGCTTCATCGCCGCGGAGCCGGCAATTGTCGCGACGGTGAAGTCGCGGTCGGAGATCACCGGCTTGACGCCGGCCGGCAGCTTGACCGCCGAGATGTGGATCGAATCGCCGATATCGGTGCCGGTGAGATCGACGGTGATGAATTCCGGGATCGCATTGGCCGGGCAGTGGAACTCGACCTCGTGACGCACGATGTTGAGCACGCCGCCGCGCTTGATGCCGGGCGACTTGTCCTCGTTGATGAAGTGGACCGGCACGTCGACATTGACTTCGGTGTCCTTGCCGATACGCAGGAAGTCGACATGGACCGGAAAATCCTTGACCGGGTCGAGCTGGTAGTCCTTCGGCAGGACCTGGATCTTCTTGCCGTCGACATCGATCGTGGCGATCGTGGTCAGGAACCCGCCGCCATGGATCTTGTAGTAGATGTCCTTGTAGGTCAGCGCAATCGCCAGGGGAGGCTGCTTGTCGCCGTAGATTACTGCAGGCACTTTACCGTTGCGGCGAACTGCACGGGCGGACCCCTTACCGACCTGTTCGCGCGCTTCGGCCTTGAGCTCGTAAGAAGCTTGGCTCATGGCATTTCCTTTCGCGTTGTTCTGGAGCGTTCGCGGCCGGCGAGATGCCTGGGCCGTAAACGTCGAAAGCCGTCATGGCCCTACATGATCTGGTCCAAAATCTATTTGGGATCACGTGAGGCCGGACAGCCTTCCGCCGCGTTGCCTCCAAGGGTGTCTACGCGGGTGGCGGCTCTATAGCGGAAGGTGGGGCGGGGTGCAAGCCAAAGGCGGGTGGCGAACGCGGGTGGGCAGTGTCTCGCTTTTGAGTTTCGTGCTTGCTCCCGCATTTGCAAAATATTGGGGTTGTGTCCTGAAAGCCGACCGCAATCGACCAGTATCAGATCGGGAACAGGTGTGCGGAAAACAACGCAGCGGCATACAGCCCGACGCCGAAGGACAGATGAGTGATGAGGCCGCGCAGACGCGCGGTGCTCGGATTGTGCGTTTTCGAGGCTGCAATTCCGGCTCCAAAGGCTGGCTGCATTATGAAAAACGGGGCAACGACAGTGGACATACCGACAACAAGGGCGGGAAGCAATGTCGGGTCTCGTGCCCAGTCGAGGCCCCATACTGCCATCAGCAATGCAGCAAAGACGATGCCGATCGCGTAATGCGCGACCCAGCCAACAGGCGTTTCGCCGCGAATTCGGGGCGCCTGCGCGATATTCGCATGTGCGAAACGTCCTCGCGGAAAGTGGCCGATCCAGCGGCCGACCCAGCCATAATCAAGCGGCGGAATCGCCAACGTTCGTTTCAGGAACAATCCCCAAAGATCCATCACCGCCGTCGCCCCGTTCCGATCGCGGCTGCGCGGACAACGAACTCCAACTGCTCGTTCATTTTTTTGCTCCTGCCTTGTCCATGCTTCCTGTCACGGCGCCAGACACTAGCCGTTTCAAATAAACGTTCAATGTATTGATTGATCGTTTGATTATTGTATCATGCGATATGAAAAACGCAGATGTCCATCATCCGATCTTTGACGAAATAGCCGATCTCGCCCGCACGCTGGGGCATGCATACCGGCTGGTTCTTCTGCGCCACATTGCCGACGGCGAACTGGCCGTGGAGCAGCTGACGCAACTTTCCGGCATCGCCATGGCCAACACCTCGCAGCATCTTCAACAGCTCAAGCGGGCCGGCTTGGTGCAGACCCGGCGAGACGGGAAACGCGTGCTTTATCGTTTGGCCGATGGTCCAATCGAAAACGTGCTTGGGGCCCTGCGCAGCCTTGCGAACCACAGGCGCGGGCAAATCCGCGAGCTTATCGATGACACTATGAGCCGGCCGGACAGGCTGGAGAGCATCTCGCGCGAGGAACTGGCGCGCCGCATGCGGGACGACGAAGTCGTGCTGCTCGACGTCCGGCCGCAAGAGGAATACGCGGCCGGGCATTTGCCGGGTGCGATCAACATTCCCGTGGGTGAGTTGGAAGAGCGACTTGCAGAGCTTCCACGACAGAAGGTCATCGTCGCCTATTGTCGTGGTGTCCAGTGCATTCTTTCTGCTGACGCGCTGGCAATCCTGAGGGCGCGAGGCTGGGCCTCACGCCGGTTCGAAGGCGGCTTTCCCGAGTGGCTGACCCCAAGCCTTGATGTCGACGGCATGAACTACGAAAGCGGCTGACAGAGCCGAAGCCGGCGTCGCCGGGGCAAGCCAACTCAAGGTTCACCCGATAGTGGTTCCAGCTTCGAGCTTCCTCGCCTCCTTCATGTTCGGCAAAAAAACCGTCAGCAGCCCAAGCAGCGGCAAATACGAGCAGACCTGAAAGACGAAGTCGATGCCTTTCATATCGGCGACGACGCCGAGCACGGCGGCGGCGATGCCGCCCATGCCAAAGGCGAAGCCGAAGAAGATGCCGGCGATCATGCCGACGCGGCCGGGCACCAGTTCCTGGGCGAAGACGACGATGTTCGAGAAGGCCGAGGACAGGATCAGGCCGATCAGCACGGTCAGGATCATCGTCCATTCGAAATTGGCGTAGGGCAGGGCCAGCGTAAACGGCAGCACGCCGACGATCGAGAACCAGATCATCGGCTTCTGTCCGTAGCGGTCGCCGAACGGGCCGCCGAGCAGGATGCCCAGCGCCGAGGCGCCGAGGAACAGGAACAGCATGACCTGCGACATCTGCACCGAAACGCCGAATTTATCGATGGCGTAGAAGGTGTAGTAACTGGCGAGGCTGGCAACGTAGGCGTTCTTTGTCAGCACCAGCAAGGTCAGCACCGCCAGCGCGCCGATCACCTTGCGGCGCGGGAAGGGCGAGACGAAGCCTGCCGCCTTGCGGTTGGCGAGCGAGGCGCGCAGCCGGCTGTACCAGCCGCCGACCCGCCACAGCACGATGATGCCGATCAGCGATCCGGCGGCGAACCACGCTATGCTGGTCTGGCCGAACGGCACGACGATGAAGGCGGCGAGCAGCGGCCCGATGGCCTGGCCGAGATTGCCGCCGACCTGGAACAGCGATTGCGCCAGGCCGAACCTGCCGCCCGAGGCGAAGCGGGCGATGCGCGACGATTCCGGGTGGAAGATCGCAGAGCCGATGCCGATCAGCGACGCGCCGATCAGCAGCAGCCAATATTGTCCGGCATAGGCCAGCACGATCAGGCCGATCAGTGAGGACGCCATGCCATAGGGCAGCGAGTAGGGCATCGGCCGCTTGTCGGTGACCATGCCGATCAGCGGCTGCAGCAATGACGCCGTCACCTGGAAGGTGAAGGTCAAAAGACCGATCTGCCAGAAATCGAGATGGTAATTGTCCTTCAGCAGCGGATAGATGGCCGACAGCAGCGACTGCATGATGTCGTTGACACAATGGCAAAAGCTCACCGCAAGGATGACGGTGAAGGCCGTCGCTTGCGCCGAAGTGTGGCTGGCCGTCGCCGGCGTGGCGGCGGAGGTGGCTGTCGTATCGGTCAACGCAGGCTCCATGGTCTTTTTGGCGGACGCTCCCGCAGGCGGGCCTTATGGCCCCGCTGCCTTATAAGTTACTTGCCGGGCGACTTCTTTCGTGGTTTGGTCCAATAGTTTCGCGAGTGGGCCAATAGCCAATGCCGCATGGCAAAGAAATCTTCAAAGCGGGCGACACCGATCTCGGCCAGTTCACCGATCTCGGGCTGTTGCGCCGCTGGCAATGGCTGGAGCAGGCTGTCGGGCCGGCGGTGGCCCTGCCGACCGAATTTCCCGACGGCTACCACGTGCCGCAGCACCGTCACAGCCGCAGTCAATTGCTGCATGCGCTTGTCGGCGTCGTGCTGGTGACGACGCGGCATGGGCGCTGGATGGTGCCGCCCGATCATGCGATGTGGATTCCTGCCGGCACCGAGCATTCCGTCGAGATGCTTGGCGACGTCAGCATGCGATCGGTCTATGTGATGCCGGACGCCATTGCCGGGCTGCCGGATGGCTTGCGCGTCGTCGGCATCACCGATCTGATGCACAGCCTCATCGTGGAATCGGAAAAGCTGCCGCAGGGCGCCGAGTTGGAGGGGCGCGGCGGGCTGATCATGAGCCTGCTGCTGCATGAAATCCCGAACCTGCCGGAACGGCCGCTCGGCCTGCCTTTTCCTTCGGATCCAAGGCTTGCAGCACTGTGCCGGCGCTTCGTCGCAGCACCCTCGCCGCACGCGACGATCGACGAATGGGCCGATATTGTCGGCATGAGCCGGCGTTCCTTCACCCGCGCCTTTCATCGCCAGACCGGACTGTCGTTGTCGACATGGCGCCAGCAGGCCTGCCTGTTCGCGGCCTTGCCGCGGCTGGCGGACGGCGAGCCGATCACAAGGGTAGCACTCGACCTCGGCTATGACAGCGTGCCGGCCTTCATCACCATGTTCAAGCGCATGCTGGGGGCATCGCCGCGCGGCTATATGCGCGGCTCTAGGGACAACATCAGGGTGTCGAACGCTAGCGCATGACCCCGAACCTTTTCGGAGAGGATCATGCGCAAAATCAAGGTGCTACAGCGTCCTTTGCGCGTCTCTGGACGCGCGGCGCTGTATCGCGGGCAGATTTCAGTCGAACAGGCTCGACACCGACTCTTCGGTCGCCGTGCGCGAGATCGCCTCACCCATCAGGTCGGCGATGGAGACGACGCGGATGTTGCTGGCGTCGAGCACCGCCTGGGTCGGCTGGATGGAATCGGTGATGACCAGTTCCTGCAGCTTCGAGGCGCCGATGCGTGCGATGGCGCCGCCGGACAGAACGCCATGGGTGGTGTAGGCGGTGACGCTGGTGGCGCCGGCGGCAAGCAGCGCATCGGCCGCATTGCACAAGGTACCGCCCGAATCGATGATGTCGTCGATCAGCAGGCAATCCTTGCCGCGCACGTCGCCGATGACGTTCATGACTTCCGATTCGCCAGGGCGCTCGCGACGCTTGTCGACAATGGCAAGCTGGGCGTCGATGCGCTTGGCGAGCGCGCGGGCACGGACTACGCCGCCGACATCCGGCGACACGACCATGACATTGGCAAGGCGCTTGTATTTCGCCTTCACATCGCGGGCCATGACCGGCACCGAGAACAGATTGTCGGTCGGGATGTCGAAAAAGCCCTGGATCTGGCCGGCGTGGAGATCCAGCGTCAAGACGCGATCGACCCCGGCCCGCGTGATCATGTTGGCGACCAGCTTGGCCGAGATCGGCGTGCGGCCCGAGGCGCGGCGGTCTTGCCTTGCATAGCCGAAATAGGGAATGACCGCCGTGATGCGCTTGGCCGACGAGCGCATGAAGGCATCGATCATGATGAGCAGTTCCATCAGGTGATCGTTGGTCGGGAACGAGGTGGACTGCAGGATGAAGACATCCTCGCCACGCACATTCTCCTGTATTTCGACGAAGATTTCCTGATCGGCGAAGCGCCTGACGCTGGCTTTGCCCAGCGGAATGTTGAGATAGCGGGCGACCGCTTCGGCCAGCACCCTGTTGGAATTGCCCGCGAAAAGCTTCATGCACCGTTCCTGGTGAAGGATGGAGACTCTGGCAGACTCTCTTGAGCCCCTTAGTCGGGGCTTTTAGCGGCCCGTGCCGGTATTGCAAGCGTCGTGATCGGAATCCGCCGGCTAATCTCAATAAACGTCGACGGCGAGGGAAGCCGGCAACATGTCAGCCCGCCGGTCAGCCCGCTTGGCCGCCAAGCCATGTGGCAAACTGGTCGATCGTCTGGTCGGCGATCGATTGCATGGTCTCCGGCGCGACTGCAGCCCAGCCTTCGCCATCATTGACCGAGGGCGCCTTCTGCTGGCCGTTGATGCGATGCAGCCGGTTGCCTGCCGGGTCATAGACGTCCCAGACATAGATGACGGTGGTATCCTTGCCTTCCGACATCGTCGAGAAATAGCCTTTCAGCACATGCGTCGGGGTCTGTCCGGCGCTTCCTGCCAAGGTGATGCCGCGCTGCTTGGCTCGCGTCTGAAGCGCCGCGGTCAGCGGTGTCGCGGCTTCCACCGAGGCGCCGACGATCGGCGCCACCTGCAGGCGGGTGCGTGCGATGACGGCGGCGCTCTTTGCCGGCAGCTCGGTTGCGGGCTGTGCCGTCGCGGAAGGCTGTGTTGTTGCGGAAGGCTGGGCGGTGGCTGCAGGTGCGGTCGGCGTTGCAGCCGTGCCGCTTCCGGCCGTTGGCACGGTCTGTGTCGACTGCGGGGCGATGGCCGAGGGTTCGAGAACGTCCTTCGCGTTGGTGCAGGCGGCCAGCGTCAGCGCCGCGAGCAATGACACGGTCGTCGCATGCGATCGCCTCATTTGCCTCAAAACTCCCTGGCGATGAACGCCTCTTTGCATTCTTACCATTATGGATTCATTGCACAATCAAGTCGAGATCATGGCGGGACAGCGGCTTCGGCTGCGATTCAGTCGTCAGATAGGTGCGGCCAAGCGTCATTGCCGTCTCGGTTTCGGAGTCCATGATGATCATATGGGCGAACAGCGTCATGTTCGGCGCGATCGGTTCGGGATTGCCCTGATAGAACATCGGCATGTCCATCCATGATGGGGTGAAGCGGGCGCCGAGCGAATAGCCGCAGGCGTTGAGCCGGTGCTTGGTCAAATTGTGGGTTTCGAGCGTGCGGGCATGCGCGTCGAACACGTCGCCGAAGGTATTTCCGGGCGTCATCGCCTTTTCGACCGCCAGAAGTGCGGCGCGCGCCGCATCGAACAGTTCCTGGTGACGTTTCGACACCTTGCCGGTCAGCACCGTGCGCATCATCGCCGCATGGTAATGGTGGAAGACGCCGGCCCATTCGAGCGTCAGCTGGTCATTCTTGCTCAGCTTGCGGCGGCCAGCCTTGTAACGGCAAAGCAGTGCGTCCACGCCGGAGCCGATGATGAACTCGTTGGCCGGATAGTCGCCGCCGCCGGCAAATATCGCGCCCTGCATGGCGGCAAGGATCAAGGCTTCGTCGCCACCCTGCTTGATCAGCGGCAGGGCCGCGTCCAGAGCGTCGTCGGCGAGATTTGCGGCCTTTTCCACCTTGGCGATTTCGGCCGGGCTCTTGAACAGACGCAGCCGGCTGACGATGCCGGACGCGTCGGCGATCTGGCCAAAGGTCTGCAATTGCTCGTCCAGGCGCCGGCCATTGTAGGCGGTCAGCCCGTGGGTGTCGTATTCGACGCCGATGCGGGCGCCGAGCAGGTCGAGGTCGTTGAGCAGATTGCGCAGGTCGATCGCCGGATTGGCGCCGTCGCGGTCGGTCCACAGCACGATGTTGTCGATGATCGAGGTGTGGCGCGCCTGGCGCAGATCGGCCGAGCGCGTGAGCAGGATCATCGAGCCGTCTGCCTTCACCACCAGGCACTGGAAGAAGCAGAAGCCGAACGTATCGTAGCCGGTCAGCCAGTACATGCTCTCCTGCGCAAACAAAAGGACGGCATCGAGCTTCTTCTCGGCGATCTCGATCATCAGCCGATCGCGCCGCGCGTCAAATTCCGACCGTTCGAAATGCAGCGCCATTATTCTGTCTCCAAAACGATTGCCGAAATCTGCCGCCCATAATCCGGCTCCTTGCGATGGGTGCTGCGCCGGTAGGAATAGAACAGATCCTCCTCGGCGTAGGTGCAGCGGCCGAGCCCATCGGCGGTGACGCCGGCCCGGGTCAGCCGATCGACCGTATAGCGGTTGAGGTCGAACATTGCATGTTCCGGCTTCGCCGAAGGCGCGAAATAGCTGATATTGTCGGCATCTGCCTCGACAAAACGAGCGATGAATTCCGGGCCGACTTCATAGTTTTCCGGGCCGATGGACGGGCCGAGAACCGCAACGATGCGCTCGCGCCGGGCGCCGAGGCTTTCCATCGCCGCAACGGTGTTTTCCAGCACGCCTGACAAGGCGCCCTTCCAGCCGGCATGGGCTGCGCCGACGATTCGCGCCTCGGTATCGGCGAACAGCACCGGTCCGCAATCGGCCGTCGAGGCGCCCACCGCAATGCCCGGCCGGTCGGTGACGACGGCGTCGGCCTTCGGCCGCTCGCCGGAAAAAGGCTCCCTGGCGATGACGACGTCGGGCGAATGGATCTGGTGGGCGGTCAACAGATGTCTTGACGGCACGCCCATCCAGTCGGCGACGCGGCGGCGGTTCTCGGCGACCTGCGTCTGGTCGTCGCTCGAGCCGGTGCCGATGTTGAGGCCCTGATAGATGCCGCTGGAGACGCCGCCGACGCGGGTGAAATAGCCGTGGCGAATGCCTTGCGCATGCGCTTTCTCCAGCAAGGGCGACCGAACGGGATCCGGTTTGGTCTGATTCAGCATGGCTGCGTTGTTGTCCGTGAGAGCGGTTTCGTCAAGCGACAGTCGAAAAGATGGCGACAGTCCAACGGCGACAGTCGGAAGGTGGGAGAGTGGGAGAGGCGGCAGTGAAAAGTCAATCCGCCGTTGCAAAGGGTGGAACGGCGATGCCGGCAGGCAGGACAGCAAGCACCTTGAACAGGTCGCCCATGGCTTGCGGGCCGGCGAGGCGTTCGACCTCGCCGGCAATCTTTTCGCGCGCCGCCTCATTGGCATTGGCGCCGAGCTGGCCGGCGCGTTCGAGAAGCCCCATTTCCACCAGGAATTCGCCTTGCGTGGAGAGATGGGCATCGAGGCCATGCGCCCGCACAACCGCGGCAAGGGCGGCGAAATCGACATGGGCGGTGAGATCGGCTTCGCCCGGATTGGCCAGCACATCTTCGTGATCGTGCTTGCGCAAGGCCTGCAAGGTGTCGCCGATCCCTGGCTGGAGGTAGCCATAGTCGAGGAACAGGCCGGCGCCGCCGAGCCCGGCCAAGCGCTCGGCGATGGTCGCCATCAGCGCGGCTCGGGCCGGCGCGACCTCGATGATCGCGCCCTGTGGCGCGTTTTCAGCATCGTCCGGCAACAGCGTTGGATCGACCGAGCCGGCGCCGGCGAAGACGTGCAATTCGTCGGCGCCGTCGAGGCCGATCATCCGTTCGCGCCAGCCTGTTCCGGCGCGGACGAACTGGCGGATCGGCACCGCGTCGAACAATTCGTTGCCGACGATGAAAAGCGGGGTCTGCGGCAAGGTGTCGATGCTTTCGTGCCAGCCGATCGCGGCCGGCGTGGCGGCAAGCGTTTGCCTTTGGACATCGGCCAGTCGCGGACTGGTCTCGATCATGGCGAACGACGCACCGGCGGTCAGCGCCGGATCGAGCCGCGCAAGCGTGCGCAGCATGTCCTTCATCAGCGTGCCGCGGCCGGGGCCGATCTCGGCGATGGTGGCCGGCATCGGCCGGCCGGTCGCCAGCCAGGCTTCGTAGAGCCAGACGGCGATCAGCTCGCCGAACATCTGGCTGATCTCCGGTGCGGTGACGAAGTCGCCGGCAGCCCCGAACGGCTCGCGCGTCGTATAGTAGCCGTCCAGCGGATCGAACAGGCAAAGCGCCATGTAGTGGTTGACGGGGATCGGCCCCGCCGCACCGATCAGCTCGACGATTCGGGTTTTCAGCCGCGTCATACCGGCTGTGGCTGTGTTACCGCCCTAGGGCGACGTGCGTCCATTTGGAAAGTACGCCCTGGCACTTTGATTCTACGCATCGTGCTTCCCCAAAATCGATTCCGATTTTTGGCCCGATGCGGCAGCGGTCGCCATCGCCCAGATGCCGGCCAGCAGCATCGGCAGCGACAGCACCATGCCCATCGTCAGCCAGTTGGTGCCGAGGAGGTAGCCGAGCTGCTGGTCGGGCTCGCGGAAGAATTCGACAAAGATGCGCGAGAGACCGTAACCGGCGATGAAGGCGCCGCCGACGAAGCGCGGCGTCTTCAGCTTGAGCCTGGAATGGGTGAGGAAGCGCAGGACCAGGAACAGCACCAGGCCTTCGAGCAGCGCCTCGTAGAGCTGGCTCGGATGGCGCGCAAATGGCCCGCCATTGGGGAATTCGACCGCCCATGGCACGTCGGTCGGGCTGCCCCAGAGTTCGGAGTTGATGAAATTCGCCATGCGGACGAGGCCAAGGCCGACCGGCACGCCGGCCGCCACCACGTCGAACAGCGACCATGTGCGGATGCCGCGCGACCAGGAAAACAGCGTCATGGCGAGAATGACGCCGAGCAGCCCGCCATGGAACGACATGCCGCCCTGCCAGACGGCAAGGATATCGAACGGTTGAGCGATGTAGCGCGGCAGGTCGTAGAACAGCACGTAGCCGACACGCCCGCCAAGCACCACGCCGATAGCCGCCCAGACGATGAAGTCGTCGAGATCCTCGGGCTTCATGGGCACAGTGCCGTCGGGCCAGAGCCTAGCATTGGTGACGAGCCGCTTGGCATACCACCAGGCGAAGAGAATGCCGACGATGTAGCCGACGCCATACCAATGCACTGCCAGCGGCCCGATCTGGACGATGACCGGGTCGATATTGGGGAAGGGCAGGGCGGCCAGCGGCAGCATAAGATACTCGCTCAACAGGATCTCCCGGTTGCGATCACGTTCGGGCGCGGACCATGCGGCAGGGTTTTGGCCCGGTCAAGGCGACGCTGGCGCGGCAAATACGGCTTCGGGAAGCAGGCTGATCGTGCCGGTACTGCCGCCTCACAGCTTGGTCCCGGCCAATGCCCTGTATTTGGCCTCCAGGCGGTCAAGCACGTCTTCCGCAGGCTTCACCCGCCCTGCGTCGGCATCGCAATGCCCTTGGCGAGCGCGGCGTCGCGTGCGGCAAGACGCTGGTCCAAATTCACACTGAAAGCCATTGCAGTCCCGGTCGGAATGCTCTTCCTTGGATTGGTACCAGCTATGGCTTGCGAGACTAGGTCAAATTGCATCGACTTGATGACGCAGCAGCCTCAACGTTCTTGCATTCCGCGTCGCGCGCCACTACGTCAAATCGAGCAAGCGAGGATTTGCCATGTCGACCGGACCGAACCGCATTCTCGATGAATTCGCCAAGCTGATGACCGACGCTGCCGGTGCCGCGCAAGGCGTGCGCCGCGAAGTGGAAACCGCCTTCAAGGGGCAGGCCGAGCGTGTTCTCAACTCGATGGACCTGGTGCAGCGCGAAGAATTCGAGGCCGCCCGCGACATGGCGGTAAAAGCCAGGGAAGAAAACACCCGTCTCGCTGCGCGCATCGAGACGCTTGAGGCAAAGCTCGCCGATCTGACCGGGCAGGCCGCGCCTGCGGCTGCGGCGAAGCCCAGACCAAAAAAATAACGTTAAACTTTTCCACAAAGCACAATCGCAAAAAGCGCTTTGTCGTGAATCGCTTACCGGCATTGCGTGAATCTTTGTGACAGCGGCTTTCCACATGCGAATGACGCAGTGCGAAAAATTGGGCTGGTCACGCGACTCCCGATCAATAGACTGAATTTGTTGCATGATTCGGAGCAGGATCATGCGCCGGGCGGTGGGGTCCGGTCTGGGGTCTTTGTGCGTTGACGAAGTCCCGGCCGTCCGAGTTCTAGACAAAATTGTTCGTTGTGGGTGCCCCGCCGGCCGAGGCGAAGGAACGACAGGAAGCATTCATGGAACTTCTCGAACTCGAATTCTCGCGCGAAATCCATCCGGTGGATGTTATCGAGCAGGTGGCGCACAACAACGACTGGTCCTTCGAACGGGCCGGCGACGACGAGATTTCGATTTCGGTTGCCGGAAGCTGGACCGACTACCACGTCTCATTTTCCTGGATGGAGGATTTCGAGGCGCTGCATCTGGCCTGCGCTTTCGACATCAAGGTGCCGGAGGCGCGCGCGCTCGAAGTGATGCGGCTGCTTTCGCTGATCAACGAGCAGATGCTGTTCGGCCATTTCGACCTCTGGGAGCAGGAGGGCGCGATCATGTTCCGCCAGTCGCTGCTGCTCGCCGGCGGGGTCGAGCCGTCGAGCCAGCAGGTCGAGGTGCTGCTGTCGTCGGCGCTGGAAGCCTGCGAATGCTACTTCCAGGCGTTCCAGTTCGTCGTCTGGTCGGGAACCTCGGCCAAGGATGCGCTGGCCGGCGTCCTGTTCGAGACCTACGGAAACGCCTGAGCCAGGTCCTGATCCTCCATGAGTTCGAGCAGCCAGCGCAAGCCAGAGATCAGCTTCGCCGATTTCGACCGTGTCGACATTCGCGCCGGCACGATCGTCGAGGCCGAGCCGTTTCCCGAGGCGCGCAAGCCGTCGATCAAGCTGAAGATCGATTTCGGCGCTGACATCGGAGTGAAGAAATCGTCGGCGCAGATCACCAAATACTATGCGCCCGAGACGCTGATCGGCCGGCAGGTGTTCGCGGTGGTCAATTTTCCGCCGCGGCAGATCGGCCCCTTCATGTCGGAAGTGCTGACGCTTGGCTTTCCCGACGAGGAGGGTGCGGTCGTCCTCGGTGCGATCGAACGCAGAGTGCCTGACGGCGGCCGACTGTTCTAGCTTCGTCACCGAAGCCGACGCGCAGACTTTCCGTGGCCGTTCCTGGGTTTAATCTCAAACGCATCGAGCGCGCCATTCTGATGCGAGCTCCACCGATCTCCCACGAAAAATGGTTGCGCTCTGGGTGCGAGCAATTGTTTGAACTCGACCATCGGCACGAGGATGAAGCGCGTGGTTTCCCCAAAGTCGTGATCACCAGAACCTCGGCGACAACATCGATTGAGCTTTCGTTGCGGGCGGCCATATGATCGTTTTTCAGTCGAAGAGCCCTTGAGAGATTAGATGGTTTGGACCACCCCAAACGGATTAGTCGACAGTCCAACGGCCCAGGCTTATTGTTTTGACGCGGCATCTGTCGGGCTGTGCCGCCAATTCTCGGGAGGATACGATGATTCGATTGCTGACTGCGATTTTCGCTGTGCTTTCCCTTTGCCTCTTTTCGTGGTCGTCCGCCAACGCTGACCCCGTCGACGATCAAGTGAAAGCCGCTTACGTGGCCTGGGACGCTGCTTTCAACAAAGCAGACGCAAAGGCGGTTGCGGCCTTCTACACCGACGACGCGATCTTCTTGCCCGCCACCCATGACGTCATCAAGGCACCGGACGGGGTCGAGAAATTCTTTGGCGGCCTCTTCGGCATGGGAGTGACAGGCCACAAGCTCGAACTGATCGAAGCAGGAGGTGACGGCAACCTGCTGTTTGGCACGGCGAAATGGTCGGCCAAGGGCAAAGACGCCAATGGTGCGGATCAGCCGTGGGCCGGGGTGGCAACCCACGTCTTCGAAAAGCAGGCAGATGGCAGCCTGAAACTCCGGCTGCACACCTTCAACTGATCAACGGCGTTCTTGCTTCCGACGGGAGGGGTGCGCTACCGGGTCGCTGCCTCAGCTAGCGCAGTCACGATCCAGACGGACGCCAAGAGCTGCACACTGGCGCAAGTAATTGAAATCGATCAGCGCCTCCGCTTGCCTGTTTTCGGCAAAGCGTTCCGGATGAACCTGCGGAGTAAGTGCGGCCGGCCGCCGCCTCAACCCAACAAGTTCTTCACCGAAGGGGCCGCTCGCAGGTCACGAAATGGATCCTCGGGTCTGCGCGCCGGCGTTGCCGCCGCTTCGCCCGTGGATGACGAAGGTGGTGTCAGTTTTCGCTGGGTGCCCAGCGCCTCTCCAACCGTCTCCAGGAACATCTCCGCGCAGGCCTTCCAGCTATAGCGCATTGCCCGTTGGCGCGCTTCGGCGCGGTCGACATCGAGCGCGGCGAGCGCGGCCTCACGCAAATCGTTCGATACGGCTCCGCCGACGCCGTCGCCGACAATGTCGATCGGCCCGGTCACCGGATAGGCTGCGACCGGCGTGCCGCTGGCCAGCGCCTCGATGATGACATTGCCGAACGTGTCGGTGCGGCTGGGAAAAATGAAGACATCGGCCGAGGCATAGATTTCGGCCAGTTCGTCGTTCGGGCGGTGGCCAAGGAAATGGGCATCGGGGTATCTCGCCTTGAGCCTCGCCAACTCCGGTCCCTCGCCGACGACCACCTTGCTGCCGGGCAAATCCAGGTCGAGGAAGGCGGCCAGGTTCTTTTCGATCGCGACGCGGCCGACGCAGAGGAAGATCGGTCGCTTGAGCCCCATATCCTTTTTCTTGTCCGGCCGGAAATGGTCGGTATCGACGCCCCGCGTCCATGGCCTGAGCTTGGTGAAGCCGCGCGCCGCCAGATCGTCCGCCAGAGACTGGGTGGCGACCAGCGTGCCTTGTCCGGAATTGTGGAAATCGCGAAGCCAGCGATAGGCCCAGGCTTCCGGTATGGGCAGCCGCGCGCTCAGATATTCCGGGAAGCGCGTGTGATAGCTTGTCGTGAACGGCCGGCCGGCCTTGCGGCAATAGCGCCGCGCCATCATACCGAGCGGCCCCTCGGTGACGATATGGATATGATCGGCGTTGCGCGCTTCGATCAGGCGCGCGACGCGGCCTGGCGTCGTCAGCGCCAGCCGGATGTCCGGGTAGGTCGGCAGCGGCAAGGTGCGAAAGATATTCGGGGTCAGGAAGTCCGTCTCGACGTCAAAGGACTTCAGGGTTTCTGAAAGCCGTTCCAGCGTATGGACAACGCCGTTGACTTGCGGGCGCCAGGCGTCGGTCACCATCAGGATGCGCATAGCAGGCCTTTGCTTGAAAGGTCGTCGGTTTCCTTGATGCGGGGCCGCAAGGCCGAATCAATCAGGATCACGCGCTTCATGCGCGCTCTTCAGCATGGTTTCATGACGGGCCGATGAAGGCAGTACGTCCAATTGGACGCACGTCGCGTGGGTTCTATGTGTAGAGCGTACTTTGTGCATCCAAGGACGCACGTCGCTCTAATCAGGCCGGAACCTTGATGACGGCGCGCAAGCCGCCGAGCGGGCTCTTGTCGAGCATGATGTCGCCGCCATGGCTGCGGGCAATGTCGCGTGCGATGGCAAGGCCAAGGCCGGTGCCGCTGGCATCGAGGTTGCGGGCTTCATCAAGCCGCACGAAAGGCTTGAACACGTGCTCGCGCTTTTCAGGCGGAATGCCCGGACCGTCGTCGTCGATGGTGACGAGCAGCGAGCCGCGGCCGTGGTTGGCGTTGATCTCAACCGTCTTGGCATAACGGAAGGCGTTGCCGACGACATTGGACAACAGCCGGGCAAAGGCGTGGGGCCGCACATGCACATTTGGATCGCCGGCGAGCGAGGTCGACAGTTTGCGCTTGCGCAGCGTCGCCTCCTCGCCGAGCTTGTCGAAATAGGCTTCAAGGTTGAAACGGCCGGCGTCTTCCGTTGCCTCGCCGCGGGCAAAGGCGAGATAGCCTTCCAGCATGGACTGCATGTCGTCGATGTCCTGGCCGAGCGCCTCGGTGTCGGCCTTGGTCCCGGTCAGCGCAAGCTGCAGCTTGAAGCGCGTGAGGATGGTCCTCAGATCGTGACTGACGCCGCTCAGCATGGCGGTGCGCTGTTCGAGCTGGCGTTCGATGCGTTCGCGCATCTGGATGAAGGCAAAGCCGGCGCGGCGAACCTCCTCGGCGCCGCGCGGACGGAAATCGAGCGGCATCGGCCGGCCCTTGCCGAAACTTTCGGCGGCCTCGGCCAGCGTCAGGATCGGCCGGATCTGGTTGCGCAGGAACGGGATGGCAATCATCAGCAGCACCAGCGAGGTGCCGACCATCCAGATCAGGAAAATGTGCGTGTTCGAGGCATAGGCCTGGCTGCGGCGCACGAAGGCGCGCAGCACCTTGCCTTCGAGCTGGACGCGGACCTCAATGATATTGGAATTGCCGACCGTATCGATCCAGAACGGACGGTTGATCTGATGGGTGATCTCGGACGAGAGAATTTCGTCGAGGATCGAGAAGAACGGCTTTGGACCGGGCGCCGGCAGCGGATCGGGCGGCAGCAAGTCGATCTTCAGCTGCATGCGATCCTGCGCGATGCGGATGATGTTGGCGTAGTCGGCGTCGTGCGGATAGGTTTCCACCAGGTCGACGATCGCGGCAATGTCGCGGACCGTGGCCTGCGACAGGCGCTGCGTCACGGTCTGCCAGTGGCGTTCCATGAAGACAAAGGCGAGGACCGATTGCAGCAGGATCATCGGCGCGATGACGATGATCAGCGAGCGGGCATAGAGCCGCTTCGGCATGTAAAGCGAAACCAGGCGCCAGAACCGTTTCCAGGCAAGCGGCACGGCCTTCAGTGCCCGCCTGGCGCGAGCGCTCAAGCCGCGATCTCCCGGCCGTTCCAGTTGCGTGGTCGCCATTCGCCCTTTTTGCTCATCCGCAGCCACTCGACAAGGGGCTGCGGGCGGCAGTCTATTCCACGCTGAGCCGATACCCAATACCGCGCACGGTCTGCAGCCAGACCGGATTGGACGGATCGCGCTCGATCTTGCGGCGCAGCCTGTTGATCTGGACGTCGATGGTGCGCTCGCCGACTTCGGATTCGTCGCCGACAAGTTCATGACGCGGTATCGTTTCGCCGGCCCGGGCCGCGAAGATCGCCAGGATCTCCTGCTCGCGGTCGGTCAGCTTCAAAGCCTCGCCGCCGCGCTTGAGCTCCCGCCTGGCGATCTGGAACGTGTAAGGCCCGAAAACCAGCTGCTCGACCTTGGGCGTCGTTGCAGGACCGCCGCGGCGCAGGATGTTGTTGATGCGCAGGATCAATTCGCGGGGATCGAAAGGCTTCGGCAGATAGTCGTCGGCGCCGGCCTCGAGCCCGGTGATCCGGCTGTCGGTCTCGGACAGCGCGGTAAGCATCAGGATCGGCACGTTCTTGGTTGCCCGCAACGCCTTGGCGAGATCGACGCCGGTTTCGCCCGGCATCATGATATCGAGCACCAGCAGATCGAAATCGAGGCCGGCGAGCTTGCGCCGCGCTTCGCCGGAATTTCCGGCAACGGTGACACGAAAGCCGTTTTCGGTCAGATATTGTTTGAGAAGATTGCGGATACGGGTATCGTCATCAATCACCAGCAGATGCGGCGCATCGTCGTCCGGTGCTGCCGGTTGATCAACCCTTTCAATGGTCTCCATGGCTTTTCCCTGACGTTTTTGCGGGCACAATGTCGATCTGCGCCCTTAGTTCCGGATTGACCATCGCTTCCAGGAAGCGCTCGATCAAGGCGCGTTCGGTGGCTCCGGAATCTTCCAATGCAGCATGGATGCGGCGTGACTGTGGCCGTGCCAGCGCCAGCGCCAGGGCGCGGCCCTTGGCTGTCGGATAGAGCTCGCGCTGGCGGCGGTCGCGCGGACCCTGCAACTGGACGATGTGGTCGGTATCGATTAGTTGCTTGAGCACGCGCGCCAGGCTCTGCTTGGTGATCTTCAGCACGTCGAGGAGTTCGGCGACCGTCAGGCCCGGCCTGCGATTGACGAAATGCAGGACCCGGTGATGGGCGCGGCCGAAACCATAGTCCGACAGGATCTGGTCCGGATCGGAGGTAAAATCGCGATAGGCGAAGAAGAACAGTTCGATGATGGCAAAGTCGATGCCGTCCTCGTCGGTGATCGCCGTCCTGATCGGTTTTCCGGCTGGGTGGCTGCGATCCGTCATCTTTTCTCCGTGCGAAAGGGAAATTATGTCAGTACTATTGACGTAATTTCCCGGCAATGGTAATTTTTGACAAGCTTTTCGGCGGATTGCGAACGAAAAGGCAAGGGAAAGCCGTTTTTCCGGAACTTCCTGTGTTTGCCAGACCTTATATATCCGCCTACGCTTCGAGATAGTGGCCGCCCGGTGCGGCTGACAAGAAACGCGCAACGATAATGTGCGGGCGGCCGCCCGCGGGAGGTTACCATGGCATCCGTTCCCTTTGACCAAATGGACGGCTTTATCTGGATGAACGGCGAGTTCGTCCAATGGGCCGACGCCAAGATCCACGTGCTGACCCATGGCCTGCACTACGCCAGCGCGGTATTCGAGGGCGAACGCGCCTATGGCGGAGAGATTTTCAAGCTGACCGACCACAGCGAGCGCCTGCACGAATCGGCACGCCTGCTCGGCTTCAAGATTCCTTATTCGGTTGCCGAGATCGACGACGCCTGCCGCACGCTGTTGAAGAAGCAGGGTTTTCAGGATGCCTATGTCCGGCCGATCGCCTGGCGCGGCAGCGAACAGATGGGCGTCTCGGCGCAAAACAGCCGGATCAACTGCGCCATCGCCATCTGGCAGTGGCCCAGCTATTTCGATCCGGCACAGAAGCTGAAGGGCATCCGCCTCGATCTGGCCGAATGGCGCCGCCCCGATCCGCGCACCGCGCCGTCGAAATCGAAGGCTGCCGGCCTCTACATGATCTGCACCATGTCCAAGCATGCCGCCGAAGCCAAAGGCTATGCCGACGCCATGATGCTCGACTGGCGCGGCCAGGTTGCGGAAGCAACCGGCGCCAACATCTTCTTCGTCAAGGACGGCAAGATCCACACACCCACCCCCGATTGCTTCCTCGACGGCATCACCCGCCGTACAGTCATTGGTCTTGCCAAGGATCGCGGCTTCGAGGTGATCGAGCGCACCATCATGCCGGAAGAACTCGAAGGCTTCCAGCAGTGCTTCCTCACCGGAACGGCGGCCGAGGTGACGCCCGTTTCAGAAATCGGTCCATACCGATTCGAGGTGGGCGAAATCGCCAAGACTCTGATGAACGACTATTCTGCAGCCGTTCAACCCAAGCATGCGATTGCCGCAGAATAACGTAGGGGCGGTTTTCGGACTGCCCCTTTTATTTAAGCACCTCGGCATTTGACTTTCGTCCAGTTCGGCGTCTCATGATGCTGTCGCCACGGAGGCTGGCAGCTATGGAGGGACTGGTAATATGGACATGAACACGCTTCTTCAGATCATTGTTCAGGTGATTATGGGTGTCATTGGTGGTCAGGCGGTGGGCGCCGCGCTCAAGACAGCGGCAATGGGGCAGCTTACCAAAATCCTCGGCGGCGCCCTTGGCGGCGTCGGCGGTGCGGCCATCCTCGGCAGCCTGCTCGGCGGCGGCACGATCGATCCGGCTGCGGCCGCAGCGGCAACGGGCGGATTGGGCAGCGCGCTGAATGTGCAGAACATCCTCGGCGGTGCTGGTGGTGGCGCCATCCTGACGGCCATCATCGGCGCGGTCATGAACGCGACGAAGAAGTGAGCTTAATGCATGTCGCGCAAAAGCATGCCCTCCAGGGCCTGACCCGTGGTGCGCAGCGGTTTTGCGATAACGACATGCATAAAGACAATAACTTAAAGCGCGTCGCATAAATCCATTCAGCCGCGACGCGCTTTAGCGGTTTCGGGCTTTTGCGTGGGCGGCTTCGGCCGCCCATTTCATTTTGGCGTTGTCGCGACAGCCGGATGCGGTGGACGACGTTCGCATGTGTCTCTAAATCAGAAGCGACACAGCGAAAGGACGATCATGGGTCAGCTCAACGCCGGCATCGTGCCGGTCACGGCCTTCCAGCAAAACTGCACCATCCTCTTCGACATGGACGACAGGCAAGGCGTCGTCGTCGATCCCGGCGGCGACATCGACAAGGTGCTGGCAGTGCTCAAGGACAATGCGATCAACGCCGGCGCGATCTGGATCACGCATGGTCACATCGACCACGCCGGCGGCGCCATGGAGCTGAAGGAGGCGCTCGGCCTCGAGATCATCGGCCCGCATGAGGCCGACCGTCCGTTGCTTGCCAATCTCGAGAAGCAGGCGAAACACTACGGCATCACCGATCCGGTGCGCAATTGCGTGCCCGACCGCTTTCTCGGCGAAGGCGATACCGTCTCGTTCGGCCAGCACGCGTTCGAAGTCTTTCATTGCCCGGGCCACGCGCCCGGCCATGTCGTCTTCTACAATCGTGCTGCGAAGTTCGCCCATGTCGGCGACGTGTTGTTCCGCGGCTCGGTCGGGCGCACCGATCTGCCGGGCGGCGACCACGCCGCGCTGATCGCCTCGATCAAGGACAAGCTTCTGCCGCTCGGCGACGACATCGGCTTCATCTGCGGCCATGGTCCCGGCGGCCGCTTCGGCGAGGAGCGCCGGAGCAACCCCTTCCTGATTTAAACGCGTCGTGGCTGCGGAGCCTCACGCGGCGCGCGTCGGTCTCTCCTTTCCTTATGACGCCGAAAAAAAGCGCTGGCCTTGCGGACAGCGCTTTTTGGGGGGGGCAGGGAAGCCTCAGTTCGCGGTGCAGAAATGCTGTTCGCCGTCATAGCCGGTGAACGTGCCGGTGCGGCCGTTGAAAGAGCGATAGCGATCCGAACAATATTCATACCAGCCGCGGGTCCATGGCTCGGCATAGCCGTCATTGTAGACGACCCGCGGTTCCGCGTAGTAGCGGCGCACCGGGGCCGGCCGTGGATAACGACCATAATCGTCATAGCCGGGGTCGTAATAGCTGGGCTGCGGGTTGTTGAGCGCACCAACGATCAGGGCGCCGGCCGCGAGGCCAAGGACGCCTGCCGCGATCGCATCGCCATTGCCACGATGATGGTGCCGGTGGCGCCAGTCACCAGCGCTGGCCGCCGGCAAGGTCGCGAGCGTGCTTGCAACAATTGCGGCGGACAGGACGGCGGTCTTGAAAATTCGGTTCATCTCGGTCTCCTTCGTGCCGGCCCGGGTAATCTGCGGCCCGGGTAATCTGGGGGATGCGGTACGGCTTTACCGAAGATTAATAGGTGACCGTGGCTGAACGGGGGCTGAACGAAATTGGCGGGCTGGGACCAGTCGATTCATCGATCAGGCATGGCGCAAGGCACAAATATCGTATGCTCAACAAGGAGCGGAGCTGCGTCAGCGGATCGTCCGACGCTGTCTCGAACTCGGCTCAGCCGATCGACAGGTTGACGGCTTTCGGACCCTTGCCGCGCTTGTCCGGCTCGGTGTCGAATGTTACCTTCTGCCCATCCTCAAGACCGGGAAGACCCGACGCCTGCACGGCCGAAATATGGACGAAGACATCCTTCGCGCCATCATCCGGCGTGATGAAGCCGAAGCCTTTGGCATGATTGAAGAATTTGACGGTGCCGGTCTGCGGCATGGGAAGCTCCTTTGATCCCATCAAGTCCAGTCTCGGGCCGGCAAATGCCCGAGTGGAAATTTGTCGTTTATTTTAGCGCCATCGGCAAGAGAAAGTTTTGCGAGCAGTGGCTTGCCGCCCTGCCACGAAAAAAGGCGCGACGAAACCGCCGCGCCTTCGAAACTCCGGTCCGGCGCTGAAAGCCGGTTCAAGGCCTTTGGAGCGGCCTCGGGCTCGTTCCTGGCACGTCCGCGCGGACGTGCGCGCGCCGACGATTCAGTCCGCGCGGAGATTGACCGCCTTCGGTCCCTTTCCCATGCGGTCGGGCTCGACATCGAACGTGACCTTCTGGCCATCGACGAGCGTGCGCAGGCCCGAAGCCTCGATCGCGGAGATGTGAACGAACACATCCTTGGCGCCGTCATCTGGCGTGATGAAGCCGAAGCCTTTGGTAGCGTTGAAGAATTTAACGGTGCCGGTCTGGGCCATTGGGGAAACTCCTTCACCCGTGTCAGTCTTTGTGGTTTGCCCGCCGCCTGACGCCGTGGGCAAGTCCCGGTGGTTGCTTCGGCAGTCATGCATTGGCGCATGGTAAAAACCCCCCGCCGAAAAACGGGGCCGTCAGAGATTCACAGTATCGGGGAAAGGTCGTCCAAAACGTTCCGCTCTCCGGGTCGCAAATGCCCGAACACAAAATTTATCGCACGGAAACGCGGTAGTTGCAAGGTAGCGCCAACGGCCGCCCATGGGCGCGTCCGCACGCACGGCATCGAGAAAGCGGTGTTCTCGCCCGGTGGTCGTCGGCCATAGCCCGGCCACGCAGGCTGGGAGCCTGCAAACAGGGGTTGCATTCGGCGGGTGGAATGGCGAGGATCGGCTTCATTTTTGGCATGCCGTTGTCCCAAACCGCTTCGCACCCTCGGATCAGAGTCCCGTAGGCATGCTTTGGGTGACATGCATTGGAGCGGGGGCTCGAGGGAGGTCTGGTGATGAAATTTCCTGCGGCAATCTTCTCGCGACAGGGTTTTGCCATCCTGTTGCTGTCGGCGGTTCTTGCAGCCTGTACCGCGGTGGTGGTGGAGGAGGACGGACCCGGGTACCGCCCGCCTCGGCCCGAGCCGCAATTTTGCACCAGACAATATGATCCGGTCTGCGCCCGGCGCGGTGGCGACCGTCAGACCTTCGCCAATGCCTGCCTTGCCGAGCGGGCCGGATATCGCATCATCAGCGGCGGCCGGTGCCGCGACGGTGGCGGTGATGGAGAGCAGACGTTCTGCACGCGCGAATACCGCCCGGTCTGCGCCCGCCGCGGCAGCGCGTTGCGCACCTTCCCCAACGCCTGCGAGGCTCGCGCCGCCGACTATCGCATCGTCGACGACGGTCCCTGCTGAGAGGCTGGTTTACTCCCCGTCTCCGGGCGGGGAGGCTCATCCATCAACTGGGCGCAGCCGCGCGACGGCAGCTGGCGGCTCTTGCCTTTACGCCGGCAGCCCCGCCCTGCGGCAATAGGCAATGAACTCGGCCGCGGGCATAGGTTTGGCAAACAACCAACCCTGACCATAGTCGACGTCGCGTTCCATCAGATAGTCGACCTGTGCCTGTGTCTCCACGCCCTCGGCAATGATCTTCAGCTTCAGCGTCTTGGCCATGTCGATGATATGCGGCGTGACGGAACTGGTGGCGGAATCCGTAGTGATCGTGTCGATGAACGACTTGTCGATCTTCAGCGCATCGAGCGGCAGGCCCTCGAGATGGGACAGGCTCGAATAGCCTGTGCCGAAGTCGTCGATTGCGACGGCATGGCCAAGCTCGCGGGCGCGAATGACGGTCGAACGCGCTGAATCGACGTCGACGAAACCGCGCTCCGTCGCCTCCAGCCAGATCTGCCGAGGCTGAATTCCGGTGTGCTGCAGGGTCTTTTCGATAACCGGAAGGGCCCTTGCCGTTCTGACGTCGGCCGGGCTGAGATTGATCGCGATGTGGAGCGAACGATTGGCGACAAGAAGTTTTTTCAGGTCCAAAACAACAAGGGCGATGATCTGGTCAGTGATTGCCGCGATCAGGCCGCTCTCTTCGGCCAGCGGGACGAAAAGATCGGGCCGGACCAGCGAGCCGTCGGGTCGTCTCCAGCGCACCAGCGCTTCGGCACCCACGCAATTGCCTGTCCTGAGCGCGACGATCGGCTGATAGTGGACGATAAACTCGTGCTTGCGCACGGCAATCTGCAATTCTCCAAGCGGCGACAGCCGCCGCCGTGACAGCCAGACAACCATGCCGATGATGAAGGCGGCGATGAAAGCGCCGAGGGGAAGCAACAGCAATTGCCGCCGACGCACGCTGTCCACAATCTGGCTTTCCGGTTCGGTGGCGACGGCGATCCAGTCCGTCCCGCGCACCGCGGCAAACAGATGACCGTCATCCAGGCCTTTGCCCGGGTCGGCGATGATCTTGCCGATGCGCGCAGGATCAGGCCCGTTCAGCGCGCTGAGCAGGACGCCCGTGTTTGTCGCCAGGGCAAGCTGAACGTCGGGATCGACGACGATGTCGACAAAGCGCAGGGGGTCGATAAGGACATTATGGCGCTTGTACTGCAGGGCCATCAGCGGATGGTCCTGGTTGGCCAGGGGCCGTATCCGGGCAGTGACGGCAACGCCGTCTGCAGCGGTGAAATCCGGTGCGGCTTGCGCAACGCTTCCTTCGGTCGGTCCCCAGGATGTGCATTTGAGCAGGCCGTTTTCGAAATAGCCCATTTCTTCGATCGAGCGCGTGTTGATGGTGAGCCGCCGCATGCGGGCAATGTGGTCCACCGAACAGCGGTCGCCGGTGAACCGGTCGATCTCCCGCAACGCGCCGGCTGCATCCTTGAGGGATATGCTGGCCCTGGCGATCGCGCGGTTGGCGAACAGCTCCAGCCGCTCGTGTTCTTCTTGAACCGCCAGGACCCATGAAAAGTGGAACATCGCCGCGATGGGCACTATCGCCCCGAGCAGGGCCAGCACCACCGCAGTCACGATGATGCGCGACCTGTCCATGTGCGCCTCCCTGCCTTCGGCTGCGAGCGACGATTTCGCGCGCGGCCCGCCAGGCAGCCAACCGTGATCGGGCCCGGTTCCAGCGGACCTTATAGGGCTTCGAAATTACGTGATCTTTAATCCGCCCCGCGATGGCTGGATGAATGCAGGGCTGCTCATCCGTCCGCCGCTAGCCCTTGGACTTCGGTTTCAAACCGGCTTCCGCCTGCTTCACAGCCGAGCCGAAGGGGGAGATCGGTTTTGCCGCCGTCTTGTCCTTCTTGGGCTTGCGTGTCTCGCGGTTGCTGCGCTGTTGACCCTTGGCCATTTCCTGGTCCTCGTGATTGATGAACATGGTGGCGACGCTTGATGGGCGGCTAGCTGTTTGGATCCTCGGCCACTTCGAGATTGTCTTCCGTGGTGACCCGCTCATGGGTCTCCTCGTTGCTGCGGATGCGGTATTGCGGCGAGCCGTCCTTGACCGGCAGCCTGCTTTTGATCTGGAACAGCTCGGCGGTCTTCTGAACAAGGCCGGTGCGGCTCTTCATGCGAACGGTCTGGCCGATCGCGAAAAGATGCGCAGGCGTGTCGGTGCGCGGGCGCGCGTTCTGCTGGAAGCGGATCATGCGGCATTCTCCTGGTCGCGCCTCAGCGCGGTTTCGAGTTCGGCGAAGTCGATGGCGACCAATTGGCTGGTCTGGCTTTTCACCGTCCTTGCCGGCAGGTGGATGAAAGTGGCGACACGGCGCCAGGCAAGCCACGAGATGCCATCGACAAGCTCCTCATCGTGGTCGATGTCGTAGTCGCCGGCCGGCAATTGTCCTTCTAGGCCGCCAATCATGAAGGGTGCCTCGAAATGCGCGATGGAATGGGTAGTTCGGCCAGACATTCTCGTGCCTCGAAGTGTCGTCTTGGATCCGATAGGGTGGTGCCCGCTTCGCGGCACCGGGACCTAAGGTCGTGGGTCCCTGTTCGGCAATTTGGGTATCGGCAATTTGGGTATCGGCGATCTGGAATGAGTTTGGCGGGTCGAGAACTTCTGACGCCGCGAGATGCCAAGCTTGGCCCAAAAAACGATCTCAATTCACTAATCCCAAAATGCGGTTTATTCAAGAAGATTCCCGCCCGTCGCCGACCTCGTCGTAAATTTACTTTTCTAGGGCTATTTGGGAAATGGTGATACGGTCCGGAAACTTCACAAGAATTGTTTGAGATTGTGCCGGAAAAATTCATCCCGGAATCGATTTTTATTTACATCTGAAAGGAAAAATCATGTTTTCCGTGAAAACACCTGATGGTTCGACCGTAACCATCCAGCCGATTGTCAAGCAGGTCGCCGGGCCTGCGAAAGTCGTGTCGGCACGGCTGACGATACGAAGTGACGAGGCAGCAAGGCGCAGGATCGCCGATACCGACGGCACGCTGCGGCGGGCCAGACAGGTTGCGGAGACCAACCGCCTGATCTGACACGGCCGGCCCATGAACCCAGGATTTCCGGCAAGCTGGCCTGCGAACCCTTGAACCTGCCGCGCCGATGGCTTAGATCGCGGCAGGCGGACAAAACACGGCAGGTTTCCCATCAACAGAGATCCGAGAAGACCGGCAGGCGCGGGCGGCAATTTCGGCTCAGGCGGACAGCCGCCGCTGGGGCTCGACCAGCGCGTGCAGCAGGCCCTGCAATTGCATCAGGCGGGGCGCCGGCAGGAAGCCGAGATGCTCTACCGGCAGGTGCTGGCGCAAAAGGCCAATCACGCGGCGGCAGCACATTTCCTCGGTTTGCTGCTGCACCAGACCGGGCGCAGCGCCGAAGGACTTGATCTCCTCGAACAGTCGGTGCGCCTGCAACCCAAGAATCCAGATTTCCTCAACAATCTCGGCACGGTGATGCGCGACCTCGGCCGTGTCGGTGCAGCCGTCGATTTCTTCCGTGGCGCGGTGGCAATCCGGCCGGAGCAACTCGCGGCGCGCGACAATCTCGGCTCTTCGCTGAAGCAACTCGGCCAGTTCGAGGGCGCGGAGGAGATCTATCGCGGCACCATCGGCCGCAATCCGTTCCATGTCCGCGCCCGCATCGGGCTTGCCGAGACGCTGCAGGAGGCTGGGCGGCTCGACGAGGCGCTCGCCGTCTTCCGCGAAGCATTGGCAATTCGGCCGAAGGACGCCGACCTGCTGCACGGGCTGGGCGTCGGGCTGATGGAGAAGGGCAGCCTCGCAGAGGCAGCGGAGCATTTCCGGCAGGCGCTGGCGGTCGATCCCGGCATGGCCAGGGCCTGGCTGCTGCTCACCCAGGTCAAGCGCCAGCAGGAGCGCGACGCCGAGCTTGCCGGGATGGAGGCGCAGCACGCCAAGGCGCCGGACGGCAGTCTGGCGCGCATGCAGCTTTCGTTCGGCCTCGGCAAGGCCAATGACGACCTGAAGGATTATGGCCGTGCCTTCGATTATTTCGCCGAAGGCAATGCCATCCGCCGCATGGGCATCGACTATGATGCGGACAAGACACGCGCCGAATTCGAAACGATGAAGGCGGTGTTCGACAAGGCCTTCTTCGACAAGCACAGACCGAGCGGGATTGCCGACGACACGCCGATCTTCGTCGTCGGCATGCCGCGCTCCGGCACCACGCTTGTCGAGCAGATCATCGCCAGCCACCGCCAAGTCTATGGCGCGGGCGAGCTCGGCATTTTGAAGACGGCGGTGGGAAAACAGTTTCCGCCTGGTATGAAGGGCGGTTTCCCCAGCGGGATCGCCGACATGCCCGACAAGGCCTTTGCCGAGGCAGGCCAGGCCTATCTCGACCTGCTGCACGCCCGCTATCCGGATTTCCGGCATGTCACCGACAAGATGCCCGGCAATTTCCTTTTGGTCGGCTTCATCCATCTGATGCTGCCCAAGGCCAAGATCATCCATTGCGCGCGCGACGCGGCGGCGACCTGCCTGTCGATCTACAAGGTGCATTTCCGCGGCGACAGCCACCGCTACGGCTACGACCTCGGCGAGCTTGCCGATTTCCACAATCTCTACACCGACATCATGGCGCATTGGCGCACCGTTCTGCCTGATGTCGTGCATGATGTGCGCTACGAGGATTTCGTTGCCGACCAGGAAGGGCAGACGCGGGCGCTGATCGCCTATCTCGGCCTGCCATGGGACGATGCAGTGCTGTCGTTCCACGAGACCGACCGGCCGGTGCGCACGGCGTCGGCGGCGCAGGTGCGCCAGCCGATGTACCAGGGCTCGGTCGATCTGTGGAAGCGCTATGGCGACCGGCTCAAGCCGCTGCTCGACCGGCTGGCGTAATGCGGGCCTACAACTCAATGAAGGGCTGAAAGCCGCCGAAGATCATGCGCTTGCCGTCGAACGGCATCGCCGACCAGTCGGACTTCAGCCGCTCATCGGCCATGACCTTGGCCATCACCGCATCGCGGCTCTGCCGCGATTCATAGACGACCCACGAGAAGACGACGATCTCGTCGTCCTTGGCCTGCACGGCGCGCGGGAACGAGGTCATTTCGCCATAGGGCACGTCGTCGCCAATGCACTCGACATAGGCGAGCGCGCCATGCTCCATCCAGACGGTGCCGCCCAGCTGCGCCATTTCCTTGTAGGCATCGAGATTCGCCTTGGGCACGGCGAGTACGAAACCATCGACATAGGACATTGTGGTTCTCCTTGGGTTGGATTTCCTGCTCCCACAAGGGGCCCACAAGGGGAGAAGGAAGAAACGGTGACGCTACGCCGCCTTTACTGGCGCGTTCATCGCCCACTCCACGCCGAAGGGATCAGTCAACTGACCCCAGCGATCGCCCCAGAACATCACCTGCAGCGGCGTGCCGACCTTGCAACCGGCATCGATGGCGCGCTGCCACCAGGCGTCGATGTCGTCGCTGCCGAGATGGAGCTGCATGGTGAAGCCCTGCGGCTTCACCGGGGCCATTCCGTGCTCGGGATAGAAGTCGGAAATCATCAAGGTCGAACTGTTGATGTGGAGATGGATGTGCATCGTCCGGCCCTGCTCGTCCGGCGGGTAGAAGAAGACCTGCTCGGCGCCGAAGGCCTTCTGATAGAATTCCGAAGCCTTGAAGGCGCCGTCCAACTGAAGGTAGGGCGTCAATCCGCCGAGGACTTTCGCTTTAGGCTGGGTTTGGGGCTGGTCGTTCATCTTTTTGCTCCTCTCTGCGTTTGGTTTGACCTTGCGGATCACAGGACGAATGAAGCGGCGGCGATCCTACATGGCCGCTGCTGTTTTTTTGATGCCGAGCGTGCGACGGCCGCCCTTGTCAAGGAGCCCCCTTGTCAAGGAGCCAGGCCAATCCGCGGGCTGTTCTGTGCGTCGATGACGATTTCCGGCCAGCCGATGTCTTTGCGCAGTTCGATCGGCAACGAAAGGATGGCACGCTCGCTGCGGTAGCGGGCGCGCGCCGCTGAGTAACGGGTCGCTATGCGGCCTACGGATGACAGAATAGACATGATGCTCTCTCCTCGATTGGCGCCGGCATCACCGTGTCGGCATCCCAAGGACGTGGCGCGCAGCGACGATCCGACAGACCGCTGGAATTTTTTTGCCGCAGGACCGGATTCACTCCACCGTCGATGATCTCAAGCAGCTTCCATCCGCTCGATTGCGTCGAGTTCGGCCTTCTTGGCTTCGCCCTCTACCGCGAGATCGTAACTGGACTGCATGTTCATCCAAAACTGTGGCGTTGTTCCGAAGAACTTGGCAAGGCGCAGCGCGGTGTCGGGAGTTACCGGTGTCGTCTCGCTGGCTAGGCGCTCGATGCGCGTGCGCGGAACATGCAGCTTTTTGGCCAGCGTGTAAGGCTTCAGACGAAGCGGAACCAGAAATTCCTCTCGAAGGATTTCTCCGGGGTGGATCGGGGTGTCAAAGTACAACATTACAAGCTCCTGGCAGTGAGCGGTTGACAACAGTTAATTGCCAAGGAAAGCGATGATCATGCGTCGTGCATCGTGGTATCGAGCCCTAGTTCAGTGATAGTCGGTGATTCGACATCCTCTGCTTGCCCGTCCACCCACCGAAAGCAGACGCGGAACTGATCGTTGATGCGAATTGAATGCTGACCGGTACGATTGCCTTTCAGCGGTTCAAGCCTGTTGCCGGGCGGCGTCTTCAGGTCCGCCAGTTCAGCGGCGTTGTCGATCATGAACAACTTACGCTGAGCCGAACGAACAAGATCAGAGGGGAAGCCCTTCGGAGCCTTGCCTTTCGAAACCGCCTCGCTGGTCCTGTCCTTGAACGAACGGATCATCTGCCGTCTCCAGGAAGCGTACCATCACATGATACGTCTCGGAAGTCAAGGAAGCGTCTCATAGTGTGATACGAAATTCTTGTGATCTGAAGGTCGCGCTGACGCGTCGGAACGTCGTCATAAGTGTCTATCTCCATCCGGGGCGTTACTGCTCCACCTATGAAGGGCATTCAGAAGGGCCGCTCAGCCGAGCAAGCGGCCCCTTCGTGGTCAGATCACACCTGCCAGAGATCATCGACAGACATCCTGCCGCCAAATCACTCAACCTGCCGTCCGGGCGACTTCCCGGAAGAAATCCTCCGGGCTGTCGATCTCGGCCAGCCGCTGCTTCTCGATCAGCCAGAAACGGTTGCCGATCGCCCTGATGAAGGAGCGGTCGTGCGATGCCAGCACGCAGCTCGCCTGATGGCCGAGCAATTCCGCCTCCAGCGCCTCCTGGCCGTCGATGTCGAGATGGTTGGTCGGCTCGTCGAGCAGGTAGAAATTGGGATTGGCGAGCCTCAGCGCCAGCATCATCAGCCGCGCCTTCTGTCCGCCCGACAGCACGCCGATCCTGCGCTCCTGCATGTCGATGCTGACGCCTGCACCGGCCAGCAGCGAGCGGGCGCGCTGCTCGCCGACATCGAATTTGCGCGAGAGCATCGCCAGCGGCGTGTCGTCGCCGCTGATGCCCGACAATGCCTGGTCGCTGTAGCCGAGCACCGTCGACGGCGTCACCTTCACGCCTTGTGTTGCCGTCTCTGGCTCGACGACGGCATTTCTGACCAGACTGATCAGCCGCGACTTGCCGACGCCGTTGCGGCCGAGCAACACGATGCGGTCGCCCTGGCAGATGTGGCGCTTGCCGGTCCTGAACAGCAGCGTGCCGTCAGGCGTTTCGACCGCCACGTCGTCAAGCGTGATCAGCACCTTGGCATGGGTGCCGCGATTGGCGAGCTTTATCGCGCCCGCCGATTTTTCGCGGTGCGCCGGTGCTGCGACCTCCTCGAGGCGCTGGGCGCGCTGGTTGAGCTGCTTGGTCTTGACCGTCAAAAGGTCGCTGCCCGAATTAATGCCGATGTTGTTGAGCTTGGCCGCCTGCCGGCGCAATTGCTGCGCCACCTTCATGTCGCGCTGGAACTTGCGCTCGGTCGAGGCGTCGACTTCGCTCAACGCATCGCGCGCCCGCGAATAGGGCAACGAAAATACCGGCGACTGCTCGGGGCGCAGGAACAGCGTCCGGTTGGTCGTTGCGTCGAGGAAAGCCCGATCGTGGCTGGCGATCACCACCGGCACCTCGCGCGGCAGTGCGTTCAGCCAGGTTTCGAGCTGGCTGATCTTGGCAAGGTCAAGGTGGTTGGTCGGCTCGTCGAGAAGCAGCACATCGGGATCGGTGACCCAGACGCGGGCGATAAGCGCCAGTCTTTGCCAGCCGCCGCTCAAGGCCCGCATCGGCCGCTCGCGCATCGGCTGGGGCACGTCGAGTGAATCGAGAACGACATCGACGCGCCATTGCTCGCTTTCGGCCTGCTCGGCCGGCAAGGCGTCGGCCACCACCTGCTGAAAGCCGTGCTCGGCCAATGCTGCGGGAATGGCTTGCTCGACATGGCCGACGCGCAGGCCGCGCGTGCGGGTGATGTCGCCGGATGTCGGCTCCATCTCGCCGGTCAGGCACTTCAGCAAGGTGGACTTGCCGCGGCCGTTGGCGGCGACGATGCCGAGCCGGTCGCCGGTGCCGATGCTGAGGTCAAGGTTGGAAAAGAGCGGCGCACTCATGGTGACGCCGAGGGACTTGAGGCTGATCAGGGCCACGTTGGTTTCTCTGGTCTGCCCGGAATAAAGGTCCGGTTCGATGCACTTTGACGGTGCGCAGGCTGGCCATCAGGCTCGGCGTTGCAGCACCACGAAGGGCAGGACCAAGAAAATCGAAGCGGGAGAACCCGGACCGTCTCTGGTCAGCCCTGCAAGCAAGCTCGCAGGGCAGGGACAGGGCCGCGCTGACGGTGGTGGTCGATATGCACGCAGCCCTCCTTTTAAGACGTTCGAGTTGTAGAACTGGCTACACCAAGGGAGGGGCCGATGGCAAGGGCGGGCGCATCCCTTCTCCCCTTGTGGGAGAAGGTGGATCGGCGCGCAGCGCCGAGACAGGTTGAGGGGTGCTGGACGGAGCACCGCTTTTGCCAAGCTGGAACACCCCTCATCCGACCGAGCTTCGCTCGGCCACCTTCTCCCACAAGGAGAGAAGGGAAGCTCGCTACCGTCCCGGCCTGCCTGTCTTACCCGGCCGGCGCTTTTCACGGCGGGCATCGGCTGGATCTTCGTAGGAGCCGATGCCGGCGCGCTGGCGGACAACTGGCTTGGCCGAACCGTCGCGTTCCTTCGCGCCCACTTGGGGGGAGATCGGCTGTGGCTTGGCTGGCACTTTGCCTTCGACCGGTTTTTCCGTGCGTCGCACCGTCATCTCGTCGAGCGAGTTCTTCTTGAACAGCGGCTTGGTTGAATCGCCAGGGATGCCGAAATCAGAACCGTGTGCCTCTTCGGCCGACTGCTTCTTGAACAGCGAGCGCGACACCGCCCCGGCCGGTGTCGGCATGTCGGTGCCCGGGCCCATGACGTCGAGCGAGGGTTTTGCGAAGAGCGGCTTCTTGACCGGCACGGCGCCGTCGGCGCCCATCTCGTCGAGTGCGGGCTTGCGGAACAGACCCTTGCCGTCATCATCCACCGTGCGGTGGATGGCGCGGCCCTTGTTGTGCTTGCCCTTTTCGCGGCCCGAAACCGGGCTTTCCATATCGGCATATTTGGCCAGCGGATCGTCGGAGATGGACAGTTCCATCTCGCGCAGCCGCTTGATCTCGTCGCGGATGCGGGCCGCCTTCTCGAAGTCGAGATTGGCGGCGGCGTCGCGCATCTGCTTGTCCATCGCGTCGAGATGGGCTTTCAGATTGTTGCCCATCATCGCGCCGGCGCTGTCGGTGAACTGCGAGATGTCGGCGCGGACGTGGTCCTTCTCGTAGACCGAGTCCAGGATGTCGGAGATGCGCGACTTGACCGATTCCGGGGTGATGCCGTTGGCCGCGTTCCACTCCATCTGCTTTTCGCGCCGGCGGTTGGTCTCGGCCATCGCCCGCTCCATCGAGCCGGTGACCTGGTCGGCGTAGAGGATGACCTTGCCGTCGACGTTTCGGGCGGCACGGCCGATGGTCTGGATCAGCGAGGTTTCGGAGCGCAAAAAACCCTCCTTGTCGGCATCGAGGATGGCGACGAAGCCGCATTCGGGGATGTCGAGGCCTTCGCGCAAAAGGTTGATGCCGACCAGCACGTCGAAGGCGCCGAGGCGCAGGTCGCGCAGGATCTCGATGCGCTCCAGCGTGTCGATGTCGGAGTGCATGTAGCGGACGCGAATGCCCTGCTCGTGCAGATACTCGGTCAGGTCCTCGGCCATGCGCTTGGTCAGCACGGTGACCAGCGTGCGGTAGCCGGCCTTCGTCGTTTCGCGGATTTCGCCGACGACGTCGTCGACCTGGGTCTTGGCCGGGCGCACCTCGACCGGCGGATCGATCAGGCCGGTCGGGCGGATGACCTGCTCGGCAAAGACGCCGCCGGACTGCTCCATCTCCCAGGCGCCGGGCGTCGCCGAAACCGCGACCGAAAGCGGGCGCATCGCGTCCCATTCCTCGAAACGCAGCGGCCGGTTGTCCATGCAGGACGGCAGGCGGAAACCGTACTCGGCCAGCGTCGCCTTGCGGCGAAAGTCGCCGCGATACATGCCGCCGATCTGCGGTATGGTGACGTGGCTTTCGTCGATGAAGACCAGCGCATTGTCGGGGATGTACTCGAACAGGGTCGGTGGCGGATCGCCCGGCTGGCGGCCGGTGAGATAGCGCGAATAGTTCTCGATGCCGGCGCAGGAGCCGGTGGCTTCCAGCATCTCGAGGTCGAAGCGGCTGCGCTGCTCCAGCCGCTGCGCCTCGAGCAGGCGTCCGGCGCGCTCGAGTTCGACCAGCCGCTGCTTGAGCTCTTCCTTGATCGATTTGATAGCCTGATTCAAGGTCGGGCGCGGCGTCACATAGTGCGAATTGGCGTAGATCTTGACGCTCTTCAATTCGCCGGTCTTCTGGCCGGTCAGCGGGTCGAACTCGGTGATCGCCTCGATCTCGTCGCCGAACAGCGAAATACGCCAGGCGCGGTCTTCCAAGTGGGCCGGAAAAATCTCGATCGTGTCGCCGCGCACGCGGAACGAGCCGCGGACGAAATTGATATCCTGCCGCTTGTATTGCTGCGCGACGAGATCGGCGAGCAGCGCGCGCTGGTCGAGCCGGTCGCCGATCTGCATCTGGAAGGTCATCGCCGTGTAGGTCTCGACCGAGCCGATACCGTAGATGCAGGACACCGAGGCGACGATGATGACGTCGTCGCGCTCCAGCAGCGAGCGCGTCGCCGAATGGCGCATGCGATCGATCTGCTCGTTGATCGACGATTCCTTTTCGATGAAGGTATCCGTCCGCGGCACATAGGCTTCCGGCTGGTAGTAGTCGTAATAGGAGACGAAATACTCGACGGCATTCTCCGGGAAGAATTTCTTGAATTCGGAATAAAGCTGCGCGGCCAGCGTCTTGTTGGGGGCGAGGATCAAGGCAGGGCGCTGCGTCTCCTCGATCACCTTGGCCATGGTGAAGGTTTTTCCCGAGCCGGTGACGCCGAGCAGCACCTGGGTGCGGTCGTTGTCGTTGACGCCTTCGACAAGATCCTTGATCGCCGTCGGCTGGTCGCCGGCCGGCTCGAAATCCGACACCATCTTGATGGCGATGCCGCCTTCGGATTTTTCGGGCCGGGCAGGGCGATGCGGCGTCCACAGCACGCCGTCCTTGTGCAGCGGGTTGCCGGACTCGATCAGCGCCGACAGCGCCGCCACGGTGGCGGTGACGCCGCCGGAGGCCATGGTCTCGGCTTCCTCCAGCGAAACATCGAGGCCGGCAACCGGATTGAGGCCGGCCGCGGTTCGCTCCCGCGCTGAAGCCGCGCCGCCCATGGAGGTGCCGCGCGCCGTGCGGCCAGGGGAAGAGGAGCGTTCAGGGATCTTTTTCGCCTTGGCGACTTCCCTCCCCCTTGAGGGGAGGGTGGCGGCGGAGCCGCCGGGCGGGGTCGGTGCGGCCGGGCTCGACGTGCCCTCATGTTGAGCGCTTCCTTTGCCGACCCCCTCTGTCGCCTTCTCCCCCTCGAGGGGGGAGACTTGGCGCCCTTCCTTTTCGGCCTCCTGCTCGATCTGCTCGGCCCAATCGGCGATCGAGCCGGTCAGCGGCGTGCCTGACAATTCAGCCTGCGGCGCCTCGGCAAAACCGCGCTTGTGCAGCGGCTCGGACGCATCGAGGAAATCGGTCAACGGGCTGCGCCGCTTGGGCGGCGAAGCACGATCGTCACGCGCCGGCGGCGGCGTCTTTTTGTCGGGAAGTTTGGCCATGCCCCAAATATGGGAGGTATCGGCCAAAATGGAAAGAGCGGAGTGGCCAGGGGCGCGAGAGGAAACCAGGCTGCTGACACAAGGGTGTCAGGAGCGATGTCGAACGCGCCCTCAGTTGAACCACAGCGCAAAGGTCAAAAACCCGGCGCCGCCGAACTGGCGCCGGATCTGGTCGAACTCTTCGCTGGTGAGGATCTTTCCGCTGTCGAGATAGGGCGCGATGGCCGGGCCGGTGATCGACAGCACCAGGTCGAAGGGCTTTGGTTCGTCGAAGAAGCGCTTCATGTTGATGCCCTTGTCGGCGAAGCGGAAATGCGGCAGCAAGGTGCGGCCTTCGAGCAGGTCCTCGGCCATATCAAGCGCGGCGTGCCAGGCCTGGACCTGCTCCTCGCCGACCTCCAGGCCGGTGAGCGGGCTGGCGCCTTTCTGTTGCGGGCCGGGCAGCCATTCACGGTCGTTGTCGGTCTCGGCGCGGATCGCCTTCCAGTCTTCGCGGGACAGCCGGATCATTTCCATGAGGTGGCGGCGCGCCGCGTGGCGGCGCTCCGGCTCGACCACCGGCCAATTGACCAGATGAACCAGCGAGATGAAGTCGGCGATGCGCCACTCGGCCGACAACATGCCGCCGCTCATGCCGCCGTCCGGCGGCACGAGCGTGTCCTGCAGCGGCAGTTTTGCGCGCGGAAACAGCATGTGGAACGAGCCGTCGAAGGCGTTGCTGAAGTCATGCGCCAGCCAGAAATCCGCCTGCGCCATCAGGAATTCGGCATAGCCCTGCAGCCAGTAGCCATCGGCGCGGTCGAAGCGGAAGGTGAGGGCGGGTGCGGCCGGGTCTGGCGCACCGCCGCCGCGTGACAGGGACGCCATGATCGCGGCGGCACTTTCGTCCGGCGCGATCTGGCCGTCCTCGTTGAGGTCGATGCCGAGACGGGTGAGGTCGACCTCGATGCCGATGTCGGCATCGGCAGGCACGGATCCAAGCGTGGCCGCGGACTTTTCCAGCCGATCGCGGAAGGCGACCAGGATGGCGCGGAAGTCGTCGTAGGTTAGTGGCTCGGGATTGGGATTGTCCGGCACCGGCAGCCGCATCAGCGGCAGCATGAAGGATTGCGGGCTTTCGAAACCGTGGCGGTGCAGGCCGCCGGCCAGGATCTCCAGCGCGGTGAAGAACTGGCCGGCGCCGGTGGCGTAGGCCGACGCAGGATCAGTGGGCGCAGCGGCTTCCAGCGCAGCAAGCGTGCTGTCGCGGTCGGCCACGGTTTTGGCCTCGAACAGGGCGGCCGGTTCGGAGGCCGCGGCACCGGCGGAAGCAACCGGCAGCAGCAGAAGAAGGGCGGATGCCAGCAGGCTCGAAAATCGCTTCATCTTGGTCCTCCGGTATGCCGTTCGGCGGCAACCATATACGCATCTTGTGTGTTGCGCCTACTGCGGGCTTCTGGTCGCACGATTGCGAACGGAGGCGCTTCGCTATATCGGGCGCATCGTCTACCTTGGCCGTTCATCCCGGTGCAGGGCTGCGCGTGTCGAACTATCCGCTTTCCTACAAATTGTCCTGGCTGCCACGCTTCTTGAAGCCTTCGCTCAGCGGCGATCGCCAAGGCTTTGCGCCAGCGGCAGGAATCATGATCGAGCCGCCACCGGCGCGGACGGTGCGGTTCGCCTTTGTCGGCGATATCTCGGCGGTGGCCAATCGCAGCGCGCCGCAATGCGACCCGGCGATCGCCACGCTGCTCGGCTCCGCCGATCTGGTGATCGGCAATTGCGAAAGCCCGGTGGTGGAGCGACCGAGCGCGGCGATGGGTACGAAGCTTGGCACCCGTCATGCCATGACCGAGCGGTTCTTTGCCGAGGCGTTGGCGTCAGTAGGCATCTCGCGCGATAAACTGGTGCTGTCGCTCGCCAACAACCATGCGCTCGACCAGGGCGTCGAGGGTTTTGACGAGACCGTGGCAGCGCTGGAACGGCTTGGCATCCGCAGCATCGGTACCGCGGCCGCCGGTCCGGTCGAACGCATCGCAGTCGGGCCGCTGACAATAGGCTTCGCCGCCTTCACGCTGTGGCGCAACGCCGGCGCGGCGGCGTTCGCCGGCCGTGTGTCGATGCAAGGCGACCCCGCACGATGGCCGCGCCGCGACGCCGTCGACCTCACCTGCGCCGTGCCACATTGGGATTGGGAATTCCGGCATTTTCCGCAGGCTGAAACGCGGGCGCTGGCCCGGCGTTTGGCCGCGCAGGGCGTCGGGCTGATCGCTGGCCATCATGCCCATGTTGTGCAGCCGGTGGAGCGGATCGGCAAGGCGCTCGTCGCCTATGGGCTCGGCGATTTCCTCGGCACCGCCTTGGCGCGCCAGCCATGGCCCGGCCGCATCGGTAGCATCCTGACCGTCGATATCAGCGCCGACGCCGGCACGCGTGGCGCCATTGCCGCCTACCGGCTGCATCCCTTCATGCGGCTGCGCGCCGGCGACCATGAGCATCTGGTTCCGGTCGAGGCGCTGGAGGACCGAATGCGCAGCAAAGTCGAAGGCCGGTTGACTGCGATTTTTCCGTAGCGCCGTAAGTGAGGGCTAGTCGCACGTTGCTTATCGCACAAGTATGGCGCTGCCCCTCATTGTCCTGCCGGACATTTCTCCCCGGTCACGGGGAGAGGTGCCGGCAGGCGGATGAGGGGCAGCACAAACATCTGCTTGAGAAGCGCTGCCTCTCAGCGCTGTAGTCGAGATGTCTATAAAATCGGCTATCATGAGTTTGTTAGGGGGCGCGGGATGGCGATGGAAGCAGCGGATTTCATGCCTGATGAAGCTGACATCGCCGGCATCAAGCGCAATCTGGCGGCCTACGAGGCCGAAAGGGCTTCGGCCTACCGGCAAGTCCGCTGGCGGGTGCCGCTGTTCATCGGACTGGTGCTGGTGTTCGTGGCGCTTGTCGCCTGGCTTTTCAACAGGATCGCCGATCCCTACGAGCAATGGCTCTCGACGCCGCATGTGTTGCTCTATGTCGTCGGGTTGGTGGCGGCGATCCTGCTCTATTTCCAGGCGATCAAGCCGACGAGCAGGTTGCAGCACCGCAAGACACTGCTGCCGATCATCTTCGGCTTCATCAGGGACATGCGCTACGAGCATGAGGTGACACCGAACTCGTTCGACCGGCTGCCGCGCGAGACGATCGGCACGTTCACCACCAAACGCTTCGACGACATCGTCTCCGGCCGTTACGAGGGATTTCCGTTCGAGCTTTACGAAGCCGATCTCCGGCAAGGCACGGGCGGCACGATAGCATTCAAGGGGATCGTCGTTGCCTTCGGGACCATGGTGCCGTTCCCCGGCATATTGGTGGCCGCCCGCCGGAGTGAGATGGCCGTCGGGTTCTTCCGCGGCATGTTCGCCAGCAGGATGCAGGAATTGTCATGCGGGGTGCCCGAACTCGATGCCGCCTACGACTTCCGCAGCGACAACATCGAGGGGGCGCAGCCGCTGGTGAGCGGCCGGCTGGCGCAGGCACTGACATGGCTCAAGGAGACATGGCCTGATGATCCGGCGCGGGTCGCGCTCAATGGCAGCGACGGATTTTTACTCCTGCCGCAGACGAGGAATTTTTTCGAGCTGCCCGATATCTCGGTGCCGCTCGACTACGCCAAGCATGTCGCGCCTATGATATCAGACATGGGGGCGATGCTGGCGACGGCGGCGCTGGTGCGCAAGATCGGCGCAACGGACGCGGCGGCGGGTTAGCCCGAACTTGAGGTCTGCTGCCAGCTTCTGAATCAACACCAGGAAGCTTCGCTCCGGTCGAACCGCGTGAGACAGGCAGTCAAATCGCGAGAGAAGCCCAAAAAACAGTCGGCGCCGGGATTTCTCCCAGCGCCTCCCTGTCAGATCAGGACACGGTCGCGGCAGCAACTTCCGTAAAGACGTCGCGCCATGCCGGCCTTGATGTTGACGGTCCTGCCAGCCACCGCCCGAGGGCAGCGTCCGTTCGGGACCTCGCCAGTCTCCACCCTTGCAAGCTTCGTCCAGCGCGCCATCGAAGGTTTTTGCCGTCCTTCATGGCAGCATCGGTCCGCCGTAGGCGTTCGCACGCTTTCCGCGGCCCCGTAGTCTCGGTCCTCAAAACAGGCAAGCCTGCGTTCGGGGCCGTACGGGCCTCAGGAAATCCGCCGTTTCGCTTTGCCTTTCGACTTGGCAATCGGTAGCCGCCTGAGATGGGATTAATGTACGGGAGATAAGCGTTCGGCGAAACGGTTGCGAGCCTGTGGATAGCGGGATTATCGGGGACCAGGGCCCGCATCGGCGCGTTTATTTTGCCGAGATGCGGGGCGGGACACGCCCATCCTGCGGCGAGCTGCAGGATTCTGCCCTTGCCCGACACTGCGGCGCGGGCTTCAATGCCGGCGAAGGATTTTAGGACAGCAGTGTCGTTGCTATCCTATGGGGAGGCATTCTTGAAGGTCGGGGTGGTTCTCAATCCGATTGCCGGCGGCGGCTGGCTCAAGCGGCATTGGCCGGAGGTCAGCGCTTCGCTCAGGAAACATTTCGGCGATTTCGAGCTGCGCGAGACGCAGGCGACCGGCGACGCCGAACGGCTGGCGCTGGTCCTTGCCGCCAGCGGCTTCGATCTGGTGATCGCGGCGGGCGGCGACGGCACCGCCAGCGAAGTCGCCGATGGGCTGCTGCAGGCGTTTGCGGAAAGCGGCCGGACGGCCGAGCTCGGCCTGCTGCCTTGCGGCGCCGGCATCGATTTCGCCCGCGGGCTCGGCCTGTCTGGTGAGGTCGACCTGACGCTGAAGCGCATCGCCGAGGCCAAGGCCCGCCGGGTCGATGCCGGCCGCATCTCCTATGTCGACGACCATGGCGCCCTGGCCAGCCGCCATTTCATCAACATCGCCAGCCTCGGCCTGTCGGGCGCCACCGACCGCGCGGTCAACGCCGACAAGCGCAAGGGCAATGTGTCGGCCAAGGCGCTGTTCTACTGGCGCACCGTGTGGGAATTCATGCGCTACCGGTTCCAGGACGTCGTGATCACCGTCGACGACGGCGTCCCGGTCGAGGCGCGCGTCGCGCTGGTGGCGGTGGCCAACGGAAAATTCTTCGGCGCCGGCATGATGATCGCGCCGGATGCCGAACTGGACGACGGCCAGTTCGACATCGTCATCCTGCGCGCGGCTGGCAAGCTGAAGCTGATCTGGGACATCCGTCTGCTCTATGGCGGCCGGCATCGCAACCATCCGGCAATCACCATTTTGCGCGGCAGGAAAGTCGTTGTCGAACCACTCGGCGATGTGCAAAAAAACGGCGCTCTGGTCGACATAGACGGCGAGTCGCCGGGGCGCATACCGGCGACCTTCGAGATCCTGCCCGGCGCGCTGACGCTGAGGTATTGAATCAAGCTGTTGAGACCTTGGTTCCGGTCGCTTCGATCGTGATTTAGGCGACCAGGACAACATGCTGGAATCGCGTGACAATTCCCTGACGGCAGAGCTTGAGCCTGGCAGGGAAACCCGGCCGCATCTCTTGCGCGCGCTCACGGCGTCAACGGCGTTTGCATCATCTGCAAATGCAGCTCCGTGCCGGTCCAGGGATGCGCTTCGCAGACGGCTTCGTCGAGCTCGACGCCAAGGCCCGGCTCCTTCGACGGAATGACGTTGCCGTCCTGCCACTCGATCTTCTTCTTCAGCAGTTTTTCGTGAAAACCGTCCCACTGCTTCAGCGATTCCAGGATGAGGAAGTTGGGCAAGGTCACGGCAAGCTGGATGTTGGCCGCGCCGACGATCGGCCCGCAATAGCAGTGCGGGGCGACCTGGATGTGATAGGCCTCGGCCATGGCGGCGATCTTCTTGGTTTCGAGAATGCCGCCGGAGCGGCCGAGGTCGGGCTGCAGAATGGTCGCGGCGCGGTTCTCGATGACGCGGGCAAACTCGAACTTGGTCGTCAGCCGTTCGCCGGTGGCGATCGGGATCGACGTGCCGCGCGCCACCTGCGCCATCACTTCGGGCATGTCGGGCGGCACCGGTTCCTCGAACCACAGCGGATCGTAGGGTTCGATGGCGCGGGCCATGCGCAGCGCGCCCGATGCGGTGAACTGGCCATGCGTGCCGAACAGGATGTCGGCCCTTGTGCCGACCGCCTCGCGGATCGCCTTGATCATGCGGGCGGAGAGATCGATGTCGGCGAGACGCGGCTGGTGACCGTCAAAGGCGGTGTAGGGGCCGGCCGGATCGAGCTTGACGGCATTAAAACCCTGCTCGACATATTCAAGCGCGCATTCGGCCGCCAGGCCGGGGTCGTTGTAGACGTTCTTGCCGCGCGCATCTTCCGAATGGACGCTGCCGCTGTGCGGATAGAGATAGGTATAGGAACGCAGCGTTTCGTTCACCTGGCCGCCGAGCAGCTTGTAGACCGGCTTGCCGGCCTCCTTGCCGATAATATCCCAGCAGGCGATTTCGAGCGCCGAAAAACAGCCCATGCCGGACACGTCCGGGCGCTGGGTGAAGCCCGACGAATAGGCGCGGCGGAAGAAGTTCTCGATGTCGTGCGGATCGCGGCCGATCAGATAGCGCTCGGCCATGTCCTCGATCATTCTTGCGGTGACATGGGCCGAGAAGGTGGCGTTGTAGGCCTCGCCATAGCCGACGACGCCGCCGTCGGTGGTGAGCTTGACGAAGATGAAATACTTGCCGCCGATGCCGGGCGGCGGATTGCCGACAACCCAGGTCTTTACGTCGGTGATTTTCATTTTTGATCCTCCAGAACCAGTTCGGCGCCCTTCCATCCGGTCATGATCGCGGCGGCATTGGTGTTGCCGGTGATGTTATCGGGAAAGATCGAGGCGTCGATGACCCGCAAGCCGGCGAGGCCGTGAACCCGCAGGCGCGGGTCGACGACGGCGGCGGTAGCGTCCGGTCCCATGCGGCAGGTCGAGACCGGGTGGTAAACGGTGCCCGAGCGCTTTCTGAAATCCTGGATGATATCCGCGTCGGAGGTGATTGACGGGCCCGGCAACACCTCTTCCTCGATGATCTCGGCCATTGCCGGCATGGCGGCGATCTTCCGGATGAACTTCACCGCCGCCAGCATCTCGGCGACATCAGCCTCGGTCGAAAAGGCGTTGGCGACGATCTTCGGATAGTCGCGCGGATTGCTGGAGCGGATCATGATCTCGCCGCGGCTCGAGGGACGGCAATTGGACAGGCCGATCGAAAAGCCCGGCCACGGATCTGGGGTCAGGATCGGGCGCTCGCCGCTCTTCGGAATGACGGTCGAGAATGCCTGGAAATAGAGCTGCATGTTGGGCCGTGCCGCGGCCGGGTCGGTGCGGAAGAAGCCGCCGGCATTGTTCATCGACAGCGACAGCGGGCCGGAGCGCATCAGCATGTATTGCATGCCGACCATGAGCTTGCCCCACCACGGGCGCAGGATCTGGTTGAGCGTCGGCAGCCTGCCCTTGAAAGTGTAGTTGATGCCGACATGGTCCTGCAGGTTCGCGCCGACATTCTCGTTGGCGTGGACGACGGCAATGCCGAGGGCGCCAAGGATCGCCGAGGGACCGATCCCGGAAAGCTGCAGCAACTGCGGCGAATTGATCGAGCCGCCCGACAGGATGACCTCGCGGCCGGCGCGGGCGGTTTTCGTCTCACCATTTTGGAGATACTCGATGCCAACGGCGCGCTTGCCCTCGAACAGGATCCTGGTCGCCAGCGCATTGATCTCGACGCGGAGGTTTTTGCGCTTCATCGCCGGGCGCAGGAAGGCGCGGGCGGCCGACATGCGGCGGCCGTTCTTGGTGGTGATCTGATAGATGCCGGCGCCCTCCTGGGCGGCGCCGTTGAAATCCGGGTTGAACGGCAGGCCGGCCTGATTGGCGGCCGCCAGATAGCGCTTGGTCAGCGGATGGACCGAGGTCGAGCAGTCGGTGATATGCAGCGGACCGCCAACCCCGCGCCATTGATCGGCGCCGGCCTGATTGTCCTCCAGCGCCTTGAATACGGGCAGCAGGTCGTCAAAGCCCCAGCCGGGATTGCCGGCCGCTGCCCAAGCGTCGAAATCCTCGCGCGCGCCCCTAATCCAGACCATGGCGTTGATCGAGCTCGAGCCGCCGAGCAGCCTGCCGCGCGGCCAGTGGTCGACATTGCCGGCGAGGCCGGGGTCCGGCTCGGTCTTGTAGTTCCAGTTGACCGCAGGGTCGAAGAAGGTCTTGCCGTAGCCGAGCGGCATCTGGACGTAGAAACGCCGGTCGCTGCCGCCGGCCTCGAGCACCAGAACCGAGAAGCGGCCGGAAGCCGACAGTCTTTCGGCCACAACCGAGCCGGCCGAGCCGGAGCCAACAATGATGAAATCATAGGTCTGCATGATGGCTGCGGCCGGCTCCGAATTCTCGCTCAACCTAGACGCCGCAAGCCGCCGCGATCACCGGAGCTTCCGGCATCGCCTGTGAAAAAAGCGACCGGCACTTCATTTGCAGTTGGTGTCCTGCCCGAAGCGGCCTTTGCCGCGTCGCCAAGCGGTCCAGCATTACACGCCATCATCAGCATTTTGCGTGAAATCATAACGCATGATCGGGCGGGCTGGCACCCTGCGGGCGACGACCCTGAACCCGGCGCGAGCGAAGGTGGAGGCGTATCCGCTGCCGGAAGCGCTCGGCGATACGCCGGCATCAAAAGGATAGGCCTCGAGTGCAGGGGCGTTTGCGCGCCTTGCAGCTTGCAGCGCCGCTGCGATCAGGTGAGACGTGATGCCTTGCAGGCGGTATGCTTTTCGCACGTAGAGGCAGGACAAGGACCAGACCGGCGCATCATCCACTCGCTTGAGCTGCCACAGCCGATCGAGCCAGGGCGCGGCATCTCTGGGCGTCACCTGACACCAGCCGACAGCAGTAGCGCCGTCGAAAGCGAGTACGCCTGGAGGCGGACCATGCTCGACGGCTTGTCGGAACGCAGCCTTGTTTTCCTCGCCTGGTCGCTTTCGATAAGAACTGCCGATCCGCCCGTACATACACCAACAGCGACTGCAGACGGCGCTCTCACCGAACAGCTCCTCGAGCGCGGGCCATAGATCTGATGTCAGAGGGCGAGAGGTAAGTTCCATGTCAGCTGCCTTTCTCAACTCGCTGTGCGCAGTCTAGCACCTGGCAGCGCGTTGACGCATCGGTGCCATCCCGATAGGGGAGAAGATCGATATCGAGGGGATTTGGCGCATGGTGCATTACGCGGACGGACGGCCGATCGGCGATCTGACGCTGAGGACCTTGGCCATGCCTTCGGACGCCAATGCGGCGGGCGACATTTTTGGCGGCTGGGTGATGGCGCAGATGGATCTGGCCTGCGGCATCCGCGCCGCCGAGCGCGCCAAGGGCCGCGTGGTGACGGCAGCGGTGAAGGAAATGTCGTTCGCCAAGGCGATGAAGATCGGCGACACGCTGTGCATCTATACGCATGTCGAGCGCGTCGGCCGCACCTCGATGACGCTCAAGGTCGAGGCATGGGCGCAGCGCTACCTCTCCGACCTGATGGAGAAGGTCACCCACGCCGACTTCGTCATGGTGGCGCTGGACGGCGAAGGCAAGCCGAAGGCAGTTCCGGCGGAGGGCTGAGTTACCTTCTCCCCTTGTGGGAGAAGGTGGCCGCGCGAAGCGCGGTCGGATGAGGGGTGGTCCAGCTTGGCACCGACGGCACTCCGTCCAACACCCCTCTTCCGTCTTGGCGCTGCGCGCCAATCCACCTTCTCCCACAAGGAGAGAAGGGACGGCGAGACGAGCGGCTCGCTGCCGCAAAGCCTTGCGGCGCAAAGGTTTCAGGCATGTATCTCATCGAACTTTTCGCGAGCGGCCTTGACCCGCTCGGTGTTCTTGCGCGCCCATTCGCCGAGCGCGCCGACCGGTACAAGCAGCTCGTAGCCAAGGTCGGTCAGCTCATAGTCGACGCGTGGCGGAATCGTCGGAAACACGGTGCGGGTGACGAAGCCGTCGCGCTCCAGCCCGCGCAACGTGGTGGTCAGCATCTTTTGCGAAATGCCGCCGACGGCGCTGCGCAATTCGTTGAAGCGCAGCGGCCCGTCACCGAGCTTGCCGACGACGAGCACGGTCCATTTGTCGCCGACGCGCTGCAGGATTTCCGAGATGGCGCGGCAGTCCTCGGTGCGGTGCGGGTGCCTTGGTATCAAAAAGGTGCCTCCTTGCGCCTCGTGAGCACAGTCACTCATATAGTTCAGGTATCTAAACGATACCAGAAATTCGCCTGAAGGAGAGCCCCTCTATGTCCAAACCCAAAATCGCCATTGTCGTCGGTTCGACCCGCGCCGCACGCTTCGCCGACGTTCCGACCCAGTGGATCGCCAAGATCGCCAAGTCGCATGCCGACATCGACGTGGAAGTGGTCGACCTGCGCGACTTCCCGCTGCCGTTCTTCGACGAGGTCGCTTCGTCCGCCTGGGCGCCGTCGCAGAATGAAGTGGCAAAGCGCTGGCAGAAGAAGGTCGCCGAGTTCGATGGCTTCATCTTCACCGCCGCCGAATACAACCATGGCCCGACCGCCGTGCTGAAGAACGCGATCGACTACGCCGCCAATGAATGGAACAAGAAGTCGGCCGGCTTCGTCGGCTATGGCAGCGTCGGCGGCGCGCGTGCCGTCGAGCAGCTGAGGCTGCATGCGGTCGAGCTGCAGATGGCGCCGGTCAAGTCGGCAGTCCATATCGCCTGGGGCGATTTCCTTGCCGTCCGGCAAGGTGAAAAGAAGCTCGAGGAGCTCGAGCACCTGAACCAGGCGGCGACCGCGCTGGTCAACGACGTTGCATGGTGGGCCAAAGTGCTGAAGGCGGCGCGCCAGGCCGACGCGGTGGCCGAGGAAGTCAAGGCGGCCTGAACCGCAGACCAGGACAATCCTCCCAAGGGTTTATGCCTAGAAGGATTCCGGGGGGCGGCGCTTGCGTCGCCCCTTTTGATTCAGGCGGTGGCTGGTATTCAGGCGATGGCTGGCTGCCGCGCCTGCCGAGGCTTGATGATGCAATCGGCGAGGCGGTCCATCTCGTTCAGCTCATCCGCGTGGTGCTGGCCCCACGCGCAGAGCGCCAGAAGGATAGGCTCGAGGCTGAGGCCGAGGTGCGTCGCCGAATATTCGACGCGTGAGGGAATCTCGGCAAAGATCTCGCGTCTGACGAGGCCGTGTTCCTCCATTTCGCGAAGCTGCTGGATCAGCACTTTTTGGGTGATATCAGGCACCTGCGTCTTCAGCACCGACAGCCGCCGGGGGCCGTCGAAGAGATGGTAGAGAATGACAGCCTTCCATCTGCCCGAGATCACCTTCAGCGCGCGTTCCGCCGGCAGCAGCGGCAGTCTCTTGGTTGGCAGCCTTTTGGTCGGCCCCGTTTTGGTCGGCCCCGTTTTGGTAGGCATGGCCATGGTCACCTCCTGGTCAGCAGGGGACAAATGAGTGTGTAGTCGCGATCAGGCAGATAGTGGCAAACAGTAGCCGATGCCATAGCGATGGATGCATGCCATGAGAGCCATTCAACTGAACCGTTTCGGCGGTCCTGACGTCCTGGACGTCGTCGAGATGCCGAAGCCAGAGCCGCAAACAGGCGAGGTGCTGATCCGCGTTCATGCGGCCGGCGTGAATTTCTTCGAAGTGTTGATGCGCGGGGATCGCTACGCGGTGACGCCGCAATTGCCGATGGTTCCCGGCGTCGAGGCTGCCGGCACCGTGGAGGCGCTTGGTCACGGGGTCGACATCTCGCTGGCCGGGACACGCATAGCTGCGCCGCTGTTCGCTTCGAAGCGCCCGTTTGGCGGCTATGCCGACTATGTGACGATCGATGCAAGGCTGGCCGTGCCTTTGCCCGATGCGCTCTCATTCGACGGCGCGACGGCTTTGATGGTGCAGGGACTGACGGCTTTTCATCTGCTGCGGCAAAGCCCGCCAGCCGGCAAATCGGTGCTGGTCACTGCAGCTGCAGGCGGTGTTGGCTCCCTGCTGGTCCAACTCGCCAAACGCCAGGCCGCCAGCAACGTGATCGCGGTCGCCGGCAGCAGGGTCAAGCTCGACCTTGCCCTGTCGCTTGGTGCCGATGCCGCGGTCGATTACAGCACGTCGGATTGGCCCGCGCGAGTGCGGGAGGCGGCTGGCGGCGCCGGCGTCGATGTCGTCTACGACATTTGTCGGCGGCGCGATGACGGCGGCATCGCTGGAGGTTCTCGCGCCAGGTGGAGAGCTGGTCTTTGCGGCGCTGGGCAGATACGCAATCGGCGCTGCGCAACTGGAAGCGATGATCACCCGGAACCAGTCCCTGCGAGGTTTTGCCCTGCTTCCGCTGCTCTCCGCCGACGGCCTCAGGGCCAGCCTGTCGGAGCTTTTCCAACTCGCCGTCGGCGGCCAGCTTGCCGTGACGCAAAGCGGCCGCTATCCGCTCGACCGGGCCAACGAAGCGCACCGCCTGCTGGAGGAGCGCCGCTCGACCGGCAAGGTCGTGCTGATACCTTGAGTGGTGTGGTCGATTACTGCGCACGGGCTCCGTGCAATGCGTGTGCTCAAATGGTGGGAACAGCGCCAGGAGCCGACTTCTGGCGGGCCGTATTGCAGAGGGTGAAGGCCCTTCTAAATGACTATTAAACCTTGTGCGGCGTCCTCTATATTGCCATTCAATTTGATCACAACCGAGCGTACCTTATTCGCATCGTTGTCCGCGTTTTCAGTTGCCTCAGCAATCATCGGCAGTCTTGTTTTTTCTGTCTTCGAATCATCGACATGGACTTCAATTTGATCGTCCGGTTGCGCGCCAGCCCGATCGAATGAGGCGTAGAATTTCAAGTTGGCCGTCAGAAGCTCATCGCCAACAATGTCAAAGTATCCAATGCCCCCTTGACGATTTTAACAGGGCTTACTTCCAGATAATCTATATCTACAGCCATATGAAACTCCCTCATGTTCGACGAGATCAATCTAGATCGCCTGCTTTTCGTGGCGTCCATCCGCTTGATCTTGCCATCACGCCGCCCGATCTACCCATGCTGCCACCGGATCTGCCCATGACGCCGCCCGATCTACCCATGCCGCCGCCCGATCTGCCCATGCCTCCGCCATGGGCCTCTCCAGATAACAGGATTTGCTCGAGTGACCCCGTCTCTGCGTCCAACCTGAGCGAATGGTCACTCTTGTCGTAAATCCATACTTTCATGTCCTTGGAGAAAGCCCCAATCTGAAAGCCGAGACCCGTTCGCGCACTGGAGCCGGGAACTCGGGACAGTCTTTTGTACGCAACTTGGTTGTCGGCATCGGTAGGGGGAGGGTCGTCGGGGTCGAGGCCAGCCCCATGGACGAGAAAAATCGCTGGCGGAGCCAGTTCATAAAATGCTCCTTCAAAGGAAAAAGAAAAAATCCGTGCCAAACGCGCGTCAGGGTGTTCCTTCCCATCGGGACCAGCAACATGTTCGAGCTGGCGTCGCAGAAAATTGTTGTTTCCTGGTCTTGGCAAGTTACCGTATATGTCGACTCCTTTCAAAGTCACGTCTTCAAGCAGACGACCAAACAGATATACAGACGATACGCCAAGTAATGTTTCATTATCTGACATCTTCCTCTCCACTCATTATTATCTAGCTAGACATCGACCTCGCTAACAGAACTCTTTCTCGATAGCTCATCTTCGGAAAATTAGATATATCTCTCGGCAGCAAGGTGCGCGCCGAATGGGAATGGCCGCGGCGCGGCCTATTGTTGATCCGCCTGCCAGCGTGCAGATCGCCGATGCCCCGACGCCTGAAATTGCGATCGATGAGCCTTGCGAACTCACCCCCCGTCTCGACCTCGTCGACGGCGAGCATCGCCGTCGCGACATCTCCATAGTCCAGAAAATCGGGCCCCAGAGCCCATAGGGTTTCGGCCAGATACATCCCGACGACGTCGCGCGCATCGAGCAGCGCCTCGCGGAAACCGTCGGTCCGGCGAACGAAAGCACGGTCGAATGCGTCCTGCAGCGGCGCCCGGGCAGCCGGATCGGCCTCGGCGACATCGGCGAGATTCTCGACCTCGGACGAGATCAGGCCGCGGACAACCAAACTCTCGTGAAAGATATCGACCAGGATGTCGAATATCGCGCCGGTGAGCGGCTCCGACAGGTCATGCTCGTTCTTCCAGCCGTGAACGAATTCGGCCATCGTCCGCTGGTTGTTCGCCAACCTTATCTGGCTATGCCGCGAAAATTCCGAAAAGCGCGCGAGACGGTTGGCCAGATAGAGGTTGCCGCGCGTCTCGCCCAGCACATTGTCGATCACCGACGGAAAATGCATGGCGGCGATCAGCGACACGCAGTCGGAGAAGGCTTCCTGGAAGCCGACATATTCGGGGAACTCTTTGCCCAGGCCCGGCACGCCCAGCACGGCGAAGGCTATAGCGTGGCCGACCTCGTGGGCGATGATGTCGAAGTCGAGGCTGAAAGGGAGGATACTTCCGTCCGTCTCGAACTGGCTGCCCACTTCGAGATAGCCGTAGCCGAACTGCGCATTGTTCCATGTCGGCAGAATCGAGATTTCCAGACGCTCATGGTGATCGCGGAAATGCCATGCAACCGACTGGCCGAGATAGCGTTCCCACACATCGAGCGTGAACCGCACGGAGCCGAAGAGATGCGCGGCCTCGAAGCCGGGCATCGATGGCTGGTAGTGATCGAAATTGCCGCGCTCGTCGGGCACTGCCGGCGCGAGGATATTTCCTGTCCAGGGCGGCAGATAGATAAACGGCGTTCCCAAGGGCGCGCGGTTCACGCCATAGGGCCTGGTCTTGCCGACCGGCTCCACGACATACATTCGATCGTCAGACGGGCCGACACCGACGCTTCCGAGCGGCGATGAAACCGTGACGATTTCAGGGCACGCTCGAGCGTCCTCGAACGGAGGCTGGACAAAGAGCCTGAACCGGGTCGCCATCCCAGTACCCCACGACCTGTATTAGCTTAGCATAAATTAATCTCCGTTGCTTGGCGAGAACTTCATAAGCAACGTAAGCCTTTTGTTTGTCGGGTCGGCGAACGCGCGCCGGCCCCGCTCTATTCCGTGAGTTCTATCAGCCTGGGGTAGCGCGGGTGGCCGCGAATGGGCTCGAAATCGGAGTCGTTCTTGAACCACAGCTTCATTTCCGTGCCGACCTGAGGCAACCAGGCCTCCAGCAGGTCGATCGACCGGTCGCTCTCGCCCAGCAGCGCATAGGTGCAGGCGGCATTGTACTGGATGTTGATGTCGCCGGATTCGGTCGCAAGGGAGCGCTCGAGCCAGGCCAATGCTCGATCGTGCTCACCGAGGAAGGCGAGCATGATCGCGCCAAGGCATCCGACATTGGCATTCTCCGGGTGGAGCCTTAACTCCTCCTCGGCCTTCCCTATCGCGATCCGCGCATAGTTTTCGGCTTGATCGTTCTGCCCGAGCGAGCGGAAGACGTTCACGAGCATAACCGGCGCACCATAGTCCGCCGGCTTGATCTCCATTGCCCTCAGGAAATACGTCGCTGCCATTTCGAACTGACCCTGGGTCACGCAGAACTCGGCATAGTACCGATTGGCCTCATGGCAGTTAGGATCGATGGCCAAAGCCCGCTCGAAGGCGGCAACTGCCTCGGCGCGGCGACCAGCGCCCGAAAGGGCGTGCCCCATGGCCGCATACGCTTCTGGCAGATTGGGGTCGATAGCCAACGCCTTTGCAGTGGTTGCCAGAATATCCTCGACCTGAATGTCGAAGCCAAATTGCGAGCGGAGCCGCGTGTTGCAGACCGCGATGCCGGCATAGGCTCGAGCATAGCTCGGGTCGAGTTCGATAGCCCTGGCGAAACTTTGCCTGGCCATCAGGTGGTTTGCCTTCGACGCGATGTGGTAATACTCGCGGCCTCTCAGATAATGCGTATAGGCTTCGACATTCTCGGTCGGCGCTTGCTCGATCGCCTTCTTCTCCTCGGGAAGGAGTTTGACCTTGAGCTGCTCGACGATTGCCTTGGTGATCCCGTCCTGCACGGCGAAGATATCGGTGAGGTCGCGGTCATAGCGGGCGGCCCAGACGTGGCCGTCGCTCGCCCCTTCGGTCAGTTCGGCATTGATCCTGACGCGGTTCCCGGCTTTGCGGACGCTTCCCTCGACCACATAGGCGACACCGAGTTCACTGGCGATGTGTTCCAGGTTCAGGGCGCGGCGCTTGCAGGCGAAGACGGTGTTGCGGCTGAGCACGAAGAGGCCCGAAACGTTGGACAGGTCCGTGATGATGTCCTCGGTGATGCCGTCGCTGAAGAACTCCTGGTCGGGATCGTTGCTCATATTGGCGAAGGGCAGGACGGCCACCGAAGGCTTGTCGGGGCGCGTCCCAATCTCGCCGGTCCGCATTTCGTTGCGCGAGGCGACATTCCCCCAATTGGCGAAATAGACATGCACCGGATGGGACATGTTCTTCACCGTCCTGGCACCCTGATCGGCGAAGTCCACGCCGAGTTTGTTGCCAACCTCGTGGCGCACCGCCTCCGAACAGGCAATGCCGCCGGGTACGGCGAGACCTTGCAACCGGACTGCCATGTTCACGCCGTCGCCGTAAAAATCGTCGCCGTCGAGGATAAGATCGCCGAGATTGATGCCCATCCGAAACTTGAAATGGCGGTCTTCCGGGATCCCGGCGTTGCGCTCTACCATCCCGCGCTGGATTTCTACGGCACAACGGGCGGCGTTGAGAACGCTGCCGAATTCGACAAGCAAGCCGTCGCCCATCACCTTGAAGATGCGCCCGCCATGCTTGGCTACAGTGGGATCGAAGAACTCGCGGCGATGCTGGCGAAGCGCGCCGAGCGTTCGCTCTTCATTTGCTTCCATCAGGCGACTGTAGCCTACCACGTCGGCAGCCAGGATCGCCGCCAGACGGCGCTCAACCCGCTCCTCGGACATGCCGTCTCCGAAAACGTCGATACTACACGATTTAACGGCATACCGGTGAAGGTTTTTCGATGTGGGCCGCAACGCGAGGGTGCGGGCTGGGATCGACATCAGCCCGCGTTGGAAAACCTCCCAAGCAGGAAGCCGCGGGGTAAGGGTGGATGCTATGGGGAAAGCGCGGGGCTGGCGGTGACCAGCGGGCCGACAGCCGCAATCGGGGTGGCCCCAAACCTTGTGTCGGTCGGCCCTGCGCCTCATTCAGGTCGTTGAGATCAGTTTTGCCGTTTCCTGAAAGCAGACATAGCCAACGAACACGCAGGAGATCATGGTTGCGCCAGGAACCAACGATCCCGCCATCGCGGACAAGGGCTGAATCAAACCATTGACGTTACTCTACGCTGAGATTCTGCCTCTGAGCGGCGGCACACTCTTCCAAAAAGCAGGATGTTTCGAAGCACGATCAATCGCTTGAACGATTAGGCCGAAATAGCGGAATCCGCATGCAATAAATTGGCGAGGTTCTCGTCCCGTGTCGTCGATCAATCCCGGCGCGGATCGTAAGGCCTGGCGGCCTGTTGAGCGACGCGCTCGCGGTACCTCGCGTCGGTACCACTTCGGTTTTCCGGCTTGGTAAGCGTTTCGACAGGCTTCCCGAGGACGACCAGCAGCGCGTCCCATTCTTCCTGGCCGAGCGTCTTGTAGCGGTACTTCAGACCCGGCGAAGCCAGGAACTGCTCGATCTCACGCCGCGCGAAAGAGGCCGCAGGGCCAATGCGGCGAAAGCCGCTTCGCACGGCATCGGTAGCCGCGGTCAGTTCGCTGAAGCCATACTTGCCCGGATCGTAGACGGAGTACTCACGCAGCAGCCGCAACAGGTCGGGCACGGCATCGACGCCGCGCTCGCCCTGGCGCTTGATCAGGCCGGTGGCAAAGCGGCTGACCGCCGGATCGGCGAGAATTGCGCGCTCTTCCGGCAGAGGATCGGCGTATGCACCTATAGGGAGGCCGGCCAGGGCATTGATCCAGTGGCGCGCCTCCTTCTTGTCGGTGGCCGCGAGGTAGCGGCTGGCGGCGAGCCGCCGCAGATCGGCGGAGTCGCCATCGACCTGTTTGATGATCGCCCACAGCCCGTCTGAGGATCGCACCCGCGGGTCCTCCAAGATGCGAACCAGCAGACGCCGGTCGCTCTCGCCGAGCGGCTGGTCGTCCGCGCGGAACGAGTCCATCCACTGATTGGCGAGCGCGAACGCGGGATCGCTCACAGGCTTAAGCGGATCGTCGAGCGCTCTGGCAAGTTCCGCGCGCGTTCTCGTTTTCGCCGCTTCGATATCCACGCCGCGCGAAACGCTGGTGTGGTCGAGTAGCAGCCGGTTGACCGGAACCTCGGCATACATCCTTCCGTCACCGAGCCGCCGACGCGCCCAGCCGAACCGGAAGTTCTCGATCCCGCCCGAAGCCCCGATCAGCAACGGCGCCGCCGGGGCAAAGATCGACAGGATCGACTGCCGCAGCAGCACCTGTTCACCGGCGTCGGTGATGGTGAGCGCCTTGCGGTGGGGTGCGGAGGGTTCGAGCGACCAATCCACCCGTCCCGATCGGGGCTTGGCATCGGGCACGGCGGGGCCGTCCTCGATCGCGATAGTGAGGTCGGGTTCGGGGGCGTCGTCGCTTTGCAGCAGCGCCTTGCCCTCTGACATCATCAGGTTCCATTCGGCTTCCAACGCGCGCTGAGGGGCGAGCGGATCGGAGGCATCGTAGCGCCGCTCTTCCAGCAGGCCATGCCCGAAGACGGTGCTTCGTTTGCCGGGCGTCGAGTCCGGCACGATGCGATAGGTATTGGAATGACCGCGAAGGGTCTGGACGCGGACTGAAGTGACGCCCGGGGTCTTGAGCAAGGCCGCGCACAATGCGTCGCAACGGCCCTCGAACGGGCGGGCGAGGAGAATGTCGCCGTTGAGCGCAATCGGTGCGCTCGGCTGAATGTCCGGCTCCTCCAGGCTGGCCAGCATGCCTCTCGCCCAGGTGAGGCCTGGCTGGGGGATGGTCCAGAACAATGCCAGCGTCGCGGCGCCCGATATGACGTTCAGAGGAACGCCTGAAACGAAACTTCCGAGCAGCAAGCGGAAGAGCGCGAAGGCGACGCCATACATGAAGGCCGTTGGCATCGACGCGAGGATGAGCCCCGGGATAATCAGGAAACTGCCGATGATGACCAGCCATGGCATTGTCAGCGCCACGAACGCGCCGACGCCGGTGATGATCAAGTAAGTCTTCAACCACATGCGCGGAACCTTACCGCGCAGGACTCAAAAAAATGATAAAGCCACTGTTCTCGGGTCGGTGCCGTTTTGGGAATCCGCCCGTTGACGAATCTCGTTACGCGCACCTCAAAAAGCTGTCAATCGTCCGCCTTTGGAGGCTCTGGCGCCTCCATCAGATGACCGACTCGGTGAAGGTTTTTCGATGCGGGCGCGCAACGCAGACATCGGCCCGCGTTGGAAAACCTGCCAAGCATCATCAGGCGATCTGGCCTTCTTCCGTGACCTGGCCGGTCTTGCACTAGGCTGACACCTTCGCCGCCTGGCTCGCGCCGCTACGCAAATCCGAATGGGTCGGAGATAGTTGCGCTGCGTCTCCCGTGAGAAACGCCACATGTTCATGTCGCCGATCAACCGCTGGCGCAAAGGGCTGATGGATGTGCATCGAGAGCGGGATGGGTCATGGTCAGGCTCCTTGTTGAAGAAGCCCGTCATGCTCTGCCGCCGCCGAATGACGCTCAATGCGGGCGCGACGACCGGTCCCTGATCTCTACCTCAACCGCAGGCGCCTCCCGCCTAGCGGGTTCGTTCTCCGACCCGAAGCAGAGTCTCACACGCGACGGCGGCATGGCTGCTTTGCGCCGCATGTCCGCCCTTGAAGCGATCTTTGCGATTGCCGGATAGCAGACGCTGCCGGCGACCACCTTGGACATCTTATTGCGCCAGGGCAGACATTTCCGATCGCGGGGCAGGCGGCCCCGGATGGGTCGCTACTTCGGCATTGGGAGGAGACTTCTGAAGTCCGATCCCTCTCCGCCCCAGATCGGTATTGATGTACCGACACCGGGCAGTCATACTTACGGGGCAAGTGACGAGAAACGAGCCACAATGCGTCTGCTGCCAAATCTGCTCTCCCGTTTTGTAAAAAACGGGCGCCTGACTGTCATATTCGAGGACGGTTTCAGGCAAGCCTTCGGCAGTGGACAGGATGGGCCCGACGTGACGATCCGCCTAACCGACAAAGCGGTCGAACGCGAGATCTTCTTCAATCCGGAACTGAAGGCGGCCGAAGCCTACATGGATGGCCGCTTGGTGATCGAGAACGGTGGCAAAGCATTTGACCTCTTGTCACTTTTTTCTGTCAACCGCACTGGGTTGGCAGCCCACCCCGTTCAGAAGGGATTGCGGAAAGTCTGGCGTGCGTTGCGCCGACGCCAGCAGAACAACAAGCTCGGTCTCGCCGCAAAAAACGTTCAGCATCACTACGACATCCCGACGAAATTTTATGAGCTATGGCTCGACGAGACAATGACCTATTCGTGCGCCTATTATACGGCACCGGACAACAATCTGCTGCAAGCGCAGATGGACAAGCATCGCCACATTGCCGCGAAGCTCAAGCTAGAGCCGGGCATGCATCTGATGGAAATCGGCTCAGGCTGGGGCGCTCTCGCCATCTATCTCGCCAAGTATTGCGACGTGAAGGTCACGGCGATCAACGTTTCGACGGAGCAATTGGCGGCGTCTCGGCTTCGAGCGATCGAGGCCGGGGTCGCTCATCAGATCGATTTTCGCGAGGTCGACTATCGCGAGGTCAGCGGACAATTCGACCGTGTTGTCTCGATCGGAATGATGGAGCACGTAGGCGTCACTCATTTCGACAGCTATTTCACAAGCATCAGTAGATTGTTGAAGGAGGGCGGCTTCGCATTGGTTCATGCGATCGGACGCATGTCACCGCCTGGTACGACGGCGCCGTTCATCCGCAAGTATATCTTTCCAGGTGGGTATGTGCCGGCTTTGTCAGAGGTGTTTGCCTCGTTGGAGCGCACGGGGATCTGGTGCGCCGACTGCGAAAATTTGCGGCTGCACTATTACTGGACGATCCACGATTGGCGTCTCGGTTATGAGGCCAGGCGCGAGGAGGCAGTCGCCATGATGGGCGAACGCTTCTGCCGTATGTGGGATTTCTATCTGGCGTCGGCCGAACTCGGCTTCCTAAACGGTTCAAATTTTGTTTTCCAGATACTGATCTCGGCTCGCCGTGACGATGTCCCAATCATCCGCGATTATATTGTCGAAGAAGAGCGACGCCTACTGAGCTCGATGCAGACGAGTGCGTAGTTTCGCTATCTACACCGTGGGCCCGGTCCGCTGGTTAGCTCGCCCTGCAGGACTCGGATGACATCATCGTGGGGGGCTTGCAGCTGGTGGCGAGTCATTTCTAAGGGAACGCGTTTCGGATGCGCTGTACGCCCGAGCTTCCAGCCTCTACGACGACAAAGCGCTCGCCACGCTCGCTGTTGCCATCGGCCAAGTCTCGTTTTTCATCGCGGTCGCGCTGTTGGAAAACCACTGCCTGGGCGCTCGCCAAGCGAAAGGTGGCGCTAGGAGTTACGGGTACGCGTTCGTCCCGACATGAATTCGGGCTAGGCGTTCGTGCCAAAAGACGTGATGTGAAGCCGGCGACTATCCGTCGGCTCTACCAAACACATCGCTTCGCCAATAGATGGGCCCGGCTTTCAAAGCGGTCATCGTGTTGCCGGCCAGTTGAAGTGGCCTGCGATAGGCGACTAAGCCCGGATGCGCTGTATCACCCTGACTACATTGACCTCCCGCTTAAAGAACGCTCTTTTCAGGGCCATAAGCTTTGGCGAGACGGACCATGCCTTTCGTGCGAAGGCGTTGGTACCAATAGAATAGTATCATCAAGCCGGTTGTTGTGCCGGCACCAAGGCACAGTGCAGGCGCCAACGCTGATCCGACATATAGTGCTAGAAGGGTCACGCCCGCCGCCGCGACAATGGCATTTACGAAAGCGATCATCGTCGCGGCTGTGGTCAGATGCGCCAGGAGCGGCCCGGCACGCAGCGACGGTTCGGCGTCGTTTTCTGGCCAACGGCCGAACTCTTTGGAAAACTGAAAAGCAGCATCCTCCCCCAGCGTTCGGTAGTAGGCCCTGATCCGGGCGATGCCGATATGGGCCTGCATGTTCTCGGCGGCTATATCGATCAGCCTTAGGACGGTGAAGCTACCCAGCAAAAAGAGCGATGGCAGCACGGCTAGGAGAAACGGCTGAAGGAATTCAGGCGACTGCGCGACAAAGCCCGTCGCCACTAGAGCGCTCGATAGAGACATGATGTAGATGGTCGTTCGCGACGCCATTTCGCTGATAGTTGCGCTGATCGCCGATTGCTGCACGAAATGCTCTGTCGTGAGGGCCGCGAGAAGCGCGGTGTGGGGTGTTGTCATGTCGGCCATTTTATATCTCCTGTGGTGAGCATGCCGCCGCTGGCGCATCCTGAGCGACAGAGCCGTCGACACAGGCTGCATGCGCCTACGCGATTGTGCAGATGTTCAAAGAGTGTTCATCAACTTGGCAATTCCGTTTAAATGGCGCCGGAATTCGGCTTGCCCGATGCCTGTATAACGCCGGAAATCGCGGCTCGCATGGGCTTGATCGAAATAGCCTTGCTGGCGGCCAATTGCGCCAGTCCGCCGGCGGGCGCGTCGGCCAGCAGAGCCCCAACTAGTCGATAATAGGGCATGACGCCCGCGTATCGTTTTGGTGAAAGGCCCACGAGGTTCCGGAACAGTCGATAGAGCGAAGAATAGGACAGCCCCAGCACGGCCGCGGCAGTAGCAACGCCCTGGTTTGGATCGGCATCTATGAGGCGCACGGCTTCCGCAAGATTTTGAATCTGCTGGTGGGCATTGCTCACACGTCCGGATAGGGCAATGTCGCAACTACGCTCGGTCCCAAACAGTCGCGCCAATTTGGTTAAGGTCCTGGATGGGGTTTAGGTTAGACGTTCGTCCTCGGCAAGATTGTCACAATTCGGTCACTCGCCGCCAAATTGCCGAATGTCCGGACACGGCGGACTGAAGCAACGCAGCATTTTCCACTTTGAGGCGAAGTAATTCTCAACTATGGTCCGCCAAGATTTTGGCATTGGGGGGGAATATTGCCGATGGTTTTATCACGCAGGGGTGTCGTGCTCGGCGGCCTGGCGCTGGTCGCGGTGGGTGCAACCAGCAATATTGCTCAAGCCGCGGCGGCAAAATCCTTTTTCGCCGGTACCGCCAGCGACAACAATTTTGTCTATCGCAAGACCAACTTCGCCAAGATCAACAAGAGATGGCATCGCCAGATCGTCAAGTATTTCAGCAGCGAGCCGGTCGGCACCGTCGTGGTCGATACTCGCCACCACTTCCTCTACGTCATCATGGAAAACAAGACCGCCATCCGCTATGGCGTCGGCGTCGGCAAGGACGGCTTCAAATGGTACGGCCGCGCGACGATCGACCGCCGCGCGCTGTGGCCGCAATGGGTCCCGCCCCCCGAAATGCGTAAGCGCAGGCCGGACCTACCGCACATGGTCGCAGGCGGCGCGTCCAACAATCCGCTCGGGCCGCGCGCGCTCTATCTGCACCGCAACGGCGCCGACACCGGCTACCGCCTGCATGGCACGCTGGAGCCATGGAGCATCGGCACCGACGCTTCCAGCGGCTGCATCCGCATGTTCCCGGAAGATATCATCGACCTCTACCAGCGCTGCCCGATCGGCACCGCGGTGCAGGTCCTGCCGCACATCGCCGACCAGGCGCCCGCTTCCACCACTGTCGAATGATTGGCGCCTCATGAACCGCATGATTGAGAACACGCGCCGGCTGCTCGCCGCCGGCCTGCTGTTGCTGGCCGCATCCTGCTCGACCAGCAACACGCTGGCCCCTTCCACGCCCGACATCACCAACACCGAGGTTGCCGGCTTCCAGAACGTGCAGCCGGGCAGCGAGGAGGATTTTATCCTCAATGTCGGCCGCCGCACCTATTTCACGCAAGGTTCGGCCGCGCTCGATTCTGTCGCCAAGGCCACCCTCGACACCCAGATCGCCTGGTTAGCAAAGCATCCGCGCTGGCTGCTCAAGCTGCAGGGTTTCGCCGACGATCCCGGCGCAAGTGAAACGGCGCTGTCGCAGCAGCGCGCCGATGCGGTGATGGACTACCTCGCCGCCGGCGGCATAGGCCGCAGCCGCATGTGGGCCAAGGGCTACGGCAAGGACAGGCTCGTCCGCGACTGCCCCGACACCGCCTGCAGGTCGCAGAACCGCCGCGTTGTGTCTAATTTGCGCGATGAGAGGGACGAGCCGTAGGGGCTGCTGTTCTGCTTGTGACCCGAAGCAGAGTCTCACACGCGACGGCGGCATGGCTGCTTTTGCGTCTCATGTCGGCCGTAAAGATCAGCTTTGCGGCTTCCTGAAAGTAGACAGCGCTGGAGGTCGCCGTTGCGCCATTGCCAAGTACCGAGCGAGCTAATGAGACGCCGGGCCGTCCTCGAGCGGACGCGCTCACTCTTTCAGCCGTGTATAGAGGCCGCGTGTGGCCAACGTCTCTTGCTGTCCGGGACGCGTGAAATAGAGCTCAAAGACATGGCGATCGTTGTTCTCGATTTTGATTATTGTGCGCATGCCGATCGACTTGCCGACCGTGTCTTCGCCAGCCACACCCTGGTCGGTGAAGGCCCCGGACATGCTGATGGGCCTTTGATTTCCGGATCCAGGGGTGCCTTCGTAGTACATCATGGTTGTGTTGACAGGATCGATCGTAATCCACTCGTATCGGTCGTCCATGATACTGTAGCCGAGCCAGCCCTTGCGCCAGATTGGCGCTCCATCCAGCGTCCCCTCCATCGTGTCTTCGATGTAACGGCCGCCTGCCAACCACTGCCGACGGCTAATGAGGTCGTCCGTCACGAGCGGCGGCTGATCGGGGCTGCGGCCGAGCGTGCCGTAGAAGCTCAACTGGACCCGCCAGGTGCCAACTAGTGGCGCCAGAACCTCATGCGCCTGACCCGGCAATCCGCGACTAAGCCATTTGGGTAACTCGGACTGCGTCGGGGGCGCGGCCGCGGCCGAGCCATCTTGAGCCAATGCGCCGGAAGGAACCGGGAAGGCGAACGCAACGACAATTAGGGCAACGTGTAGTGTCTCAATGATTCTTTTCATCTGCGGTCCATTGCTTATTGGAAATTGCTGTAACGCGCTTGGTTGAGGGTCACCGTTGTGAACTTTCCGCGTGAACCGGATCGATACTGATCTCTTAACCCTTGAGGCTCTATCTGTTAGATCGTTCGATGCTGACCAGCGTTTCACCTCCTGAAACTTCTAGAATAGCGCCGGTCACGAAATCATTAGTCATCAGGAAAAGTGCGGCCTTGCCGATATCGTCGACTTTTCCAACGCGACCTGCTGGGAAGCTCTCGCGCACCAGCGCGAAAAACGCCTCCCGCTTGGTTTGCGGCATGCCGGCCCACATTTCGCTGTCTATGACGCCTGGACGGATTGTGTTGACGCGGATCGGACCGAGTTCGAGCGCAAGGGCTCGTGTCAGCGCCTCCAGACCAGCGAACGCGACCATCATCATCGAAGCGCCCATGCGAGGCTTGGTCACCAAGCCTCCAGTAGTGAATGTGATCGAACCGCCTTTCCGCATCTTGGGCGCCGCGTGCCGCGCGCAAGACCAACTGCCTAGGAGCTTGCCATACAGAACGGGCTGCGCGTCGGCCAGCGTTTGGGAGAGGAAGGTTCCTCCAGGACTTGGTGGAGTTGCGGTGATGAGAAGGTGGTCGAGCGCCCCCAGCGTTTCGAATACTTGCTCGACCGCCGCATCGTCGGTCATGTCCAGCGACTGGAAGGTGATTGAACCGTGGGCGCTTTGTTCTGCAGCCAATTTCGCCGGTGGCCGCCGCCCGAGCGCGATGACTTCGGCGCCTGCGCGCGAGGCCGCAAGAGCCGCCCCCATGCCCATGCCGCTTTTCCCGCCAACGATCACGACTCGCTGATTCAGAAGAGACTGCTCGTCACCGGTCATCGCGGATCTCTGCCGCTGGCATATGGGCTCAGCATCTCAAGCCACTGCGTCTCCATGTCGCCCGGTTCGAGCTCACCACCATCTACGACGAACCTCTGGACATAGGCTTCGCTGAAGTGGCTCTTGACTGCATCGACACTGCGCCAGACTTCGTAGATGACGATGAGATCGGGGTCGGATCGATCACGATGGATGTGGAATTGTAGACAGCCCGTTTCTGATCTCGTCGCTTCGAGATCCTCAAGCATCCGGGTAACGAGCGCTTCGCCTTGACCAGGAGCGGCGCGATGCTTGGCGATAATGCAATAGGGCGTGTGTTCGCCAGTGGCTGGTGGGGGAAGATCAGGCAACACCAACGCCATATGAGTCTCCTTCTGGTAGCGGCCTAGGAGGTATTCTGCATTCACACGTCTTGCGTTCATGGCGCATGCGAAATGCCGGCTATTGCTCCTTCGATAATCCACCGCGATGCAGTCGCTGCTTTGGCTCGCGAATCGGTCGAAGTGGTTACGGCATTTGAGAATTTGCAGATCCTGGCGCGGCGCCGCTATGGCAGAAACGCTTGAATGTCTGACCGTTTGTCGCACTGATTACATTAGCCGCGGATCGCATCAGGCGATATGCAGGACCGATCCCGTCTCTGCTATGCTCACCCGCGCCCGGAATCTCGGACCGCGCCTGGCGAGACGCCTATGAAGCGTTTGAATGCCCTGCTGAAGGATGCATCGGACTCATATCCCAACTCAGACGCGACCTGTGACAGCGACATATATCCGTTCCGCAACCAGGATTCGGCCAGCCTAAGCCTCCATTGCAGGAGATAGCGGGCGGGAGATACCGACAACAGACGCTTGAATCGCTGCGAAAACCTCGATCGCGACAGCCCAGACAATGCCGCCAGGCGATCGACTGGCCAGTCTTCGCCGGGGGAGCGATGGATTCTTGCAAGCGCAGACCCGATTTGCGGATCCCGCACGGCTGCCAGCCAACCAGTCAGATTGTCGGAACACGTCTCGACCCAGGATCTGATTACTTGCGTCATGACAATATCAGCAAGGCGCGCCATTGCCGTTGCCGATCCGATTCTTTGCCCATCAGCCTCCCGCGCCATCATAGCAAGGAGGTTTGGCAGGTCAGTATCGCTGTGCTCTGCATAGCGGATATGCATCACCCGAGGCAGTAGTTCCAGGAGCGGATTTGCCGTCGGCCCCTCAAAGCCGATCGTACAGCATGCGATCAGCGATCGCGGACCGCCGCCGCCGGACTTCAATTCGTAGGTTCCATTCCCGATCAACGCCGGTTTGATATCGTCCAGTGGCAAGGCTCTCCCTTTGGGGCGGTCGGACATGGTGTGCTCTGTTCCGTGGGGAAGAAGAAGCACATCGCCGCATTCCAGCAGCAGCGGTGGCAAGCTCTTGGCTTGTATCCAGCACTGACCCTCGAGCATCGCATGAAATCGTACGCCCTCCCTGAACGGCACGGCGATGCCCCAGGGCGCCGTCAACTCGCTGCGGCCATATCTCGCATGGGCAAGGCGCAGGTCGCGCAGCACCTCGCTCAACAAATCATTCTCGGCCGGCTGGTAGCCCATCGTTGCACGTCCAAGACCGGGCCGATTCATGGATCTAAGCGGATCGTCCATATGCATTCCTTGCCTCGAACCTTTGCATACTCTTTATGCATCCCGTTATCTCTTGGTGGGCAGAAAATGCTACTGATCGATCCTCTAGGTCCTAAATCTTATAGGTCTGCATGATGGCGGCTGCGCGACTACCGAATTTTCTCGGCTCGCGCGTTCCCATACCGAGGCGACGGCGCAATGTCGGTGTTTGGCAGACTACGTCGTGTGGCTGATCTGCTCGACGATAGAGTTCCAATCAAGTCCGGCTCTTTCGTGCGATATGGGAAGTCCGCAACGGAACATCAGCGCAGGTTGCCGCGAATGTCGGCTATCCGATAGCAAAAGATGGGGGATCCCTGCGCCGAGCTGTATGTCTGCTCACCTGCATATCAAACTACAAGCTGCCGGTCCGCCCTCGGCCTCACTTGCGTCATCGCCTGCTTCAGCCTGACCGATCGAACTGGTCATCGGCCCAATGCAGGATTCGTCCGCACTGAGGCAGAACACTGATGCGTTGGCGCAATAGCAACGAACTGAGCACTCCCCCGGCCCAACGACCGGTCATGGCGCGGCTGCTCGTCGCTAAGGTTCTTTCTTCCGCAGGTCTTTGACGACATCGAGAAACGCCCGCAGTGCGGGCGGTACGGCTCGATGTCCGGGGTAGTAAACCGCAACTTCTTCCGCAGCGGGCATCCACGCGGTCAGGACCTTGCGCAGCCGGCCGCCGGACAAGGCCGCTTCGGCGGCCCAATCGGCCACGTAGGCGACGCCCAGATCCTCAATTGCGGCTTCGACCATCAGTTCCTCGTCGTCGAGGACGACGGGGCCGTTTGCCTCGATCGAGAGTTCCTGGCCGGCGCGTTCGAACTCCCATCGGTAAAGCTTGCCGCTGGGCATGCGGTGGCCGATGGAATGATGGCGTTGCAATTCCTCGGGGGTTTTCGGGTCGCCGAAGCGATCGAGGTAGGCGGGCGACGCGACACAGATGAACCTCAACGCGCGTGCAAGCGGCACGGCGATCATGTCCTTGGGGACCGATCCGAGGAGGCGCACGCCGGCATCGAAGCCGCTGGACACGATGTCGATGAGCCGCCCCTCGACGACGATGTCCACGATCACGTCCGGATGGCGCTCCGCCATCCGCGGAAGAACCCCGCGAACGAGAAGCCCGGCCACCAGTCGCGGTGCGTTGATGCGGACGGTGCCCGCGACATTGCCCCTGAACCCGGCGACGCTGTCGAGCGCCTCGTCCAGCGAGGCGAGCGCCGGCTGAAGGCGATCGAGCAACTGGAAACCGGCTTCCGTCGGCGAGACGCTGCGTGTGGTGCGGTTGAGAAGGCGCAGGCCCATGCGCTCCTCGAGCGCACGCATGGCGTGGCTCAATGTGGATGGCGCCGTGCCGATCTCGTCGGCTGCGCGGCGGAAGCTGCGGTGCGTGGCAACGGCCACGAAGGCGGTGAGATCGTTGAGGGACGGGCGGGACATTGATGGCAATTTTGCATCACCTCATGCCGATTTCAACGCTAATGCGCGTAATGCAATTGCCCTATCTCCTGCTTGCATCAACTCGGCGGCTCCGGGCGGTCCGCTCCCGTTATCAAGACAGAAGGAACATGAAATGCCTGCACGTGACGCCATCTATCCGGCCAAACGCCACGCCTTATACGATATCCATCGATATTCCGCGGCCATTCGCTCCGGCGACCTTCTCTTCGTATCGGGTCAGGTCGGCAGCCGTGAGGACGGCTCGCCTGAGCCCGCATTCGAGGATCAGGTTCGGCGGGCTTTCGCCAATCTGCGCGCGGTCTTGGCCGCCGCCGGGTGCAGCTTCGACGACGTTGTCGACGTCACCACCTTCCACACCAACCCGGACCAACAGATCGAAACGGTGTTGGCGGTCCGGGCGGAGGAGATCGGCGGACCTCCCTATCCGAACTGGACGGCAGTGGGCGTCAATTGGCTTGCCGGCTTCGATTTCGAGATCAAGGTCATCGCCCGCATCCCTTCGACGCCCAGCGGCCAGCCGGCGGGCTGATCGCTCGCCCTGCAATCTACGGCAAAGCTGCCCCTGGCAGACAGCCCGCTCCCTACACGTCAGGACGCCATTTCGTCCTGACGCAGGATGGGTCAGCAACTCCCATGATCCGGCCGCGTGACGCGTTCTTTCAGCCTTTTTCGTAGCACGTGACTGCCTTTCTCTTCTGATATTGCATTATGATCGTAATATGTTATAATGATCGTAATTCAACCGGCGAGAGAAGTCTGGCCCTCACGATTTGGAGTACGAAATGAATGCGAATTCCGAAAAAACCGCTGTGGTGACTGGAGCGTCCTCGGGCATTGGCCACGCCAGCGCCGAGGCGCTTGCGCGGGCAGGATTCACCGTCTTCGGGACAAGTCGCCGCCCTGTCGGCAACGGCCCGGAGGGAGTGACCATGCTGGTTTGCGACGTGACCGATGACGCTTCTGTCGGCGCCCTCGTTTCGACCGTGCTGGCGCAGACCGGGCGGATCGACCTCCTGGTCAACAATGCCGGCGTCGGTCTGCTTGGCGGTGCCGAGGAATCCTCGGTCGCACAGGTGCAGGCCCTGTTCGACGTCAATCTGTTCGGCGTCATCCGCATGACCAATGCTGTGTTGCCGTCGATGCGGCAGCGCGGCGCAGGGCACATCATCAATATCGGCTCGATTCTGGGATTGGTGCCGGCACCATACTCAGCCCATTACTCTGCGGTCAAGCACGCGCTTGAGGGCTATTCGGAATCGCTCGATCACGAGGTTCGTGCTTTTGGTATTCGCGTCTCGGTCATCGAGCCGGCATTCGTGCGTACCGTCTTCGACCAGAATGGGATCGAGCCGGATTCGGTGTTGCAGGAATATGATCGGGCGCGCGCCGGGCTCAAGGCGCTGCTGGGCGATGTGATGCCCAAAGCCGATCCGCCGGAAGCGGTGGCGGCTGTGTTGGTCAAGGCGGCGACCGATGCCCGCCCGCGGCGTCGCTATACCGCCGGCAAGGCCGCGCGCCAGGTCAGCATTCTGCGCCGCTTTGCCCCCGCAGAGATGTTCGACAAGAGCTTGCGCAAACAGTTCCGCCTGCCGGTCTGAACCCGGTTAGCAGTGCTCCACCGCCAACGGCTCCGCATCGATGTGAAACAGCGCCTGTGTTCAGCAAGAACAGTCGAGCGCGCTGTCTCGCAAGCTGGCAGATTGCTCTCACCACAGGAGAGCAAGATGACGATGCGGCAAGATCCCTACCACACGCGTATGAAACGGGTGTTGAACTACATCGACCGGCATCTGGAGGATGATCTTGGCCTGGACACGCTTAGTGCCGTTGCGGCCTTGTCCAAGTACCATTTCCACCGCCAATTCAGGGGATATTTCGGCATATCAGTGCGTCGCTATGTTCAACTCGTTCGCATGAAACGGGCGGGACAGGTGCTTGCCTTCAAGGACGAGGCGAGCGTGACCGAAACCGCGCTGGACGTCGGTTACGATGCGCCCGACGCCTTCGCCCGCGTGTTTCGGAAAAGCTTTGGGCAATTGCCTTCCGCATTTCGGGACACGCCCGACTGGGAGGTGTGGTTTGCCAGCCTGTGGCCATTGACCAACGCGAGCAGCAAGCTCATGAACACGGCGTATTGTTTGGCTGATGTCAACATCATCGACGTGCCGAAAACACCCGTCGCCGTCCTGCAGCACCGAGGCAATCCGGCCCTGGTCGGCGAGACTATCCAGAAATTCATCGCCTGGCGAAGGTCTGTCGGTTTGAGCGCCGCGTCCAGTGCGACCTACAATGTGTTTCATTCGGATTCCGACATGACGCCGCCGGACGAATTCCGCCTCGACATCTGTGCAGCGACCGATCGGAAAATCGAGCTGAACGTGCAGGGCGTGGAAGCCGGTGTTCTTCCGGCCGGACGATGTGCCGTGCTTCGCGCAATCGGGGCAGAAAATGTCGAGCCGGCGATCGAATTCCTGTATCGCGACTGGTTGCCGGCAAGCGGTGAGGCACTTCGGGATTTTCCCCTCTACTGTCAGCGGGTGAGTATTGTTCCGATGGTTGCCGAGCACGAGGCCATCACCGACATCTTCCTGCCATTGGTGTGATTTGCTGGCCCTCCGATGGCCGTCATCTCCGCTACAGTCGAACGTGGGTCAAATCACCACTGGAGACAGCTAAATTCCGCGCCGAGCTAATGTCTGCCTGGTCCGCACCGCGACCTCCAGAACAGTTCGCCAACAAACACGAGCTGTTGCACAGTGCAGCGGCATTGTCAGGTTTTTAACCAAGAAGCCATGTAGCGCCTGGCACTACGCGTATGGATTGGGGTGGTCATCACCGCGATCGCGTCAGTAAGGAGATAAAATGGAAAAGGTGCTCGGCATCGGTGGCTTCTTCTTCCGAGCGAAGGAGCCCGATGCGCTCGCTCGATGGTATGCCGGCCATCTCGGCGTTGCGCTGCCGCCAGAAAGCTATGATGACCGCTCGTGGGAGCAACAGCAGGGCGCCACCGTCTTTGCTCCCTTTGCCGCGACTAGTGACTACTTCGGTCGGGTCGATCAGCAGTGGATGATCAATTTCCGGGTGCGCGACCTCCAGGCCATGGTCGCACAGCTCACGGCAGCCGGAATTGCGGTCGAGGTCGACACCGAACATTACCCTAATGGCTGGTTCGCCCGGCTTGCCGATCCAGAGGGCAACCCGATCCAACTCTGGCAGGCGGAGGGGGCCGACCGTGATTGAAGGCGCAGGCGGAAACGCAAGCGCCGAACCTGGGCTTCGGTTGAGACCGTTCTAGAGCATCTTTCCTGAACGCGGGTCGGCTCGAGGCGTTGTGCTCCAGGGAGCCGCTTTGCGGCCTCAGTTTCCAACGTCGATCGCCGATGACATATCCGCCGCCGCCGTGACAATGGCACGTCTCAACCATATGTGCCTGGGCGCGTCCTGCTGGCGCGCGTGCCAGACGAGGCTCATCGTGAAGCTGCCAAGATCGAGGGGCGGCGGCAACGACACGAAGCGCTTCATGTTGGCGGCCGCTCGCGCCAGGCTCGAAGGCAGGGTCATGATCAGGTCGGAGCGAGCGGCGATCTCGACCGCCGCGAAGAAGTTCGGCACGCGCAGCTTCACCCGCCGCGTTCGCCCGATGCGGGCAAGCACCTCGTCGACAGGCGCAGGCCCGACGCCGGTGACGCTCACCACGATATGCTCAAGCGCCAGGAAACGCTCGAGCGTCAGCTTTCGGGCGAGCGCCGGGTGCTCCGCCCGCATCAGCGTCACGAGCTTCTCGTCATAGAGACCGCGCCGGCGGATGCCGGCCGGGGCTTCGTCGACCAGCGCCACCATCGCATCGGCGCTACCCTGCTGCAGCGCTTCGACCGAGTCCGTGCCCGGCGCGACGATATCGAGATCGAGGGACGGCGCCTCGCGCCCAAGGCGGGCGAGCAGATGCGGCGCCAGCACGGCGGCCTGGAGATCGGGCATCAGCAGCCGGATGCGGCCGGTTGCCGTGTCGGGATCGAACGCGTTGGCCTCGACCATCTCTCGCACGCCCGCCAAGATGCCGCGCAGCACCGGGCGCACCTCTTCCGCACGGGCGCTGAGGACATAGCCGCCCGGTCCATCGACCAGCAACGCGTCCGAAAACAGCGCGCGCAATCGGCCGAGCGCTCGGCTCGCGGCGGGCTGGCTCATGCCGAGCCGGCTTGCGGCACGGGTGACGTTCTTCTCGTCCAGCAGCGCTTCGAGCGCCACAAGCAGGTTCAGGTCGATCCGGCGTAAATCCACTTCGTGCATGGTAACTATATACATCATGCATTGGACGCATGGAAAGCCTGCGCCTATCGTTCTCCCCGTCAAGTGAGATGAGGAGAAGAAGTGATGTATGTCGTGCTTGGAGCAAACGGGCGGGCCGGCGGCGAGGTCGCGCGCGCCCTGATCGCAGGCGGCGAAGCCGTGCGCGTCGTCCTGCGTCGCAAGGAACAAGGCGAAAAATGGACGGCCCTCGGCGCCGAGGTGGCCGTCGCAACAATGGAGGATGCAGGCGCCATGGCCGATGCGCTGACCGGCGCGCGGGCCGCGTTCCTGCTCAACCCGCCGCCGGTGAGCGGTGATCCCTATCAGCGCACGGAAGAAATCGGCGCCGCGCTTGCCGATGCGGCACGGCGTGCAGGTCTGCCAAAGGCCGTCGTCCTGTCGTCCATCGGCGCGCAGCATGCCTCCGGCACCGGCGTCATCGCCACCCTCAACCGCTTCGAGGCGCTGCTCGACGGCGTGGCGCCGGCCACCGCCTTCCTGCGGTCGGGGTATTTTGTCGAAACCTGGAGCGAGGTGGCGCAATCGGTCCTGTCGCAAAGCATACTGCCGACCTTTATCGAGCCTTCCCAGAAAATCCCGATGGTGAGCACGATCGATGTCGGGCGCGCGGCAGCGACCGTGCTGTGCGAGGAATGGACCGGCAAGCGGGTCGTGGAACTGGGCGGACCGGAAGACTGGAGCGCCGGCGACGTGGCATCGGCCTTCGCGGACGTTCTCGGCCGGCCGGTAACGGCTGTGCTTGTTGCGCCGGAGGAGCGTGCCGCGCTGCTTGCCGAGGAAGGCGTGCCGGGCGAGGTGGCAGATGCGCTGCTCGGTATGTATGAGGGAATCGCCAACGGCCTGTTGACGCGCCAGGACAGCAGCGAGCACCGGCGTGGCACGACCTTCCTGGCGACGGCGATAGAGCGCGTTGTCGCAACGCCAGCCGGCCGCTGATCCTCGGCCGAGTAGCGACGGCCGAAACGGATCACGGGCTTCCAGCCACTCCTTGGGGAACGTTTTCGGCCGGCATCCGGAACCGCGCCGCTGGTTTGAACTTAACCCCATTCCGGACGGCAAAAAGGGAATCCTGACATGAGACTGCCTGCCCCACGCCAAATGCGTCTCTCCGATGGAACCGAGCTTGCCTACGTCACTGCGGGCGATCCATCCAACCCGGCTTTGCTCCTCCTGCATGGGTTTCCCAGCTCCGCAAATGCATTCCGCGATGTGATTCCCGGACTGGCGGGCGCAGCCTATGTGATCGCGCCCGACCTCCCGGGCCATGGCCGGTCCGACGTCCCGCCGACACCATCCTTCGCCGCGATCAGCGAGGCGATTTCCGAATTGCTGACCCACCTCGCGATCGGGCGCCGCTTCATCCATATTCATGACTGGGGCGCCGCCGTGGGTCTGCAGATCGCCATGCAAGCGCCCGAGCTGGTTTCGGGTCTCATCATACAGAACGCAAACGCGCATCGAACCGGCTTCGGTCCCGTCTGGGACGCCGTGTTGAAATTCTGGTCAGAACCGACAAAGGAGAACGAAGCGGCCGCGACTCCCGACCTGACCTTCGAATTCACACGCGAGCAATATTTGGGCGGCCTGCCAGAGGATGTCGCCGCCACGATCAGGGGCGACCCCTGGGTCGAGGACTGGAGGGTGATGAACCTTCCCGGCCGCATGGAGACCCACCGCGCGCTCATCGGCGACTACAAAAGCCATGCCGCGCGTTTCGATACGATCGCCGCCTATCTCAAGAGATGGCAACCGCCGGCGCTCATGCTGTGGGGCCGTCACGACCCCTATTTCGATATCGCCGAAACGCTGTCCTGGATGCAGGATCTGCCGCGTATGGAAGCGCATGTTTTCGACGGCGGGCATTTCCTGCTCGAGACGCACGCCGAACCAGCACTCTCCCTGATGGTCGAGTTCATCGAGCGAATACAGGAGATGCACCCTGATCGAGCCCATCCCGGAGCAGTGCGAGGAGTGCAGGCATGACATCCCCCACGCAACAGCGGCTGCGCCTGTCCGGCGGGACCGAGTTTTCCTTCATCACCGCGGGTGATGCGTCCAATCCCGCGCTGCTGCTCCTGCACGGCTTCCCGAGCTCGTCGCGCACCTTCCAGGGCATCATTCCCGGCCTTGCGCGCGTCGCCTTCGTCATCGCCCCCGACTTGCCTGGCTACGGCCAATCGGCGCCGTTGCCCGCGCCCTCGTTCGAAGCGTTCAGCGGCGCAATCCAAGAGCTCCTAACTCATCTCGCGATCGATCGGCGCTTCATCTACCTGCACGATTGGGGCGCGCCTGTTGGTCTCCGGGTCGCTATGCAATCCCCCGACCTCGTCTGCGGCCTCATCATTCAGAGCGCCAACGCACACCGCACAGGGTTCGGACCGCAATGGCAAGGCACGTTCGAATTCTGGTCAAACCCGACGGAAGAGAACGAAAGGGAGGCTACCGCGTTTTTGACCTTGGAAGGCACCCGCGAGCAGTATTTGGGCGGCTTGCCGGAGGATGTCGCTGCCCGGATCAAAGGCGAACCCTGGATCGAGGACTGGAGGGTGATGAATCAGCCTGGCGGCATGGAAACACAACGCGCGCTCCTCGCCGACTACGCCAACCATGCCGCGCGCTTCAGTCTCATCGCCGACTATATCGAAACGCGGCAGCCGCCGGCGCTCATGCTGTGGGGCCGCCACGACCCGTTCTTCGACATCGCCGAAACACTGTCGTGGATGCAAGACCTTCCACGTATGGAAGCGCACATCTTCGACGGCGGCCACTTCCTGCTCGAAACCCACGCCGAGGCGGCAGCCGCGTTGATGACCGACTTTATTGAGCGAACGCAGATTGCGATTGGCCATTCAGCCACGATCAGACCGTGAGGCGCGCACGAAACAAGGTGGAGCCGTCCGGCAGGCGCGACCTGGAGATATCCCGGAATCCAGCCTCGGTCATCCACGCGCGATACTGACCTTCAGTGTACGATTCGCCGTGGCGATAGAGGTTCAAGAAGGTGAGATTCAGAAACACACCCTCAGGCGGGCCGAGGCGGTCGTCATCGACGACACCCCACCCCGCAATTGCGATCTCGCCTCCGGGTGTGAGGCAACGCGCCGCGTTCAGGATCGAACTGCGCGCCTGGTCCGGCGGAAGGACCTGGACGACGGCCTTCAGGATCGCCAGATCGTGCCGACCGATCGATGGCGCGACGGTTATATCCCCCTCTTCGACAATCACGTCGGCGGCACCGTATTCTGACAGGATATCTTTCGCGACCGCTGCGACCGTTGGGAGTTCCATCAGCGTCGCCGCAATCTGCGGACGCCGCTCGCGAAGTCCGACGAGAATGGTCCCGGGGCCGCCGCCGATGTCGATGACCGAGCCGATCGCCGAGAGGTCCATCTCCTGGGCCAGATGGCGGCCGAAAATTACCCCGCCCGGTGCGAGCATGCGGCTGAAGGCCGCCGCGGCCTCGGGGCCGGCTTCGGAAAAGTCGTGCAGCGCAGCCGGCCGGTTCTGTCGCAGCGACTCTGCGGTCAGAAGGTCGGCTCCCCAGAGCTCGCGCAGGAGCGCATGATCGCCGCCGCGATAGGCCGGCTTGGACGCGTCGAGGAAGGCCGCCGCTTCGGCTCCGTTGCGAAATTGACCATGCTTGACTTCGAGGAGACCGATGCTGGCAAGCGCGTAGAGGAGCCGCGACAGACGATCGGGCTCGATTTTGAGCGCGACCCCAAGGCTATAGGCAGTCATCGCGCTGCCACCGAGCCGGGTGAAGATGCCAAGGTCCAGCCCGGCGCGAAGCGCCAAGGCGGGCGGCACCGCTGCGATCAGCTTGTCGATCCGATCAGAATCCACCATGCCCTCCCGCGATCCAGGACCGACTTTGCCTACCCATCGCGTTGACCGCTACCGCACGATTTCGCGATGGCCGCCGGGCAGGCGGGTGGCGATGAGCTTGTCGATGCGGCGGCCGTCGAGGTCGACGACCTCGAAGCGCCAGCCCTGCGCATCGACGCATTCGCCGGTCGTCGGCAGATGGTGCAGATGCGCCAGCACGTAACCGGCGACAGTCTCGTAGTCGCGGTTCTCGGGCAGGTCGATGCCGAGAACGTCGGCCATCTCGTCGGCCTGCATGTAGCCGGCGAGCAACCATGAGCCGTCGTCACGTTTGACGGCGTTTTCTTCGTCGCCGGCGTCGAGGTCCGCCCGGAAGACGCCGGTGATGGCTTCCAGTATGTCGGCCGGGGTGACGATGCCTTCGAAATGGCCGTATTCGTCATGGACCAGCGCCATCGGCACGTTGGATTCCTTGAGTGTCGAAAGGACATCCAGCGCGTCGGCCTGGTCATGGACGATGGGAGCGGTGCGCACATGCCGGCGCGGGTCGAGCGCGCGACCGCCGAGCATCGCGGCCAGCACGTCGCGGGTCTGGACGACGCCGATCATGGCGTCGACGCTGCCATCGCCGGCCGGCAGGCGCGAATGCTGGGTCTCCATCAGGAGCTTCCGGATTGCCGCGTCATCGGACTGCAGGTTGATCCAGTCGACCTCGGTGCGCGGCGTCATCACCGCGCGGACGGCGCGGTCGCCGAGCCGCATGACGCCGGCGATCATGCGCCGCTCGTCGGATTCGATGGTGCCGTGATGCTCGGCCTCGGCGACCAGCATCTTGATCTCCTCGTCGGTGACCTTCTCCTCGCTTTCACCGCGCTGGCCAAGCAGCCACAGCATGGCGCGGCCGGAAATGTCGAGCAGAAAAACCAGCGGCGCCGAGACGGTGGCGAGGATGGTCATCGCCGGAGCAACCCTGGCGGCGACGCGTTCGGGATCGCGCAGCGCGATCTGCTTGGGCACCAGTTCGCCGATGATCAGCGAGAAATAGGTGATGAGGGCGACGACGATGCCGACGCCGATCGGGTCGGCAAGGTTTTCGCGGATGCCGGTCGATGCCAGGAATACGGACAGCCGCTCGCCAAGCGTGGCGCCGGAAAAGGCGCCGGACAAGACACCGACCAGGGTGATGCCGATCTGCACCGACGACAGGAATTTGCCTGGATTGGCGCCGAGCGCCAAGGCGCGTCCGGCGCCCTTGACGCCGCGGTCGATCATTGCCTTGAGGCGGGCCGGCCGTGACGAGACGATGGCAAGCTCGGACATTGCCAAAAGGCCGTTCACGCAGATGAGGACGACCACGATGGCGATTTCAGCATAGAGCATGCGAGGTCAATAGCATTGCGGCGCGGCTTTCGAAAATAGACGGCCGTCATTTTTCATACCGGCGGGCGCAACCATCTCATGCGGCATCCCATGGCGGCTACGAAAAATGCTCGATCAGGGCGTCGATGAGCCGGCGGCCGGCCGTTGGTCTTGCGCCTAGGGCAGCTGCCGCAGCACGCCCACTACCGCCTTGCCGTCGGTGAAATAGGGATCGCCGCCGCCATTGCGACCGGTCCTTGTCGCACCGATGCCTGAGATCTCGCTGGTCGAGATCAGCATGCCTGCGGCAGACAGGTCGCGGACCAGGAAATCGCGCTCGGCGTCGAGGTCGGGACCGATATGGTGGGTGATCTGGCCGGTGTCGTGGCTGAGGCCGACGCCGCGATCAAAACTTGCCGCACCCAGCCAGAGCGGCCGGCCATCGTCTCCGGTCGCATCGGTCTGCCAGAAGCGGACGTGATGACGCCGGTCGGCACTGTCGCCGACCGGCTTCTCGAAGGCCAGATCCTGTGCACGGCCTTCGAACAGCAGCCGGCTGACCGGCGCGTCTGGATAGGGCCGATCGAACAGCACGCTTTCGCCGATCTCGATCGCCGTCTCCAGCGTGAGGGCGTCGGCGGTGTCCCATCCGGCGACGGCGAAGGCGTGGACCAGCTCTTTCCTGGTGCCGACGAGGCCGACATTGATCGGATCGCCCGCAATGCCTTGCGGCGTGTGCGTCACCATTTCGAAGCGCTGCGTGCGGAAGTTGCGGTCGCGCAGGGTCCAGAATTCCGGCGCGGCGAAATAGGCGAGCACGAGATAGCCGGCACAGAACGCCACCAGCCAGATCGTTGCGCGTCGTCGAAAGCTTCGTCGGCTCATGCGACACCACCGTGGTGATATGACATCACCTTATGTGACGTCATTCTACGCGGCGGCGCACACCTTGGGCAGTGGGCACGCGCTCGGGCTCAGCGGCAGGCGCGGTAGCCGTTCTTGCGGTTCTTGATGTCGAAATGGAAATGGTTGCGGTGGTCGTAATTGTAGCCGGGACCGAGCACGGTGGTGAAATACTGGCAGCCGTCGGCGCGCACAGTGTTGAGGAAGCCGCGGGTGCGGAAGGCGAACAGGCCGGGCTTGCGCACGTCGATCTCCTTGCCATTGCTAAGCTCGATGCTCATGACGTCGAGCGCGTTGCCCTTGCCGTGCTCCGACAGCGTGCCTTCGCCGGCGATCCTGCGGCAGGAATAGCTCGAGCCCTGGCGAATGGTCCTGACGCCGGAGAAATAGCGCCAGCGGGCGGACGGGACCAGTTCATTCCTGGCCCAGCCGGCGAAGGTGGCGGCCATGTCGCAGGTCAGCGTCGCAGCCGGCTTCATCCCGATGCGGCCGATGGCCGAAATCTTGACCGGATAGTCGATGCCGCACTGGCCTTCGCGGATCGGCGCAAGGTCGGTGTAGACGACGCCCAGGCGCTTCAAATCCCTGCGGCACTCGACCTCGCTGGCGGGCATCTGTTCGGTCGGCGCCATCGGCTCGTCCATGCGCGGATAGGCGGCGGTCATGTAAGGGTTGGACGGGACGAGGCGCTGCATTCCAGCGTATTTCTGGCCAGGGTATTCCGGGACAGCTGATGTCTGGCTGCCGACATCGACGGCCGGTTCCAGCGAAAGCACGCTGCCGGTGGTGCAGGCCGAGATCGCTGCGATGGCAAGCCCGCCGGCAATCATGCGCGCGCGTCTCACTTGCCGGACGGCGACAGACGCGGCGCGAAATATCCCGGCCATTGGCAGGTTCCCGGTCCCCGAGCCGATCAGGCTCCATGTCATCGTTTGATCATGATCTTTCTCCGAAAACCGGATCCCACTTTTCGGGGTCATGATCATATGAAACGGAGCTTACCCGCCAACAGTAAAGGAAAAATCAGCGGCTGCGTTTACGGCTGCGGCCAAATTGCGGCGCGTCGGTCCGCAACCATATCACTGGCAGAAGGTGCCGCCGTTGCGGCGCGGTGCAAGATCGAGATGGAGATGCAGCGAATGATCGGCATCGCTGCCCGGGCCAAGCACGGTCTTGAACGGTCCGCAGGCTGCCTTGCGTATTGCGTTCAGGAATTTCGCGTCCTTTTCCGGCGGCGCCGGGCGGATGTCGATCCTCCTGCCGTCCGAAAGCGTGAAGCTGGCGATGTCGAGCGCGTTGCCGAAGGCGTGCTCCGACAATTTCCCGCCGCCATTGCGGTGGCGGCAGACGAAGGCGGATGCCTGGCCGACCGACTTGAGTTCGGCGCCGAGCTCGGCCTTGGCCGCCGGCTGGACGATATCGGCGGCGAAGCGCGCGGCGGCCTCGGCCATCTGGCAGTTCAACTCGGATTCGGGGTTGATATCCAATGACTTGCCCAGCGTCTTCAGTGCGATCGGATAGGGGACAGAGCAGCCGACCGCCGCATCGTGCTCGGCTTTGCGTTCCTCGAAGTCGACGCCCATCGACTTCAGCCGCCGGCGGCAGGCCAGTTCCTCGTCCGGCATTTTCTCCTGCGGCACAGCGGCCGAGCGCGGGTCGGGAGGGATTTTTTTCTCCGGCGCCTGCGCCGGCATCTCCGGTGGTTTTGGCGCGGCGGCCGGTGGTTCTGCCGCGGCGGGCTTTTCGGTCGGCGTCGGAGCGACTGCCGGCGGCTGCGGCCGGGCTTGCTGATGCTGGTCCGACTTCTGCTGGTCCATTTTGTCGGTCGCGGGTTGATCAGGCTTTGGCGCATCCCCAGGGCGCGGCTCGGGGATCGGCACGTCGGCAGGCGCGGCTTCTTGCGCTGATTGCGACTGATTGAGCTCCGGGACGGGCACCTTATCGGGCAGTTCCGGAGCTTGGGCCAGGGCCGCTCCTGCGGACAGCATCGCCGCTGCCAAAGGCAGCGCCAATCTGATCAATCCGGCCATTCTGATCGATGTAGGAGAGGTCACCACCGCCATTCGCCCTTAACGGCGGGCGAATGCGGAAGTTGCCTGAACGAGGGCATTGGCCGATCACAAACGGTGACCGCGGTGTTACGCACCGATCGCTTCCAGCCCTTCCTCCAGCCAGTCGGCCAACAACGGCATGCCGAGCAGATATTTCGCCGTGCGCTTGTTGGCGCGCTCGCGCGCGGCCGTCAGCGCGTCCGCCCATTCCGAGGCGTCATAGTCGCCGCGTCCAACCCAGGCGAGGGCGACGAGTTCGGCCGCCTCATCGACATTGAGGTCGTTGATCAGTTCGCGCAGCTCTTCTTCGGTGAGGTCCTCGGAACGTTCCTCGACGAGACCGTCATGATGATGGTTGTCATGCGCCTCGCTATCGAGTTCTACCTCGTGCTCGGCGCCATCGGCATAGTCTTCGTTGACGGCGGCGCTCAACGCCTTCGCCTTGAGGATGAACAGGCGCACCGTGTCGGGACCGATCGAAAGCTCCCATTCTTTTTCAAGGCGCCGCTGCACTGGCCGTCTCCGCATACTCCGTTGGCGTTTGCTGGATGATAGCGGATTTGCGGCGCTCGTCACGTTTTGTTCGGCGCTTCCATTTTCCTACTGGCGCGGGCCGTTGAAAAGGCTTTCACTGGCCGCGGCTTTTTTCCGGGATGAAACCGCTTTTGCCCGGCGTTAGTCTTGCATTGTCATGCTTCAGGGAGGGTTCGATGCGCAGACGATTGCTGATCCAGGTTCTGGCGGTTGCCGCCCTGCCGCTGTTTGCGGTTCCGGTGTTTTCGGCGGGCGAGGGTGGCGGAGGCGGCGCAGGTGGAGGCGGTGGCGGTGGCAGCCAGACGACACAGTGCAAGAAAGGCAAGGTCTGGGACAAGAAGCTGAAGAAGTGCGTCGCGCCCAAGCACGGCATGCTGGACGACGACAACATCTATGAAGCCGGCCGCGCGCTGGCGATGGCAGGACGTTATGACGAGGCGATTGCCGTGCTCAGCCTGGCTGCGGACAAGAAAGACCCTCGCATCCTCAACTACCTCGGCTACTCGCACCGCCATTCCGGACGCGTCACCGTCGGTCTCGGCTATTATGAGGAAGCGCTGCGCATCGATCCTGATTACACGCTGGTACGCGAATATCTCGGCGAGGCGCATCTGCAGATCGGCGATCTCGCCGGCGCCCGGGAACAGCTCCGCGAGATCGAGAAACGCATCGGCAAGGGATCTCGTGAATACGGCATGCTGTCCGAGCAGATAGACCGTTTCATGAAGAGCTGAATAGAAGCCCGAACACGCCTCACCACCGGCTGTGAGCAATCGCAGCCGGTTTTTATTGCCGCTCGCTCGGCCAGCCGGGCTGCCATGACGGCATTTCCGCAAATGGCGGGCGAATTTTTCAAAACCGATTTTTTGGCGTGAAAAACCCGCGAAGATTGCTATATTGGAGGAAATTGCGGTGACACGGTTCCGTTAGCCCGAGGCTGCCGGACCGTTTTCTTTTTGTACCCATCGACAAGGTCGCTCCCGGAATGCGGGGGCGGCGGCAGGAAAGGTCAGGCATTATGAACAAGGTCCCGATGACAGGCGAGGGGTTCGCGTCATTGAAGGAAGAACTGCGCTGGCGCCAGCAGGAAGAGCGGCCGCGCATCATCGAAGCAATCTCCGAAGCGCGCTCGCACGGCGATCTCTCCGAAAACGCGGAATACCACGCGGCGAAAGAGGCGCAGAGTCTCAATGAGGGCCGCGTCAACGAGCTCGAGGATTTTATCGCCCGCGCCGAGGTGATCGACATCACCAAGCTCAGCGGCGAAAAGGTCAAGTTCGGCGCGACCGTGGTGCTGGTCGACGAGGACACGGAAGAGAAGAAGACCTACCAGATCGTCGGCGACCAGGAGGCGGACGTGAAGTCAGGCCGCATCTCGATCTCCTCACCGATCGCGCGGGCGCTGATCGGCAAGGAAGTCGGCGATGCCATCGAGGTCAACGCGCCAGGCGGCGCGCGGGGCTACGAGATCGTCCAGGTGCAGTTCATCTGAGGGATTGGTGCTGCTCTGCCTTCTCCCCTTGTGGGAGAAGGTGGCCTCGCGAAGCGAGGTCGGATGAGGGGTGTTCCAGCTTGGCACCAACAGCACTCCGGCCAGCACCCCTCAACCGTCTTGGCGCTGCGCGCCAATCCACCTTCTCCCACAAGGGGAGAAGGGAAGATGGCGGCGCCGACCTTTCCCGATTGAATTGATTTGCACAAATCAATTCTTGCCGGCGCCGGCCCGACTAAGCGTTTGGCGCTCCAGCAACTTCTCTGCCTCAGCCAACACCTCCCCAGGCGCGACACGAGCGCCGGGCGTGGCCAGCAGCGTTGACGAGAACGGCCCGCGCGGCCCGGTCAGGCCGGGTTCTGTCGCCACAAACACCGCGACGGTCGGCAGGCCGAAGGCACTGGCGAGGTGGGTAAGGCCGGTATCGGCGCCGATGACCAGCACCGACCGGCCGATGATCGCGGCGATCTCAGCAAGCGGTGATTTCGGCACCAGCACTGTCTGTGGAACAGCCTGGGCAATCGCCTCGGCAACCGCCTTTTCCCTGTCGTTCGACCAGGTGGTGACCGGCGTCATTCCTCTTTCCACGAGACGCCGGGCCGTCTCGATCCAGTCGCCGACCGGCCATTTCTTGTCCTCGCGGCTGGTGCCGTGCAGCAGGAAGGCGGTTTTTCCGCCGACAAAGGTCGACCCGACGGCCGGCGGCACGATGCCGGAGTCGAGCCCGGAAAAGTCCGGTTCATAGCCGAGCGCCAGCCCGAACAGCCGCCTTGTGCGTTCGATGGCGTGCAGGTCGCGCGGCACAGCATAGCGGCGGGCGTAGAACAAGGTCGCCGAAGGCTCGCGAGCGCTCGACCGGTCGAAGCCGGCGATCGGCGCCGCGGCCTGTTTCGCCACCACGGCCGACTTCAGCAATCCTTGCGCATCGATGACGAGATCGTAGCGGCACTCCCGCAAGGCGCGGCGCAACCCCGCTGCCTCGCGCCATGTGCTGGGGACGAGCGGGCTGGTGCGCCAGCGCCGGATCGCCACGGTGTGGATGGTTGCGATCGCCGGATGCAGCGCCACGATGCCGGCAAAAGCCTCTTCCACACACCAGTCGAACGACACGTCCGGCCGGTTGCGGCGCGCATCCTCGACGGCAGGAAAGCTGTGGATGACGTCACCCATCGAGGATGTCTTGACGATCAGCACCCTCATGCGGCGGCCGGCATTTCCAGCAGCCGTTCCACTGCTGCCGCGACCTGTGCCACCTCAAGCGTGTTCAGGCAGTTGAGGTGGCCGAGCGGGCAGATTTTCCGGTGGCAGGGCGAACAGGACAGGCCGAGCCAGACCAGTTCGCGCTGCTCGGCGAGCGGCGGCGTATTGTGCGGCGAGGTCGAGCCGTAGACGGCTACGATCGGCGTGCCGACCGCGGCGGCAACATGCATCAGCCCACTGTCGTTCGACACCGCAAGCCTGGCCGCGGCGATCAGGTCGATGGCGTCCTCCAGCCGCGTCTGGCCGGCGAGATCGCCAGCGCCCGGGGCAAGCGTGGCGATTTCCGCCGTTACGTCGGCGTCGTTCTTCGATCCGAACAGCGCGACCGCAAAACCTTTTTCCATCATGTCGCGGGCAAGGCCGGCATAGCGGTCGCTCGGCCAGCGTTTGGCGGGGCCGAATTCGGCGCCGGGCATCAGCGCGACGAATTTTTTCGCCTCCAGCCCGAAGCGGCCCAGCAATGCCGCCTGGTTTTTCGTGTCGACGGCGAGCTTGGGGGCACGGAACGTGCCGCCTTGCGCGAGGCCGAAATAGGCCTGCGCCGTGCGCCGTTTCACATCGTCGGGCAACACTACGATATCGGTCAGCAGCCCGTAGCGCATTTCCTTGAGGTAGCCGACACGGCGCGGAATGCGGGCAAAGAACGGGACCAGCGCCGACTTCCAGCTTCCAGGCATGACATAGGCGATGTCGTAGTGGCCGCGCAGCAGGCGGCCGAAGCGCCTTCGCATGCGGAATTCCAGCGCTCCGGATTTCAGCGGCAGATCGACCTGCCGGCGTATTTCGGGCATCCGCTTGACCAGCGGCGCCGCCCATGCCGGCGCCAGCACGTCGATTGCGGCGTTCGGGTGAAGCTCTCCCAGCGCCGAGAACAGGCACTGCGCCATCACCATGTCGCCCACCCAGCGTGGGCCGATCACTAGGATCGTTGGGCTTTCAGCCATTCGACATAGTCTCTGACGCCGGTTTCCACTGTGCGAAACTGACCATTGTAACCGGCGGCGCGCAACCGGGACATGTCAGCTTGCGTAAAACTCTGGTAGCTGCCCTTGAGGTGATCGGGGAAGTCGATGAACTCGATCTCGCCTTTGCCGAGCGCGCCGATCACAGTCTCGGCAATGGCGCGGAACGGCTGGGCACGGCCGGTGCCGCAGTTGAAGATGCCGCTCGATCCGCGTTTCCACAACCATAGATTGATATCGGCAACGTCGCCGACATGGATGAAGTCGCGGCTCTGCTCGCCAGGTCCGAAACCGTCATAGGCGCCGAACAGCTTTGGGTTGTGGCCTTGCTCGACCTGGTTGAACAGATGGTAGGCGACCGAGGCCATGGCGCCCTTGTGCGCCTCGCGTGGCCCATAGACGTTGAAGTAACGCAGGCCTGCCACCGGCGAATGGTCGGTTTCGAAGACGGTGCGGCGGACATAGTCGTCGAACAGCTTCTTTGAATAGGCATAGACATTGAGCGGGCGCTCGCAGTCCGGCTCCTCGCGAAACTCGGCGCCGCCGCCATAGACGGAAGCCGAGGAGGCATAGAGGAAAGGCAGCCGCAGCGCCAGGCAGGCATGCAGCAGCCGCTTCGAATAGGCGTAGTTCACTTCCATCATGAACTTGCCGTTCCACTCGGTGGTGGTCGAACAGGCGCCCTGGTGGAAAACGGCCTCGATGCGGCCGAGGTCGCCGGCCTCCATCCGCGGCAGGAAATCGTCCTTGTCGAGATAATCGGCGATCTGCAGGTCGGCGAGATTGGCGATCTTGTGGCCGTCGGTCAGGTCGTCGACGACGAGAATGTCGCTGATCCCTTCGGCATTGAGCGCGGCGACTATGTTTGAGCCGATCATGCCGGCGCCGCCCGTGACGATGATCATGAAAGCCTCTGGTATCTTGTGCCGATTCCGGCCCTTATAGGGGAGGCTTGCGGGGCTGTCGATAAAGCAGGTCGCAATCCGGCGGTTGGCTGCAGACCTCAGTGCCGCCGCACAGCTTTCGCTTCAGTCGGCAATCCACCGGCGAAGCACGACAGGAGCAAGGGTAATGCCGTCGACCGAACTGCTTATCGCCTTTTTCGCCACCACGGCGATCTTTGCCTACATCCCCGGTCCGGCGATGCTTTACGCTGCTGCGCAAACCATGGCGCGCGGCCGCTGGTCCGGCCTGACGGCGGCGTTGGGTATCCATCTTGGCGGCTATGTGCACGTCGTCGCTGCCGCTGCAGGACTGTCCGTGCTTTTCCATGCCGTGCCGACGCTCTACATGGCGGTCAAGCTGGCCGGCGCGCTCTATCTGATCTGGCTGGGTGTGTCGCTGTTCCGCGCCAGGGCGCAAGACGATGCTGTTATCTCAAGCATCGAGCCGAAATCCGCCCGCCGCGCCTTTTTCGAGAGCATCACCGTCGAGGTGCTCAATCCAAAAACTGCAATCTTCTTCATGGCGTTCCTGCCGCAATTCATCGACGCATCGGCGACGTTTCCCGTCTGGCTGCAATTCCTCGTCCTCGGAACGATCGTCAATCTGATGTTCTCCTCGGCGGATGTCATGTGCGTGGTGCTGGCTGGTGCGCTGATCACCAGGCTGCGGCGCTCGAGCCACGCGCAACGCCTGATGCGGCGTGCGGGCGGCGCGGTGCTGGTCGGATTGGGTGTTCATGTGGCTTTGCAGAAAAGTTGATCCGCCAAACCGGCGTTGGCTGTGGTCGGTTCGGCGCCTGCCGTTGCGCTGAGCCGAATTGCGGTATATCGGCTTCGCCATGAACGACCAGCCCTGCCAGTCCAGCGTTTTCATGAGCATCGGGACCGGCTCTCATTGCACGTCGAAAGATGACATGAGCGAGCAATACCTGCCTTCTCCCGAACCGCTTCACCGCGCCATCTCGCGGTTCGGCAACGTCACCGTGCTGGTGGTCGGCGACTTCATCCTCGACCGTTTCGTCAACGGCGTCATCGAGCGGATTTCGCCTGAAGCGCCCATTCCGGTGCTGCGCGGGCGTGGCGAAACCTCGGCAATGGGTGGCGCCGGCAATGTCGTCGCCAACATCGTCTCGCTCGGCGGCGTCGCAATACCGGTTTCGGTGATCGGCGCCGATCCGGCCGGCGACAATCTCATGCGCATGCTCACCGAGCTTGGCGTCGACACTGGCGGTCTCGCGCAGGACGCCAACCGGATGACCTCGTCGAAAAGCCGCTTCAGCGCGCTCAACCAGCAGGTGCTGCGCTTCGACGAAGAGGAAATCAAGCCGCTGGGCGACGCCGAGCGGGCAACGCTGATCCGGCTGTTCCGGGCCGGGCTCGCGCAAGCCGACATCGTCATCCTGTCCGACTACGGCAAGGGCATGTTGCTCGACGGCGTCGCCGGCGAGCTGATCTCGATCTGCCGCGAGGCGGGAAAGCCGGTGCTGGTCGATCCCAAGGGCCGCGACTATGCTTGCTATTGCGGGGCGACGGCGATCACCCCCAATCGCAAGGAACTTGGCGAGGCGGTCGGACGCGCGGTGTTTGCCGATGACGAGATCGTCGCCGCGGCGCGTGCGCTGATCTCGGCACATGGCTTCGAGTTCGTCGTCGCGACGCGCAGCGAAAAGGGCATGAGCGTCGTCGACGCCGACGATGCCCGCCACATCGCCACGCAGGCGCGAGAAGTGTTCGACGTTTCCGGCGCCGGCGACACGGTCATCGCTACGTTTGCGTTGGCTCTGGCTGCGGGTGCCGACCGCGTCATTGCCGCGGCCATCGCCAACGCGGCGGCTGGCGTGGTGGTGGGAAAACGCGGCACCGCACGGCTGACGGTCGAGGAACTCACCGGCGCGCTGTTTCGCTCGCATGGATCGGTTGCCCACAAGGATGCAATTCTCGATGCCACTGCCGCCGCACGGCTGGTGGCGACGTGGAAGGACGAAGGCCTGAGCGTCGGCTTCACCAATGGCTGCTTCGATATCCTTCATGCCGGCCATGTCAGCCTTTTGCACGCGGCGCGCAGCCAGTGCGACCGGCTGGTTCTCGGCCTCAACAGCGATGCCTCGGTGCGCCGGCTGAAAGGGCCGGGGCGCCCGGTCAACGACGAGCATGACCGGGCCTGCGTGCTGGCGGCGCTTGCCTCGGTCGATGCCGTCGTCGTCTTCGAGGAAGACACGCCGCTCGCGCTGATCGAGGCGCTGAAGCCCGACATACTGGTCAAGGGCGCCGACTATACGATCGATCAGGTGGTCGGCGCCGAAATCGTGCAAAAGGCGGGCGGCCGCGTCGTGCTGGTCGATCTCGTCGCCGGCAAGAGCACCACCGGCACCATCGGCAAGTTGCGCGCCGGCAGCACAAACTGAGGTTTTCATGTCCGAACTGAACGACTATCTGGTCCGCTCGGCGGCCGCGATCACCGCAATGGTCGAGCGCGACCTCACCAGCGAGATGGAGCGGGCGGTTGCCACCGTCGTGGCCGCGCTTTCGCAGGGCAAGGCGCTGCTGATCTGCGGCAATGGCGGCTCGGCCAGCGACGCCATCCATATCGCCGGCGAACTGGTCGGCCGCTTCCTGAAGGAGCGCAAGGCCTACAACGTCATCGCGCTGCCGGCCAATGCGGCGGTGCTGACCGCCTGGGGCAATGATTACGGCTTCGATACGGTGTTTTCACGCCAGGTCGAGGCGCATGGTGCCGCGGGCGCCGTGCTGCTCGCCATCTCGACCAGCGGCAACTCGCCCAGTATCCTCGCCGCCGCCGAACAGGCGCGCATGATGGACATGACGGTGATCAGCCTGACCGGCGACAGCGGCGGCAAGCTCAAGCCGCTCTCCGATATACTGCTCAACGTGCCCTCGACCTCGACGCCGATCATCCAGCAGGGGCATCTGTGTCTCTATCATCATCTGTGCGAAATGGTCGAAGCGCGCCTCTGTGATGGCTGACATCGGCCCGGTCGTGAGGTCTGATCATTACCCGCTCGAAGCGCCGGGCCTGTGGGTCGAGCGGGTCGGCAGCTCCGCTTTTCCAGCTGGCACGCCGGCGCTGTTCCTCGACCGCGACGGCACCATCAATGTCGATAGCGGCTACCCCAGCGATCCGGCTGACATCGTGCTGCGGCCGCAGATGCTGCCGGTGATCCGAACGGCCAACATCGCCGGCGTTCCGGCAATCGTGGTCTCCAATCAATCAGGCATAGCCCGCGGCTATTTCGGCTGGCCGGAGTTCGCCGCGGTCAATGCCCGGCTGCTGGCGCTTCTCGAAGCGCAGAATTGCCGGATCGATCTGATGCTCGCCTGCGCCTACCATTCGAGCGGGACGGGCGAGCTGGCAGCAGCTGATCATCCGATGCGCAAGCCCAATCCGGGCATGCTTCTGCGCGCCCGCGATCTGCTGTGCGTGGATATCAGCCGATCGATCATCGTCGGCGATAAGGCCGATGACATGGAAGCCGGACGGCGAGCCGGGCTCTGCGAGGGTTGGCTGGTGAACGGCAGATCCAATCGGACTTCCGGCGAAGGTGCGTCCAGGATGCGTAACCTGACGACCGATAACGATCACAGCAAACTCTGCGACGCCATCGCCGAGCTCGGCCGGATTAAGGTCTCACTTCGCTGAAAGCCACCAGGCCCTCGTCCTTGACGCGACGGATGGTCAGTGCCGTCCGCACCGTGTCGACATTCGGCGCCGAGGCCAGTTCCTCGATGACGAAGGTCTGAAAGGCGCCGAGGTCGCTCGCCACGCAATGCAGCAAGAAGTCGGATTCGCCCGACACCATCCAGGCGTCGCGAACGATCGGCCAGCCGCGGGTGCGTTCGGCGAAGGTTTTCAGCTCCGCGTCGGCCTGGTGATGCAGGCCGATGAGGCAAAAGGCGACGACGTCCAGGCCGAGCGCCGGCGCATTGAGCAAGGCGCGATAGCCGCGGATGATGCCGGTCTCTTCCAGCCGCCTGACGCGACGCAGGCATGGCGGCGCCGAAATGCCGACGCGGCCGGACAATTCGACATTGGTCATGCGCCCGTCGTGCTGAAGCTCGCGCAGGATCTTCCAGTCAATGGCATCGAGATCGGCTTTGAGCGGCATGGATACCTTCGGCGCTTCACGCAAGAATCTTTCGTGATTTTGTAAACGACTTTGGTGTCCATTCCATCCCTTCAGTCGCTGATTTTGGCACAGTCGCCCGCGCAAGATGTTCATGGATCGTCTGTTTGCGGGGAAGCTTTCCGGGGACGAAGGCGAGGTCGTCTTGCTGGCGTCGCCCGCAACACCTAGATTAGGGCCGAAATCGATCCCTGTGCCGGACGCTTCATTCGCGTCCGGTTGTTGTGAAAGCCCTGATATGACGTCCAAGCACGCACCCGTTCTCATCATCGGCTCCGGTCCCGCCGGCTATACGGCGGCGATTTACGCCGCCCGCGCCATGCTGAAGCCGATGCTGGTCGCCGGCCTGCAGCAGGGCGGCCAGTTGATGATCACCACCGATGTCGAAAACTATCCGGGCTTCGCCGATCCGATCCAGGGTCCGTGGCTGATGGAGCAAATGCTGAAACAGGCCGAGCATGTCGGCACCGACGTCATCAACGACATCATCACCGAGGTCGACCTCAATGTGCGGCCGTTCCGTGCCAAAGGCGATTCCGGCGCTACCTATACCGCCGACGCGCTGATTATCGCCACCGGTGCGCAGGCGAAATGGCTGGGCATCCCGAGCGAACAGACTTTTATGGGCTTCGGCGTGTCGGCCTGCGCCACCTGCGACGGCTTCTTCTATCGCGGCAAGGATGTCGCGGTGATCGGCGGCGGCAATTCGGCGGTGGAGGAGGCGCTTTACCTTTCCAACCTGGCCAAGAGCGTGACGGTCATCCACCGACGCAGCGACTTCCGCGCCGAGCGCATCCTCAGCGAGCGGCTGTTCAAGAAGGACAATGTCCGCGTTATCTGGGACACCGTCGTCGACGAGATCACCGGTCAGGCCGGCAAGATGCCGCTGCCGCCGTCGGTGGAAGGACTGAAGCTGCGCAATCTGGTGACTGGCCAGGAGATGCATCTGATGGTCGACGGCGTGTTCGTGGCGATCGGCCATGCGCCGGCGGTCGAGCTGTTCGCCGGCAAGCTGAAGCAGAAGCCGAACGGCTATCTGTGGACGGCGCCGGATTCGACCTGCACCGACGTGCCGGGCGTGTTCGCCGCCGGCGACGTGACCGACGACATCTACCGCCAGGCGGTGACGGCGGCGGGGCTCGGCTGCATGGCCGCGCTCGAGGCGGAAAAGTACCTCGCCGGGATCGAAGTTCACCGCGAAGCGGCGGAGTAAACAAGCGGCCGAGAAAAGCCGTGCAAAAGCCTGATTTTTCATTCAGACGCCAGAAAACAGAATGGGGGCATCATGGCGTTGGACTGGGACAAGCTACGCGTGTTTCACGCTGCGGCGGAAGCTGGGTCGTTCACCCACGCCGCCGAGACACTGCATCTGTCGCAATCGGCGATCTCGCGGCAGGTCAGCGCGCTCGAACATGATGTCGGCGTGCCGCTGTTCAATCGCCATGCCCGCGGCCTGGTGCTGACCGAGCAGGGTGAGATGCTGTTCCGCACGGCGCATGACGTGCTGATGAAGCTGGAGACGATCAAGTCGCGGCTGACCGAGGCCAAGGATCGGCCTTCCGGCGTGCTCAGGGTGACGACCACAGTGGGGCTCGGTGCCGGCTGGCTGACCGAGCGCGTGCAGGAATTCATCGAGCTCTATCCCGAGATCAGCCTGCAGCTGATCCTGGCGAACGAGGAACTCGATCTCACCATGCGCCGGGCGGACTGCGCGATCCGGCTGCGCCAGCCGCAGCAGCCCGATCTCATCCAGCGCCGCCTGTTCACGGTGCATTTCCATCTCTACGCCGCCCCTTCCTACGTCAACAAATACGGCAAGCCGGCGTCGATCGCCGAGCTGAAGAGCCATCGCATCGTCACCTTCGGCGTGCCGGTGCCGGCGCATCTGTCGGAATTGAACTGGCTGGAAACGGTCGGCGATTTCGAAGGCGGGCAAAGGGTGCCGACGCTGCAGATCAACGACATATTGTCGATCAAGCGCGCGGTCCAGGGTGGCGCCGGCATCGCCATGCTGCCCGACTATGTGGTCAGCAAGGATTCAGGCCTGGTGCAGTTGCTGCCGGAGACCGAAGTGCCGTCCTTCGACACCTATTTCGCCTATCCCGATGCGATGAAGAACCAGGCGAAGCTGCACGTCTTCCGCGATTTCATCATCGCCAAGGCGCGTAGTTGGTCATTCTAAACCTCTGCACATCCCTTACCACCATGCATTGCGGACGATCCACTCCTACTGGCCGCGCCATGGCGTCAGGCGGGGGAGCCAGCCTGGAACGGCATGGCGGTAGGCCTCGTACTCGGCGCCATAGCGGCGGGCAAGCGTCGGTTCCTCATGGAACTTCACGAACGAGACCATGGCGACGGCGGCGATAGCGGCATAGGCGACGAGAGCCGCGCTCGAAAACAGCAGCGCCTGGCCAAGGATGATCGCCAGCACAGCCACATACATCGGGTTGCGGACATGGCGGTAGATGCCGCCGACAACCAGTCGATCGGTTGGGGCGACCGGAGCGGGCGTGCCTCGGCCTTCGAGAGCAAAACGGGCAAAGGCATGAAGCAGCAAGGCCGTTGCAACGACAATCAGGACCCAGCCGACCGGGACCAGGCCGGGCAGGGTCGACCATGGCATGCGATAGCGATCGGTCAACAGCCAGGGCAGCAATCCCGCGACCACACCGGGCGCTGCGATGAAGAACAGCGCGCTGCCGGCGATCGCCTGACGGGTCCTCATCGGGGCTTCCTTGGTCGCGATTTTCGGGCCGATGCATGTCTGCCCCAAAAATAACGGCTGCCGCAAAAATAAACGCGCGCTGCCTGATTCGCCATCATTCGTTGTTTTCTGCATTCTGGACCGAAAATCGGCGCTGGTTCGCTATTTCGCAGTGATTCTTGACTGGCTGCGCACCGCATTTCGCGATTCTTCTGGTCCTACGAGGCCAAGCAACGGCTTAGACCACAGCCTGTGTCATTTTGCATGCGAGTGTTGCAAAATAGATGCTTGTTTCTTGGGCATGATGAGCACATATATGGATCATCTCCTGGGCGCGTTCTCCTCCCATTAGCGCCCTCGAGTGTTCCCCTCTGGAGGTTAGCCTTAACAGGCACTTCCAATCAAACTCAGCCGGATCTTCGTTGATCCGGCTTTTTTGTATCCCGAACCCTGCCGACGCTGACGCAAAGCCGACCGAAATTGTCATGTAACAGTGACATGTAACCTCAGGTAACATGTCGCAGGCGCGCAGCATCGACTAAGCAGATCATAGGACGCGGTGTGGTTCGTGCGGGAGATGGGGGCATCACTCGGACGATCCGGGCTCAGGCGGCTACCGCGTCCGAACTATTCTTCCGCTGAGGCTGTCAAGCGTTGGCGGCATGTGCGGCGGACCTGCCATTTCGCCTCCCACGAAGACGGTCCGCAAGAGAACGGCGTCCGGATCATGTCCGGACGCCGTTTCCTTGTGTTCTGCAGCCTGACCGTCGCCAAGTTCCAGTGTCAGGCGGCCTTGCCATTGGCGTTCAACGCCTCATCGGCCAGGCGGCCGGTGAGTTCAGCCATATGGTCGAAGCTGGCACGATAGCTGGCCACGCCCGCTGTGGCCGAACGCAGCTCGATGATCAGATCGCCGATCTCGGCCTGCGGCATGGTCGCCTCGACGACATCCCATCCCGGCCAGCCGGGCCGCGCATCATAGCCGAGGATTTGGCCGCGCCGCTGCGGGATCAGGGCGATGATTTTCGATGTCGCGTCGGACGGCGTGACGATTTCCACCTTCATGATCGGTTCAAGCAGCACCGGCGAGCAGGCGGCCATGCCTTCCTTCATCGCCAGCTTTGCCGCCATCTGGAAGGCCATGTCCGACGAATCGACGGAATGATAGGAGCCGTCGGACAGGTTGACGGCGACGTCGACCACTGGAAAGCCGAGCGGGCCCGATTTCAGATAATCGCGCACGCCGGCCTCGACCGACTGGATATAGGTTTTCGGCACGGCGCCGCCGGTGATGGTGTCGGTGAACTGGAAACCGGAGCCGCGCGGCAGCGGCTTGATCTCGATCACCACGTCGCCGAACTGGCCATGGCCGCCCGACTGCTTCTTGTGACGGCCACGCTGCTGCGCCGCTTTGCGGATCGTCTCGCGGTAAGGCACGGCCGGCGGATGGCCTTCGACTGGAATCTGGTTCTTGCCCTCCAGCCGCTCGCGCACGACACGCAGATGCATTTCGCCATGGCCCGACAGCACGGTTTCGGCCGAATCCTGATTGTGGCGCACGCTGAGCGAGGGATCTTCCTCGGCAAGGCGCTGGATGGCCGCCGACATCTTGACCTCGTCCTTGCGTTCCTTCGGTCGCAACGCAAAGGCGAAGACCGGTTGCGGCGGCGTCAGCGTGAACAAGGGGTTGATGCCGCCCTTGACCGAGCTCAAGGTCTGACCGGTCGTGACCTCGTCCATCTTGCCGAGCGCGACGGTGTCGCCGGCCGGGGCCGAGGTGAGCTTGGTCTGGTCCTTGCCGAGCATTCTGTAGATGCCGGAGACCTTTGCCGTCGCGCCGTTCGAAAGGAAGAGCTCGGAGGCGTCGGCAAGCTGGCCGGACAGGATGCGCGAGATCGACAGCTTGCCGCCATGCGCGGTGTGGATGGTCTTCATCACCTGGACCACGGTCGCATTGCCGTCTGGTGCGTCGAGGCGCTTGTGTGTTGCTTCAACATCAGGCGCGTCGTGGCGGATCGTTTTTAGCAGCCGCAGCACACCATTGCCCTTCTCGGCGGTGCCGATCAGCACCGGCGTCACGGCACCATCGCGCAAGTCGGCGGCCAGGTCGTCGAAGATGGCGTCCTTGGGCGGCTCGATTTCGTCGAGCAGCTGCTCCATCAGTTGATCATCATGGTCGGCGAGCGTCTCCAGCATGGAAAAGCGCGCTTCGAGCTCGCGCGCCTTGTCGTCGCTGGGGATCTGGGCGACTTCGCTTTCGGCATATTCGCGATAGATGTAGGCGCGCTCCAGCGCCAGGTCGATCGAGCCGATCACCACGCCGTCCTTGCGCAGCGGGATCTGGCGCAGCAGCAAAGGCACCGAGCTCGCCGGCTGCAACATCTTCAGCGTGTCGCGCACGCCTGATATCGCCTTGTCGACCTTGTTGAGGAACATGATGCGCGGCACGCCGAGATCATCGAGCTTGCGCATGATCAGCTGCAGGGCAGGGATCTTCTTCTCGTCGGCTTCGGCGACGACCACGGCGATGTCGCAGGCGGCCAGAACCGGCTCTGCCTCGAAGGAGAATTCGATGGAGCCGGGACAATCGACGAAGGTGAGTTGCTCGCCCATGAAGTCGGTGGTGGCAAACGTCGCCTCAACGCTCATGGCGTGGGCGCGTGCCTCGGGCGAATGATCGGAAACTGTGTTTCCCGAGGAGACCGGATTCTGGCGGGGGATGGCGCCCGTACGGGCCAATATGGCTTCGAGAAGTGTCGTCTTACCGCTTGCAAAGGGACCGACGATGGCAATGCATTTCGGTCCCGTGCGTCGTCCTCCGGCGCGAGTTCCCATGACTGACCTCCACTCAGGCGTTTCCCTGGGAGCGGCGGCCGGCCTGTCGACCGTCGCGGGCGGGGCTTTTTCAGTTTGCCGCCTACCCAAAGGCATCGTCCCACGGGTTAGGCGGGAGGGCAAGTGATTTGAGAATCGGGTGACTTGAGAATCGGGGGATCGCCTGATGTCGCGGATGTTGAGCCATGATCGGCGAAGCGTCGATCGCGGGTCTGGGCTTTCCGTCAATGCCGTGACAGGTCGCCGAACGGCAGCAAAAGCGGTTGCGCCATGATGGTTATCGGATGAAAGTGCCGCTTCCTGCGAGAAAAAGGAGCGGATCGTCGCCGACCGATCCGCCATCAGCCTGAGGACTTTGCGACGATGAAGATCATTGCTTGCGGCAGCGTGCCGACCGTCATTGCGCCGGAAAAGTACTTCACCGGCCGCGTGTGGCAGACGCCGATCATCGAGAAGGAAGCGCCGGCGCGGCTACGCGCCATCATGGTCGGTTTTGAGCCCGGCGCGCGTACCCACTGGCATACGCATCCGCTGGGCCAGACGCTCTATGTCGTGTCAGGCGCCGGCCTGGCGCAAAGCTGGGGCGAGCCGATACAGGCAATCAGGGCCGGCGACGTCATCTCGTTTGCGCCTGACGAAAAGCATTGGCACGGCGCCGGTCCAAAATCGGCGATGGCGCATATCGCCATGCAGGAGGCGCTCGACGGCGTCCATGCCGACTGGCTGGAGACGGTGACCGACGAGCAGTATGGCGGCGTTGATCGGACCTAAAAGCGGGTCGCGTCTGATCATTGGTCGCGTCTGATCATTGTAGGTGATTTCCACGCTCAGGTTTGGGTTTCATGTCGAACCGTCGCTTGCCTCTTGTTGCCGCAGTCTATCTCGGCACATTCGTCGCACTGCTCGACATCAGCATCGTCAACGTCGCCCTGCCGACGATCCAGATTGCGCTCGGCATCGATTTCGCCGGGCTGCAATGGGTGATCGACGCCTACACGCTTTGCCTGTCGGCCTTCATGCTGTCGGCAGGCCTGATCGGCGACCGCTACGGGCGCAAGCGCTCCTGGCTGGCAGGCATCGGCATCTTCGTGGCTGGCTCTGCCATATGTGCAATCGCGCCCAACCTGTCGGTGCTGCTGGTGGGCCGGGTGGTGCAGGGGATAGCCGGATCGCTGATCATTCCGGGTGCGCTGTCGATTCTGACGCAGGCGTTTCCCGACGGTCGCGAGCGTGCCGGCGTCATCGGAGGCTGGGCGTCGTTCGCAGCCGTCTCGCTGCTCACCGGCCCGGTCGTCGGCGGCCTCCTGGTCGAAACCGCCGGATGGCAGAGCATTTTTCTGATCAACCTGCCGCTCGGCCTGGCCACGATCGCGCTCGGTGCGGCTTCGATCGTAGAGACTTCACACCCCGAGCATGCCCATCTCGACCTTGTCGGCCTGGCGCTCAGCATTCTGTGGCTGGGCGCCTTGACCTTCGGCCTGATATCGGCAGGCGAAAAAGGTTGGGGCGATCGAGAGGCTGTTATCGCCCTTGTCGTCGGCTTCGCCGGCCTGGTGGCATTCCTTGTCTTCGAGGCACGCACGCCGCGGCCGATGCTGCCGCTTGGCCTGTTCCGCGACGTTCGCTTCGCCGTCGCCAATGTCGCCTCGTTCGCGCTCGGCCTCACCTCCTACACCAGCGTCTTCCTCTATTCGATATTCCTGCAGCAGGCACAGGGCTGGTCGCCGACACAGACCGGCCTGTGCATGGCACCGCTGTTCCTCGTCCAAATGGTCGTGTCGCCGGCGATCGGCAGGCTCAGTCAGCGCTACGGACACTCGGCGCTGATGACATCGGGCTATCTTTCGAGCGGTCTTTCCATGCTGGGCATGTGCTGGGTTGGACCCTCGACACCCTATGTGACGATCGGCCTGCTGTTTGCCGTCGGCGGTCTCGGCAATGCGCTGTCCATCCCGACCGGCAGCGCTGCCGCGATGTCGTTTGCGCCGCGCGAGCGTTCGGGCATGGTGTCGGCGGTGATCAACGCAACCCGCCAGGGCGGCACCGCCATCGGAATCGCCCTGCTTGGCGCCTTGATGAGCATGCGGGCAACAGCCCTGCTGACGGCGCATCTTGAAAATGCCGGTGTCGCCAATGCCGGAGCGGTGGCCCGCGCCGCGGTTTCAAGGCACCATTTCGCAGCCGATGCGGCGATGGGCAAGGACGGCCTGCGCGATCTGTTCGCAGCCGCCTATGCCGGGGGCTTCCATGCGGCGATGCTGACGGCCGCCATCGTTTCGTTCATCACGGCCGGGCTTCTGGCCGCCATTCTGGCGCCGGCCGAGGCTCGTTCGGCGCGCGAAACCAATCAAAGTCGCCAGGGATGAGGCTGGCGCCGACCGCCAAAACCCGATTGCGAGCCGGGTTTGGTGTTCGATATGCGCTTGATCAGGTCAGCGAGGCGGTGAAGCGCTGGATGCGGGCGCAGGCCTCTTCGAGCAACGCCTCCGACGTGGCATAGGAGATGCGGAAGTTCGGGCCGAGGCCGAATGCCGAACCGAACACGACCGCCACGCCCTCGGCCTCGAGCAGTTCCGAGCAGAAGGCTTCGTCGCTGTCGATCAGCTTGCCGGCTTTGGTCTTCTTGCCGATCAACTGGGAACAGGACGGATAGACGTAGAAAGCCCCTTCGGGAGACGGACATGTGATGCCGCGCGCTTGATTGAGCATCGACACGACGAGATCGCGCCGATCTTGGAAAATCGCCTTGTTTTTCGCAATGAAATCCTGCGGACCGTTCAGCGCCTCGACCGATGCCCACTGGGCAATGGTGCAGGCGCCGGAGGTCTGCTGGCCCTGGATCATGTCCATCGCCTTGATCAGCGCCACCGGCCCGGCCGCATAGCCGATGCGCCAGCCTGTCATCGCATAGGCCTTTGACACGCCGTTCATGGTCAGGGTGCGCTCATAAAGCTTCGGCTCGACCTCGGCGATGGTCGTGAAGACGAAATCGCCGTAGATCAGGTGCTCGTACATGTCGTCGGTCAGCACCCAGACATCGGGGTGTTCGAGCAGCACGTCGGCCAGAGCACGCAACTCAGCCTCGCTGTAGGCGGCGCCCGACGGGTTCGACGGTGAGTTCATCAACAGCCATTTGGTGCGCGGCGTGATCGCCTTTTGCAACGCCGCCGCCGTCAGCTTGAAGCCGTTGTCGATGGAAGTGTCGGCAAATGCCGGGGTGCCGCCGCAGATCGCTACCATCTCGGGATAGCTGACCCAGTACGGCCTCGGAATGATGACCTCGTCGCCGGGGTTCAGCGTCGCCATGAAGGCATTGAACAGGATCTGCTTGCCGCCGGTGCCGACGATGGTCTGCTCCGGCCGGTAATCGAGATTGTTCTCGCGCTTGAATTTTTGGGCGATTGCCTCGCGCAGCGGCACGATGCCGGAAACTGGAGGATATTTCGTTTCGCCGCGGCGGATGGCCTCGATCGCAGCGTTCTTGATATTGTCCGGCGTGTCGAAGTCCGGTTCGCCGGCACCCAGCCCGATCACGTCGCGGCCGGCGTTTTTCAGCTCGCGCGCTTTCTGCGTCACTGCGATGGTCGCGGAAGGTTTTACGCGGGAAAGGGCGTCGGCAAGAAAGGCCATGACGGCGTTGTCTCCTGTAGGGCCGGGCGGTCCATCCGACCGCGGCGTCTCTCATGTCGCATCATCCCGCCAAGCGCAAGCATTGTCGGATGAGCCAGACCTCAAATCCCCGGCAAATCCGGCAACAATAAATTCACTTACCCGCGGTAAAACTCCGGTTGGCTGGATCACGACCCATTCCACCAGTCTCGCAACGGGAGGAACCGTGTCGCGCAGCATCGGGCTTGCCCATATCGTCCGCCACGATGACGGCACCGCCAGCGGTGTCTGGGGCAATTATACGCTGCAAAGCGCCTTCCAGCCGATTTTTGCCTTCAGCAACGGCAAATTGTCCATCACCGGATTCGAGGGCCTGATCCGGCCGTTCCGCGACGCCGAGCCGCAGACGCCGGTGAGTTTTTTCAACGCCTGTCCGACGGTCGACCGCCTGCATATCGAGGCGCTGACAAGGACGCTGCACCTTTTGAACGCCGGCGCCTGCCTGCCGCAGGAGGCATTCATTTTCATCAACTTCGATCCGTCGGTGTTCACCGATCGCAGCATCGCCGACAGTGCGCTGCGCGACATGCGGCTGGTGCTGCATGAGGCCGGGATCGATGCGAACCGCGTCGTCTGCGAGGTGACCGAGCAAAAGTCGGCGTCGCAGGAAACGCTCTACAATTTCGTCGAGGCGCTCAGGGCCAACGGGTTTCGCATCGCGGTCGACGACTACGGCGCCGAAGAGTCCGACATCAACCGGATCAAGGAGCTCAGGCCTGACATCGTCAAATTCGACGCCAACTGGATCATGCAACTGATGGAGTCCGGCGCCGGCTTCGCGCTGCTGACCGCCATGGTGGCAAGTTTCGAACAGCAAGGCATCCGCACCGTGTTCGAGGGCATCGAGGAGGGCTGGCAGCTTGAACTGGCCGAGAAATCGGGAGCCTCGATGGTGCAGGGATTTGCGCTGGCGCGCCCGGAGCTTGCACCTACCAGCTTTCACGTCTTCGGCAACGAAAGCCAAGCCTTCGGCAAGGAAAGCCAAGTCTTCGGCAAGGAAAGGCAGATGCCGGTGACGGCGCCTGACGCCGGCGCGGCGCCTGCGACCGTCTCGCCTTCGCCGCGGCCGAAACGGGCTTTCGGGCGCAAGGTGGTGCCATGACCGGGCGGCCCGACAGGCGGCGCAATGTCGGCGAGGCAATCTTTGCCGACGAAGTCGGGATCGAATATGGCGTCTATGGCGCGTTCCGGCTGAGGAGCGCCTATCAGCCGATCTTTGCGCCGCGCGGCAGGTTTTTGAAGGCCGTCGCCGTCGAAGGCCTGATCGAGCCGCACCGCGCCGGCAGGCCGGTCGCGCCGCGCGTATTCTTCGAGGGCATCCCCGTGGCGGATCGCCTGTTCGTAGAGACGATGTGCCGGGTGCTGCATCTCAGGAATTTCCGCAACATCGGCGTCGGCGGGCTCGACCTGTTCTTCAACTACAATCCGCTGATCAACGATGACCCCGGGCGAGCGCTGGCAGAAATCAGGCTGATGACCAGGCGTCTCGCCGAGTTCGACCTGCACCCCAGCATGCTGGTCTGCGAGATCACCGAACAGGCGGCCGAAGACAAGGTGCTCGTCAGCCTGGCGCGCGAGATGCGGCGTGACGGCATCCGTATCGCCATCGACGATTTCGGCACCGGGCATTCGACGGAAGAGCGGGTCGCCCTTGTCCAGCCCGACATCGTCAAGATCGACGGCACCTGGTTCGCGGAATTCTGCCGCCATGCCGCCGCCGAACGGTTTTTCCGGCCGCTGGTCTCCGCGCTGCATGACCGCGGCGCCAAGGTGCTGGTCGAAGGCATCGAGCAATCCACGCATCTGCGCGTCGCGCTGGACGGCGGCGTTGACCTGATGCAAGGATTTTACCTTGCCCGGCCGGCGCTGGCCGGCACGGTCTTCGACGAGGAGCCGCTGCCCATCGACAGGCTGCTTGGCATGGCCAACAACGTCGTGCCGTTGTTTGGGTGATCTATCAGCGGCGTTGATGGTTGCGCCAAAACAAATCACTGGAGGAAGCCGTCGCTGCCAGGATAATTGCCGCTAAAGGCGGCTCCGCCGAGGGGAGCGGCGATGGGAGCACCAATGACCATACTCTATGGAATGATCGACAGCGGCAATTGCTACAAGCCGCGCCTGTTGATGGCCAAGCTCGGCATCGCTTTCACCAATGTCGAGGTCAGCTCGCACACCGGCGACACGCGCAAGCCGGACTATGTCGCCAAGAACCCGAACGCCATGGTGCCGCTGCTTGAACTCGACGACGGCCGGCGGCTTGCCGAATCCAACGCCATTCTGCTCTATCTCGCCGAAGGCACGCGGTTGCTGCCGGCCGACAGATACGAGCGGGCACTGGCCTATCAATGGCTGTTCTTCGAGCAGTACAGCCACGAACCCTATATCGCGGTGCGCAAGGCGCTGCTGACCTTTCCCGAACGGGCCAAGGACGCGACGCCGGAACGGCTGGCGCTGACGCTGGAGCGCGGCAACAAGGCGCTCGGCGTGATGAACAAGCATCTGGCGGGCAGTGCGTTCTTTGCCGGCGAGGCCTTGAGCGTCGCCGACATCGCGCTCTACGCCTATACGCATACGGCCGAGATGGGCGGTTTTCAGCTCGACGCCTACCCGGCGGTGGCGGCCTGGCTGAAACGGGTCGAGACTGATCCTGGGCATGTGCCGATGGAGTGGCTGGGGTAGTTCTGTCCTTACGGCTACTTCAGGAGGCGGTCATATTCGGAGTGGGTGCCGATCCAAAACCAGACAACGTCATCGTGGTCACGGACAGCTACGGCGCGGTAGTTGAGATCAACCCGCGCCGACCAATAGCGTCCGAACTGTTTGAAATGCAGCGACGGGTGAAACGGATCAGAACGCAGCTTGGCGAAACGTTTGTCCGCCTTTGCTCTGATCGATGAGGGCAGTTTTGCATAAGCCTCCCAGAATAAGGGAGTGGCGACATGATTCACAAAGACCGGGTCCGGCCGGCGCGATGGTCGGCCAAGGCCTGCTCGGCAAGTTTATCCAGCCTGCCAGCCTTGGCGTCGGCTTCGATCTGCCGATCCCACATCTCCGCTTTCAGTGCCTCGAACCAGGCGGCAAATGCCTTCAGTTCCTCAGGGCTCAGTTCGGCGACGGATTTCTCAATCTGTTCAAGCTTGCTCATCGCCTAAAAATACCATGATTGGCACAATAAGGCCAAGGTAGCTGTTTCATCCGGAAATCCGGACAGCAAAAAGGCGGGACAAAATCCCGCCTTCCCATGCTTGGTAGCCTGATCGGGAGCGCTTTGGCCGGGCCGGCAGCAATCTGCTGCTTCGGCGTGTCGGGTTCTTTCCGCTCCGGCGCGCTTCTCGCGCGACCGTCAGTACATCCGTGACTTGCCGCGCGCCCCGAGCTATCGCCCGGCGCGCGCCATTCGCAAAATCAGGCTGCCTTGCTCAGAGATCCAGCGGACGACTTGCCAGTGCGGCGGTCCTGCTCGATCTCGAAGTTGATCTTCTGGCCTTCGACCAGGGTCGACAGCCCAGCGCGCTCGACTGCAGAGATGTGGACGAAAACGTCCGCGCCGCCGCTGTCAGGCTGGATGAAGCCGAAACCCTTGGTGGAATTAAACCACTTGACCGTACCTGTTGCCATTTCGATAGTCCTTATACGTTTGCTTTAGCTTGACTGAACCGAAGTCCAGCCGGTTTGTATCGAGATTTTGGGGATAGACGTCAGCAAACGCGAATATCGCGAGGCCCGGATCGATCGGCCGAAATATCAATGGACATCATATAGTCCGCTTCTCCGCAAAAAACAAGACTGCACGAAAAAAGGCGTTGATGCGGCGCTGCCCAATGGCCGCCCCAATCGCGTGAAAGCGTTGCAGCGTCGGGCGTTGCGCCGGGTCGCATGGCCTATCGCACGCTGCGGGGAAGGGATCGTGCCGCCTCCGAGCGTCCGGTCCTGTTTGGGGAGAGGACCATGAAAACTGTCCTGTTTGCCGCCTGCCTGACGCTGGTCGCCGCCGAGGCGCAGGCGATCTCGCGCTATGACCCGAGCCGAATGAGCTGTGGCACGGTGCGCGCGACGATCGCACGCGAAGGCGCCGTCATCCTGCGTTATCAGTCGACGCGCACGCCGGGGCTGCCGCTCTACGACCGTTATGTGCGGAGCCAGAGTTTCTGCAACATGGGCGAGGTCAGGGCACGCGCTTCGGTGCCGAGCGCCGATACCAACTCCTGCATCGTCTACAAGTGCAAGCGCGTGGAAACAGACCGGCATTTCCGCCGGCGCATCTTTCCGGACTAGCAATGCCGGCCTCAAAATCCAAAAGAGACCTGCGCCGGCGGCGGCGGACCGACGCGCACGCCTTCCATCGTCAGCATCTTCTCCTTGGTGGTCGAGCCGCCCGGCGCTGAAAAACCGCCGATCTTGCCGCCGGCGGCAAGAATGCGGTGGCAAGGGATGACCAGCGGCACCGGGTTGGCGCCGAGCGCGGCGCCCGTCTCTCGCGCCAGCCCGGCATGGCCGGCGCGCCTGGCCAGTTCGCCATAGGTGGTGGTCTCGCCATAGGCGAGCCTGCGCGCCGCGTCGTAGATTGCGAGGCGGAAATCGTCGACACCGGTGAGATCGACCGGCACACCGGAGAAATCCACGTCCTCGCCGGCGGCATAGGCCTTTATCGACGCGATCAGCTCGGCAACCCATTGCGGTCGGGCGCTCGAAGCGGCGTTGCCGGCATGGCGCAGCAACCGCCGTTCCACCGCGTCGCGGCTGCGCTGGGGCAGGCAAAGCCTCGTCAGCCCGGCCTCGCTCCAGGCGATGCCGATGAAGCCGATCGCGGTTTCGAAGACGGCGTGGCCGGCGATGGCTTGAGAGGTGTCTTCCATGATGTGCTCCTGTCCGAAGGAACGAATGGTAGTCCAGTACATATCGAGAACGAGATATCGCATTCTCAGGGGTCTGTTGCCACCCGAAAACCATTGGAAATCCCAACTGGCTGCGGATTGCCGGGGGAAAGCCGCTGGTGTAAGGACTTCTTAACAGACGAACCGGACCCGAGCGCGGCTTGCCAGCAAAAATCATCTTTTCCGCGATCGGCGTGATGCTCGCTGCGGCCGGTCTCAGCGGCTGCACTTCGACCGCGCAGACCAAGGCCGTGCCTTCCCTGACTGAAACCGCCGCAGCTGGTAGCGACGCCGGCTATGCGCTGGCGCTGCCCGACACGGTTTCGGTGCTGCCGGAATCGTCCGGCGTCACGCCCGTCCAGACCGCGGCGCTGGCCGTCGACCCCGCCGCGACCCCCGCCCAGCCAGCGGCCTTTGCCGGCCCGACCCCGTTGGCCGCAACTGCACCTTCAGTCATGACGGCCGATGCCGCGCCAGCCGGCACAGCGCCTGTCTATGCGACCGCCGCCGTTGCGATGCCGGTCACCGGCGAGACAGGCAAGACGATGCCCGGCGTCCAGCAGGTCGCCTACACCCTGCCTGAGAATCCGTCCGCCCTGCTTTCGACCAGCCCTGCCAAACAGTATTCCGCGGGACCGCGCGGCGAGATCGAGCGGCTGATCGAGAAATATGCCGTCCTCTATCAGGTTCCGGTCGATCTGGTGCGCCGCGTCGTCAAGCGCGAGAGCACCTTCAATCCCAAGGCCTACAATCGCGGCCACTGGGGGCTGATGCAGATCAAGCATGCGACGGCGCGCGGCATGGGCTATGACGGGCCGGCGAGCGGGTTGTTCGACGCCGAGACCAATCTGAAATATGCTGTGAAATATCTGCGTGGCGCCTGGCTGGTGGCCGGCGGCAACGCCAAGCGCGCCGATCGGCTCTACCAGAGCGGCTATTATTACGACGCCAAGCGCAAGGGCATGCTGGAACAAACCGGCCTGGGCCGCGACCGCAGTCGGCGTCGCCTGCAGCCGGATGCCTGAACGCCATGCCTGAGCCGCGCCCGCCGGCGCCGAACGACATAAGGCTGCGCAAGATCCTCGACGACACGCTCGCCCCGCCGCGCTGGCCGGAAAGTTTTGTCATGCGCGGTTTTGAGGCCGCCGACGCGCTGGCTTTGCATACGCTGCTGACCACCGTCTTCGACGATGGCGCCGACGGGCCCTTCGACGAATGGTGGCCGCGTATTTCAAGCGACGCGGAATTCGACCCTGCCTTGTGTTTCCTGGTCATCGACAGCAAGGGTCGGCTGGCAGGCGCGGCATTGTGCTGGACGAGGGCGTTCGTGAAAGACCTTGCCGTCCACCCCGAGGCGCGCGGCCGAGGCATCGCCGAAGCGCTGATGTGGCACGTCTTCACCACCTTTCAGGCACGCGGGGCTGCGCATGTCGATCTCAAAACCAACACGGTTGAGAATTCTGCCGCGGTCAGGCTTTACGAGCGGCTGGGGATGTTCGAAGTCGACTGGGCGGGGTGAGGAGCGGTTGGCGAAGCCGATCAGCGAGCATTGTGCGGAAACGAAGTGTCCACCAAGGCGGCAGGCTGCATCTTGCCGGCAACCGTTCGGAAGTTAAGTTGCGATCCTGCGGCTTTCGTGCCGCGGGCGGGGTCTCGACCTAAACCGGAGAAACACGATGCGGCTTTTACTTTTCAAACCGGGTCTGGCCAAAACCGGTCTGGTGATCCTCGCCCTTCCGCTTCTTGCGGGCGTCGCGCGCGCCGACGATTGCGCCGACGCACAGGACCAGGCGACCATGAACGAATGCGCCGGCAAGTCGTTCACCGAAGCCGACAAGAAGCTCAACCACGCCTACAGGCAGATCGAGGGCAGGCTGAAGGACGACGCTGCGACGAAGAAGCTGCTGGTAGGCGCGCAGCGCGCCTGGGTCGCCTTTCGCGATGCCGAATGCGCTTTCCAGGGCGGCCCGACCGATATGGCAGGCAGCATGTATCCGATGGCCATAGCCGGCTGCAAGGCGAGCCTCACCAACATCAGGCTGAAGGATTTTCAGGGCTATCTCAACTGCCAGGAGGGCGATACGAGCTGCCCAGTGCCGCCGCAGTAGCCTCTGTCGCTGGCTAAGACGGAGCCGTTAAGGCCTTATCGCCGAGTCAGGCGCGCAAAATGTCGGAACCCTGCTTCGCGATGCGTCCTTGAGAGGCAAGGTGCGCTGCCGCATAGGGCGCGCGCCGCCACAAGCACGGCTGATGGAGATGACGATGATCACCTTTCCCAACGAATCCGCTGAATATCGCGCCGCCCGCGAAACGCTGCTGCAAAAGGAAATCGAGCTGCGCCGCGCCATGGAGGATGTGGCCGTCGCCCGCCGTGCACTGCCGCCGGGCGGGCTGGTGCCTCAGGATTATGTGTTCGACGGGCTTGGCGCCGACGGCAAGCCGGCCCGCATAAAACTGTCGGAGCTGTTTTCACCCGGCAAGGACACGCTGATCGTCTACTCGATGATGTTTCCGCGCCACCCGCAGGAGACGCGCGACGTGGCGACAAGCGGCGGCACGGCCAAGCTCGCGCGGGCCGACCAGCCATGCCCGTCCTGCACGGCGCTGCTCGACCAGTTCGACGGCGCCATCGGCCATCTCGAGGCCGCCGGCTTCAATTTCGCGGTTGTGGGCAAGACCGCGCTTGAAAACCTGATCACGCTTGGCCGCGATCGCGGCTGGACGAACATGCGGCTGCTCTCCTCGGCCGGCAACAGCTTCAAGCGCGACTACCACGCCGAGGCCGACGACGGCGCGCAGTTGCCGATGCTTTCGGTATTCCATCGCGATGCCGACGGCATCCGGCATTTCTGGAGCTCGGAGCTTGGCTTCGCGCCGTCCGAACCCGGTCAGGACCCGCGCGCCATCGGCACTTGCGAGCCCTTGTGGAACCTGATGGATTTCACACCGGAGGGCCGGCCGAACTGGGACGAGCAGCTGCAATATGACGCCGCGTGCTGCCACTGAGCTTTGCCAAGCATATTTCCGGCGTATCGGCGCCGAGCGGGGGTGTTGGCAGGATCGCCGACACCTCATTCCTGTCCAGTCGCGCAACTTCGCCGCTGGTGTCGCGTTGGACTCTCCGAGGATCACAAACCCGGAGATTTCCTGTGAAAACAAATCTCACGCTTGCCATGGTCGCCTTGCTTGCCGGCGCGCCGGCGGCCCTCGCCCAATCCGCCACGCCGGCCGATATACCTGCTGTCGGCCAAACCAAGATCGACACCGAGACCTTCTCCAGAACCGTCCCCAGCGCCAACCGGTTCGAGATTGAAAGCAGCAAGCTGGCCGAACAAAAAAATGTCGCCGCCGATGTGAAGGATTTCGCCTCGCAGATGATCAAGGATCACACCAAGGCTGGCGAGGATTTCAAGGCAGCTCTCGAACAGAGCCAGATCACGGCTTCGGTGACAGCGAGCGGCCCGGCTTTGCTGCCGAAAGACCAGGCGATGCTGGACCAGCTCAAGAACCTCGATGGCGATGAATTCCAGGCGAAATTCATCCTCCTGCAGACCGAGGCGCACAAGCAGGCGTTGGCGCTGTTTTCAACCTATGCGCAGTCGGGTGAAGACCCGGCGCTGAAGGAATTCGCCAAGAAGACGCTACCGACGCTGCGGATGCACGAAGAGCGCCTAAAGGATCTGGTGGCAGCACACAGCTAATGCATGTCGTCACCCAAACGCATGCCCTCGGGCCTGAGCCTGGGCCTGACCCGAGATGCGCAGCGGTTTGGGGAAACGCATAAACGAGAACTTAAAGCACGTCGCGACACGCTTTAAGTTGGCGCTCTCTCAGCTGTTTTTGATCTGCTCGACAGCCGTCGCCAGCAGGTCGTTCATGACGCCGCGAATCTGAACATCCGACTGGGCGACGCCCGCAGCGTCGAAATCGGCGCGTATTTTGCGCAACACGTCGTCGTCCCCGGCCTCTTCGAAGTCTGCGCGCACCACCTCTTTCGCATAGGCGTCGGCGTCCTCGCCTGACTTGCCGAGCTTTTCGGCGGCCCATAGGCCGAGCAGCTTGTTGCGGCGCGCCATGGCCCTGAACTTCGTGTCCTCGTCCATCGCAAACTTCTTTTCGAAGCCTTCCTGACGGTCTCTCATACTGCTCATAATCTGCCTCGTTCAGGTGTGAGTCTCCGACCTTCATCCGGTGGAGAAGAAGAGCGGCGGTAGGGGCCGAACATGGCGTGCATGGATGTCATAAGCAAGACCGGACCGTTCATTCCGCAGGGCAAACGCTTCGGGTTGGCGCTGCCCCTCACCGCCCTGCCTTTCAGCGTTGGTGGTTGGCGAAAGCCAGCGCGGCATCCAATCTCCCCCCTTGCGGGGGAGATGTCCGGCAGGACAGAGGGGGGTGGGAAGGATCGCCACCTCTCGATTTTAACCCATTCCCAACCGGAAACAGCCTGAGGGCGTGGCTATAATCGGTTGACAGGTCGGAGGGACAGTACCCCCCTCTGCCCTGCCGGGCATCTCCCCCGCAAGGGGGGAGATCGGCAGCTTCGCCGGCGGCGCCTGCTGCGGAATGTTTGACGTGTGGTGCCCGGCAGGGGGTTCAGGGGCGGCGCGCCGGCTTCGACAATCGATCGCGTGGCCGATGCCCTTCGCATCGATGTGATTTGACGTTGCCGCGCCGTGACCTACTCTCGATTGGCGGGATGAGCCGAGGAGGCGAGCGATGCAGTCACCTTTCAACGGGATTCGGAGCGTCACGCTGGCAGCGGCAGTGATCCTTGCCGCTGGCACCGCAGCTTACGCCCATCACGGATGGTCGTGGACCCAAGATGGGTTTTTTGAGCTCCGGGGCAAGATCACGGCCGTCTATATCGGCAATCCGCACGCCACGCTGGATGTCGACGCCGAGGGAGAGGCCTGGCGGGTGGATTTGGCGCCGCCGTCCCGGACCATTGCCGCCGGCTTCACCGAGGAGGTCGCCAAGGTCGGCGACGAGGTGACCGCGATCGGCCACCGCTCGCGCGACGAGACCGAGAAGTGGATGAAAGCAGCCCGCGTCATCGTCAACGGCAAGGCTTATGACGTCTATCCCGACCGCGTGCCGCCGGCGTGAATGGACTGGTACCTCGCCGGCATCGAGCAACTCGCCATCGTAAGGGGGCTGAAGGCCTCCTTCGTCGCCTATCCCATAGTCAATGCGCTGCACATCATGTCGATCGGCGCGCTGCTGACCAGCGTCTGGCTCATGGACCTAAGGATCCTCGGCGCCTTCCGCTCGCTGCCGTACGTGCCGTTCGTCACGCTGCTGCGCCGCACCGCATTTACCGCGTTCGCCGGCGCGCTTGTCACCGGGTCGCTGCTGTTTTCAATCAGGGCGAGAGAGTATGCGGCGATGCCGATTTTCCTCACCAAGATGACGCTCATACTCCTCGCCGGCGCCAATTTTCTCACCTTCATGCGCCGGGCAAAGGGCGGCGACGAGCCGGCCGGCGGGGTCGCTCCTGTGCTGGCGGTGCTGTCGCTGGTGCTGTGGACGTCGGTGCTGTTCGCCGGGCGGTTTATTGGGTTTCTCAACTGAGGCGAGCGAGGCGCTGGTCTTCCCAGGGCGGGAGATAAACCTCCATGCAGATGCATCCTGAGGGAAGTCGTGCCGGTGATATGCCAAGGCGAGGGCTTGGCTGCCGTGCAGGCCAACGGCTTCGTGTTCATCTCGGCAAAACCGCTTGCGGAGTGACCGGCGAAATGGTGCGCGGCGACATTGCAACGCAGACCGAAGCACATGCGATGTTCCGTTAAGCGATTGTGGGATAACAAACCTGCCCGTATATCTTCTTTTGCCAAGTCGATATGAAGGCCAATTCATCGAAAAATTAGGAGAGGTGTGCGTGGACGAGAAACCGCTCTTTGAGATCGACAAAGACGCCGATGCGCCTGATCCGGATGAAAAGCCGATACGAGATCGAAAAGTCATAACTCAACCTTATGACTTGGTGGTTGACTCGCTCGTCGAGCAGATAAAGTCGAATTTGATATTTCTTCGACCTCTCTCGGAGAGGCCACGTTTTCAGCGAAGGTATGTCTGGAGCGATATCCTTGCGTCCAGACTTATAGAGTCTATTCTACTTAATGTACCTATACCTCCATGTTACCTTTCTCAGAATGATGAGTATGAGCTTGACGTAATTGACGGTCAGCAACGTCTATATTCTATATTTAGATTTATCGAGAACCAATTCGCACTCAGCTCCCTTGAGGTTCTGAAAGAGTTAAATGGTAGTAGATTTTTTGAGCTTCCTAACAAAATTCAGAGGCAGCTTAAAACGCATACGCTAAGGTGCGTCCTTGTTACAAATGAATCGCACCCGGAAATCAAATTTGATGTTTTTGAAAGATTAAATACGAACACCGTTCCGTTGAATGCGCAGGAGCTCCGAAACTGCATCTATCGCGGATCACTTAATGATCTTCTAGGCCAGCTTTCAGAAGGGGAGGAGTGGCTTGCGATTCTCGGCCGCAAGGCCCCGGATATTCGATTGCGAGACGAAGAGATAATTTTGCGGTTTTTCGCGTTTCACATTCATGGACTGCAATCTTATAAGACACCCCAGAAGCATTGGCTCAATGAGGCAGCTAAGGCTGGAATGCGTTATTCAGAAGGCAGAATATTTGAGCTTGCATATATTTGGACGCGTGCCATCAGCACGTCTGCAATTTGGTTTGACGAGTCCGAATGTTTTCGGCGACCCGGTTCCCGGTCGATCAATAAAGCACTCTTCGATCTTGTATGTTCATCAGCGAAGCGCGTGGCGCCACAGGCCGCAACGAACATTGCAGCTGACTTCAGAGAAATATATAGCGAACTTTTGGATGACGCTGAGTTCCAAGACTTGATCAGCAGGGCCGTCGATCATACAAGCCGCACGCGGCGTCGATTTGAGATTTGGAATGAAAGGTTTGAAGCTCTAATCTCAGCAAACGTTGCTTAGCAATGGCGCGCTATACCTCTGCGTATCGCTCTTTCATTTCGCGCTTGGATGAGGTTCATATACTTCGTCGTGCTGCAGATAAAAAGGAGAAGGCTGATGCTGTTAAGAATAGCAATGAGATAAGGGCGATGTGTAGGGGCTCAGTTGTCCTTTTGTCGAGTCATGTTGAAGCTTTCATAAGAGAACTTGGAGAGAATGCCCTTGAGGCTTTTTTTATAAATAAGGTTCAAAGAAATAAATTTCCCCCGAGCTTGTTCTATCATATCTCAAAAGACATACTTGAGGAGATGTCGAGCGCTGATGACCCGACGAAGATCGCAGAGAAGATGTTTTTGTTTATGAGAACTGACGCATCGTACTGGTCTCGGGTAGGCGAATTTCCGTCTCAAGTGCCTTCAGACAGATTTAGCAGAGGCTTTTCAAATCCGGCCTTTAAGAAAGTAAAGTCGTATCTTGGTCGATTCGGTTATTCCTCGTACAAAGGTGATTTGGATAAAATAATGAAAGCAAATTCTAGTTCCGCTATTAATATGTTGAATCATCTTGTTGATACGCGGAATAATATAGCCCACGGAGATCCTCTTGCAACAAAGACGCCGAGCGAAGTTCGTGATATGATAGTTCTAATATCTCTCTATTGCCGATCGACTGACGATGCATTCGCCTCTTGGTGCCGTTCCCAATTTTGTTCCATTAGAACATAGTTCAGGAGGTCGATAAGCTGAACCCATTAAGAACCCTATTCGGAGCAGCTGTCTGCGACCGCCGGTGTCCTTGCGCGCTACTCGAAGAAAGTTTCACGCAAAATACTCCTGCAGCGGGCGCACTTCCAGGTTCCCCGCCCGCAGCGCCGCGATCGCCTCCGCCACTGCCGCAGCGCCCGAGAGCGTCGTGTAATACGGCACCTTCTGCATCAGCGTGGCGCGGCGCAGCGATTTTGAGTCCGACACCGCCTTCTGGCCGTCCGTGGTGTTGAAGACGATCTGCACCTGGCGATTGCGGATGGCGTCCTCGATGTGCGGGCGGCCTTCCAGCACCTTGTTTATTTTCTCGGCAGCGACGCCGTTCTCGGCGAGGAAGCGGGCGGTGCCCGAGGTGGCCATTACCTTGAAACCCTGGCCGGCGAGACGCTTGACCGCCGGCAGGATGCCCTTCTTGTCCTCGTCGCGCACCGAAACGAACAGCGTGCCGGCGCGGGGGAGATCAACACCCGCTCCTAACTGGCTCTTGGCGAAAGCCAGCGCGAAGTCACGGTCGAGGCCCATGACCTCGCCGGTCGAGCGCATTTCCGGCCCGAGCAGGATGTCGACGCCGGGGAAACGGGCGAAGGGGAACACCGCTTCCTTGACCGCGATATGGCCGGGATTTCTGGGGTCGGGCATGGCGCCGTAATGGGCGAAGGCGTCTTCCAGGCTCTCGCCGGCCATGATGCGGGCAGCAATTTTCGCGATGGGGCGGCCGATGGTCTTGGCGACGAAGGGCACGGTGCGCGACGCGCGCGGGTTGACCTCGAGCACATAAACGGTGCCGTCCTTGATCGCGTACTGCACGTTCATCAGGCCGCCGACATTGAGCGCGCGGGCAAGTGCGGCCGTCTGGCGCTCCAATTCGTCGACGAGCTCCGACGGCAGCGAGTGCACCGGCAGCGAGCAGGCGCTGTCGCCCGAATGGATGCCGGCCTCCTCGATGTGTTCCAATATGCCGGAGACGAAGGTCGACTTGCCGTCGCACAGGCAGTCGACATCGACCTCGATGGCGCCCGAGAGATAGGTGTCGAATAGCAGCGGGTTCTTGCCCAGCAGTGTGTTGATCTGGCCTGTCTTGTCATTGGGGTATTTCTGCTTGATGTCCTCCGGCACCAGGCCGGGCACGGTGTCGAGCAGATAGGATTGCAGCATGCTCTCGTCGTGGATGATCTGCATGGCGCGGCCGCCGAGCACATAGGACGGGCGCACCACCAGCGGGAAGCCGAGCTCGCCGGCGACGAGGCGGGCCTGCTCGACCGAATAGGCGATGCCGTTCTTCGGCTGGCTGAGGCCGAGCTTGTGCAACAACTTCTGGAAGCGGTCGCGGTCTTCGGCGAGATCGATCATGTCGGGCGAAGTGCCGAGGATCGGGATGCCGGCCTTCTCCAGCGCATCCGCCAGCTTCAGCGGCGTCTGGCCGCCGAACTGGACGATGACGCCGACCAGCTCGCCCGACGCCTGCTCGGCGCGCAGGATCTCCAAAACGTCCTCCGGCGTCAGCGGCTCGAAATAGAGCCGGTCCGAGGTGTCGTAGTCGGTCGACACGGTCTCCGGGTTGCAGTTGACCATGATCGCCTCGAAGCCGGCGTCGCGCAGCGCAAAGGCGGCGTGGCAGCAGCAATAGTCGAACTCGATGCCCTGGCCGATGCGGTTCGGGCCGCCGCCGAGGATGACGACTTTCTTCCGCGACGAGACTTGCGCCTCGTTGGCGAGCGCGCCGGCGAAGGGCACCTCATAGGTCGAGTACATGTAGGCGGTCGGCGAGGCGAACTCGGCGGCGCAAGTATCGATGCGCTTGTAAACCGGATGAACGTCGAGCTTTTCGCGTATCTTTTGAACCTCTTCGACGTCTTTCCTGACCAGGGATGCGAGGCGGGCATCGAAGAAACCCATCGCCTTCAGCATGCGCAGATTGGCGGCGTCTTCGGGAATGCCGTGCTCGCGAATGCGGGCTTCCATGTTGAGGATGCCGGCGATCTGTTCGAGGAACCACGGATCGATCTTGCACATGGCGTGCACGTCTTCCAGAGAGGTGCCCATGCGGATCGCCTGCGCCACCATGCGCAGCCGGTCGGGCGTCGGCGTGCCGAGGGCAGCGCGGATGGCGTTGCGGTCGTCGGCGTGGCTGGCCGCGCCGTGCGCAATGCCGGGGATCTCGATCTCGTCGAGGCCGGTGAGGCCGGTTTCCAGTCCGCGCAGCGCCTTCTGCAGCGATTCCTGAAAAGTGCGGCCGATGGCCATGACCTCGCCGACCGACTTCATCGCGGTGGTCAGCACCGGCTCGGCGCCAGGGAATTTCTCGAAGGCAAAGCGCGGGATTTTGGTGACGACGTAATCGATCGACGGCTCGAACGAGGCCGGCGTCGCGCCGCCGGTGATGTCGTTCTCCAGCTCGTCCAGCGTGTAGCCGACGGCGAGCTTCGCCGCGATCTTGGCGATCGGAAAGCCGGTCGCCTTGGAGGCGAGAGCCGACGAGCGCGAGACGCGCGGGTTCATCTCGATCACCACCAGGCGGCCGTCGGCGGGGTTGACGGCGAACTGCACGTTGGAGCCGCCGGTCTCGACGCCGATCTCGCGCAGCACCGCGATCGAGGCGTTGCGCATCATCTGGTACTCTTTGTCGGTCAAGGTCAGGGCAGGGGCGACGGTGATCGAATCGCCGGTATGCACGCCCATCGGGTCGATGTTCTCGATCGAGCAGACGATGATGCAGTTGTCGGCCTTGTCGCGGACAACCTCCATCTCGTACTCCTTCCAGCCGAGCACGCTTTCCTCGATCAGCACTTCGGTGGTCGGCGAGGCGTCGAGGCCGGACTGGACGATCTCGTAGAATTCGGCGCGGTTGTAGGCGATGCCGCCGCCGGTGCCGCCCATGGTGAAGGACGGGCGGATGATGGCGGGCAGGCCGACATGGTCGAGCGCCTGTGCGGCGATCGCCATGCCATGGCTGATGTAGCGCTGCTTGCGGTCGCCCTCGCCGAGGTTCCAGCGCGTTTCGAGCGCGTCGAGCGCGGCGTCGAGGTTTTCGGGCTTCTCGGCCTTCAGCGCGGCGCGTTCGGCCTCGTGGGTCTTGCGGTCGGCGTTCTTGACGTCGGTGGCGTTGGCCAGCATCGATTTCGGCGTTTCCAGGCCGATCTTCTTCATCGCCTCGCGAAACAGCGCCCGGTCCTCGGCCTTGTCTATTGCCGTGGCGTCGGCGCCGATCATCTCGACATTGTAGCGCTCGAGCACGCCCATGCGGCGCAGCGACAGTGCGGTGTTGAGCGCGGTCTGACCGCCCATGGTCGGCAGCAGCGCGTCCGGCCGCTCCTTGGCGATGATCTTGGCCACCACTTCCGGCGTGATCGGCTCGATATAGGTGGCATCGGCCAGTTCCGGGTCGGTCATGATGGTGGCCGGGTTGGAATTGACCAGGATGACGCGAAAACCCTCTTCCTTGAGCGCCTTGCAGGCCTGGGTGCCGGAATAGTCGAATTCGCAGGCCTGACCGATGACAATGGGGCCGGCCCCGATGATCAGGATCGACTTGATGTCGGTGCGTCTTGGCATATCGAGGGTCCGTTCGGCAGGCGGCTTGCACGAAAAACCGGACGGGAAGACCCGGCCGGTTGTGCTCGCGATTCTGGTATCAGGCTAGGAGGGCCTTATAGGGAAGAGTTTTGCCGGATGTAACCCCCTAAAATGCGGAGTGTAGGGCAGTAGGGCAGTAGGGCAGTAGGGCAGTAGGGCAGTAGGGCAGTAGGGCAGTAGGGCAGTAGGGCAGTAGGGCAGAGGCTCGAGCGCCCTTTAAACATATTGCCCTACTGCCCTATTCCCCTTAGCCACCAATCCCCCAGCGCCAACTGATCCGTGATCTCGAAGCGTTCGGAAACGCCGACACGGATGATGTTCAGGCTGCCCTCGCGGGTGTAGCGGAACTCGCCTGATGCGTTCGAGCCGGCGGGCCGACCGGCCTGGAATCTGATGACCCGGGTGCCGCCATCGGGCCAGGTCACGGTGATCTCGGCTTTGTCGCCCGTGTGGACAACGCCTGCCTTGCAGCTGGTCATCGGCTGGCCGACATGGCGCGCACAAGGAATCTCGTTGCGGGCACCCAGCGCCGGCGCGGGCCGCCCTGGCGGCTGCAGCCGCGCAACGGTTTGTGCGTTGGCCGGAGGCGCCGCATTGGCGGCGCGATTGCGGATGGGCTTGTCCGCTGCCGCGGGCGCCTGTGTCTCGCCGGCCGAAGGATTTTCGCTGGCAAAAAGCGCCAGGCGGTAAGCATCCTCGATGGCCACCCTGCCGATTGCCTCAACGGCAGTCATCGTGGGTTCGCGACCGGTCGCATCCAGGCGCGCCGTCAGGTCCGGCGGTGGCTGATCTGCAGTTGCCGGGTTCGAGTCGCCGGCTGCAACGGCCGTGCTTTCGCCGGTCGCTTCGATATCCACCTCCGCAACTGCCGCCGGATTCTCGGGGTTCAGGTAGCGCGCGGGAGCCCATCCCGCCAGTTGCGGGTTGTCAATTTCTGCGACCTTGCACCAACGATAGCCATTGACGTCGTTGCAGCCGAGATTGTTGACGCTCGTGCCATTCGGCAGCCGAGCCTTGATCTTGCCCATCGCCGATGCCGTGGCGCGGACGTTCAGGAGATCGCCCGGAGCAAGGTCGGTCACGATGGAGACGAAAGGCGCCTCCTCGGCCCTGGCCGGCAGCAGCGCCGTCAGCAGGAGAGGGGCGGCAATCAGCAGCGTCGTTCGGAGCGTAACTGTGCGCCTCATCATTTTGGCCGTGGGCGATAGAAGCATTTCCGAAGGCGCGGCCAGGCACCGAATCGCCACCGCATTCCAGGACGATTTTATAAGCGACGACATGGCGCTATGTAAGCCGGAAAATGCGGCTGGGGAATGGTGTTCGGTCCGCGGCATGAGCAAGCTCAGCGTGCGGCATGAACGCGTTGCGTTCAGCCGGACATGAACGCGTTGCGTTCAGTCGGACGTGAACGCGTTGCGTTCAGTCGGGCGGCATGAACTCGTGCCTCGTTCAGCCGGACGGCATGAACGCGTAACCGCGTTCAGCCGGACATAAATCCGGTGCGCAGCGCGTGGGCCCATTCCGGCCGTCCCGCCTGTTCGGCCTGCCGCGCTGCCGCCTCATGGTCATAGTCGACGGCGATGGCTTCGAAGCGGTCGGAGCGGCCCGGCCCACCCAATTCGACGATGCCGTAGCGTGCATGCGGAGAGCCTTGCTCGGAGACATGCGCCGGTGGCGTGTCGTCGCCATAAGCGGGGCAGCCGATGCTGCCCGGATTGAAGACCACCGGGCCGTCGGGGATACGGATCAGTTCGCTGCGGTGGCTGTGGCCACACAGCACGATGCGGCAAGCGGGATCGAGCGCGGCCAGCCGCCGCTTGATGGCGACCAGCGGCGCGCGCACCAGCCGGCCGTCGGCCATCGTATCGGTAAGGTATTTTTCGTCATGGTCGGGTCGGGCATGAAAGGCGGTCACGGCTGGGGCGATCTCCAGCGTGAGCGGCAAGGCCAACAGTGCCTCGCGCTGGACCGATGTCAGCCGTTCCTGCGCATAGCGGTCGGACGGCCACATGGCTTCATCCGCGGTATCGCGGGCGACGCGGCGGTCGTGGTTGCCGCGAACTGTCGGCAGGGCGAGCGCTTCAAGCCGCTCCATGGTTTCGCGCGGCCAGAGGGGGCCGGAGACGCAATCGCCGAGATTGACGATGAGGTCAGCACCACCGCGCTGCAGCAGATCGTCGAGCACGGCGTCCAGGGCGAGGATGTTGCCGTGGATATCGGCGAGAACGGCAATGCGCATGGGAAGCTCCGTTGGGTCGACGAATGACGCGTCGGGAAGGGCGGATCTGGCAGGACTTTGGTTGCTCTCCTCTGTTACACCAGGGCTATTGCAGCTGGAAAGCCGAGGCTTTCGCTCTACGATGTACCCCCACCCCTAACCCTCCTCAGTCCAAACAGTGGGGAGGGTTAGGGCCCCCACCTTCGCAAGAATCCAAAATGCGATTGCCCTGCCTGCTACACGGGGGCGAGTTACGGCCTCAGGCGCGGACTTCGATCTCGGAGGCGCCGACCGCGGGCAGAGCCGGGTCGTCGACGGCTGCGGCAATGACGCTATCGAGCAGCCCAGGAAAGCGGGCATTGAGATCATCGCGGCGCAGCGTGATCAGCCGGCTGGTGCCGACGACCTCGGTGCGGGTGACGCCGGCCTCGCGCAATTTGGCCAGGTGGTAACTGAGATTGGTCTTTGAGCCGAGATCGAGGAACTGGCTGCAATTCAGCGGCACGCCCTCCTTGCTGGCGAGATAGCGCACGATGGCCAGCCGGGTGGGATCGCCGAGCACGGCAAGCACGTTCGGCAGGCTGATCTGGTCGGCGGTGGGGTGGGGCAGCGTCATGCCGGAGAACTAAGCGCAATCAGGGCCGATTTCAACGCATCTCCTCCTGGTGGATGCCCTCAGTTTCCACCTCCCGCTACCTTGTCCTGACATGGGGCTGTCAGCAGGGTTCGGCTATTCTCGGGCGGCTCATTGACAACATGCGCCATTATGTACAATTGTTCAATAACTTTTGAACTAAGGATTTCACTATGGACAAGCGCCTCTTCTGGCTTGCGCTCGGATCATTCACGATCGCGACCGAAGGCTTCGTCATCTCCAGCCTGCTGCCTGACATCGCGGGGGATGCCGGCATCTCGGTCCCGCTCGCCGGGACGCTGATCACCGCCTTCGCGCTCGCCTATGCGCTCGGCGCGCCGATCCTGGCGACGCTGACTGGCGAATGGGACCGGCGACGTGTCATCTTGTGGACGCTGGTGTTTTTCGTGCTGGGCAACCTGGCGGCGGCGCTCAGTTCCTCCTTCGAACTGCTGCTGATCGCGCGCATCGTCATGGCGCTGTCGTCCGGCCTGTTTGCGGCGACGGCGCAGGGGACGGCCGTGGCGCTTGTCGATGATCATCACCGCGCCCGCGCCATTGCCGTCGTCGTCGGCGGCACTACGGTGGCGGTGGCGGTCGGCGCACCGCTCGGCGCGCTTGTCGCGACGGTTGCCGGCTGGCGCGGCACGTTCTTTGCCATCGCCGGGCTCGGCGCACTGGCCGGCGCAATCCTGTGGTACCGGCTGCCGCGCGGCATCGTCGGCACCAAGCTGCCGCTCAGGCAGCGGCTGGCCGCAACGCTTCGCCCCGGCGTGCCATCGATCCTGCTGACTACACTTTTGGCGCTCACCGGCGCCTTCACGGTCTTTGCCTTTGTCGCGCCGCTAGCCATCGAAGGTGGCGGCTTGAGCCCGATCGCGCTGCCCGGCATGCTGCTTGCCTTCGGCGTCGGCGCCGTCATCGGCAACATTGCCGGCGGGCAGGCCGCCGACCGCTTCGGCGCGACGCGCACCGTCAGCTGGTCGCTGGCGCTGAGTGCGGTCATGCTGGTGATGCTTTCGGTCATTCCGGCCTTCCTGCCGCACAGCATCGCCGGGCCGGCGCTGATGGCCATGATGGTGCCGTGGGGCATCGTCGGCTGGGCCTTCCCGCCGGCGCAGGCCAGCCGCATCATCAGGCTGGCGCCCGACGCAGCGCCCATCGTGCTGTCGCTCAACGCTTCGGCGCTCTATCTCGGCGTGGCGCTGGGCGCCGTCGTCGGCGGCGCGGTGCTGCGCTATGGCGCGCCGGCTGATCTCGGCCTGGTCGCAGCGGTGTTCCCGATCCTGGGTCTTGGCGTCATGCTGGCCGGCCACCGGGCCGCCCGGGCGGTGGCCATGCCGGCCGAGTGAAGGAAGATCGCAGAAGCGTGGCGCTGTCCTGATCGCGCTGCCAGGCAGAATTTGGGCTCCTCTCCCCCCACTCACATCTAGCCGAGCAAGGAACCCAGGTCCTGTAACCGCGACTATTTCCAGGTCCGGCGTCTCTCGATCTCGGCTTCGGACGGCTGTTGCTGGGCGAACGATCCAGTCTTGATCTCACCGGCGCGTTCATAGCTCGCTATGATGACGCCGGTGGTCGATGCCTGTGAGCGGTTCAGCTTGAAAGCCGCCGGGATTGCGCCGCTGCCAAACAGCCGCTTGCCCTTGCCCAGCACCAGCGGGAAAGTCAGCAGGCTGATCTCGTCGATCAGGTCGTTGGCGAGCAAGGTCTGGATGAGTTCGCTCGATCCCTGGATGAGCAGGTCCGGCCCGTCCTCCTGCTTGAGCTGGCGCAGGGTAGCCACGACGTCGTCGCCAAGCGACTGGCTGTTTTGCCACGACAGCGTGTCGGGCCGGTGGGTGGCCACATATTTGGTGACGGCGTTGAAACGGTCGGCGATCGGATCGTCTTTCTGGTACGGCCAATGCGCGGCGAAGATGTCGTAGGTCTTGCGGCCGAGGAGCAGCGCGAAGGGTTTTGCGAAGGTCTCACCAATAAAGGCGCTCCCGACGTCGTCCCAGTAATGGAACGTCCAGCCACCGAATTCGAAGCCGCCGACCGGGTCTTCTTGCGGCCCACCGGGCGCCTGCATGACGCCGTCGAGGCTGACGAATGTCGCAGTGGTGATCTTCCTCATTGGAGTCTCCCTTTAATCATCCGTGCCGTTGCCGCCGGATTTCGGCCAAAGGACGTGCGAGCGGACGCCTGCCCGACAGGGCCGGAAAATTTCTGGGTCCCCGGCGCATGTCGAGCGGCAAGCACGGGACGCCTCGACGCGCGGCGACGTCATTGCGACCGCCTGCCGCCAACACTTTGCGACGAGAACCAGACGTCGCCGATGACGGCGGTGGCGGTGCGGTCCGGTGCCTTGTCGGCCGTCAGCCAGATCTTGCGGCTGCGTGCCGCCTTGTCACGGTGGATTTTCGTCGAGGCCGCCGAGGCGCCGATGCAAGGGATAAACCATGATCGCATGAACGGATCGCAGGCAAACCCCTTATCCGTGCGTGTCACCATCACCGCGAGGCCAATGCGCTCGGCCGGACGCCACGGAAAGACCATGCGGCCGCCGGGCTTCAGCGCCTTCAGCCATTCGGCTGGGGGTGCCGCAACGCCGGCATTGACATAGATGATGTCGGACGGTGGCAGGCCACCGACGACCGCATCGCCATGGATGACGGTCACATTGCCATAGGCTTCGAGATTCTTTCTTGCACGGTCGACGATACCGGAATCCAGTTCGAAGGCGGTGACTGCGCCGCCCGGCGAAACCAGTTTCGCCAGCAGAGCTGTGTAATAGCCGGTGCCGGCGCCGACATGAGTGACGACCTCGCCGGGTTTTGGCGCCACCTTGCCGATCCACATGGCATGCAGGAACGGCTCGCCATTGTTGATGCCCTTTTCGGCGTCGAGTGACACCAGCACGTTCTGATAGATGTGAACAGGATCGGCGCTCGGCGTTTCTACCTTGCCGTTGCCGGCGACGACCGTCCACGGCCCGGGCCCGAGAAAAGCTTCGCGCGGCACCGCGGCGAACACGTCCTCGAGACGCGGATCGGCCGAACCTGCATTGGCAGCCATCAGTCGCGCATAGAATTTTCGGGCTTCGGCAATTCTGGTCATGTCGCGTGAGAAGATAGCGCGATTGACCGAATTGTCGCGCAGCTTGTCGCCGACCTGATCGAGAACGGCAACGAGGCCCGCCAGGTCGACATCGCGGCGCGGCTCGGCGTCGCCCAGCCGACGGTGGCCAAGATGCTGAGGCGGCCGACAGTCCTGCCGGAACCGCCGCCGCTGCCGCGGCGTTTGAGATCGTGCCAGCAATTGGCGCGAGACCGAGGAGGATACGATGGGCGTTGAACAGGCACCGACAGCAAAGGGCAAGCAAGCGGCCAAGGGATTGAAGCAGGCTGCGGCGAAGGACGAACGCAAGACCGAAGCGGATACTGGACGCCCGCTCAAGAAGGGCGGGGCCCGCTTCGAGGAGCGCTCGAAAAGCTCGGACGGCAAGAGCGCGGGCACCAAGCAGAAGATCTGAGCGTGACCGACAAGTCCAAGACCAAAAAAAGCGCCGGCAGGGCTCTCACCGGCGGGTGTCGTGCAGGGACTGACCCCAGAGCCGGGCGGCCCCTTGATGCGAAAAATACTGTGACTTGGCGCAACCATTGGGATAATTGTTTGTTGGGTCGGATCGGGCCATGAGATCGGCAAGATACCGGTACGTGCATCGCGGGGAGTTGCCATGCTCTGGAAAGGTCGTCGTCAAAGTGACAACGTCGAGGACCAACGCGGCCAGGGCGGCGGGCTCAACCTGCCGCGCGGCGGCCCCGGCCGTCTCCGCATCCCGATCGGCGGCCGCTCCGGCGGCGGAATGTCGCTGTCGACCATCATCATTCTCGTGGTCCTCTATTTCGGGCTGAAGGCCATCGGCATCGACCCGCTTCAGATCCTGGCCGGTGGCGGCTTGGTGCCGGGTGGCGGCGGTCAGATCACCGACACCAGCGGAGAACAGGGCGGTGGCACCGGGGCGCCCGCCTCCGACGAGATGAAGCAGTTCGTTTCGACCGTCCTGGCCGAGACCGAGGACACCTGGACCGGCATTTTCCAGGCCGAGGGCCTGACCTACGAGGACCCCAAGCTGGTCCTGTTCAGCGGCCAAATCCGTTCGGCTTGCGGCTTCGCCTCGTCCGCGGCCGGCCCGTTCTACTGCCCCGGCGACCGCAAGGTCTATCTCGACACCACCTTCTTCCAGCAGCTCGACCAGCAATTCGGCGCTTCGGGCGATTTTGCCCAGGCCTATGTGATCGCGCATGAGGTCGGCCACCATGTCCAGAACCTCACCGGCATCCTGCCCAAGTTCAACCAGATGCGGCAGCAGATGGGCGAGGCCGAGGCCAACCAAATGTCGGTGCAGGTCGAGCTCCAGGCGGATTGCTTCGCCGGCGTCTGGGCGCATTTCACCGGGCAGAAAGGCATTCTGGAACAGGGCGACATGGACGAGGCGCTGAACGCCGCCCAGCAGATCGGCGACGACACGATGCAGAAGAAGATGCAGGGCTATGTCGTGCCGGAAAGCTTCAACCATGGCACCTCGCAGCAGCGTCAAACCTGGCTGGCACGCGGCTACAAGAGCGGCAAGCTGTCGGACTGCGATACGTTCAACACCCCGATCTGAGGTGTTTGGGCTCTCGTTGAAATGGGCGTTGAAAGCGGCGGCGATGCAGCCGCGCTCATGTCGACAGTTGATGTCAGGATGAAAATTCCTGGCCTGTTCCCTTATTGTTCTGTGTGGCTGACTCGCCTATAAAGGGCCCTTCCGCCTTCGCTGCGAGGCGGCTCCAGGAGTCGATACCGTCATGATCGAAGCCAAAACCGCCAGGCGGGGCCTTGCGCTTGTTTTCACCACGCTGCTGCTCGACATCACCGGCATCGGCATCATCATGCCGGTGCTGCCGGCCTATCTGCAGGAACTGACCGGCGTCGGGGTCAGCGAAGCGGCGATCGAAGGCGGCTGGCTGTTCTTCGTCTATGCGGCCATGCAGTTCCTGTTCGCGCCGCTGGTCGGCAATCTCAGCGACCGCTTCGGCCGTCGTCCGATCCTGCTGGCCTCGGTGCTGACCTTCGCCGTCGACAATCTGATCTGCGCGGTGGCCTGGTCGTATTGGGTCCTGTTCATCGGCCGGGTGCTGGCCGGCATCAGCGGCGCCAGCTATTCGACCGCCTCCGCCTTCATCGCCGATGTCAGCACCGACGAGAACAGGGCGAAGAATTTCGGCCTGCTTGGCATCGCCTTCGGCGTCGGTTTCGTCATCGGCCCGGTGCTGGGCGGGTTGCTCGGCGAATTCGGGCCGCGCGTGCCGTTCTGGGGCGCGGCGGTGCTTGCTCTGATCAACTTCATCGTCGGCTGGTTCTTCCTGCCGGAAACGCTGGAGCAGCATCACCGGCGCCGCTTCGAATGGCGCCGCGCCAATCCTCTCGGCGCCCTGAAGCAGATGCGCAATTACAAGGGGATCGGCTGGATCGGCCTGGTGTTCTTCCTGATGACGCTCGGTCACATGATGTACCCTGCCGTGTGGTCGTTCGTCGGCAGTTACCGCTACGGCTGGAGCGAACAGCAGATCGGCTTCTCACTCGGCGTCTTCGGCCTTGGCGGGGCGTTGGTGATGGGTTTTGTCCTGCCACGCGTCATCCCACGGCTCGGCGAATGGCGGACCGCCGCCATCGGCCTTGCTTTTACCGCGCTCGCCGCCTTCGGCTATGCCGCGGCGTGGAAGGGCTGGATGATCTATGCGGTGATCGTGGCGACCTGCCTCGAGGCGCTGGCCGATCCGCCGCTGCGGAGCCTGGCGGCGGCCAAGGTGCCGCCCTCCGCGCAAGGCGAATTGCAAGGTGCGATGACGAGCGTGTTTTCGATCACCAGCATCATAACGCCGCTGCTTTATACGGGAATCTTCGCCTGGTTCACCGGGCCGAGCGCGCCGGTGACGTTCGGCGGCGCGCCCTTTGTGCTCGGCGGCATCTTTCTCGCCCTGTCGCTGATCGCATTCGTGCTCAGGGTCGAAAGACCGGCCGCGGTGAAAGACGTCGCGACGGCGACGGTGGCCTAAAGCGTGTCGCGTTTGAACGGACTCATGCGACGCGCTTTAAGTTCTGGTTTTGATGCATCTCGTTATCGCAAAACCGCTGCGTACTCTCGGGTCAGGCCCGAGGGCATGCTTTTGCGCGCCACGCATTGGGGCATGCCCTAGGGTTCAATCCATTGCCCCGGAATATCCAGTGCCTTCGCCAGCAGCGCCCGGGTCTGCGCCGATGGCTTACGGCGATTGGACTCAAGATCCGACAGGAAACCCTGGCTGACACCGATCGTGGTCGCCAATTCGGCCTGCGTCAGCCGCCGCCAGTTGCGCAGCGCCTTGAGCCGGCTGGAGCCCCGCAAAATTTCCATGGTCACGTCCGCAGGCAGGGGGTTTTCCGTTTTGAGATCAGCCTTTCGCTCGTCGTAGATCGCCACATCGGCAGCGTCTTCAAGAGCCTCTTCGGCCGCGTGCAACAGAGCCTCGTAGTCCGCTTTTGGGATAACGACAAGTTCTTCGCCAGTTGGCGTCGTTATGATTTGGGGGGCGTTCATGGTGTCCTGTCCTGCTATCACCGACGGTAGGTTGTCGTTTCTCGTTTGCCGATGTAGATCGCGAGGATCGTCGTGCGGTCTTCATCGAATATGATCCGGTAGCGACCGATCCGCAGTCTGTAGCCGTCCCTGCCGGCAAGGCGCTTGATATCTCCCCGCCCGCTGACGGCATAGGAGATCAGGCCTTCGGAGACCTGCTCGCGGACATCTGTCGGCAGGTTGTCGAGATCGCGAGCCGCCGATACCGAGAGGATAATCGTCTTCACGGTGATGATATCGCAGATTTATCGCCGAAAGTTAAGCGATATTATTGCCGAGACTTCTCGCGTACAGATAGTCAGCGCTCTGCCAGCGCCGGCTCGCCGCGCTTTTCGCGGATGAGATTGACGAAGCGGCGGAACAGATAATGCGAGTCCTGCGGGCCCGGCGAGGCTTCGGGATGGTGCTGGACCGAAAACACCGGCCTGCCGGTCAGGGTGATGCCGCAGTTCGAGCCGTCGAACAGCGAGACATGGGTTTCTTCGACGCCCGTGGGCAACGAGCCGGCATCGACGGCAAAGCCGTGGTTCATCGAGACGATCTCAACCTTGCCGGTGGTGTGATCCTTGACCGGATGATTGGCGCCGTGATGGCCTTGATGCATTTTGGCGGTCTTGCCGCCAAGCGCCAGCGCCAGCATCTGGTGGCCGAGGCAGATGCCGAAGACCGGGATGTCGGTCTTCAGCAAGTCCCGGATGACCGGAACGGCATAGTCGCCGGTGGCTTCCGGGTCGCCGGGACCGTTGGAGAGAAAGATGCCGTCGGGCCGCATGGCGAGGATATCCTCGGCGCCGGTGTTGGCCGGCACTACGGTGACCTTGGCGCCCAGGCCGGCAAGCAGGCGCAATATGTTGCGTTTTACGCCGTAGTCGATGGCGACGACATGCATGGACGGATCGGTCTGTTCGCCAAAGCCCTCGTCCCAGACCCACGGCGTCTCGCGCCAGACCGAGGACTGGCCGGAAGTGACGTCCTTGGCCAGGTCAAGCCCGATCAGGCCGGACCAGGCAGCGGCGCGGCGCTTCAGCTCCTCGATGTCGAAGATGCCGTCGGGCGCGTGCGCGATGACGGCGTTGGACATGCCCTTTTCGCGGATCAGCGCGGTCAGCGCGCGGGTGTCGATGCCCGAAAGCGCAACGATGCCGCGTTTCTTCAGCCATTGGTCGAGACCAGAAGCGGCGCGATAGCTGGACGGATTGGTGACGTCGGCCTTGAACACGGCGCCGACTGCGCCGGCGCGGGCAACAGGGTTGAGATCCTCGATGTCCTCGTCATTGGTGCCGATATTGCCGATATGCGGAAAGGTGAAGGTGACGATCTGGCCGGCATAGGACGGGTCGGTGAGGATTTCCTGATAGCCTGTCAGCGCGGTGTTGAAGCAGACTTCGGCGACGGCGGAGCCAATGGCGCCAAGGCCGCGGCCCTCGATGACGGTGCCGTCGGCCAGCACCAGCAAGGCGGTCGGCTTCTCGGTGGCCCAAGTGGGGGTCGACGCGGGGGTCGACGCGGCGGTCATCGTTGCCATGGCGGCACTCCTAAAGGCTGCGCCCTTCAATCGGCGCAACGAAAGGCGCGAAGCAGCGATTTCACAGCCTCGGCGCCCAACTAAAAATTCAGTTCATGCAAGGCCCAGTACATAGGGGAAGGCGCCAGAGCGGTCAATGATGCGACGCCCGCAGCCGCGATTTATTTCGTCGAGCAATATCAGCGGTTTGCCGGGTGGCGTCGAATTTGCCTTGGGCATTCGGCACGGCTATTGTCCGTCGCATTCGAAGGAGAAAGCATCATGCGCGGCAAAATCGCCGAATCCCTGAAGAGCGCGATGAAGGCGCAGGACAAGCGCCGGCTGCCGACACTGCGGCTGATCCAGGCGGCCATTCACGATCGCGACATCGCCAATCGCGGCGCCGGCAAGGAGCCGGCCAGCGACGACGAGATCCTGCAGATCCTGGCCAAGATGGTGAAGCAGCGCGAAGAGTCGGCCAAGGCTTTCGACGACGGCAAGCGGCCGGAGCTTGCCGCGCAGGAGCGCGACGAGATGGGCATCATCCGCGATTTCCTGCCGACGCAACTGGGCCAGGCAGAGACCGAAACGGCGATCCGCGCCGCCATCGCCGAGACCGGCGCCAGCAGCGTCAAGGACATGGGCAAGGTTATTGCCGTGCTCAAGGAAAAATACGCCGGCCAGATGGATTTCTCCAAGGCGAGCGGCATCGTCAAGGGACTGCTGCAGTAGGATTTTGCCGCTGCAGCGAGCTCGTAAGGCATTGGAGGAGGCGACAGCGAGGCGCCAGCCCTGGCCGCATATGATTGATTCTCAGGCGCTCTTCGGTTTCTGAGAGCGGGCGGGGCGGGCGGCAGCTCGCACCGACAGGTTCAGTGCCACGGCGGCGCGAATGAGCGCCTTCAACGCCTCTTCATCGATCTTGTCGCCCTCATGGATGTCGATGGCGCGCCTGGTGTTGCCTTCGAGGCTGGAGTTGAAGAGGCCAGATGGGTCCTCCAGCGTGGCGCCCCTGGCGAAAGTCATTTTCACGACATTCTTGTAGGTCTCACCGGTGCAGATAATTCCGGCGTGTTCCCACACCGGAACCCCTCTCCACTTCCACTCCTCGACCACTTCGGGATCGACCTGCTTGATGAGGGTTCGGATCCGAGCGAGCATCTCGCCCCGCCAATCGCTCAGATCTTTGATTCTCGCATCTATCAATTGAGAGGGGGTGTCTCCTCCTGCTCCCTCCGTCGAGCCGCCCTTCTTCATGGCTGTTGTCGCTTTGGTCATGATTGGTCCCAGTGGCTTTGTGAACGTTCGACGTCCGGCGTACGCATCGATGCGGCGAGCCGTTTGCCGTTCCGGCGCGAGCAACAAACTCTCGACGTCGAAGAGGAACCTTCGTCGCTCCAGACCCGTTTTGCAACCAGGATCATACGAAAAATGGAGCTTCGATTTGGCGGTGCGTTTGTTGAACATTTTCGGCGCCGCCACCAGCGCCGGCGCCTATTCGCCAGGGCAGGAACAAGCCCCCGCGGCGTTTCGGCGCCATGGGCTCGCAGAGGCGCTCGCCAGCCGAGGCAGAACCATCAGGGATCATAGCGATGTTGCATCGTTCCGCTGGCGACCGGACTCTTCGAGGCCGCAGGCCATGAACCTGGAGGCCGTGCGCGGGGCCTGTGACTTGGTCGCAAGCCACGTGGCGACGGCGATTTCGGCGCAGGAAGACGTGCTTGTTTTGGGCGGCGATTGTACCGTGGAGTTGGGCACGGTCGCCGGGGCGAACGCGGCCGGCGCGCGGATCGGACTCGTCTACATGGACTTTGACGCCGATCTCAACACACCTGACACGAGCGACGGCGCCTTGGACTGGACTGGTGTCGCCCATCTGCTCAACATCCCGGGATGCGAGCCTTCGCTCGCAGGGCTCGGCCCAACGCGTCCGATGCTCGTGCCTCAGCAACTTCTCTATTTCGGCGTCGAGAATATCACTCCGCCTGAAGCCGCCGCGATCAGGGATAATGCGATCAAGGTCATTTCGCGTGAGGAAGCTTTGATTGATATCGAGGCGGCGGCGGCGCGCGCGGCCGAATGGGCGGCGCGCTTTGACTGTGTGCTTATTCACTTCGATGTCGATGTACTCTCCTTTATCGATTTCCCGATTGCGGAGAATGTGCGCCGTTGCGACGGTCTCAAACTGGAGCAGGCCGCCTTCGCGCTAAGGCAGTTGACCGCCCTGATGCAATGGCGCGGCCTGACCATTACAGAAGTTAATCCGGCTCACGCGCCAGACGAGACCGCCGCGTTCGCCCGCTTGAATGAGGTGCTTGCAGACGCCCTTGGCTAATTCGCGATGCATCTCACATTCGCTCGCCGGGCAATTGGCTGGCCTGCTTCACCCAGGCGGCAAACTGAGCTTCGTCGAGTTGGTCCTCATGAATGTCGAGATAGCGCACGTCCTTGTGCTTGGACTGGCCGGGAGGAGGAGGACGCAGCGACGTGCCCCGGAAGAAGGTCACTTTGACGTAGCGGGTGAAGACATGGAACGACAGGAACCAGCCTTGCCCCTCGATGCCGTAAAACGGCGAGTTCCATTTGACGGCCTTGTGCACGCCGGGGACGGTGCGCGCGATGATTGCGTCGAGACGGCGCCCGACGTCGCTTTTCCAGCCCGGCATGGCCGCGATGTAGGCCTGCACGGGAGCGTCGCCTTCGGCCTTCGCGATCTGGGGGTTGCCGCCTGCGAGGAGTGCCGGCTTCGCTTCCTTGCCGGACTGCGGCTTCGGCGTCGCCTTGCGCGGTTTGGTTGCCGCGCCCCGCTCGGCGGCGGCCTTCGCCGACTTCTCGGACCTGTGGTCGGCCATTGTGTTCACTCCAAAGTAGGTGGACCCAATCGATGACATTTGATTGTAGAAAGCCGCCCCTGAAGATCAACTTCAGAATCCGAGGGCGGCAGCGGAGCGATCGTACGTCATGGTTGAACTCGTCAAACCGGCGCTTAAACATCTGCCGTCGTATAAGGCCGCCCTTGAGCGCGGCTGGTCGCCGGACAATGTGCGGCTGATGGAGGCGACGCGTGAGCAGCTTGCGGCCATCGAAAAGAATCCAACGGCCTTCCTCGCCGATCTCGACGACCCCGATGCCAAGGGCGGTCCGATCACCTTGCCTGATGGGACGAAAGTGCCGCGCCTGCCGGGATTCCGGCGCTGGATCTGGGACGGCGAAGTCGCCGGCTCGATCGGCTTGCGCTGGCAACGCGGCACCGCCGAGCTGCCGCCACATGTGCTCGGCCACATCGGTTATGCCGTAGTGCCATGGAAACGGCGGCGCGGCTATGCGACAGAGGCAGTGAGGCTGATGCTCGGCGAGGCGAGGACGCTCGGCCTGCCCTTCGTCGAGATCACCGCCAAGCCGGGTAATCTCGCCTCGCAGAAGGTGGTCCTGGCCAATGGCGGACGGCTCGTCGGGCGATTCTTCGAGGACGCTGCCTATGGCGGCGCCGAAAGCCTGCGCTATCGCATCGACCTGTAGCGCCTGCCGACTATTCGGCAGCGGCCGGCAGCGGCGGCATCGTGTTTCGGCGCCACTCCCAGATATGTGAGGCGAGCGCGACCGCCACGGCGACCAGCATGGCCATGGCGCCAACCACCGGCAGGCTGCGATAGCCATAACCGGCATTGAGCATGGCGGCGCCGAGCGAGGCGGCCAGCGCGATGCCGACATTGAAGCCGGCCGGGATAAGCGATGAGGCGAGATTGGAGGCGTCCGCCGTCCAGGTCAGGATACGGGTCTGGATCGGGGTGCCGATGGCAAAGCTGAGACCACCCCAGATAGTGATCGCAACGACCATCGGCACCGGGTACGGGCTGGCGGCGTAAATGACGGCAAGTGTCACCGCCTGCATGAAAAGCATGGTGATGAGCGACGGCATCAGTTTCCAGTCGGCGAGCCGCCCGCCAAGAAAGACGCCGATCGTCGCGCCGACACCGTTGAGTAGCAGCACCCAGGGCACCAGGCCCTCGCCGAGGCCGGTGACTTCAAGCAGCGTCGGCGTGATGTAGGTGAACAGGCCGAACTGGCCGATCATCAGCATCAGCATGAGGATTAGCGACGTCCAAACCTGCTGGCGTGCGAGCACGCGGACCTCGCTGCCGAAACTGACGGGCCGGCGCGACGATCCCGTCCGGCGCGGCAGGAGGGCGGCCATGGCGGCGATGGAAACCACACCAAGCGCGCACATCACCCAGAACGTCGCGCGCCACCCCCAAATACTGCCGATTGCCGTGCCGGCCGGCACGCCGATGACATTGGAGACCGTGAGGCCCGACAGGATGAGCGCCACGGCCATTCCACGCTGATCCTGGCGGACCAGGCCGACCGCAACCACCATCGCGACGCCGAAATAGGCGCCGTGCGCCACGGCCACTGCAATCCGCAACAGCAACATGGAGGCGAAGTCGGGCGCAAGGGCGCAGGCGGCCTGGCCGATGGTGAAGGCTGCGGCAAGGCTAAGCAGCAACGCCTTGCGGGAAATCGTCTTGGTAGCGAGCGTCAACAGCGGTCCGCCGATCGCGATGCCGCCGGCGTAGCCGGAGACGAGGTAGCCGGCGGTCGGGATGGAGACGCCAAGGCCGTCCGCCACCTGCGGCAGCACGCCGGCGATGACGAACTCGGTGGTGCCGAATGCGAACGCAGCGATGAACAGGGCGATGAGGGGAAGCATGGCGCGGGAAGGCGATCCTTGAATGAGATGGCTCAAACCACGAACAAGAGCGGCGGGCAATCCAGAAATTCTCGACGCCGCTTTAGGTTTTCTTGATCGGTTCAGCCAGGCTCCGCCGCACAAGGCTAGACGGTCGTCGTCTTCCTTCCGTAGGGGATTTTCAACCACGCCCGCTCGTGAAAATAGTAGAGCAGCGATTTGGTGATGACCTCGGTCACGCCGATGGCCGCAGCGAGCTTGATGCTGCCTGTCACGATGAGCGAAATGATTATCGTGTCGACCGTGCCGGTGACGCGCCAGGAAAGCGCCTTGGCGAAACTGCGCGAATGGGTATCCATCGACTTTTCTCCCGGCGGATTTGAACCGATCCTTAGAGCGCCTTGCGTTCTGGTGGGACCAAAACCGCGCTCCAGGTCTTTGCTTGACGCGTGTTGTCGGACGCCATGCGAAGACGGTTGGCTGAAAAATGCTCTAGCCGACAGACGGGAGGGTTAGCAAAGACTAATTTTCGCGCGCCGGCTCCGGGCAATTCCCGCGCTGGGCCCAATCTATCCGGCTTTCAGCCGCGAGCCGGTGAGCAGGCCGCGTTCCTCGAGCACGGGGTAGGCCATCGAGGCGAGCAGCGAGTTGATCTGCTTCAGGTCGCGGATGGTGTCGAGATGGATGGAACTGGTCTCGACGCTCTTGGCGGTGCCGTCGCGCAGCCGCACGAAATGGCTGGCGCTGGTCTCCTTCTCGCGGTCGCGCAGCCGATCCTTTTCCAGCACCAGCTGGCGGGCGGTCTCCGGATCGCGCGAGACCAGCACGTTGAAGGCAAGCCGCGCGTTGGCGAGCACCGAAGCGTGGAAGGCGCTAAGCTCGCGCCAACCCTCGGGCGTGAACGCCAGCCCGCGCTCGAGCTTCTTCCTGACATGCACCAGCATGTTGCGCACGATGATATCGCCGACCTGTTCGAGCTTGACGCAGGCGCCGATCAACTCCTGGCAACGCAGCGCCTCGTCCTCGCTCAGCGGGTTCCTGGTGACCTTGGCCAGATAGAGCTTTATCGACGCATGTTTCTTGTCGACGCGGTCGTCGAGCGCGGCCAGCGCCTTGATCTTGTCGGCGTCGGCGCTTTCATAGAGCTCGATGATGCGCTTCAGCATGATCTCGACCGTCTCGCAGACCCGCACCACCTCACGGGTGGCGTTGGCCAGCGCCTGGCTCGGCACATCGAGGGCGCTGTCGTTGAGCGCGGACAACTCGACGACGTCGAGCGCTTCTGCCGGCGCCGGTTTGGTGCCGAGCGCCACGATCTTTTCCGAAACGCGGTAGACGAGGCCGGCCAATGGCAGGCCGGCAACCAGGATCAGGATGTTGAAGAGGATATGGGCGTTGACGATCTGGTCGGGCACGGTGGCGCCGAGAAACGCAACCGACGGTTTCAACCACAGGAACAGGATCAGCATGGCCAGCGAGCCCATGCCGCGCATCAGGAGATTGCCGATCGGTACGACGCGCACGCCCGGCTCCGCATTGCGGGTGAGCAGCGGCGCGATGATCGACGAACCCAGATTGACGCCGAGCACCAGCACGATGCCGAGTTCGGGCGGGATGAAGCCGCGGCCGGCGAGCGTCACCATCAAAAGGACCGCGGCGATCGAGGAATGGAACAGCCAGGTGACCAGCGCCGCCAGCAGATAGGCGGTGACCGGATCGCCGGAGAAGTAATCGACGACGACCGGCATCAGGGTGCTCTGGCGCAGCGGCTCCGAGGCCTGGCCGATCATTTCCAGCGACAACACCAGCAGGCCGATGCCGACCAGGATGCGGCCGAACTGGCGCCAGTCGCGCCGCTCGGTGGCCATGAACATGACGGTGCCGGCGACAAGACAGACCGGCACCAGCAGCGACAGGTCGAAGGTGAGCAGCTTGACCACCAGCGCCGAGCCGATCTCGGCGCCGCGCACGGCAAGCTGGCCCGATATACCGCTGACGATGCCGGCGCCGGCGAAGGAGCCGACCAGCAAGGTGACGGCGGTGGAGCTTTGCAGGGCGATCGCCAGGCCGCAGCCGGCCAGAACCGCCATGAAAGGATTGCGCATGGTGGCGCGCAGCTTGTGGCGCAGCACATCGCCATAGGCGCGCTCGACACCTGTCTTCACCAGCCGGGTGGCAAACAGCATCAGCGCCACCGCGCCGGCAAGATGCAGCAAAACGACCGAACCGCTCATGTCAGGCTCGCATTCCGACAGCCACCAGCAATATGGGAGCCGTGATGGCAAAGGCGCAAAAGAGGGGGCGAATCAAGGACATTGCAAAGGTCGATACTACTCCGATTACTTTTAGCCGGGTAATAAATTTTGCCCAATTCGGCCGGCTGTTGCGCGACAGGGCGTGTCGGAAATGGATGGATCGCAAAATGGTTGCATCGCCGGCCGGCTTCTTGATGGTCGCGCGTTCAAGTGCCGGCGACCGCTTCAGATCAGGTTTGAGCTGAGTGTTGAATTAGCTATTATAAATATTTGAAATCATTACAAAAATGTAATCCGTGTGTTCAGTTTCGGTTCATTTTTCGGGCTCTATTGCTTGGGCATCGACAACCAAGGAGTACCCCGTCATGAAACGTATCATTCTTTCCGCAGTCGCCGTGTCGGTGCTGGCTGCGACGTCCCTGCAGGGCCAGGCAGCGCCGCTGAACGCGCCGAACGCACCGCAGTCGCCCTACAGCCAGGTCGACTGGAAGAAGCCGGACAGGCACGTCAAGACGCGCGTCGTGGTGAAGAAGAAAGTCGTCGTCAAGAGGAACCATTGGCGCAACGGCCAGAGATATTCGAGCTGGAGGCGCCACCAGCCGGTCCGCGACTATCGCCACTATGGCCTGCGTCGTCCGGGCCGTGGCCAGGAATGGATCCGCGTCGGCAACGACTATCTCTTGGTCAGCGTCGTCTCCGGCATCATCTTCGGCGCGATTGCCGCGCACTGACCGTCAAACGTCGACCGGCGCAATGCCGGATAGGAAGGAAGGCGGCTTGCAACGGCCGCCTTCTTTTTGCCCTGTGAAAACCGGGTATGGTTCGCATTAGGAGTCGTCGGGTTTCGCCGGCGTGATTATATGGACGCAAACGAGCCGTTTCCGATGCGCTTTCCACCTGCCTTCCTCGACGAGATACGCGACCGCGTGCCGATTTCCTCGGTGATCGGCCAGCGCGTGGCGTGGGACAGGAAGAAGACCAACCCGCCGCGCGGCGATTATTGGGCGTGCTGTCCCTTCCATGGCGAGAAGAGCCCGTCCTTTCACTGCGAGGACAAGAAGGGACGCTATCATTGCTTCGGCTGCTCGGTTTCGGGTGACCACTTCAAATTCCTCACCGAACTCGACGGAATGAGCTTTCCCGAAGCGGTCGAGAAGATCGCCGACATGGCCGGGGTGCCGATGCCGTTGCGCGATGCCCAGGAGGAACGGCGCGAAAAGGAACGCGCCAGCCTGACCGAAGTCATGGAAATGGCGACCGCCTTCTTCCAGGAGCGGCTGCAGGGACCGGAAGGCGCAAAAGCCCGCGCCTATCTGCGCGACCGCGGGCTGACGCCGGCGACGCAGCAGTCGTTCCGGCTCGGCTATGCGCCCGACAGTCGCAATGCGCTGAAGGAGCATCTTGCCGCCAAGGGCGTGCCCAAGGCCGATATCGAGGCATGCGGGCTGGTGCGCCATGGCGACGACGTTCCGGTTTCCTACGATTGGTTCCGCGACCGCATCATGTTCCCGATCCCGGACTCCAGAGGCAAGATAATCGCCTTTGGCGGGCGGGCGCTGGCAGCCGATGCGCTCGCCAAATACATGAATTCGCCCGACACCGAGCTCTTCCACAAGGGCAACGTGCTCTATAATTTCGCCCGAGCGCGCCAAGCGCTGGGAAAGGGGGCGCTGGGAAAGGGGGCGCTGGGAAAGGGGGCGCTGGCCAAGGGCGGCACGGTGATTGCGGTCGAGGGCTATATGGACGTGATCGCGCTGGCGCAGGCCGGTTTCGAAAATGTCGTGGCGCCGCTCGGCACCGCGCTGACCGAAAACCAGCTTGAACTGCTGTGGCGGATGGCCGGCGAGCCGGTGCTGTGCTTCGATGGCGACCAGGCCGGACTGAAGGCGGCATGGCGCGCCGCCGACATGGCGCTGCCGGCGGTCCAGGCAGGCCGCTCGGTGCGTTTTGCGCTTCTGCCCGAAGGCAAGGACCCCGACGATCTGGTCAAGGCCGAAGGGCCGGACGCGTTTGGCGCCGTGCTTTCCGAGGCGCGGCCGCTCGCCGACCTTTTGTGGATGCGCGAAACGGCCGGCGGCATCTTCGACACGCCGGAACGACGGGCGGAACTGGAAAAAACGCTGCGCGAACTGACCAGCCGCATCCGCGACGAGAGCTTGCGCTATCACTACCAACAGGAAATGCGCGAGCGAGTGCTAAGCTTTTTCGGCGCCCAGCGCGGCGCGCGCCAAACCTATCAAGGGGGGCGCCAAGATGGGCGGTCCGGCGGGCGCTTTCAGGGCAAGGGCTCAGCTGCTGGCGGGCAGTTCGCACGCGGCGGCAATGCCGGTGGACGCACCGCGATCACCGAAAGCCTTGGCCGCTCGGCGCTGGTCAAGCGCGGCAGCGAGGGGATGTCGGTGCGCGAGGCGACGATCATCGCAGCTCTTGTCAATCATCCGGCGCTGATCGACGAGAATTTCGCGCATGTCGAGTTCCTCGACCTCGCCAACACCGATCTGAAGCGATTGCACGCGGCGATCCTCGATGCGATGGCGCATGACATGGCCAACGACCGCAACGCGGTGATCGCGACGATCGAACGGGCCGGCTGCGGCGAGATCTGGGCGCGCGTGGTGGCGCTGATCAAACGGGCGCGGCAATGGCCGGCGCTGGAAACAGCCGGACTTGACGATGCCCGCGACGCCTTCAGCCAGGCGCTCCACTTGCAGCGCAGCGCGCGCACATTACATAAGGAGCTGAAACAGGCAGAAGCGGCGCTCGCCAGCGATCCCACGGACGAAAATTACCGGCATCTCGTCGAGATCCAGGCGCAATTTCGTGATGTGCAGGCAACGGAGGCGCTGATCGAAGGGTTCGGCGTGTCTTCGGGCAGGGCCGGGCGGGTGTAGGTCGAAGCTTACGAAAGAGTGAAAGTGCAGACCATGCTTGGGCGCCGAATCAGCCGCGGCGCTTTAAGTCGGGTAATTGATTCGCTTTTTTCATGCGAATCATGCGAGAGGCGCTTGACCTTCTGGCAGAATGACGGAATCAGGACGATTCGAAACGTTAACCCGCGCCGGCGTCGACGGAAATGCAGCGATGTGAGGTACCGGTCACTGGACAGGCAGTCAGCCTGCCACAGATACCAGGGTTAATCTGGACTTAACGAGAGATGCAGTTACTGGCCCGGGGAAACGCGTTCTAGCGCGAGCGCATCTGATAAACCGGTACGGCAGCTTACGCGGCTTGATACTTATGCGGCTAGATACCTGGCCGCTTGGAGAAAATAAAGAATGGCGACAAAAGAAAAGGAAGAGGTCGAGACCGAACGTGAAGGCGCCACCGATGGCCCTCTGCTCGACCTTTCCGACGATGCTGTCAAGAAGATGATCAAGGCCGCCAAGAAGCGCGGCTATGTCACCATGGACGAACTGAATTCGGTGCTACCCTCGGAGGAAGTCACCTCCGAGCAGATCGAGGACACGATGGCCATGCTCTCCGACATGGGCATCAACGTGGTCGAGGACGACGAGCAGGGCGAGGAGCCCGAAGCCGCCGACGCGGCTGCCGACGCCGAGGAAGACGCCAACGAACTGGCCGAGCAGACCGGTACCGCCGTAGCTGCGACGACCACCAAGAAAGAGCCGACCGATCGAACCGACGATCCGGTTCGCATGTATCTGCGCGAGATGGGCTCGGTCGAGCTTCTGTCGCGCGAGGGCGAAATCGCGATTGCCAAGCGCATCGAGGCTGGCCGCGAGACGATGATCGCGGGCCTGTGCGAAAGCCCGCTGACCTTCCAGGCCATCATCATCTGGCGTGATGAGCTCAACGAATCGAAGATCCTCTTGCGCGAGATCATCGACCTCGAAGCGACCTATGCCGGACCGGAGGCCAAGCAGGCGCCGGTGGTCGAGCGGATCGAGGAAGCCAAGACCGACGACAAGCCGCGCCGTTCGCGCGAGGACGAGGACGACATCACCAATGTCGGCGGCGACACTCGCGGTCTGACTGATGACGACGAGGAAGACGAGGACGAAGCCAGCCTGTCGCTGGCGGCGATGGAAGCGGAGCTGCGCCCGCAGGTGATGGAGACGCTCGACGTCATCGCCGACACCTACAAGAAGTTGCGCAAGCTGCAGGACCAGCAGGTCGAGAACCGGCTGGCTGCCGCCGGCACGCTGTCGCCCAGCCAGGACCGCCGGCTGAAGGAGCTGAAGGACCAGCTGATCAAGGCGGTGAAGTCGCTATCCCTGAACACGGCGCGCATCGAGGCATTGGTCGAGCAACTCTACGACATCAACAAGCGCCTGGTGCAGAACGAAGGCAAGCTGTTGCGGCTGGCCGAAAGCTATGGCGTGCGCCGCGAGGAATTCCTGAAGGAGTATCAGGGCTCGGAGCTCGATCCCAACTGGACGCGCTCGATCGGCAATCTGACCTCGCGCGGCTGGAAGGAATTCACCAAGAACGAGAAGGACGCGATCCGCGACCTGCGCGCCGAGATCCAGAACCTCGCCACCGAAACGGCGATCTCGATCCTGGAATTCCGCAGGATCGTCAACCAGGTGCAGAAGGGCGAGCGCGAAGCCGCGATCGCCAAGAAGGAAATGGTCGAGGCCAATCTGCGCCTCGTCATTTCCATCGCCAAGAAATACACCAATCGCGGCCTGCAGTTCCTCGATCTGATCCAGGAAGGCAATATCGGCCTGATGAAGGCGGTCGACAAATTCGAATATCGCCGCGGCTACAAGTTCTCGACCTATGCGACGTGGTGGATCCGGCAAGCGATCACCCGCTCGATCGCCGACCAGGCGCGCACCATCCGCATTCCGGTGCATATGATCGAGACGATCAACAAGATCGTGCGCACCTCGCGCCAGATGCTGCACGAGATCGGCCGCGAGCCGACGCCGGAGGAACTGGCGGAAAAGCTCGCCATGCCGCTGGAAAAAGTGCGCAAGGTGCTGAAGATCGCCAAGGAACCGATCTCGCTCGAAACGCCGGTCGGCGACGAGGAGGATTCGCATCTGGGCGATTTCATCGAGGACAAGATGGCGATCCTGCCGATCGACGCGGCGATCCAGGCCAATCTGCGCGAGACGACGACGCGGGTGCTTGCTTCGCTTACCCCGCGTGAAGAGCGCGTGCTCAGAATGCGCTTCGGCATCGGCATGAACACCGACCACACGCTGGAGGAAGTCGGCCAGCAGTTCTCGGTCACCCGAGAGCGCATCCGCCAGATCGAAGCCAAGGCGCTGCGCAAGCTCAAGCACCCGAGCCGCTCGCGCAAGCTGCGGAGCTTCCTCGACAGCTGATGCCGGGCAACGAATAACAATTTAAAGGGCGCTGCGGCGTCCTTTTTCGTTCAGGGATTGTCTCGCCGGACGGTGCGGTTGTTGTTGCAGCATACCGGCTGTGGGAGGATAATCGGGTGTCGGATGCATTTTCTGGGCGACAAACCCGGATGCCCGCCCCGGCGGTGACGCCGCGCTCCGAGGCCTCCGGAGGGAGGTGTGCATGACAACCTATATCGTGCTGATCAACTGGACTGAGCAGGGCGCCAGAAATGTGCGCGAGTCGCCGAAGCGGCTCGATGCCGCCAAGAAGCTGCTGGGAGACATGGGCGGCTCGTTCAAGGCGTTTTATCTCACCATGGGCGAATGCGATATGGTGGCGGTCGTCGAAGCGCCCGACGATGCGGTGCTCGCTCGTTTCTCGCTGATGCTGGCGTCAGGCGGTAACGTGAGGACGCGGACGCTCAAGGCGTTCCCGGAATTGGCCTATCGCGAAATCGTCGCCTCGCTCGGCTGAGGCGTGCGCGGCCATAGACCCGCGCAAGCTGCCGGACATCGGACGGTCAGGCGCCGCTCGACGGCGCCCGGCCAATCTGGCTCGAAGGTGGCTGGCCGAAGCGGCTTGCCCGAAAATGTTGCGGGGCGAAGGTGTTTCCCGGATAGTCAGCGCAGCACTTTAACGCGCGTATCGACCCCATGCCCGAGCCTCTGCTGACCATCTGGTACAATACCCGTTGTCCGGTTTGCGATGCCGGCATCGTCAGGCAGAAGCGGCGGCTGATCGAGGCGATCAAGGCCGGGCGGATCGCGTTTCGCGACATCAATGCCGAACCGGCGGCGCTGGCCGGATACGGCGTGTCGCTGGAGGACATCCGGCGCCGGCTGCACGCAACCGATGCGGACGGCAGGCTGCTGGTCGGCGCCGACGTCGCAATTGCGGTCTGGCTGAGAACGCCGGGCGAGGGCTGGCTGGCAGCGCTGTTCGGCAACCGCGCCGCGCTGCCATTGACGCGCTATGCCTATGATCGCTTCGCCGATCTTCTCTATGCCTGGAACCGGCGCAAGGGCCGCTGGTAACCGGTATTAGCCAAGCTCGGTGACGAAATCAATCTGGTGGCACCGTTCTCAGATACATCGTAAGATATATCTTGACCCAACGACCTCATTCGCATAATTGAGATATATCGTAAGACATAACTCAAGGAACAGGCAATGCACGGACATCATCATTTCGGCGGGCATGCCGAGCGCGTTTTCATGCATATGGCCGGCAAGTTCGGCGGTCGTGGCGGCGGCTTCGGCCCATTCGGCCACGGCATGAGGGGCGGCGGGCGCGGTGGGCCGGGCGACATGTTCCGCGCCGGGCGTATGCTGGCCGACGGCGATCTCAAGCTGATCACGCTGTCGCTGCTGGCCGAGGCGCCGCGCCACGGCTATGACATCATCAAGGCGCTGGAGGAACGCACCAGCGGCGTCTACAGCCCGAGCCCCGGCGTGGTCTATCCGACGCTGACCTTCCTGGAAGAGGCCGGCTATGCCGTCTCGTCAGCGGAAGGCAACAAGAAGGTGTTTTCGATTACCGAGGCAGGGCAGGCGCATCTCAATGACAATCGCGAGATGATCGACCATGTGCTCGATCATCTCGAGCGTTTCGGCCGCAAGATGGCAAAGGCACGTGACTGGTTCGGCTGGAACGACGATGGCGAGGATAGCGGACGTCGCGGCCGCGGCGGTTCGGAAAAGCGTGACGAATTCCGCGCCGTGCGCCAGCGGCTACGCGCAGCCCTCGGCGACATTGTCGACGCGCCCGCTGAAAAACAGGCCGAGGCGATCGCGATATTGAAAGGGGCGGCCGAAGCCCTCGAAGCGCTGTCGCGCGACTGACTTCCAGGTCGGATGCGGGCCTTGCCCGTTTGCCTAAGGATCGCTAGTGAAATCATCCTGCACCACGCTATGTGATGCAGGATGATAGCCGTTGGAGGGCGCGCCCATGTCTTTTCTGAAACGTCTTTTCGGCGGTGGCGGCGGTGACGCGGGCGAGCCAAAGAGTGCTGCACCGGCAAAGCAGATCGAGCACAAGGGATTTTTGATCAGCGCCACGCCGTACAAGGCGGAGGGCCAATACCAGACCTGCGGCGTGGTTTCCAAGGAGATCGACGGCGTGATGAAGGAGCACAAATTCATCCGCGCCGATCGTTTTGCCGGGCTCGACGACGCTGTCGACATCTCGATCAAAAAGGGCATTCAGCTGGTCGACGAGCAGGGCGAGAAGATGTTCGGGTGAGACCCGATCGATCTCCGGCGCATCTTAAAACGAACAAGGCAAGCGCCCTGTCGGGCGCCTGCCCTTGATTTCAAATTACCGACGGCTGGTGGCCTACGCCGCCACCGCAGCCTGTTTGCTTACGGTCGATGTCACCAAAGCATCCACCTTGGCTGATGCCTTGGCCAGAGCGGCAGTGACCGCGTCCGGCCCCATGCCGACGCCTTCGATGCGGATGACTTCGACGTCGGTCATGCCGATGAAGCCAAGCACGCTGCGCAGGTAAGGGATGGCGTGGTCCATCTGCACGGCAGCGCCTTCCGAATAGATGCCGCCCGAGGCGAGGACGATGTAGACCTTCTTGCCGGTGACGAGGCCCTTCGGGCCATTCTCGCCATAAGAGAAAGTCTTGCCGGTGCGGGAGACGTGGTCGACCCAGGATTTCAGCGTCGACGAGATGCCGAAATTGATGAATCCGGTGGCCAGGATGATGGTGTCGGCCGCAAACAGTTCATCGAGCACGCCGTCGGAAACGCCAACGACCTCGGCCTGGCGCTGGGTGCGGGCCTCGGCGGGCGTATAGATGCCGGTCGAATAGTCCGGATCGATGTGCGGCAGCGGGTTTGCGACGAGATCGCGTGCGACGAGCTTGGCCGAAGGATCGGCGGCGAGCAGCTTTTCTGCAAGTTCAGTGGCGATGCGGGTCGAATGCGAGGCATTGCCGCGCGGACTGGATGTGACGAGAAGGATGGACATGGCGGGTCTCCAGGGTTGGCTGAACTGTCCCGACCTATATGGGCGAGCTGACCCATTTGAAAAACCGGTATATTTTATGTATGTTCCATCCAAATAGTGGATAGAACGATGCAGCCAAACCCGACGCTCGATCAGCTTCAGATCCTTGTCACCGTCGCCGACACCGGCAGCTTCTCCGCCGCCGGCCGCAAGCTCAACCGAGCGCAGTCGGTCATCAGCTACGCCATCGCCAATCTCGAGGCGCAGCTTGGGCTGAAACTGTTCGAGCGCGAGGGCACGCGCGAGCCGCATCTGACCGATGTCGGCCGGGCGACGCTGGAAGATGCGCGGCGCATGGTCGGCGTATTGCAGCGCATCCGCTCTCGCGTCGACAGCCACAAGCAGGGCTTGGAGGCTGAAGTCGCGCTGTCGGTCGATGTGGCGCTGCCTTCCACCGTGCTGGTGCGCGTGTTGAAGGCGTTCGAGGCGCAATTTCCAACCGTGATGCTGCGCCTGCATATCGGCACGCTCGGGCTGATCCCCGATCATGTCGTCAATGGACATGCCGATCTCGGTATTGGCGGCCTGCTGGGCGAGGTCGACGCGCATCTTGTGCGCATTGGCTTCATGTCGATGGTGCCGGCGGCCGCGCCAAGCCATCCGCTGGCGCTGCTTCCCAAGCCGGTGCCGCTGGAGGAGGTGCGCGAACACATCCAACTTGTCGTCAGCGACCAGTCCGAGCGCACCAAAGGGCGCGACTACGGCGTCTATGCCTACCGCACCTGGCGACTTACGGATATGCGAACCAAGCATGCGCTGATGCGCGAAGGGTTGGGCTGGGGCGGACTGCCGCGATGGTTGATTGCTGACGATGTGGCCAACGGCCGGCTGGTGGAACTCGATCTGGAGCCGTATCGCGAAGTCCGCGCGCCGCTTTATGCCATGCACCGCGCCGACCGCAGCCCGAAGCCGGCTGCGGCCTGGCTGATCGACCAGTTCAAGCGCCAGCTTGGCTGTTTCAACGAGTTCGAGCCGAACCAGGGGCCTGGGGCGACAGGCCATCAATCAGCGCCATGAGAACGGCACGGTAGTCCTCGGTCGAAGCGCCTGCTTCGATGGCGAGCGCCGCGCGGTCGAAGGCGGCGGCAAGCAGCGCGGTCAGCGCTTCCACCGGCAATCTCATCATGGACTGCGAGCGCATCGCGGCAACCAGGCCTTCGCGCAACGAGCGGTTGCCGTGGCGGTTGTCGATCTCGTCCATGGCGGCGCGGCCGAGCACGGCCGGCCCGTCGAGCAGCAGCAGCCGGGTGCGGCCGGGTGCGCGCATGGCGGCAAGATAGGCATCCGAGCCGGCGATCAGTGCGTCGCGGGCAAACAGCGAGGGCGGCGAGGCGCGCTCGATCTCTTCCGCCACAGCCGCCGCCTCCTGCTCGACCACTGCGGCGAACAGCGCCTGCTTGTCGGCAAAGTGATGATAGAGCGCGCCGCGGGTGACGCCGGCCGCAGCCACGATCTCGGGCGTGCCGGTCTCCGCATAGGACTTCTCGGTGAACAGTTTTCGCGCCGCTGATATCAGGTCGGCGCGTGTCGCTTCGGTGCGTTCGCGGTTGGAGCGGCGCGCGGATTCCTGTTGCATACATGCAGCCTGTATGTTAATGCGTATTTGCATGCGAACTGTATGTTATTTGACGGGAGAAGGAAAGATGAAGACGACAAGCTATTACCCGGTGCTGATGACCGGCGACGTTGCCGGCACGAAGGCTTTCTATGTCGCGCATTTCAGCTTCAAGCCGCTGTTCGAGAGCGACTGGTACGTGCATCTGCAATCGACCGAAGATCGCCGCGTCAATCTCGGCATCGTCCATGGCGATCATGAAACCATTCCTGAGGAAGGGCGCGGCCGTACCTCCGGCCTGCTGATCAATTTCGAGGTCAAGAACCCGGATGCGGTCTATGAGCGGGTCATCGCCGCCGGCCTGCCGATCCTGTGCAGCCTGCGCGACGAAGCCTTCGGCCAGCGCCATTTCATCACCAAAGACCCCAATGGCGTGCTGATCGACGTGATCAAGCCGATCCCGCCGAGCGCTGAGTTTCTGGAGCAGTTTGTCGAAGGCGCGGCGGCCTGAGCGGGATAGCGGCTGGCAGGAATTGTCTGTAGATATCACCTGAAGCCTTCAGCCGCGTGGCCGGTCATGTCTTTGCGGTCTATGCTGAGCTCATCAGCCTGGGCCCATTCCATGCGTGAAATCTGCCTTGTCCGCGCACCCTCCAACCTTGGCCTGCGTCCGCTGAGGCCAGGTCATATTCCGGGGACGTGGCGTGCGCCGCAGGCGTTGACCGAAGCCGGCCTGATCGAGACGCTTTCGCCCCTCAAAGTGGTTGATCTTGATCGGCCCGCCTATAACACGGAGCCGCAGCCGGGCACCCGGCTGCGCAACGGCAATGCGATACGCAGCTTCAATCTCGGACTCGCCGACGTGGTTGCCGGCGCGCTGAGACGAGGCGAGTTCCCGCTGGTCGTCGGCGGCGACTGCGCGGTCCTGCTTGGCGCGCTGGCTGGCGCACGGCGATCTGGTCCGCTGGCACTGGTCCATGTCGACGGCCACAGCGATTTCCGCCATCCGGGCAATTACGACGTCGATGCTTCACTCGGCTCGGCCGCCGGCATGGACCTTGCGCTCGCCACCGGACGTGGTGAGCCGTTGCTGACCGACTGGCCTGAGATCGCGAGCCCGCTTGTTGCGGACGAACAGGTGATTCAGATCGGCGAACGCGAGAACCGCGACCCCGACTTCGCCTGGCCCGACATCACTTCGACCGCGATGACGCTGATCGATGTCTTTGCCGCGCGGGAGCTCGGCGCGGCAGAGGTCCTGGAAAAGACCTTGACCACGCTGGCGCGAACCGGCTGGCCCTATTGGGTGCATTTCGACGTCGATGCGCTCGACCAGACCGTGATGCCGGCGGTGGATTCACCGGGCAGTCCCGGCATCGATCCCGACGATCTCGTCGCCATCCTCGCGGCGCTGGTGGCGGATCCGCGCTGTACCGGAATGGACGTGACCATTTTCGATCCGGACCTCGATCCGACCGGCGAGCTGGCGGTGCTGCTGGTTTCGCTGCTTGGCCAGATGTTTGCGCCGCGTTAGAGCGACGTGCGTCCACTTGGACGCACAAAGTACGCTCTAACACTTTGGATCTGCGCATCGTGCTTTCCGAAAATCGGTTTCGATTTTCGGGCCGATGCGATAGTTGTCAGGCCCGCGCCTCCGGCATCACCGTGATCTGAGCAATGCCGGAGCGGCGCACCACTGTGCACAGCGTTTCGCGGCCGATGCGCTCGGCGTCGAGCATGCGCACCAGATCGTCGACGCCGGTGACCGGGCGGCCGTCGATGGCGGCGATGATGTCGCCCTCTTTCAGGCCTGCTCTGGCGGCCGGGCTGTTCGCCTCGACACTGCGCAGGCGCACCGCTGTGCTGCTCGACACTTGCGACAAAAGGGCGGCGCGACGCGGCAGGGTTGTCGTGTCGGCCGAGACACCGATGAAGGCGCGGCGGACGCGGCCGAAGCGGATGATCTCCGAAATGACGAAATTGGCGGTGTTGGAGGCAACCGCGAAAGCGATGCCTTGCGCGCCATGGATCATGGCTGTGTTGACGCCGATAACCTCGCCCGCCGACGACACCAGCGGTCCGCCGGAATTGCCGGGGTTGAGTGCTGCGTCGGTCTGGATGACATCGTCGATCAGCCGGCCGGTGGAAGCACGCATCGAGCGGCCGAGCGCCGAGACGACACCTGATGTGACGGTCCATTCGAAGCCGAGCGGGTTGCCGATGGCAATGGCGATCTGGCCGCGCCGCAGGCGCTTGGAATCGCCGAGCGGCGCAATATCGGCGAAGCTGCCGTCGGCACGCACCAGCGCGATGTCGGTGTCGGGGTCGCGGCCGAGAACACGGCCTTCTCTGGAGACGCCGTCCGGCATGGTGACGCGGACGCTGCGGGCATCGCCAACGACGTGGAAATTGGTGACGACCAGCCCATCCGGTGTGATGACGAAGCCGGAGCCCAGGCCGCCGGCACCACCGATGCGCTCGATGCGGCAGACGGCGGGACCGATGCGGTCCACGGCATCGGCGACCGTTGCCGAATAATCGTCGAGCAGCGCATCGTCGAACTGCAATTGCTGGGCGGGGAGGGACATGGCAGGGCTCCGTGTCTTTAGAGCAAGATGAAGGATGCCTATATGTGCGGAGCGGCCGGATCGGCCGCGACCTGACCAGATGGCCAGTCCAACGCCCAACTAGCCGTCAGGCGAGTACCCGCCAACGCGCTGCCGAGCGATATCTGGGGTAGAGCGACGAGCGTCCATTGGACGCTCAAAGTGCGCTCTAAGACTTTGAGTTCTCGCTCCGTGTTTTCCGAAAATCGATGCCGATTTTCGGGCCGAGGCGAAAAAGACCCAGGAGACCGACATGAGCGACTTCAATCTAAGCGCATTTTCCAACGCCATCGCCGATATCGCCGCCGCAGCGGCGCCGGCGACGGCGAGCTTTGCCACGCATCAGCATCGCACCGCGACCGCCTTCCATTGGCGCGACGGCTATTTTGTCGCTGCCGAGGAGGCGGTGGAGGCCGGCGAGGAGATCGAGCTGACGCTTTCTTCGGGCGACAAGGTGAAGGCTGAGCTGGTCGGCCGCGATCCATCCACCGGGACCGCCCTTCTGAAGCCGACCGGCGCGCCGGACGTGCCGCCGCTGACCAAGGCAGGCACGGCGCGGCCGGGCCATCTGGCCATTGCCGTCGGCAATAGCGACGGTGCGTCGATCGCTGCATTCGGAACGGTTGGTGAGGTCGGTCCGGCCTGGCGCTCGATGCGCGGCGGCACGATCGACCGGCGCATCAATCTGGCCGTCAATGCCGGTGGCCGTTTCGAGGGCGGCCCGGTGCTCGACGCCAAGGGCGCACTGATCGGCATGCTGCTGTTCGGGCCGCGCCGGCGGGCGCTGGTTATGCCTTACGAGACGATCGAACGGGCGGTGGCGACGCTGCGCGAGAAGGGCCATGTCGCGCGCGGCTATCTCGGCGCCGGCCTGCACCCGATCCGCAACGGCGACACGCATGGCGCGATGGTGATGAGCCTCGACGACAATGGCCCGGCGAAGGCGGCCGGCCTGCACCTTGGCGACATCATCGCGTCGTGGAACGGCGAGGCCGTGCACGGCCCGCGCGAGCTGATCCGCAGGCTCGGGCCGGACAGCGCCGGCGCGTCGGTGACGCTCGGCGTGGTGCGCGGCGGCGAACGGCGCGACGTCGTGCTGACCATCGGCGAAAAGCCGCTAAACTGAGAAGATCGATGGCAAGTCACAGGATCACGGGGCGGCGGCTGACGGTGCTGATCGCGCTCGATGACGTCGTGCGCGCCGAGCACCTGTCCACCGCGCTTGCCGCGACCGGCGATCTGCTGCCGATTGTGGCCGGTAGCAGCAATAGCGCCGACAGAGCGGATGTCGCGATCGTCGATGGCGTTTACCTGGAAAGAGGGGGCGTGGAAGGCGGGCCCAGCGATCCCGCGATACCTCTGGTGCTCCTGTCGCAACGAGCGAGCCGGCAGCGGCCGGCCGATACCGTGTTTGCCGTGCTGCCGCCGGCAGTGGACCATCTGCTGATCGCTGCCGCCGCGCGACTGGCGGCGGCTGGCTATCGGATCTCGGGCGAGGGCCGCCCCTTGTCCGATCGACATGACGATTTCGCCTTCCATGACGACGATCTCTCCGACGAGGAACCGGTCGGCGACAGCGCCGGCCGGCCGGTGCTGTCGCCGCGCGAGAGCGAAGTGCTGGCGCTTTTGACCGAGGGCGCGCCCAACAAGGTGATCGCGCGGCGCCTGAACATTTCCGTGCATACGGCGAAATTCCACGTCGCGGCGATTCTGATCAAGCTAGGTGCGGCCAACCGCACCGACGCCATCGCCATCGCCATGCGGCAAGGCCTGGTGCTGGTTTAGAGGATCACGGCAGGATGTCGGGCTATCATTGTCAAAGTTTGCGCCGCCCCTCATCCGCCTGCCGGCACCTTCTCCCCGTATGGTGACCTATCGGATTCACACATCGAGCGTGGCTCCGTACTTGATGGCGTGGAACTCTGCGAGGCCGATGCGCATCACCTTGGGGCCTGGCTTGCCGTAGTAGCCGGTCCAGCCGCCGAGGCGAGCGATGACCCAGGCTGCGAAGGCCAGAGATCCTTTGGGATGGGGATTGCGTTGTCGCTCGGTCTTGCCTTCAAGCTTGGCAGAGACCGCTTCGAGAATGGGACGGTCGTCGGGATCGAAAGCATCGCTGAGCCTCTGATCGGTGTTGCCGTCGCGGGCCTGCACGAGTTGCTTGATGGTGACGGCGGCGATCGTGGCCGCGGCGGCGAAGTTGATCATGGCAGGCGGGTCGCCGATGTCGGCCGCCTCGATGTCGAAGCCTGCCGTCTTGAGGGTGCGGAAGAACTCCTCGATGACCCAGCGCGAGCGGTAGAGGTCGACGACACGGCGTGCCTGGGCCACGGTGGCGACACTGTGGGTGGTCAGCAAGCGCCAATGCACCGGTTCGCTGCCGTCTTTCGGCTTCGACACCTCGCGAACATCGACCAGTGTCAAACCGACCGTCTCGGGCAACGCCGGATCGGCTCCGTTGAGTGGGCGCCGCACCGTCACCGGCGCGGAACGCACCGCCAGCTCGGCATCCCGTGCGCATCGTCCGGGCGCGGCGGGGATGGTCACGGCAAAGCGGCTTTGCTCAGGCTGGGCGTCGATGAAGGCGAACAGCAAGCCTGGCTCTTCTTGCGCGGCCTCGATGCGCCGGTTCTGGCAGGCCCGCACGATCAGGTCGACATTGTGCGGACGTTCGGCGAACAGTTCATAAAAGTCGCTCTCGCGATCCGACAGGATGGTGATGCTGGCCGCCCCTTCCAGAACCGCGCCGGCCTGCTTGGTTGCATCGATCCAGCGCTGCGATTCCTTTTTGCTCGTCGCCCGCTGGCGCCGCGGCGCCAGTTCTTCTGCGTCGCGGTTCCAGACCCGCATAGAGACCAGGCCCAGCAGCGCTCCCGTGCCGGCCTCTACCGCCAGCATAGGGTGCAGCATCAGACCTGCTGTATTGCCATTGCCGACCGGACCGTAGCCTGCCCGCGCCCGCCGAGAACCCAGCGCCAATTCCGAGCTGTCTTGCACGGCAACGACATGGCGACCAACCGCGCGCCGCCCGGTCTGTTCGCCGGCATGCCGCGACATCTCCGCAGCGCTCACCGAGCGGTTGCGCAGAAATCGCGTGAACTGCATCTCGCCCGCCCGACTGCCGCCAAGCCGGCGGATACACGATCCAGGCCGCGCAACCAGCGCGGCATGCAAGCAGGCCCCCTTTTTCCAGGCGGCGATCGCCAAATCGCCCCAGCCCGTACTCGATGCCGGTCATTCAAACCTCCTTCGTCTTTCCGGCCGAAATAGAATCGAGCTTCGCCGAAAAGCGCAACCGAGATGTGTGAATGCGATAGGTATGGTGACGGGGAGAAGGAAGCTGAACGCAGCCACGGCTCAATTCTTGCGACGTTGCCAGTTGGCGAAAGCTGCGATCAAGGCGTCCTTCTCCCCGTCTCTATTCTGTCTCTATTCGGGGAGAAGTGCCCGGCAGGGCGATGAGGGGCAGCGCAACGCCGCGAGAATCCTCCGCAGCGTCACCATCTCTCGATGCTCCCCGCTCTTGTGTCGGGCGACGGCACGCGGCAAGGATTGTGCAAAGAGGCCGGCACAGGAAAGGCGCAAGACATGTCGCTCAAGGGAAAGACGCTGTTCATCTCCGGCGGGTCGCGCGGCATCGGGCTGGCGATCGCGCTGCGCGCCGCGCGCGACGGCGCCAATGTGACCATCGCGGCCAAGACCGCCGAGCCCCACCCGAAGCTGCCGGGCACGATCTATACGGCGGCTGAGGAGATCGAGCAGGCCGGCGGCAAGGCATTGCCGATGCTGTGCGACATACGCGAGGAGGGGCAGGTGGCCGAGGCGGTCGCCAGAACCGTCGAAAAATTCGGCGGCATCGACATCTGCATCAACAATGCCAGCGCCATCCAACTCACCGGCACGCTGGAAACCGACATGAAGCGCTACGACCTGATGCACCAGATCAACACACGCGGCACGTTCCTGGTTTCCAAAATGTGCATTCCGCACCTGAAGTTGGCCGACAATCCTCACATCTTGAATCTGGCGCCGCCGCTCGACATGAAGGCCAAATGGTTCAAGAACCATGTCGCCTATACGATGGCCAAATTCGGCATGTCGATGTGCACGCTGGGCATGAGCGCGGAGTTCGCCAGGGACGGCATCGCCGTCAATTCGCTGTGGCCGATCTCGACGATCGATACGGCAGCGGTGCGCAATCTTCTGGGCGGGGCGACAGTGGCGGCGATGAGCCGTTCGCCCGATATCATGGCCGATGCCGCGCATGCGATCCTGCTCAGGCCGTCGCGCGAAGCGACCGGCAATTTCTACATCGACGAGGAGGTGCTGCGCGCCGGGGGCGTCAGCGATTTTTCAATCTATGCGCCTGACGCGACAGGTCCGCTTGCCGGCGATTTCTTCGTGCCGGACGAGGTGTTTGCGAATTCGAAAACCAACGTGAAAAATATCTACTGACTGGCACCGGCATAGCCCTCGTTTCCCAGCCGAAGCCGGAAACAAAAACCCCGCCGGCGAGGGGGTACCGGCGGGGCTCATGTGTCCCGCTGGAGTCGGGACAGGGCAGGGAAGCCCTAGCCAGAATCTGGGGTGGACGACCTCGCGATTCAATGCCTGGTTAAATCGCGACTTACATTCTCCTTCAACCTCGGCTGATTGCCGGAAATTGCCCAACCCGGAGAAACCGGGGTGGGCTATGTCTTCCCGCATAGACTCCAGAAACCAGTTCAGGTTTCTGAAACTGCGAGTTAATTCGCGCTGGCGACCGGCGCAACCAGCGAGGTGATGCGGCGGATGGCGACGCGACGGTTCTCGCGCTCCGGCTCCGACGTATCGACCTTGAGATACTCCTCGCCATAGCCCTGTGTCGTCAGGTTCTCCGGCGGGATGCTGAAGGCATTGCTCAGGGCTTCGGCGACCGCCTCCGCGCGACGGTCGGACAGAGCGAGGTTCGCCTCCGGCTTGCCGACGGCATCGGTATGGCCTTCGATCAGGAAGGTTTCCGCTGGGTTCTTCTCCAGCAGCTTCTCCATGGCGCTGGCGACGCCTTCCAGTTTCTGCACCTCGGTTTCGGGGATCGAGGCTGAACCGAATTCGAAGTTCAGCGTGTCGAGGTCGATGCGGCGCGCGATGTCGCGCACGCGGGCCGAGCGCTTGACCTCGTCGATCGAGTAGAGGCGCTGCACCCTCTCCACCGGCGGCTGTTCAAGGAAGGCATAGTAGTCGTCCGGATCCTCGACCTCCTCGGAATCCAGAATGTACTCCTCGCGCGGAATGTCGATCCGAATCGGCGGCAGGTCGTCGCCTGGATCGCGCCAGTCGCCATCGTCCTCATAGTGCCGCTCGTCGACATAGCTCAGCACATATTCGCGTCCGTCGGGCGCGATGCGTGAACGCTGGACGACGTCGCCGTAGCGGTTGCGGATGGTGACGATCTGGATACCATTGTCACGCTCGACGATTTCCCGAGTGCGATTGCTCGACAACTCCTCATAGTAGACGTTCCGCGCGCCACGCCGCATGCGCGGCGCATCGTCGCTTTCCACGATCGTCTGGTTGTTGAACTGGAGGATAACGCGGTCGCCGAGTTCCCTGACGACGTCGACCCCGCGCGGGCGTTCCCTACGGCGGCGAATGTTTTCCTCGTCGGGCGCACGCTCAACGCGTCTGCCCTTTTCCTCCGTCGCCCGAACCATCCTCTCAAGCTTGATCGCCTGCTGGGCTGCCCTGTCGTCGGTGGGCGGCGGTCCCTGATCGACCGGAGCCGGCCTCGGGGCTTCCGCCTGCTCGCCGTCCTGCTGGGTGGGCTGACCACCAGCGTCCTGGCCGCCGGTCTCTTGCGCGTTGTCCCTGCCGCCCCTGCGCTTGCGCACGGCATCCTTCTGGCTGTCGAACACGGGAGCCTCGCCTTGGGCCGGACCCTCGCCTTCGGCGGGCGCGGCCTGTTCGCGCTCGGCGGGCTGCTCGCCGGTTGAGGGCTGCTCGCCTGTCACCGGCTGTTCGCCGATAGGCTTCTTGCGACGGTCCTTAGCCTGATCCCGGGGCTTTTCGCCCTCGGCGGGAGCCGTTTGCTGGTCGGTCGGAAGCGGTTCGGCCTGCTCGCCGGCTTCCTTCCTGGCTGGCTGTTCGGATGGTGCGGCTTCGATCTGCTGATCCTGCTCCCGCTTCTTCCTGCGCGGCGTGACCTGCTCGTTGTCATTTGCAGGTGTGGCGTTTTCGCGAGGCGCAGCCTGCTCGGCTTCCTCCTGCTGTTGCCGGTCGCGCTTCTTTCTGCGCGGTTCGGGCTGTTCGTCGCTGGCAGGCGCCGCCTGCTCGGCGGGCTTTTCGGCTGGTGCGGCTTCCTCCTGCTGTTGCCGGTCGCGCTTCTTCCTGCGCGGCTGTTCGTCGCTGGCAGGTGCGGCTTGCTCGGCGGGCCGTTCGGCCGGTGCGGCTTCCTCCTGCTGTTGCCGGTCACGCTTCTTCCTGCGCGGCTCGGGCTGTTCGTCGCTGGCAGGTGCGGCCTGCTCGGCGGGCCGTTCGGCCGGTGCGGCTTCCTCCTGCTGTTGCCGGTCACGCTTCTTTCTGCGCGGCTCGGGCTGTTCGTCGCTCGCCGGTGCGGCCCGTTCGGCGGGTGCGGCTTCCTCTTGCTGTTGCTGCTCGCGCTTCTTCCTGCGCTGACCGCCCTGCTGCTCCTCGCCGGAAGGCGCGGCCTGTTCCTCGCGCTTCTTGCGAGGCTTCTGCTCCGGTTCCGCCTGCGGTGCGCAGCCTTCCGCCGACTCGCCTTCGGGGCAATTCGATTGCACGGGGATCAACGGCGTGGCGGTACTCTGCGGTGGGTCGAACGCGGCGCTGCCCTGCAACGGGAATGCGCCCAACGGCGCGGACGCCATCAGCAGGCCAAGTGCCGTGCCTGCCAGAATCCGTGGTTGGCGTTTCATTAAAAATCCTCCTTTGGCGTCCCATCCCGGCCCAAACTGTTCATCAACCGGATTGGTTCCGGTTAGCGGGCATTAACGGCTACGAAGGGCAATTGGCCGGCGTTTTGAAGGCGACTTCGTGTTATTCCTATGGTGCCGGCCTAGGGGCTGGCCTGGGCCTGCGTCTGTTGCGGTGCTTGACCTTCACCCGGCCAGGGGCCACATCCCGTCGATGGAAACGCCGTTCTGGAAAATCAAGACGCTCGAGGCGATGACCCCGGCCGAGTGGGAATCGCTTTGCGACGGCTGCGGCAAATGCTGCCTGTCGAAACTCGAGGACGAAGACACCGGCGCGATTTACTGGACGAGCGTCGGCTGCCGGCTGTTCGACGCCGAAACCTGTCGCTGTTCCGATTATGCCAACCGGTTGGCGCGCGTCCCGGACTGCGTCGGTCTGACGCCGCAGAATGTGCGCACCATCAGTTGGCTGCCCAAAACCTGCGCCTACCGGCTGGTCGCCGAGGGCCACGATCTCTACTGGTGGCACAGGCTGGTGTCAGGCAGTGCCGAGACGGTGCATGAGGCCGGCATCTCCATGCGGGGCCGGGTCAGCGCCAGCGAGACCGATCTTGCCGAGCCCGACGACTATTTCCAGCATATGCTGGACGACGAGCCCTAGCGACGGGCCTTCAGGAACCGGCTGCCCGACAGCGCGTTTTCTATCCAATGGTTCAGAACCGACCGGATTGTTCAGAACCGGAAGCTGAGAAGACTGCGCAATTGCTTGTTGCTACATGAACCGGAAATGAACGGCCGGTTCGTAGAAAGTTCAGATACGCAAGCGCATTCTCCTCGCCATCGGTAAGACACATTGGTTCGATCAAAGGCGGGCGGAAGCCCTGAACAAGGAGAGAAGACATGTTCAACACGATCAAGACGGCGGCCCTTTCGGCGCTTATCGGCCTCGGCACGCTTGCCGCCATTCCCGCCACTGCCCACGCAGACAGCATCTACCTCGGCTTCGGCAACGATGACGATCCGCGCGTCGGCGTCTATTCCGGCGATGATGACGATGGTTACTACCGCGAACGCCGCCGCGAACGCGACTGGCGCCGGTCCTGCTCGCCAAACCGTGCTCTCGGCAAGGCAGAGCGCATGGGTCTGCGCCGTGCCCGTATCATCGACGTCGGCCGCCGCACCGTGAAAGTAGCGGGCCGCCAGTATGGCGACCGCGTCGTGGTCGTGTTCGCCAATGAGCGCGGCTGCCCGGTCCTCTACCGGTAAGCGTTCGCACGTTGCCTACCGGCACGGCCTGCCTGTCAGTATGACCTTCTGCGAAGGTCAGCTTTAGGGACACGACCTTCGCAGAAGGTCGGTCTGGAGTAGAGCCCCCGAGATAGAGGGTGCGGCTCGAAAAAACCCCGGAGGACCAGTCCTCGGGGGTTTTTTAATGCAGCAAAGTCAATGTTGCCGGTTATCCGCACTTCAGCGGGCGGTCACTTCAACTCGAAAGTGACTGTGACCTGCACCGTGTAGGAATTCTCGCCAGCCTGCACCGGAACCGATTCGCGGGCCGCATCAAAGGCCTTGGCGGTCATCGGTATCGGCGGCGGCGCGACGTTCTGGTCGGTGATTTCCAGCACCCGCCCGATGCTGACGCCGGCGGCTTCGGCCAGCGTCCTGGCCTTGGCCATTGCGTCGGCGACCGCCTTCTTGCGGGCTTCGGTGACAGTTGCCGTTGGATCCTCGTTGGAGAACGAGATGCCGCCGCCCTGGTTGACGCCGAGCGATACCGCCTTGTCGAGAATCTCGCCTGTCTTGTCGATGTCGCGGATGCGCACCGAAAGCGTGTTGGTCACCTGGTAGGCGATGAGTTCGGCTTCCTGGCTGCCGTCCGGCTTGTTGGTATAATTGTAGCGCGGGCTGATCTGGATGCCGGCTGTCTGCAGGTCGCGCTCCTTGATGCCGGCCGACTTCATTGCGGCGATCACCGAGGCCATGGCGTCGTTGTTGGCATCGAGCGCGGCACGCGCGGTCTTGGCCTCGCGCATGACGCTGAGCGTCAGCAGCGCCAGATCGGGGGCCGCGGTCGCTTCGCCTTCGCCAGTGACGACGATGCGGGGCGGCGGCGGCGAATCGGCCGCGCCGGCCATCGCCGGAAAAGCGATTGCGGCGGCGAGCGCCAAGGGCAAAAGATGTCTGGTCATAAAAATCTCCTCGGTCTGCGATCCAGTCGCGCTTGTCGACTACCGCATCGGCATAAAAATCGGAATCGATTTTCGGGAAGCGCGATTGCGTAGATTCAAAGCGTTAGAGCGTTTTTTGCGCGTCTAAGTGGACGCACGTCGCTCTAATGTCTGAATATGGGCGGATTTGGACGATTTCGGCCAGCCCATCCGGAAAGCCTTGTGCGGTTCGGGGAAAAACATTAATCCAGCCGCGTGTGGGGCCTGTAGCTCAATGGTTAGAGCCGGCGGCTCATAACCGCTTGGTTGGGGGTTCGAGTCCCTCCGGGCCCACCATAACCTCTGAATTCATTGAGGAAAATTGGCCTTTGCCCACGCCCTGCCCACGCTTTGCCCACGGCGCTTTGGCAGCAAAAAATCCTCTGAACGGGCGCGCTTTCGAACAGTTCGCGATTCATTGTGAGCCGACGATGCGCAAATTGGCCCGCCGCTTCGCCTGATCGCGCTTTTCTTCTCGCTGGTTTATCGCTCTAGCAATGTCGACGGCAATGCGCTTCTTGTTCGCCTCACGGACGTATTCGTCGGTCACCGTCATCGACGAATGTCCCATAGCCTCCATTATGGCACGCGCTTGGATGTTGCACTCGGCCAGGTAGGTACCGAATGTGCGGCGCAGTCCATGAAGCGTATAGCCATCGGGTATTCCAGCCTGCCGGGTCCAATGCCGCATCATGCCGGTTAGGCTCTTTTCCGAGAAAGTCCTGCCATAAGCGGTCTTTAAGACGGTGCCGCCTTTCGATCGGTCGAGAGGTTCAAGCGCGGCTGCCAGCTTGTCTACGACCGGAATGAACATCTCTCGACCCCCGTGGCGATTGCGGTTCTTCTTCTGCCGAAAGTCAAAGGCTTCGATCAACACCAGCGAGCCGTCGAACAGCTCGATCTCCTCGCTCACCATATCGCACCATTCAAGAGCAGCGATATCGGCGCGCCGATTGCCGAGCCAGAAACCGAGTGCGTAGCAGGTCCGAGCAGGGGTACCAATTGGATGCCGCTCTTCGTACTTTTCTCTGATCCCGATTGGCCAGGCCGGGTTCTTGGTGGACCTGGGCACGCGTACACGAATGGACAGCGATGGGTCGTCCTGCGGCTTGATCCATTTCTCGACTTGAATTGCCACCCACAGCAGTTTCTTGATCGCGACGAGAAGGTGCTTGGCAACCGTCCGGTTGGCAAGAAAGATGCCCTCGATTATCGCGCGCAGACGATCGGCATCAAGATGTTCCACCGGCGTATCGCGCCACGTCAGTGGATAGTCAGGATCGACCTGCATCTCAAGGAAACGTTCAATGAGCCGCAGGTTCTTCCGCTGCGTTGCCTCGTCAAAGTCCAGCCATTCCATGGTAGTCTCGAGTCGCCGTGCTGCATGCCCAAAAGTACGCGGCAAGGCGCGCCCCGGCATGTTGATAATTTCCGCGCTGCCAGCGCGACCTTCAACGGCACGCCGGTAGGCGATCTCAAACGCTTCGTCGCCGGGCTGGCCGGGTAAGGTTATTTGTCGAGCACGGCGATTAGCTCGGAAGCGCCAGTACTCCTTGCCATTGACCAGGCGCGAAGAAGCTCCAGGGTAGTCAGGATGTTTGGCCATTGAATTACTCTCCGCGCTGCAAGTCCTCCCGTAGGGGCTCCTGCAACAAGTCCTCACTTTTCATGGCAACGCGCAGCAGGACTGGATATGGAAAGCCTCTGCCTTGCTCTATACCTTCAAAGGTGCGCTTCGGTATTCCCAGCACCTTGGCCGCGGCTTCGGCAGTGAATCCTTCCTTGGCCCGCCATTCTTTCACGTCTTGCGCAAGTTTCTCATTCTCGTTCACGTCATCCCTTCCGCGCCGGCCATCATCGTACTACGCCTGCAGCGCATACGCAACCAGCGTAGTTGCTATCTTTATTCTACGTCCCGTTTGCTTCGTTGCAACAGCTCTTGAAGGCCACTATCTTTGTCCGGTAACGAGGTGAAAGCGATATCCAGGGCTACACGATCCCAGACAGCGCGGCTGTTGATGCGCTTGGGCTTCGGCATGCGCCCATCGGCAACCATTTCATCAAAAAGCGTTGTTCCGACACCGACGTAGCGAGCTGCTTCCTCGCGAGTTAGACCTCGTGGGGGATATGAGATTGCATCACTCTTCACGGGCGCTATCTCGCCTCTGAGGTGCCTAGCGTATTGGTGTCGAGCCACAAAACCGCATCCTCCTTGCCGTTCCCAGCGAGTCGTCGTGCCGACTTAGAAGGAGAGGGCCTTAAGCGGAAGCGGTCTGACTAAGTTCGTTCGGCGTAAACTGGCGGCAACGTGTGAACGGGTGGATCACGGCAGGAGAGCTATCGGCGTACGGCTCCGCAATGCATTACTCCCCCCGCCTTCGCCGCCTCAACGGCGCGGGCGCGAACATTCCACAGGCTTATGAGGTCCTAGCGACATTCGCCCGCAAGAGGGCTTGGTCCAAGCCACACACATTTGCGGAGCTTGTCGCGCAGCTGCCGGAACCCCCGCTCTTGCTCGAGGACGACCGCAGCCAGGGAGCGGAGATAATGTACCTCGCGGCAGTCAGGATCGATGCCGGCAAGTTCGGGCCATTGGCGCTGTTCGCTTACGAATCGATGCGCTCGCCTGATCCTTTCGACCGGCGGCGCTGGGCTGACACGCTTCTGCTGCTGGACAGGTATGAGGAGGCCGAGCGACTCCTTGCCGCTATCGACGACAAACCTAGCCGCAGCTTCGTCGCGCATAGCCTCTCGAGCGGTGCTGGGGTTGGGCCGGCAGAAGAAGCCTTAACGCTAGTCCCACGAGGTCATCGAAGGCGCCGTTGGAAAGAACACGACATTCCGTTGCAGTTTCCTGATCCAGCGGATCAAGACGAAGCTTGCGCTGGGGCAAGATCCCTTCGGCGACATCACGAGGCTTTACGCCTTGCTGAAAATGATCGCCAGCATGAGGAGCTTGATGTGCTGCGAAAACGCGCGAGTGGCGATACCTAGTCCTATTGCAGAACTCGCAGCCAAACAGGCGACGTCAACCCCTCAAGCCTTAACACGGCTGAACGGACGACCGCCCGGGTTGAGCCGCTTTCACGTTGAGCGATTGGAAGGCGGCGCATTGCATTAACGGCTCCACTGGGGGCGTGGAACCGCTCTTCGTCAGACCTCAAGCAGCGCTCGATCCCGCATTCGTCCTTCGCGATTGAGGAAGAAATGGATGGCCCATATTTGCCGCGGTTTCAGGGGTCGCTTTTGCGCCGCACGGTTTAGAGCTGTGCAGCTATCGAAGCATCGGTACCAACAATCGCTTGCGAAAGCTCGCGCGCATACTCCGCGCGGCGGATTTTCGGCTGCCGCAACGCGTAAGAGGGATGATGGAAAAAATAGACCGGGGTATTGGATGATCGTTCAGCAGCGAGAGCTGCGAATGCGCGTTTGGCTTCCGTACCAAACGCAACGATCGCTGCTAGCGTATCGTCTCTCCAGAGCCAATGGTCACGCAGCCATGGCAACAGTTCCGCCCATGTCGGATTTCGCTCTACGCCATTCTGCCCAAATACTGGGCCGGGTATGATGTTGTCGCGCGCGATGGCAATTTCGGCTAGCGGCAAATCTTTCAACAAAGAGGCTAGGAAACTGCCCGAGCGGGATGTGGGAGCGAGCGGTGCATGCAAGCCGCCATCGGCGGTCTTTTTGGCGCACAGTCCGAGAAACAGTATCTTCTGTTCGATCATCTCGCATTTTGTAAGGCCATAATGGTGTATAAGTTCTTTCTAACCTGGTCCACAGGAACTTCTCCGAACTGAATCCCAGTCGAGAAATTGAACTCGTCGCGGCCCGCAACGGCTTGGACTCCGGGTGGCTCGGGTGAGCTATAGGCCAGCATTGCAGACGGCGAGTGACCTGCGCGAAGGAGGCGGAGCCAGTCCGGGGTGCCAGGATAAGGTCTGTATTCAAAGGCACTACACCGAAAACGCCCTGAGAGGCCCTCTGTTACCGACCAAAGGGTTTCGATCAAATCCAATGTTGCGCGATGTTCTTCGCGGGTTTCGGTGGGCAAGCCTAGGATGAAATAGCCCTTCACCGAAATCCCGGCGCTGCAGAGGCGAGTGACCACTCGGATGATCTGCGCGACGGAAATTTTCTTGTCGATGTGCTTGAGCAGTCGGTCGCTGCCAGCCTCTATACCGAGAGCAACCTCGCGGCAACCGGACGCCACCATAAGATCAATAGTGTCGTTCGGAACCTTGTCGAGGACGTTGATCCGGCCCGTCGCGTCCCAACGAAGCGGGAGATTGGCTTGGACAAAGGCGTCGAGCGTCCTGACAATCATTTTGGAGTTGGCGAGAAAGAGGTCGTCGACAAATCGTATGCGGGTAACGCCGTATCGATCGCGTATCGTGGCCATCTCGGCGATAAGATTGTCTGGACTTCGCATGCGGATGCTCACATCAGGATTCGCGCTTACTGCGGCGCCGCAGAACGAACAATCGAAGGGGCATCCCCGTGAAGCGACCATGGCTGATTCCAGTTCGCCGGCGTCCGGGTAAGGGTCTTGCGCCAGATACTTGCGATCCAGAAACGGCATAGCATCGATGTCCGGTGCCAGGAGGGCCTTGTCACCGCGCATCTGGGGCATGGTGAGACCGTCACCGTTCCGCCAGCCGATTGAGGGCAGGCTGCTGCGCGACTCGATATCGGCCAAGAGAAGCGGCACCCGGGTTTCCGCTTCGCCGACAACAAGTGCGTCGATACGGGGAATGCCATGATCCTCCAGGATTTCCCGGGGCATTGCTTTTGCCTGATGACCGCCTAACATCACAGAAATGCCTGGATCCAATCCGGCTAGGATTGTGCGGCTATGGCCGTACGTCGGTGCGAGTAGGTTGAATCCCGCCCAGCGGGGTTGCGCGTCGTTGACGATGCCGACCGTCTCCGACAGGCTAAGCCCTACCACTTCGCTGTCGAGAAGTCCGACGTTGAAGCCTGTTTCCGCGGCCACGGTTGCGATGTAGCCGAGCCCAAGGGTCGGCAGAGTGAAGTCGTTGACGCGGCGCGTGCGGCCGTAGTCCTTCAACGGCGAATTTACGAGCAGCAGGTCAAGGCGGCCCTCCGCGCCGAGAATGCGCGGATCATTCATGACATTGGCCACAAGCCAGTGATTAGATTCACAGCGTTCATCGCTGTCGCTTCGATGGTTCCTCCGGCATCCAAGGCGATAACGATGTGGCCTTTCGACCGAAGGAACTCCGCACTCTCGGCGAAAAGTGATATTTCTGTTTCGATATCCAATCGGTCCTTAAAGAAATCCGATCGCATGGGTCCGCGTGACAGCCTGCGTTTGGCAAGCTCCATAGCGGTGGTCTCGAGAGCAACTGTTGTAACGCCTTCAAGCAAGGGCGCGTTGCTTGCGTAGACGAAACCCTGGTCAACCCCGGAAATGGGTTGATAAACAAGGCTAGACAGCACGAACCTGTCGAGCAGAAGGTTCTCCATGTTACTTTCGATGAGTTCTGCGCGAGCTGTGGAAAGCGCCAAGCTGAGAGTCAAACCGGGTGTTGCGGAGCTAGCGAGTTTACGTATCAGCGTGTTGAGGGAGGAAGACTCCACATTGCTGAACAGCTTGTACTGCTGTCCTCGATCAGCCAATAGGGAGATGACCTGCGGCAGCAAGCTTGACTTGCCGACACCGCTTGGGCCGTCGAAAGCTACAATCGTGCGACCCATTTCGCTTGCACCCAAGCATGCGTTGCGGAAGAATCAACAGAGAATCACTACTATATACGCGTATTATTAATTGAGAAAACTTGAGAAAAATAGAAGATCAGAGCTGGTCGACTTCACTCTGAAGGAACTGGCACATACGGATCCGTCGGTGAATGAAGGAACATTTGCTCAACCCGATGCCCTGCCGCTTCAACTAAAACCCTGGCCATCGCGGGAAGTTCGGTTCTTGCCCGGCGGTGGTCGTCGAGCGCAATGGGCGAAGGGGCTTCGGGCGCATCGATCCGCATCACGTTGTCCTTGCCAACCAGAAGATACGCTTGTCCGAGGGCATTCAGTGATTGGGCCCGCATAGAGCCAAAGTAGATGTCGCGCCATTGTAGGATCCCGCCTTTGGACTTGGCAGCGTCGACCGTGAAAGCGGTCTCTCCACAGCCGAGGCTCAGGATCTGGATATTGGCACGGTCGATGTCGAAACACGCCATCGTATCGACAAGGGCGTTCATCGTCGGGTTGTTTGCCCATAGGCCGCCGTCGACCATCGTGTAGCCGTTGTTGGGAAGGGCCTGAAAGAACGTCGGCGCCGCCGCCGTCGCAAGCCCGACCCGGACCATCCGCTCAAACCGGTCCTTTTTGTAATCGGGATGGTGAGGGGTTTTGTACAACCACGGCTCGCCATAGCGCCCCTCAAAGCTTGGGATCACCAGACGGTTGCGGGCCATCCCGAACGGGGCGTCGTCGAAAATGCGCAGCAGCTCGCTTTCGAGGTTATCGCGGTCATACGCATAGCGGCCGATGCGTCGCGCCTTGCGCAACACGCGCTGGACGGCATTGGGCGGCGGAAAAATCAGACCGCCGCGTTCGACATAGATGTCGCGGATCTCGCGCGCCGTTTTGCCGTGCGAAAGACCCAGCGCGACGATGCCGCCGGTCGAGGTGCCGGCAATCATGTCGAAACACGCAGCAATCGATTTGCCGCCAAGGAAGCGTTGCTCGAGCTCGGCGAGGATCGCTGTGGGCAGGATGCCGCAGATGCCGCCACCGTCGATCGACAGGATACGGAAGGGCCGGTTCTTCGGCCAAGGGAGCTGTGCACGCCGTTTCTGGGCGGTGCCATCGGAGCGGCGAGGGGGGAGGTAGGTCATCTATTCACCTGCCAGGCGCAGCGGTTCGATATGTTTACCGGTGCCGGTCCATGTTCCCGTGGCGCGCCAGCCTTCATAGGAGGTCAGCCAGTCAATCGTCCACGGCACGGTAGTTTCGGCAACCGACATGAAGGGCGACCATTCATCCGAATCCGGATCGAACATGCATAGCACCACATCGAGCGGGCCGCGGCCGATGTAATAGACGTGCGGCAGCTGGCCTTCCGGATCGCCGCGCCGCGGCCGCAGCGGCGGAGTCAGGATTTTCGCCCGCGGCTGCATGCGGCGGTTGTCGAGCTTTTCGATGAGGGAAGGGGCCCGGAACGCGATCTCAACCTGGAAGGTCTGCAGCAGGGGCCGCAACGGCCCCCGCCATGTCGCGGAAGCGCCTTCACGGGTGGCTAGTACCAGCAGCGGCCAACGGTCGGCCATCTCGGCGATCTGGCGCTCGATGGTGTAGGCGGCGGCGGTCAACGCCGTTCCCCCATGTTGGTGTGGGAACTGGCAGCCACCGGCGAGGCAGCGGCGACCGAACTGATAATCGCCGGCGCGGCGGGCACGAACAAGCCGCCTTTGCGGGTGTAACCCTGCTCAAGAGCACGGATCGCATGCCCGGTCCGGTCATTGAAGGTCCGAAGCGTCTTCGAGACAACCCGGTCGCCGAACCGGTTGCGCAGCCAGTCCTGAAGGTCCTCCAACTGCACGTCTCCCTGCTTGATCGCTTGGAGCCCGTCGGCTAGATCGCGCAGGGCGGCGGCAAACCCGTCCTGCTGCATCTTGTTCTCCGGCCAGCGGTCGGTGAACCGATCCTCATCCCACTCCGGATTGCGGACATCGAGGAGCCGCCCCTGGCGTGATGCCGCCTCGATGGCGCGTGCTGTCCAGCGCGCCTGCCGGATCACCATGTCGGAGAGCAGCATGCCCGGCAGAGCCGCCTTGCCGGCATGACACGACAGCATCACCGACGGCGGGATCCGGCCTGCGGTGGATGCGTAGAGGACATTGCGGAAGCGCTTGATTAACTGCAACGCCACCGTGGCGGTGTTCTTGACGATGAGGGGGGTCTGTGTGGGCACCAGGTGCACGTCGGCATCGGCCATGAATTCGATGCCGTCGGCTTCGTAAAGCCGCTTGTTGTAGGCCAGCGCGAACCGCTCCTCCATTGGCGTCCGCGCGTTGTACCAACGACCGAACGCCCAGGCGTTCATCATCACCGGCTTGTGCAGATGGCGCGGCCCGCCCTGCTTGGCATGGAAAATCACACTCTCACGATCCTTGGCGGTCGCGAGGCGGCGGGACGGGGTCAGGTCAACATGCATGTTGTCGGCGTAGCGCAGTGTTATGCAGCGGCTCTGGCGCTCGACCGCCTGCACTGGGTAGTCGGCGACGGCGCTTTCGAGAAGGTCAAGGACCTCCTCGGGCGACATCTCCTCGAGCACGTCGAGTTCGACCACGACATCAAGATCGTACTCGTCGTCGGTTCCCCGCGTCGAAATCGTGGCGTCGATCGTCATTGAACCCTGCGGGTAGAAGCACAAGACTCGGCCGTAGAGCGGACTTCCGGGGCGCTCGACGTGCTTGCGGATCGCCTCGTAGCGGTCGCCGGTCTTGGCATGCAGGCCTGCGGGCAGCTGGACGCTGATGGCCAGGTCGGCCAGGATTGCGTCCAGGGGATTGAGGAAGGGCTCGGCGGGTCCAAGGACCCCAGGAAATCGTGGCTGATCGTTCATTGCAGGGGTCCTTTTAGGGTTTAGCCTTTCGGCGGATACGGATCGTTGCCGTAGGAGTTGGAGTCACGGATCTGGCCATTCGGGCGGTGAGTGACGACTTCGCCGCGCTGGTTGATGGCGATGTCGCGCGCCGCGTCGATAGCGCCAGCTTGGGTGGAATGTACGGAGGTGGCCCGACTATTTCCGGCGCCGCGAACTACCCACTGACCGTTGCGAGGTACGACATGTTGATTTTTGCCCATGAAATGCTCCATTAGTTGACGTGTCGACAATATCGTAAAGATAAATCTTACGGACGGTTGCGTCAAGTCCCATATTATGCTGTTGTAGGCTGTGAGCAGACGGCGCGGGCGCGAGAGCGGACGCGCCGCTATGACTCGTGAAAGGACTTGTATGGTGGAATTGGCGGTCAAATTGAAGCAACTGCGAATGCGGAGTGGAAAATCGCTGCAGGAAGTAGCCGACGCCGTAGGGGCATCCAAAGCCCATGTGTGGGATCTTGAGCGAGGTGCGAGCAAGAACCCGTCATTGACGCTCATCAAGAGCCTGGCCGATTTTTATAGAGTGGGTGTTGCCGACCTAGTGGGAGAAAACCCGCAAGCGCCAGAAGAAGATCCTGCATTGGTGGCAATGTACCGCAACCTCACCGAACTCTCGCCGAGCGATCGTGAAACCATCGCGCTACTGATGGAACGCCTGAAAGCCAGTCGGAAATCATGACGGTTAGCCGAATCGATCTAGCCGATGCGGCCACTCCGGAAAAACTTGTTCTGGAGATTCTCAAGAACGAGCCCGGCCTCGCGATTCCGGTGCCGATTGAGACTCTTGCCCGGCAGCTCGACATTGTCGATATCCTCCCGCTTGAAACCGACGGCTATGAGGGCGGGCTGATTACGCCCGTCGACAAGTTCAACGGTTCGATCCTGTTCAACCGGGCTAGCCCGCGGAAGCGCCGCCGCTTCACGATCGCCCACGAGCTCGGACATTTCCTCATGCCATCCCACGTCCCCTCGGCCGAGGGACGATTTCTGTGCCGGTTGCAGGATATGCTAGCTTTGAAAGCCAATGAGGCCGACCGCCGTATGAAGATGGAAGTCGAAGCCAACCGCTTCGCGGCGCATATTTTGATGCCGGCGCCGCCTTTCCGAAAGGATGCGGCGGCGAGCAAGGATCCCGATCTTGGCCACTTGGTCCGGCTTGCCAACAAATACGATGTCAGCAAGGAAGCAGCCAGCCGCTCATATGTCCGCTACAGGGAAGAGCCGGTAGCGGTGATGATTACCCATCAAGGTAAGGTTCTTCGTGTGTACGGGGACTACGCCAAGTTCCCGGGTCTTTGGGCTGAACGGGCCCGGCCGGTTTCTCCCTACTCGCTGCTGCGCAGACGAACCCATCAGGAGGGAGTGCCGAGTGACATCGATGAGACCGATGCCGGGGTATGGATCGACGTGCAGCGGGGCAGCAAGCCGCCTGCCCTCTACGAGCAGGTGCTGCTCCAGCGTGATGAGTTCGCGATGATCATGCTTTCGATGAACCCTCTCAATGAGGATGAGGAAGACCCGGAAGATGATTTGACCTCGGCCCAGCGCCTCAGGCGAAGACTGGATCGCTGGTAGACCGATTGCCGTCTCGCGGGCGCAGAATTGCTATCAAAGCCGGCAACCGCAGCGCCGATCGCTCGTGTATTACAAAGTTTATCCTTTATTCACCAATGGCGCTTACGTTCTTGATATGAGCAAAAAAGTCATTTCGTTTCGTCTCGCCGAAGACGACTTGGCCATACTCGATAAGACCGCTCGCCGGTTCAATATGAGTCGATCAGAAGCGCTCAGCGCTGCCCTTCGTTCGTTCAATAATGATTACGTCAACGAAAACGGCACATTCGTGCGGCGCACTCCTTGGTGGCTTCAGACGCTCGGGGATGAAACCAAGTGACGAAATTGGACGTCAATAGGCTGGTCTTGGTCACTGCGCTGATCTTGCTGGTGCTGATTGCCGCGGGATCTGGGTATCGGCTGGAGATCGGACCCTATGGCTTTACTTTCGAACGGGGCAACAACGCGAACACCGATCCGTCTAGCTTGGCCGACACTCCCGCCCTGCCGTCTCAGCCACAATCACCAGGCACGCTGTAGTGAGCGAGCCAACTAAATGGGGGGTGAACCTAAGGCCCCTTTTTCGGGATATCTGGCTCAGTCATCTGCGGAAGTACGCGACCACGGTTCAACTCTAGGTAATTTTTCGAGTGCAGAATATTATGATTTAGGCTCGATGCTGCCGAGCCGAGTTCGGGTAGGGAGGGGAATGCTCATGGATTGGGAGCACTTGCTCAGCAGCGAACGTCTGGGAGACGTTAGTTATCAGGCGAAACCAAATCGCTCCATTTTCGTGCAGGATTACGATCGGATCGTATTCTCTGCGCCGTTCAGGCGGCTTGCAAATAAGACGCAAGTGCAGCCGCTATATGAGCACGATCACGTGCACCACAGACTTATCCACTCCGTTGAGGTTGCGAGCGTAGGCCGCTCGCTGGCGATGGCGATTGGAAACTGGCTCGAGCAGGAGAACGAGATCGAGACCGGCGAGGCGCACAGCCTCGCAAATATCGTGCAGGCGGCATGTGTCGCGCACGACATTGGAAACCCGCCATTCGGCCACTCTGGCGAGGAGGCTATGGGGGACTGGTTTGCCGATCAGTTTTCTCGTTCAAATGAGCTGATAAGCGAGGTCCCGATCGTTAGACAGCTGGCCTTCAACCACTTTGAAGGGAATGCACAGGGGTTCAGAATCTTGTGCCGGCTGGAGATGTATCGGAACGATGGTGGAATGCGGCTTTCCAAGGCCACGCTGGGGGCGTTCACGAAATATGCTGTCACAGCATCCACGCGTGAGTCCGCAGCATCCGGGATGGCCGCGGGATATGTGGGTCTCAAGAAGTTCGGTATCTTCGATAGTGAACTCGAATCGTTCCGCAGCGCCGCCAGCACTCTGGGTCTGGTGGTCGAGAATCAAGGCGATAAAACGTGGTGGCGACGTCATCCGCTGGTGTTCGTTGTCGAGGCGGCAGACGATATCTGCTATAATATCGTAGACCTTGAGGATGCTTTTACGACTGGCGAGGTGGGGTACGATGTCGTAAGAGATATACTATACGAAGCAGCTGGGAAGCCAAACAGAGATGTTTCCGCATATACCGAGGCCGAAAACATCGCGATGTTGCGTGCTATCAGCATCGGGAAGGCCATCGAGAGTTGTGTGGAGGCATTCAAGGAAAATTACGCTGCAATCATGGCCGGGAGTTTCTCAGGATCACTTGCAGAAATCTGCAGTATGAAATCATTATTCGAGCGGATGAAGAGGGTCTCCAAAGACGAGGTCTTTACAGCCCGCCGGAAGACCGAGCTAGAAATCTCTGGACGCAAGATCATATGGAATGTGATGACGGGGACATTGCCCGTCTATGAAGATCTTAGGCGATCCGGCTGGAAGGAGGCAGGATTGACGGCCCATTCCTGCCACTTAGTCAGAGCTTTGGGACTTGATCTGAGGAATATAAATACTTCGGAAGACGCGCTTCATGCGCTCGCGGATTTTACGTCAGGCATGACCGATCGTTACGCACTCCGCATTTCGAGGATGCTCTCAGGAACTTGACCCATTGAATGCGCGAAATTCGTATCGTTTGCGACCCACCAGGAGACCGGAGCGGCTGCTTGCATTTAGCTGCTGGGCGTCGGCCAGCTTCCGGCCCTGAATCGTAAGAAGCGCGTCAGGATTCAGATGCCTTAGAGCCGGGTTTTCGCGGAGACTGACGGTTCCACGGACGCCCAGTCGGTGTTAAGTTTGCTTATTAGTGGAGCGCCCGAGCCGGATCTGAACGATTTGGCCGTGTGTCGGCCGCGCTGCCTGCGATAGGTCTATGCGCGAGGATCGCTCAATACCAACCAGGTCGATCATTTCCGGGCGCAATATCTCGTTGTCCGGTAACGCTTCGGCATCTTCGAGATCGATCGTGAACACCATCGCAACGCGGTGCATGCGCACGAGCAGGCCAAGCTGTTTGTCATCTTCGATCACTGGCCCGATCGAAACGGCACGCCGGCCCAAAGGCCCCTCATGCGCCTCTGGATGATCGGCACGTTCAGTGCCATCAGACTGCGCGGTGCCGACGAAGCGAGTTCCGCCACGATCCGTTCTATTGGTGGCTGGTAGTCCCGGAAGCGTTGCTCGGGCGTGCGAAACTCGATCTGCGACGCGGAAAGGCTCGCTAGTGTTTTCCTCGCCCCATAGCTCGAGCGCATGTCCGGAGGCAAGGAATATCTGCTCTGGCGGGAAAGCGAGCGTCGCTGCGCATGATCGATCGCCGCCTCGATGGCGAGAAAGAACCGGATCGCATGGCATCGAGTGGCGACAACGCGGAATTATGTCGTCGACAGAGTATCCGCGCGACAAGATTGTCCGGAGAATAATGAGCGACTTCCTCGTGTTGCCAGGGCAATCCGCGTACTCTCAGCTCGGGCCCGTCAATGAGTCCACGCGAGATATAGTGTTTACGGCTCAGGCCACCCCCGCAATCGCGCGCGGCCGCCATATAGCAATTCGTCTGCTATCAAGCGACATCCGGAAGTGACCTCTCGGCGACACTTAAAACTGCCCCCTTGGTTGATGGACTGTGGCTCGGCCCCGGACTCCACAGGAGGGACCCGCGCGTAGCGGAGCGCCTCCGCGCGGCTGGCGGAGCGGAGCGCGGGAGGTAACTGGGGGCTCCCGGGTGCCGGCACGTCGGGGCGCAAATCTGTCGGCTATCGTGCGTCATGAGCCTTCTCCAGGTTGAGGTTGGCTGAGTTGAAGATACCGGCACGGCGCTTCTCGCGCAGGCGGTAGCTGTCGCCGCGGATCGTGATGACATGGCTGTGATGGAGCAACCGGTCGAGGATGGCTGTGGCCACGACCGGATCGCCGAATACCTCGCCCCATTCGCCGACGTACCGGTTCGACGTGATGAGCAGACTGCCGCGCTCGTAATGCCTGGAGACGAGCTGGAAGAACAGGTGCGCCGCGTTGGGGTCGAACGGCAAATACCCGAGTTCGTCGACGATCAGCAGCTTGGGCTTTGCATAGAACGCCAGGCGCTCTTCGAAGCGGCCCTCCTGATGCGCCTTGGCGAGGGCGGCAACCAAGGCCGGGGCGGCAACGAACAGCACCGAGTATCCTTCGCGGATGGCTTCGCGGCCGAGCGCGATGGCCAGATGCGTCTTGCCCACACCGGGTCGGCCGAGCAGCAGCAGCGTGTCGCCGTGCGCGATCCAGCGACAGGCCGCCAGATCACGAATCTGCCCGGGATCGAGCGAGGGCTGGGCTGAGAAGTCGAAGCCGCTAAGATCACGCACGGTGGGAAAGTGGGCGATTTGCTGGCCATCTCGATCCGGCGCTCCTCCTTGCGGGCGACCTCGCGCTCGCAAAGGAAGGCCACGGCTTCCCGCACGGTGAGTTCCCGCCGCGCCACTTCGTCCAGAAGATTGTCGAGCTGGTCACGGATCGCCGTTAGCTTGAGCCGTGTCAGCATCTCGATCAGCGCATCGTGGTCGACCATCACCAGCCTCCCCCGACCAGAAGTTCATATTCCCGCAGCGGACGCAAAAGCGCCGGATCCGGCGGACCGGACGGCAGTGCGGCCGGCTGGCGGTCGAAGCTCTCGTACTGCCTCCTGTTCAACCCGACCGATCTGAGATCGGCTCGCTACAATCCGCTGCTGGAAGTCCTCGTCGACCCCGGGGGCGCTGGAACGGCGCAACCACTGGGAAAAGACGAGTCATTCCCTCCTGGTCGGCGTCACCCGCACGTGCTCTACGCCGAAGAAGAAAAGACGCTCGCCCGTGTCGCCACCTTCTTGTCGGACCCACAACGCTCATTTGCCGCGACACTGCAGCGGATGATGACCACCAATCATCTGGCCGCTGCCATAGGCCTTGGCTTACAGCAGTGGATTGCCAGGCTGGTGCTCTGGATCGCCGACCACACGCGCGCGGTCTTCGCAGCTCGCCGCGAGCCTGACTTCGCAAACGTGTTTGTCCGCCACCTTCGCCTGAAGGGTTGGCTCGCATGCTGAATCTTTCAGAATATCACGGCAAAGCCGACCGGCTTGCCGATCATCTGCCTTGGGCCGCACTCGTCGCGCCCGGCATCGTCCTCAACAAGGACGGCAGCTTTCAGCGCACCTTTCGGTTCCGCGGCCCCGATCTCGGAAGCGCGACTGAAGCCGAACTTGTAGGCATGTGCGCGCGGGCAAACAATGCGCTGAGAAGGCTTGGCTCTGGCTGGGCATTGTTCTTTGAGGCCGAGCGCATCGAAGCGCTGGGCTATCCGAACTCGCATTTCCCGACGCGACCTCATGGCTAGTCGATGAGAACGGCACGGCGCTTTCGAAGGCAAAGTCGCGCATTACGAGAGCAGCTATCATCTGACCTTGCTGTTCATGCCGTCGCCGGACAGCCAAGCGCGTGCGGAAAGCGCGCTCGTCGACTCACTTCCGAAGGCGAGACAGACTCATACGTTCGTAGGTGAGACGATGGGACTATCGCTCGCGCGCCTCGGCGATCGCGGGAGTTCTACTGGGACGTCCTTTTCTGCCCGACGACGGTGGCGGGATGACCTACGCCCATTTGGTCGCCCGGTTGGAGGATTCATCTCGGTGTTTGGTGTGCCGTCGCTGTTGGGTTCAAAGTGGACGGTCGCGATGGTGTATGAACGGCAGGCTTGCCGCGTCGCCCGATCGAGATCACTAGCGCGCTTTTGCTCTCGAGTTCATCCAAATAATCTGCCCACCACTGCATCATTTTGACACGCTCTTCCCAATGCTCAGCCCGGGCGTAGGCACGACGAACGTCGTTGTTTTCGATGTGGGCCAGTTGCCGCTCTATCGCATCCGGATGCCAATTTCCGCATTCGTTTAGCAGAGTTGATGCCGTTGCTCGAAAACCGTGCGCGGTAGCTTCCTCTTTGCCATAGCCCATACGGCGAAGGGCGGCGTTAAGCGTGTTGTCGGAAATCGGACGCGAACCCGATCGAACACTAGGAAACAACAGCGATCCACCACCAGAGATTTCTCTAAGTGAGGTCAGGACGCTGACCGCCTGCCTGGAAAGAGGTACACGGTGCGGCCTTCGCATCTTCATGCGTCCTTCAGGGATGCTCCACACCGACCTTTCGAAATCGAACTCGTCCCATCCGGCCGCGCGCAGCTCGCCGGGGCGGGGAAACAGCAGGGCCATCAGCTTCAGGGCGGCTCGGGTTGTTGGCTGTCCGTCAAACGCATTGATCGCCCTCAGCAAGCCTCCCAAGGCCTTAGGATCGGTAACTGCGGCACGCGGCGTGACCGTCGGACCGACGAGTGCGCCCCTCAGGGCGATCGTCGGATCTACATCGGCGCGTGCGGTTGCGATTGCATATCGAAACACGCTGCCGATGGTGGAGCGCAGTCGCCTGGCCGACTCGTATCGACCGCGAATCTCCACGCTGCGGAGAGCGGCAAGAATTGTGGCCGGATCGATCTCCCTTATGCTTTTGTCCCCAAATGTTGGATAGGCAAAGTCGAGCAACCATTTGACCTTGGTGATGGTCCGGTCGGCACGTCCCTCCTTCTTCAGCTTGTCAACATAATCCTCCGCGATTGAGCGAAAGGTGTCCTCTGCCGAAGCCTTTTGCGACTTACGCTCCTGTGCGGGGTCGATGCCACGTAGGAGAAGACGTTTGGCGGTATCGCGCGCCTCGCGTGCCTCAGCGAGGGAGATGAGGGGATAGCTGCCCAACGCCAGAAGCTTCTGCTTGCCCTTAAAACGATAGGCGAGGCGCCATAGCCGAGATCCGGTCGGCTGCACCCAAAGCTGGAGCCCGCCACCGTCAGAAAATTTCACGAGCTTGGAAGCGGGTCGGGCATTTCGGCATTTCACGTCGGACAGCGCCATTTTCGGGACCTCCACTTGGCTGCATCGATACCATCAGGATCTCCAATACCAGCGAAAATACCAGCCCTCCGCCTCGTTGGACCAACCACGCCGAAATTCCACAAAGCCCGACCAACCGCGCCTTGCGCACTGAAATCACCAAAGATTTCAGCTAGTTGCCAAGACAGAAGCGTAGAAGCTTCGGCGAAAGAGACTGTCGGGAGAAGAGGGGATGGTGCCCAGAGGCGGATTCGAACCACCGACACGCGGATTTTCAGTCCGCTGCTCTACCAACTGAGCTATCTGGGCCTGTTCCGGCACGCGGGCAGTTCTGCACGCCGGATTTCTTGAAAGCGCCGCAGGCGCCCCTTGAAAGCGCGTGGGTTATAGCACGGGAATCCGGCCTGTCCAGCGCCTAAGCGTTGATTTCAAGCGGCAAACGAGCAATCACTGGACAGCTCGATTCATGGGACGCGGTCGAAGTCACCAAGCCGTGCCGAACAGCTTCATTTGGGAGGGTCGTTGTCCGTTTCGTCCTCGTCGTCGCGGCCCGGAATGACATAGGCGCCCTTGAGCCAGCGGTTGAGGTCGATGTCCTTGCAGCGCACGGAGCAGAACGGGTAGGTCTCGCGCGCCGACGGCTTGCCGCATTCGGGGCAGGGCCGCTTGGGGCGCAGCGGCGTGACCTTGTCGTCCGCACCCGAGTTCATGGCCGAACTGACTGCCAGTTGGCATGCACCTTGAAGCCCTCGCCGGCCAGCAGCGCCACCGTCTCATAGAGCGGCAGGCCGACGACGTTGGTGTAGGAGCCGACAAGCTTGACGACGAAGGCGCCGGCCAGACCCTGGACGGCGTAGCCGCCGGCCTTGCCGCGCCATTCTCCCGAGGCCACATAGGCGTCGATCTCGGCGCGCGGCAGCCGCTTGAAACGCACCCTGGTCTCGACCAGCCGCTGGCGCAGCTTGCCGCTCGGCGTAACCAGGCAGATGCCGGAATAGACCCGATGCGAACGGCCTGACAGCAGTCCGAGGCAATTGACGACGTCGTCGAACGTTTCGGCCTTGGGCAGGATGCGCCGGCCGACGGCGACCACCGTGTCGGCGGCCAGCACGAAGCTCGGTGCATAATCCTCTTCCGTCTGCAGCGAGGCCAGCGCCTTTTCGGCCTTTTCCTTCGACAGGCGCTTGGCCAGCGAGCGTGGATGCTCGGCGCGCAGCGGCGTTTCGTCGACACCGGCCGGCAGCACGCGGTCCGGCTCGATGCCCGCCTGCTGCAGCAGTTCGATCCGGCGCGGCGAACCCGAGGCAAGCACGAGCTTCTGCAAAATGCTCATCGCGATCCCGGCCGAGCTCTGACGATCTTACTTGAAACGGTAGGTGATGCGGCCCTTGGTCAGGTCGTAGGGTGTCATCTCGACAAGGACCTTGTCGCCGGTCAGCACGCGGATACGGTTCTTGCGCATGCGGCCGGCGGTGTGGGCGATGATTTCGTGTTCGTTTTCAAGCTTCACCCTGAACATCGCATTGGGCAATAATTCCGTGACGACACCCGGAAACTCGAGGACTTCTTCCTTCGGCATTCGATACCTTTGCTTGGATGGATTCCCAGCGCCTAGAGCATGATGCCGAAAAGTGTGAAACGGTTTTCGGACGACATCATGCTCTACTTCTTGGATTTAGAGGCGGATTCAGATTTCAGGTCGAACAGACCTGAAATCATCCGACTCTAGCCGGAATTTGGGCGGAACCTATATGATAATCGTGCGCTTGTGAACATGCTTAAATCAGCCCGGTTTCTCTGTTTCCGGCGCCAGAAAACGGCGGCCGATCCGCGCCTTCAGCCGTTCGCGCACCTCGCGATAGGCGGCCATGATCTGCTCGCGCGTGCCGCCGACGCCAGTCGGGTCCGGCATCGGCCAATATTCGACGTCGACGGAAAGCGAGCGGGTAAGCTCGAGCGCGGTGTGATGGGCTTCCGGCGACAGCGTGATGATCAGGTCGAAATAGTCGTCCTCGAGATCGTCCAGTGTCCTCGGGTGCCGGTCGCCGAGCGAAAGCCCGTCCTCGGCCAGCACGGCGTCGACGAACGGGTCGCGTTCGCCGCCGCGCACCCCGGCCGACGCGACGAAGGTCGCGGCCGGAAGCACTTTGCGCGCCAGCAGTTCGGCCATCGGCGAGCGCACGGCGTTCATGGCGCAGACGAACAGGATCGAGCGGGGCAGGATCGAGCGGGGCATTGGGACTGACAGTTCAGCCTCGCCAGTGCAGTACGCAGACCAGCGTGAACAGCCGGCGCGCCGTGTCGAAATCGATGTCGATCTTGCCGGCCAGCCGGTCCATCAGTGTCTGCGAGCCCTCATTGTGCAGGCCGCGCCGGCCCATGTCGATCGCCTCGATCTGGCTGGGCGTCGAGCTGCGGATGGCATCGTAATAGCTTTCGCAGATCATGTAATAGTCCTTGACGATGCGCCTGAGCGGCGTCAGCGACAGGATGTGGGTTACGACCGCCGCGCCATCCTCGCGCGCCACCGCGAAGACCAGGCGGGATTCGGCCAGCGACAGTTTTAGCCGGTAGGGCCCGGCACCGTCGTCATTGACCGGCTGGAAGCTGTTTTCCTCGATCAGGTCGAAGATCGCCACCGCCCGCTCATGCTCGACGTCGGGCGTTGAACGGCCGATCGATTCGTCGAGTTCGACATCGATCAGCCTGGCACGGGTTCGATCGTAGTCCGCCATGTCAGCTACATATTCAGCCGGATGGCGACGGAGCGTCCATGCCCGTCGAGGCCTTCCGCTGTGGCCAGCGCGATGGCCGCCGGCGCCAGCGCCCGCAATTGCTCCGGCCCGAGCTTCAGGATTGAGGTGCGCTTGACGAAATCGAGCACCGAAAGCCCGGACGAGAAGCGCGCCGAGCGCGCCGTCGGCAGCACGTGGTTGGAGCCGCCGACATAGTCGCCGATGGCTTCCGGCGTGTGGCGGCCGAGGAAGACGGCGCCGGCATTGCGCATCCGCGCCAGGAAGGCTTCCGGCTCGTCGATGGCAAGCTCGACATGCTCGGCCGCGATGCGGTCGACCAGCGGCAGCGCCGCCTCGATTCGGGGGACGTGGATGACGGCGCCGAAATCGCGCCAACTCGCCGCCGCCGTCCCGGCGCGCGACAGGTTTTGCAACTGGCGTTCGACCGCCCGTTCGACCGCCGCGCCGAAGTCAGGATCGTCGGTGATCAGGATCGACTGCGCCGACACGTCATGCTCGGCCTGGGCAAGCAGGTCGGCGGCGATCCAGTCCGGATCGTTATTGCCGTCGGCCACGACAAGCACTTCCGATGGCCCGGCGATCATGTCGATGCCGACCGTGCCGAACACCTGGCGCTTGGCCGCCGCGACATAGGCATTGCCGGGGCCGACGATCTTGGCGACCGGCTTTATCGTTTCGGTGCCATAGGCCAGCGCTGCGATCGCCTGCGCGCCGCCGACGCGGTAGATCTCGGTTATGCCGGTCAGGTCCGCCGCCACCAGCACCAGCGGATTGATGATGCCGCCGGGCGCCGGCACCGCCATGACGACGCGCTCGACGCCGGCGACCTTGGCCGGCACGGCGCTCATCAGCACCGAGCTTGGATAGCTCGCCGTACCGCCCGGCACATAGAGCCCGACCGCCTCGATCGCGGTCCAGCGCGAGCCGAGCTCGACGCCGGCAGCGTCGGTATAGCGGTCGTCGTTCGGCCGCTGCCGCTCGTGATGCGAACGGATGCGGTCACGGGCGAATTTGAGCGCCTCGATAGTCTGCGGGTCGGCTGCATCGTAGGCCTTGGCGATGTCGTCTTTCGACACGGCAATGCCGAGGCCTTTCAGGTCGGCCTTTTCGAATTTCTGCGTGTAGTCGATGAGCGCCGCGTCGCCCTCGGCGCGGACCCGCGCGATGATCGCGCGCACCACCGCGTCGACGTCCTCCGAGACCTCGCGCTTGGTCAAAAGGAACGCGGCAAACCGCGGCTCGAAATCGGCATCGGACAGACGAAGCGTGATGGCCATCTTGTGTGCTCAGGCTCTGTGGAAGGGGCGCGACGTCGCTTCCCAGGCGCCGCCAGTGTCAGCCAGCCGCGCCTCGATGCACTCGACATCGAGCATGATCGCGCCACCGCCTGAAAAGATCAGCTCGACAATGCCGGCCGGCTTGTCGAGCGCGACGAAGCTGATCGCCAGCAGCGACAGCACCTCGTCCGGCTTGTCGCGTGCAATGCCGCTGGTCTTGGCGCCCAGCACCCGGTCGAAATGCAGCACGCTTTGCCGCCGTTCATTGTGCCGGCGGAACAGCCCCGATTTCGCCTCCCAGACGAAGCGGTTCATCGTCATCACGAAGCGCTTGACCGCCGGCATGTATTCGAGGTCGCCGACCTTGAGCACGGAGTCCTGGACATGGGCCGAGACGATGCTCAGATCCTGATCGTCGAGCGCGACAAGCTTGAGAAGGTTCATGCGGAGTTCGCACCTGCGAAGGTTACATCGGTTTTCTGTTAGGCGGTCTTGGCGATCCGTGCAACCGCGCCGGAAGTCTTGGCTGGGTAATCGCCCGGGGTCGGCGCTGTTCATCACCTTGGCTTCCAGCATTGGTAGTTGGCGAAAGCGGAAGGATCATCCGATCTCCCCCCTTGCGGGGGAGATGTCCGGCAGGACAGAGGGGGGTGGGAAGGATCGCCACTTTCGACTTCTGTCTTCCCCGATCTTGGAAATTCAACTGCGTGAGCTGTGATCGTTGATAGGCCGGAGGGACACTACCCCCCTCTGCCCTGCCGGGCATCTCCCCCGCAAGGGGGGAGATTGGACGCTTCGCCGATAGCGCCAACCCGGCAATGTTTAAGGTGCCACGGCAGGCAGGGCAGCGCCGCGATTTGAGGCCCTGGGTTCTGCCGATTTCGCCTACCCCGAAATCCGCTCGATCTCCGCGCCGCAGCCGGACAGCTTTTCTTCCAGCCGCTCAAAACCGCGGTCGAGATGATAGACCCGGTTGACCGTGGTCTCGCCTTCGGCCGCCAGGCCGGCGATGACCAGCGACACCGAAGCGCGAAGATCGGTCGCCATCACCGGGGCGCCCTTCAGCTTCGGCACGCCGTCGACGATCGCCGTCTGGCCGGACAGTGTTATGTGGGCGCCGAGCCGGGCAAGTTCCTGGACGTGCATGAAGCGGTTTTCGAAGATCGTCTCGGTGATGCGCGACTTGCCCTTGGCCATCGTCATCAGGCCCATGAACTGCGCCTGCAGGTCGGTCGGGAACGCCGGGAAGGGCGCTGTCGTCACGTCGACCGGCGCAATGCCGGCGCCATTGCGCCTGACACGGATACCGGAATTGGTCTGCGTGATCTCGGCGCCGGTTTGGGAAATCACGTCGAGCGCGGTCTGCAGCAGGTCCGCCCGTGCGCCTTCGAGCACGACGTCGCCGCCGGTCATGGCGACGGCCATCGCATAGGTGCCGGTCTCGATGCGGTCGGGTATCACCCGGACGCGCGCGCCCGACAGCGCCTCGACGCCGTCGATGGTGATGGTCGCGGTGCCGGCGCCGGAAATCCTTGCGCCCATGGCGTTGAGGCATTCGGCGAGGTTGACGATCTCGGGCTCGCGGGCGGCGTTTTCGAGCACCGTCTCGCCCTTGGCCAGCGAAGCCGCCATCATCAGCACATGGGTGGCGCCGACCGAAACTTTCGGGAAGACGTAGCGATTGCCGACAAGACGGCCGTTCCTGGTCTTGGCGATGACATAGCCGGTGTCGACGTCGATATCGGCGCCCAGCGCCTGGAGGCCTTCCAGGAAAAGATCGACCGGCCGCGTGCCGATGGCGCAGCCGCCGGGCAGCGACACCTTGGCCTCGCCCATGCGGGCAAGCAGCGGACCGATCACCCAGAACGAGGCGCGCATCTTCGACACCAGTTCGTAGGGGGCCGTTGTGTCGACGATGTTGCGGGCGGAGAAAGTGACGGTGCGCGAATAGCCCTCCTGCTGCTTTTCGCGGCGTCCGTTGACCGAGTAGTCGACGCCATGATTGCCGAGGATGCGGATCAACTGCTCGACATCGGCCAGATGCGGCACGTTTTCCAGGGTCAGCGTGTCGTCGGTCAGCAGCGAAGCGATCATCAGCGGCAGCGCGGCGTTCTTCGCGCCCGAGATCGGGATGCTTCCGGCAAGCTTGTTGCCGCCGACAATTCTGATGCGATCCATTTAAAGAGCGTCCCCTCGGCCGAAAGGCCGGTTTAATCGGTTGAGTCTGTTGTGGCCCGTCTAAACCATTGGCCGGCTTGGTTCAAGAAACAGGATTCCCGCCCTGGCCAGCCTGTTGATATCAATCCTTTTGCGTTTCCCTTAAGCCGCCGAGCCCGTCCGGCCGCTTGTCAGCCTCGCCAGTGCGTCGCGAGCGCGACTGCGCCTTGCGCTTCTGCAGATTGGCGCGCAATTGCTCGGCGAGCCGGGTCTGGCGGTCAGCTTTTGTCGACGGCCCGCCCTTGTCAGATGGGCCCTCCTTGTCGGGTGGACCCTCCTTGTCAGATGGAATTGCCTTGTCGTTCATGGTTCCGTCCCGGCTGACCCGCTATTCAGGGATAGCCAACATTGTGGCGCTGCCATGTCCGCAAAAGCCGTCGGAGCGGGCTTTCACAGATGGCTTGCACTTGGCCTTGCGCTTGCCGGTTCGATATGGCAGAAGCCCCGCCATCAGCGGCTGCGGTAGCTCAGTGGTAGAGCACTCCCTTGGTAAGGGAGAGGTCGAGAGTTCAATCCTCTCTCGCAGCACCAGTTTATCCCATTGAAATCGCTCGAACCCTTGACACGCAAGGCTCTCGTGATCGCTGCAGATTCCTTCAACGGAATTGGTTGGCACAAGATCGACAAGCGCAGCGCCTTGACATCGACGTGTATCCATTCCCATACGATGAAGGTGATGTGCGACGAGATTCAGGCTCCCACGGCCAGAACAGGTCATAGCGCCCGGGAATCAGCCATGCGTGCGAACATCCTGGCTGCACAAACCATGCCGGCTGGGATTTTCGCGAGGCCTGGCAAGCCTCGCGCAGGTTCTGCTTCGAACATCGCGCCGAGAGGGAGCGGTTTCTTTTAGAACGTCAACCAATCCGCCATCCCTTCGCGTCTGAAGCCCTACCGGGTTTGACGTCGATCAGCCTCGTGCCGCCGAAGGATTTCTACAACGCGATGGCAAGACTTTAGGCATGTCACCGTTTCGCGGTGTCAGCATCCCGCTCGTCGCGTCTGAGGAACTCGCTGGTGACCGTGCCGAGTTGGTTTTCCAGCCAATCTGCCATCGCCTCTTCTTCGCGGAGGTTTTCTTTACACGCTCTTTGGGTCTCGGAGTCGCCGACCTCGCCGGCTGCGGCAATGAGCATTTTGTAGCTGGCGATTTCCATATGCTCGAATGTGTAGCTAGCCAGTGATCCTTTCATCACCTCGTCGCCTGCAAACATGCCGCTGATGTTCTGTCCGATGGCGATTAGCTTACCGCCAGCGTCCTTCAGCGTCGAAGATCCGTCGCCGATTCGATCGAGGCATTGTTCAAGACGTTTTGCCTGTTGCCTCGTTTCTTCGAGATGCATGTTCATCCGGTCGCGAATCTCGGGATAGTTTTCGAGACGCTCGATTTGGCCGCTCAACATGGTCTCGGCTTGTTCTTCCATGGCGTGAGCGTCGCGAAGCCACTGCACCAGACGTTCCTTGGAGTCTGTCATGTCTGTCTCCGTTGGTCAGCATTGTCTTACTGCCATCGCAACGCTGCCACAGACCGTTAGTTCCGATCGCCTGCAAAGCGCAGTCGATACCCGGCGGTGACCACGACCACCCGTCCCGCAGGTCGCTGCCTCCCCGGCCAAAAGCCCCTTGAAGCGCGACATTAGCGTTAGCAATAGCGCTCTGTGAGCAGTGGGCGTTGCCTGGTAGGCGCCGGCCGGCAGCTTTGGTCCGCCGCAGGAACAAGCTCCAGAGGTTAGGGCGGTGAGTATCTCAGATCAGAGTGGCCCGAGGACAAATATGGCCAGTAGGGCAACAAAAAGCACAGCGGTGATCACGGCGCCCCACATGAGGACCCTTCCTGTGCCGCGTTGCTCTTCCTCGCGAGGTATCTCTTTCGCCATAGCACGCATCCTTTTTGAGAAGTTCGGTGACTCAGCAACGTGTCTTGCGGAGGCTGGTTCCCGGCAGCCATCTTGAACGGATCAGCTTTCGGAGGGGCCTATTGATGCCCTGGTTCATTTGGATATTCCCTTGGACCCACGCCATGGGCGCGCTTTCGCTAGAAGTCCATGCGAGGGACGCCGGTTATGGCACCGAATTCTCACTGCTAATTTAGCTGGAAGTGATGGAACCTGTTTGCCCCCGCCAAGTTCGATAGGCAATGGAGGAGATTGCCACCATGAACAGTGTCATTTATCTCATCGGCCTTGTCGTCGTCGTGCTTGCGATCCTCTCCTTCCTCGGATTCCATTAGGAGATACCATGCAGCGCGAAGACGATCAGGGCCGTAAGCCGGCCGATTTCGAAACAGCCAAAAGCGAACTGTCCGAGCGGTTCCAGCAGGAAACGCAGACCGCGACAGAGGCGCTACACGACGCTCGCGACGAACTCGCCAGGAAGGCGGGCGACTACGCTGCTGAAGCGAAGCAGGCGTTGTTCGACAAAGCCGAGGGAACACAGCGCGATATCAGCTCCAACCTGAAGGCCTTTAGCGGAGCCTTGCGAGCAGCAAGCGAGCATCTGGCCAATAATGATCAACGGACCGCTTCGAAGTTCACCCTCGATGCCGCCGGCTCGCTTGAACGCCTTTCGTCTTCGTTGAAGGATAAACCATTCGAAGATGTTCTTGGTGAGATGCGGTCGTTCGGCCGCGAAAACTCAGGGGCGCTGATAGCCGGCTCAGTATTGGCAGGATTGGCGCTGGGGCGGTTTATCAAGAGCTCGCCGCCATCTGCCCGCACCGAAGCACAGCGTCGATCGGGAACAGACCGACGGTCCGGAACGATTTCGAACACGGATAAGTCGGCCACGCGATCGGCAGAGGCACCTGACACTACGCCGCCCCCCTTCAATCAGCCCAGAGACGACAATCAGCCCAGAGACGACAGGGCCGGCGATGACTTGGCCGGTGGAGAATTGGCCGGCGAAAGCCAGGAGCGGAAGCCATGAACAACAATCAGGAAAGTCGCGGCCTGGCTACCCTCGTCAGCGATCTGGCACAGCAGGTCACAGCCCTGCTCCAAACCGAAAGTAGGCTGTTGCGGGCCGAAATGTCGGAAAAAATCAGCAAGGCCGGCGCAGGCGCCGCCGAGGTTCTGGCCGGCGCCATATGCCTTCTCGCGGCCTTGATGGTGCTTTTGCAAGCACTCGTAATCGCCCTGGCGAGTGCCGGCCTAGGAGCGGGATGGTCCTCGCTGCTGGTCGGGATCATCGTCGCGGGACTGGGGATCATTCTCTTGCGCTCTGGCACGAAAAACATGGCTCCTTCCGAGCTGACGCCCGATCGCACACAAGACCAACTGAAGCGCGATGCACGCGTGATCAAGGATCAAATGAGATGAGCGACAAATCCGCAGCCGAGCTTGAACGCGATGCCGACATCGCCCGGGCCAAAGTAGCAGACACCGCCGAATCGATCCGCAGCAAGATGACACCGGGTCAATTGCTCGACGAATTTACCGGAATCCTTTCCGGCGGCGAGGGATCTGCCATGCTTGGCAACCTCAAGTCGCAAATCAGGGACAACCCGTTGCCGCTGACGTTGATTGGAGCCGGCCTCGCCTGGCTGATGCTCGGCAACGGCCCTTCGGCCACCAACTCAGCTGCCGCTTATCGGACAGGCACGGCTCGTGACGCGTTCTCCGACCGGCGCAGCGATGAATTCAGCCAGGGCAGCGAAGCGTCCGGAATCGGGGCGATGCTCTCGGATACCGCCGGTTCGGTCACATCAGCAGCAAGCGGCGCGGCCGAAGCTGCGGCAAACGCCGCAACGGGCGCCAAGGAGAGGGTAACAAACACCGCCGACCAGCTCGGCTCAAGCGCCAGCGACATAGCGGCTCGGACGCGCCAATCGGCACAAGAGCTCTTCGAGCGCGAACCGCTGGCTATCGCCGCATTCGGCCTTGCGCTGGGCACTGCCATCGGGGTGATGCTGCCCCACACAGCCACAGAGGATGAACAACTTGGCGCCTACCGCGACCAAATTCGCGACAGTGCGGAGGAGGTTTTCGAAACGGGCATGGAGCAGGCAAAGCAAGTTGCCGCCGAGGCCTACGAAACGGTCAAGGAAGAGGCCGACCGGCAAGGCTCGGGTGGAGATGCCGACACGCTAGCAGGCAAGGTCGGCAAAGTTGTGGAATCGACCGCAAACAAAACCGAGGAAGCCATTCGCGATCGTTTGCCGGGGTCGTCGGACGAGTCGTCTGCAAGCCCATAGCATCGCCACCAGCCTGAATGACGGGCTTGGTCCATAAGGATGTCATCCGGCATTGTCGCCGGTCGTTGGGCAACCAGTCCGAAACCAAGATCGCACGATATTTGGAATCAAGGTTAGTCGGGTTGCCTCCCCGACCGTAACCCTTGAAGCGGAACGTTAGCGCGCGCTGATGGTTTTCTTTCAGCAGTGGTTGGCAATGCGACGTCAGAGGCATCCAGTGTTGACCGTCGAAGGAAAATGGATATGGGACAGCTGGTATTGCCGGGATGATCAGGGACTCTGGCATGCCTTCTTTCTGCAGGCCGATCGGTCGCTTGGGAATCCCGAGCTTCGACACTGGAACGTTACCTGGGGCCTCGCCACAAGTCCTGATCTACGCCAGTGGACGTATCGAGGAACGGTTTTCCGGCCGAGCAAAACTCCGTCCTTTGATGATCTGACGATCTGGACCGGCTGCGTTGTGCGGAACGACAGGGGTTCATGGACCGTCTTCTATACCGGGACATCATGCGCTGAAGAGGGCAAGATACAACGGATCGGACGCGCGAGTAGCGCCGATCTAGTCCATTGGAGAAGGCAGGGCCTTGCGCTCGAGCGCACCGGTGAGAATGCCGAGTATTACGAGGGTCGCGTTCCGCGGCGCTGGAAGGACTGCTCGCTGCGGGATCCTTGGGTGATACGTGACCCCGAGGGCTCTGGCTGGCTGATGTATTTCACGGCCCGATCGCCGATGCCATCGGATACCAATGCCTCTGGTGCAATTGGCGTTGCCCATTCGCACGATCTTGTAAATTGGCAGCTTCAGCCTCCGGTTTATGTCGGATCTTTCGGGGAAATCGAGGTCCCCCAAGTCTTCCAGCGGGGCGACAAATGGTTCTGCCTCTTCTGCACACATTCACAATGTTGGTCGGACGAATTCAAGCGCAACTATCCGGGAGAGCCGGTAGCGGGTATCCACTATCTTGCCGCCGATCATCCCTTGGGGCCATGGAAACCGGCGGACGGTCCATTCCTATACGGCACACCCGACTGCGAGATATATGCCGGGCGCCTTCTTACACATGGTGACCAGGACTATCTACTTGCCTTCATTTCGGGTCCGGAGGAGCGGTTTTCGGGGACAATCTGCGACCCTATTCCAATCCACTTTGACGCGTCCGGAAGATTGGCGTTGGTCGAGCCACGATCTCCAGATCCGCCAACTGATTATAGAGTCTCTGGTCTTCGTTCACGTCGGGCGATCTGAAAAATTGGCACGAGCGCGACCCGCTTTCCGCAGGCTTGTCTGCGGCGTCGGTCGAAATGGGCTTTGCAGCGTGAACGCGTCTGGCAGAATTCCCTTTTCGACCTGGCTCCAGGTTACGGGAGCTGCTATCGGAAAGTGTGGTCCGGCTCTTGGCGAATACGCACCGACCGCCGTGTTTCCTCGCCCATTTCGGAGATAATCCAGGAAGATCCGCCCTACGCGGGCGGACGGCGCAGCCGCCAACAGGTAGCGATCGGGATACTTGTTGACCAGCTGCTGCGCCAGCCTGCGTGCATACTGCCTGGCCGCATCGTGGGTGATCGCAGCGTTCAGCGGCGCCATCACATGCACGCCTTTGCCGCCAGTCACCTTCGGCCAGCTGTCGAGTCCTGCTGAACGCAGCATATCGCGGAGCGCCAAAGCCGTGCCGGCAACTAGCTCCCATTCGACTCCTTCGCCAGGATCCAGATCTATTACGAGGTGGTCGGCATGCTCGATATCATCAATGGTGGCGTTCCATGGGTGCAATTCGACCACGCCCATTTCCACCAAGCCAAGAAGCCCATCAAGGTCATCGACCCACAGCCTCACACCTTCGCCACCTTCGCGTTTCTGAACTCGCAGCTGATGCACGGCATCCGGAACTTTGGGCAATCTGCCCTTGTGATAGAACGTGACGCCGTGGGAGTGGCGAACCAGCTTGAGCGGGCGTCGGCCAAGGTGGACGAGCGCCTTCCTCGCTACCTTCGTCCAATATCCGATCAGATCCTCTTTCGAGGGCACGACGGCGTCGGGCAGCAATTGCAGAATGTTTTCGGGCGGGACGCCCAAACTTTCATCGGACGGCGGCCGCTTGCGGGCTAAACGCGGCGCGCGGCTGGTGGGCTCAGATCATCTCGCGCAGCCCCTTGAACACCGCCTCACGCAGCAGTGCCTTGGGCTTGTCTATCGGTTCCGAGAGTGGAGATTTCGCCACAATCAGTGGGTCCAATCGTTCACGCACTTCGCGTGCATCGCGCAGACAGAAGCCGCGAGGGCGCTGCGTGGGCGGAAATGAGAAACAGCGAGGCCAGCCAGCTAAAGGGTAAAGTTCACGACCGGCCGATCAGCCCGGGGCGGAGCATCTCGAGCGCTGTCCTATCCGCCGGCAAAGCAGCAATGAGATTGACCGATAACGAGACCCGGCATAGCCGCGCGAAACCGTTGCAGCCCCAATGCGTGGGGTTGGGCCGCAAGTTACCGGATGAGCCGACAGACCATTGCCTACGGGAGAGGACTGGCAATGGTCTGTTGGATCAGACCGACTTCCAGATTTAGTGTCCTGCTATACCTTTCGGCACCGCGGGCTGTGCTCCCAGTCGCTTAGGTCACTCGATGACTTTGATGATCTTGCGTGTGCCTGGATCAACGACAACGGTCCGGTTGTCGACCATCACGTAACTGTATTTGGTGTCGGGAACTTCATGAAGCTCGACCGTCTCGGGCAGCGTTGAGCCGATATTGAGCTCTATCCCAGGGACCTTCACCGATGCGAGCGGCTGCTTCTTCACATATTCCCTGATGACGGTCTCCTGTTCAGGCTCGATGACTACGTCCTGAGCGGCAGCAGCGCCGATACCTGCCAGCAGCAGAAATCCCGCGGCTGCAGTGGAAAGTCGCATTTTCATAGTTGCCTCCTATGTGAGTCCTCTCGCGCCGAACAGCATCGTCACGCGCGATACTCACCGAACCCGCAGCAGCTGCAAAAGTTCCTTTGGCTGGGAGCTTCGGGCCGATCTCAGACAGGACCCAAGTCTCACTGTTCGCGCAACAGACTGGACATCGCACCATCCGGAACCGCGGCCGCCCGTAGTCGTTGCTCACTGTGAGTTCACGGGAGGAGCCCATGGAAAATAGCGTCCACCAAGCCCACTGGTTACTCGCTCCGGTCTTCCCCGTCTCCATCGCGTTCCTGGCAATTGGAATGGTCGTTAGCTAGGGAATGCGCAGCAAGAGACCACCGCCATTCCTCGATTTGCGGGTGGTCCTGACCACGTCCGCCTAGGCGGGGCCTGTCAGCGGTTCCAAGTTGCGAGGGCGGGCATCACCTCACATCAGAATCTTCAGCAACCCCGTCGAATTTCTTGAGGCCTTCGCTTGGGGGCTTCTGCTTATGAAGTCCCTGTTCTGTTGCAGCCGCCTCGAAGGCGGCGAACGCAGCTTGGTGACTGCGATGTCGGGCCAGGCATTCCTCGATCATTCGGATTGCTTCAAGCCGGGACGGCTTGTCCATGAATGGCCATGGTTGCTGAAGCGCTTTCGCAGCGTCGGCTATCGACGCGACCACCATCGGCCTGTGATTCAGGTAGATTGTAATCGGGACAAACGCCGTCATTTTCGTCGCTTCCCAGGAGTGAAGGCGGTTAAACGCGAAGACATGGCGGTGGTTGCATTGTCGTGAATTCAGGGCGCCGCTGCTCGACGCGAACGGCCATGCCAGGCCCTAACCGCCGCCAAGATCCAGGACGTCGATGCGGTCGAGCAAAGGCGCGAGGCGCCGTTTCGTGGCAGCATGCCCACGTTTCGATAATTGCATGCGTGTAACGCGGCCGACCGTGGAGGGATGGACGTCGAACAGGCGGGTCGGCCTCGGACGCGCTCGCTAGCATTCGTCACTCTTGGCCATTTGTCTTCGTATTGCGCTCAGCTGAGTTCTTGGGCGAGTCCGATGAGGAGCCCTTCAGGCCCACGGATGTAGCAGAGCCGATACGCGTCTTTATACTGGACTACTTCGCCTTCGAGCTGCGCGCCGCGATTGCGGAGCCTTTCAAGCGTCTCGTCGATGTCGTCCACGGCGAACATGACGCGGAGGTAGCCGAAGGCGTTGACCGGGGCGTTCCGGTGATCTGCGACGACAGGCGGCGTGAGGAAGCAGGAGAGCTCGAGCCGGCTGTGGCCGTCCGGTGTGCGCATCATGGCAATCTCGACACGCTGATCGCCCAGTCCAGTGACACGTCCGGCCCATTCTCCCTCGATCGTGGCCCGCCCTTCGAGCTCGAGGCCGAGTTCGCGAAAGAAATCGATCGTCCCTCCGAGATCTTCGACGACGATCCCTACGTTGTCCATCCGCTTGAGCGCCATGTTTCGAATCTCCAGGGTGTCGTTCCCATCTACAAGGTGTCGCCTAGTCTAACAGCGGACACTTGAGTGCCCGCAACACCGATAGATGATGACATGTGGACGTGCGGTCGTGCCCACATGTCTACAATTCTGCGGCCCCAAGGGCATCACGAAACGGATGTGGTGAGAGCGCCACATGCAGCAACCGAACCCGCCGCACGTCGTGCCGATGCGGAGGCGCATGAGCGCGGCCCTACTGATGCCCCGCGAGCCGGTCCATGCGTGCGTTTGCTTCGGCCAAACTAGCCAGCGCTTGCTCGACTTTTTGAGCCGAGGCGTCAGTGCGCTTGATGTGCCGGATCATTTGCTGCCTCAACCGCGCGAGCCTTTCCGCGCGATATACATCGCCGTATCTCGCAGTTTCAAGGTGGAGGGTCGCGAGCCTCATGGGCAACGATTCCGATTATCTAGCAGTAGAAATTCGCGAATCCGCCTTTCGTTCCGATGTCCGACCTTGCCCTCGCAAAGGCTGGCCGGACGGCCGCGACGACTGAGCCGCATCCCTGCCAAAAAAGAGATCGTCCGCTGATGCTGCTCAGTCGACCGCGGGTCCAACCAGACGGTAGCGGAAGTGATTTCGGATGTGGCCGTTGAAGAAGCGGCCCTTGGCGAAGGCGGCTTGGAACTCGGCGAAGGTCTCCGGCGGCACGTCCTCAAACTGGTAGCATACGCTGGCCACGAGCCACACCGGGAGGACTTTGCGCTCCGGATCGTATTCCGTTTTGTGTATCGAGGTCGACGGCATGACGTGACTACTCCAATCAGGGAGAGAGTCCATCTGAAGTTGCCCGCGCCCCACGGAGGGGAAGGACGCGGGCTGATCGGGAGGGGACACCGGTCTTGCAGCACAGAAGATGCTGCAGGAGGCGAACGTCCTGCCTATGCCGGTGTTCCATAGGAAACAAAAAAACCCGCCGCACAGGAGAGCGACGGGGCGATCAAGCGGTCACCGAGCGCGGGTGGGTCGGGATTTGCCCGGTTCGCGGATCGTGGAAAAATCCTAGGCGGCCGGCTGCGTCGCGTCTACCAACCGGCGGTTGGCCGGTTGCTTGTTTGACAGACACGCGCATATGATGGCTGCTTGAAGCGCCGATTGGGCCTTTGCAGCGGCTCGTTGTGCGGGAGGGACGCTATGGCCCAGCAGGAGCAGTGGCAGCTGCAAGGCAGCGCCGCGGAACTCTACCAGCGCTACCTGGTCCCGGCAATCACAGCCCTGTGGGCTGCCGACCTGGTGGATCGTGCTGCGCCTCAATCTGGTGAGCGGGTTCTGGACGTAGCTTGCGGCACCGGCGTGGTGGCACGCTTGGCGGCCGAGCGTATGGGAAGTGGGCAGGTCGTCGGCCTCGACATCAACACGGGCATGCTTGCCGTTGCTCGATCCCTCCCGGCAGGCGCTGGACCGCGTATCGACTGGCACGAGGGAAGCGCGCTCGAAATGCCGTTCCCTGACGCCACCTTCGATCCGGTTCTTTGCCAGCTCGGACTGCAGTTTTCCCGGACCGGTCGAGTGGGCTGCGTGAGATGTTCCGGGTGCTGGTGCCTGACGGCCGACTGGCCTTAAGCGTTTTCAGCGCTATTGAGCGCACTCCTGCGGCAAAGGCGCTGGTGGACGCCTTGGACCGACACCTCGGTCCAGGCGCTTCGGCAACGAAACGGTCCGAGCATTCACTCGCCGATGCGGACGAGCTTTACCGATTGGTGGCCGGGGGCGGGATTTCGTCAGGTGACCATCCACACGACGACACAGAACATCCGATTCCCCTCGTCAAAGGAATATGTGCGACTACAGCTGGCAGCGACTCCGCAGGCAGGGCTGGTCGGCGGAATCGATGCCGGACACCGCGACGCAGTCGTCGCAGCGATTATGGGTGATGTAAGTTCTTCGCTGGCAATCTATTCAACTGGAGGGGAGCTGATGTTCCCCCAAGAGGCTCACGTCGTGCTTGCACGCAAATAGCGCAGCTCACTGTGCGGCATCCGATGTTCAACAGCGTCCACGCAAAGTGAGCCTAATTAGAGGAGGAGCGTAGCAAACTCTCGTCCTTGACAGCAACCCTCGAAGGCCTTCCTTACGTCGTCGGCTGTGCCCTCGCCCTCATGGACGGCCATGCAGGCTTTAACTGCCTTTTTCCACTTAGGTCCCCGCTTGGTCCACTTCATGAATTCCGCAGCGGCAACCTCGACGTTATTCCAGCCGTATGTCAGCCCAGGTCGGTCGGTCTCGATGTTGACCGGAGGGTGAAACCAATGGATGGCCATGATACCTCCTACTCAGGCGAGAGATACATCTCCGCCTCTTTAGCGGCAGCCACGAAAGCCTTTCGGATCACGTGAGGGTCAATCGGATCGCCCTCCAGTGCTGACAGGCAGAGGGTCCACGCCTTGTGCCAGTGAGGTCCTCTCCGGGTCCACGTCTTGAGCTGCTCAAGGGCTGCCCTCGCATTGTTGCAGCCATGCCTGGCACCGTCCGTTTCAGTCTTCACGAACACCGGAGGGACGAACCAAAGGGTTGCCATGACACCTCCTACTCAGGCGACAGATACACGCTCGCCTCCCTGGCAGCCGCCTCAAAGGCTTCACGGACCTCTTGGGGGGACACTCTGCCCTCGAACGCGTCAACGCATGATTGGACCGCTTTCGTCCACCTCGGCCCCTTTGTGTCCCACGCCATGAGTTCCTCGGCGGCTCCCTCAACGTGGCTGACCCCATGGCGAATGCCCGGACGGTTCGCTTTCACGTAGACAGGGGGAGAGAACCAGAGAAGACCCATTAGGGGTAAATTAGGGGATGCTCACATGTTTGGTAGAGGCGGATCACAGCGGCGGCTGGGTTGATTTCTCTGGCCGGCCCGGTCATGCCGTCGCTTACCGCCCCAGCGCTTGTTTCGAGGCCGACAGAAGTTTTTCCTCGTCCACCACTCCGGCCATGTAATTGGCAATAATTCTGGACGCGAGCGTTTCGCGTTGTTGTTCGATTGACCGTCAATCCTCAAGCGATTGAAGACGCGACCAAGTAGCGCCAGCTCGGACCGCTCGGTTACCTTCCCGAAATCCCATTCAACAAAGTCTTTGAAATCGTTCTCGCCAAGTTGCAGTTGAGGAGATCCGATTTTTACGTGACGCAGGCTTTTCGTTTGTTGCCGGCGAGCCGCTCGAGCAACATCTAGCATCAGACGTGGATGTCTGCTTCGATGCAGTGACGAAACATGAACTGGCCGGCCAGAGAGTGATTGCGCCGGCGGATCTGCCGCAAATGCATGCCGGAGGCATGGCCTCAAGCCACTTGTATCTGTCATCCAAGCGCCCGGGGCAGGACATATGAAGACAAAGCCTGCCGAAATTTCGGCCGCCATCAAAAGGTTCTTGTAAGGGGTGGCAGATGCTCATACCGGCCTCGGTTTGCGTTCGCGCCGCTCAGCGTTCGATCTGATGCCTGGGTCATTTTGATGACCGTCACAGTGTTACAAAAAGCCTCGTAAGCTGTTGATTCCATTAGACCAACTCAGAGTTCAATCCTCTCTCGCAGCACCATCTCATCCCGTTGAAATCGCTGAGCTCCTTGCTGGTTGGCTTTGCCTGGCAAGCTTCGAAAGGCTGCCCAACAATATCGTTCTGTCCTTACCGATCATCAGCACGCCGCTGTCGGGGGCCAGCAGTGCCGAGAACGGCAACATCGCTGCGCCGATCGGCGAGGCCTCGGGGCCGAATTGCCCCGAGACGATTTCCGGCGCCACGATGCCGATGGCGCTGGTCCGGTTGAACTGGGTCTGAACTCTTGTCAGAAGTTCGAGATGAATAGGCCGCGGCAGGATGCTGTCGAGAACGATTGCCTCGATGTCGATGACGGAGGTGATGGCGATGATTGCCTCGACCAGCGCATTGGCACAGTCGTCGATCCATTCGAACAGCGGCTCGCGCGCCCCCCGCGGCAGCGGATCCAGTTCGCGCACACGATTGATCTCGACACCGCGCGATTTGAGGTGATTGACCAGCACGTAAATCGAGGCACGATGCAGCAGGCTCTGGTAACGCGCCGGCTTGGCCGCCACCGAATCGAGGCTTGAAGGCGAAACCGGCAAAGGACCGAGCGCGGCGCTGTTGCCATGCGGCCCGGTGTGGACCTTGCCGCCTTGCACCAGCCCGCCGCCGACAAAGGTGTCGATCGAAATATGCATGAAGTCGCGGAACCGTGCGCCGGATCCTTGGATCAATTCGGCGAGCGCCGCCGCCGACGCGTCGTTTTCGACGAAAACCGGGATCCTTGGCTTTGTAGCGAAGAATGTCGTCAGATCGATTGCTTCCCAGCGGCTTCCAAGGTCATTGGGAAAGCCGAGTTCTTCGCTCCAGCCGCCGAGGAAATACGGCGAAGCGATGCCGATACCGACGATGCTGGCGTCGCCAAGCCCGTCGACCAGTTTTTCGAAATTGGCCAGCGACATATTGCCGGCCTTGAGCACCAGGTCGGGGTCCGGAAAGCGATATTCGTGCGACCCGCGCGAGCGAACTTCGCCGGCGAAGTCGACGAGGACGGCTTCCAGCGCGCGCCGGCCGATCTTGATACCGACGCTGTAGATGCGCTCTGCTGTAAGTCGGTAGAGAGTGGACGGCGATCCGCGTTGCCCGAACCTTTTCCCCACTTGCTTTATGAATCCCGACGACTCCAGTCCGTCGACAATGGTTGCTACCGCGGCCGGCGTCAGATTCGCGGCGCGCGCCAGATCGGACTTGGATGCCTCCTTCAGACGGCGGATGGCATCAAGCACGAACCGCTCGTTGTAATGCCGAACCTTGACGGAATTGCTGCCTTTTCCGGACAAAACCGGTGCCTCCCCATTCATTTTCGCAGAGCCACTCTAGCCGATCATCACAGCTCTGAAGCTGCTGCGATCGAGGCACTCCAGCCGCCCCAGTGCGCTCGCGACAGTGCCCGTCAGTGCCATGGAAGTCAATTTTCCAGTTGCGGCTTTAGGGCATTTAATATAGCAAATTGAAAAAAACAACCAGCTGGGAGGGAGGATGCTGCAGTTGGGCGCATTAGGCGAGGCCAATGCCGTGGTGAAGAGGGACGCGGCGGTCCCCGTTGCCCTGGTTCAGGCGACGAAGGCCTTCGGCGGCACGATTGCCCTCAGGGACGCGTCCTTCGAATTGCGCGCTGGCGAGGTGCTGGCCCTGCTTGGCGAAAACGGTGCCGGCAAGAGCACCTGCGTGAAATTGCTGGCCGGCGTGCATGCCCCTACAGGCGGCCATGTCGAGGTCGATGGCAAGCCTGTGGTCTTCCACACGCCGCATGATGCCCAGGCAGCCGGCATTGCGGTCATGCACCAGCATCCTGGCCTGTTCCCCGATCTTTCGGTCGCCGAAAATATCTATCTCGGCCATATGCCGCGCGATCGCTTCGGCGGCATCGACAACGCCGCCATGTATGCCGGCGCGCGCAAGGTGCTGGCGACGGTCGGCCTCGACGTGTCGGCCGAAACCCGGCTCGGAACGTTGCGCACCTCCGAACAGCAACTGGTCGAGATCGCCCGGGCGTTGTCGCTCGACGCGCGGGTGCTGATCATGGACGAGCCGACCGCCGCGCTGTCGCAGCGCGAGGTCGAGCGGCTGTTCACCGTCGTTGCCGATCTCAGGCTGCATGGCGTGGCGATGATGTTCGTCGGACATCGCATGGATGAGATATTCCGCATCGCCGACCGCATCGCGGTGCTGCGCGATGGGCGCCTCATCGGCGTCAAGTCGAAGACCGAACTTGGCCGCGCGGCCGCCATCACCATGATGGTGGGCCGCGAAGTGACCGACCTCTATCCGGAACGAAACCACGCCACCGGCGCGCTGGTGCTGGAGGCGAGGGGGCTTTCGCACGCCAGCGGTTTTTCCAGCATCGACCTCAAGCTCCACGCCGGAGAGGTGCTTGGGCTCGGCGGCCTGGTCGGCAGCGGGCGGACCGAGATCGCGCGCGTGCTGTTCGGCATCGACCAGCCTGATGCCGGCGAAATCCTGATCGACGGCGAAACCGTGCGCTTCGCATCGGCTCGCGACGCCATGGATGCGCGCATCGCCTATGTCTCGGAAGACCGCATGGGCCAGAGCCTGGTGATGGATTTTTCTATCCTCGACAACGCGGTGCTGCCCGTCCTCGACAAGGCCGCTCGCTCCGGCCTTTACGGCACCGACCGCGCGATCGATCTGGTTTCGGCTTGGCTGAAGCGCATGAAGCTTCGCTTTTCCGGATACGGGCAGCCGGTGAAGGACCTGTCCGGCGGCAACCAGCAGAAGGTGGTGCTGGCCAAATGGCTGCGCACCGAGCCGCGCGTCCTCATCCTCGATGAGCCGACGCAAGGCATCGATGTCGGCACCAAGGCGGAAGTGCATGCGATGATCGCCGATCTCGCCGCGCAGGGCATGGCTATCATCCTGATCTCCTCCGAAATGCCCGAGCTCATCGGCATGTGCGACCGCATCATCGTCCTGCGCGAAGGCCATCGGACGGCCGAATTTGCCAGGGGCGAGGCCACCCAGGAAAAGGTGCTGGAGGCTGCGACGAAGGCCGGCGAAAACGCCGACCCGGCAGCACAGGCGGAACGCGCCGCCGGCGCGGCGAGGAAAAAAGGACCGCTCGACATGCTGAAGCGGCGGGAGTTCGGCCTGCTCGCCGCGATGCTGGCGGTCGCCATCCCGGTCACCATGATCAACCCGCGCATGGTGAGTGCGGCGAACCTGACCGCCGTGTCGATGGATGCCGCTCTGCTGGTGGTGGCAGCACTCGCTCAGATGCTGGTGCTGATCACCCGCAACATCGACCTTTCGATCGCCGCGGTGATTGGCCTTTCGGCCTACATGGCGGCCAGCATGGTTCAGGCCTATCCGGGGCTCGACATCGGCATCGGCCTCGTAACCGCATGCGCGGTCGGTGGTGTCGCCGGCCTGATCAACGGCCTCGTCGTCACCAGGGGAGGGATCCCGGCCATCGTCGTGACACTGGCCTCGATGTCGATCTTTCGTGGCTTCAACTCGATCTGGGCAGCCGGCGACCAGATCAGCGCCGACGAAGTAACGCAAGCCTGGCTCGACATGACCGGCCACAAGATCGCCGGCGTGCCGCTGATCGTCGCCATCGCGATCGTCATCCTGTGCCTGGGCTACGTGCTGCTCTATCGCACGGCGATCGGACGCGAACTGTTCGCTGCTGGCTCCAATCCGGACGGCGCGCGTCTTATCGGCATCCCGGTCGACCGACGCATTCTGCTGGCCTTTGGCATGGCCGGCCTGCTCGGCGGCCTGTGCGGCGCGCTGTGGGCATCGCGCTATGCGACCATCGACGCCCGCGTCGCGCTCGGTTTCGAACTCACGGTGATCGCATCGGCGGTGGTCGGCGGCGTCGCCATCCGCGGTGGTTCGGGCACGCTGCTCGGCATCATCCTCGGAGCGCTCACGCTGCTGGTCATCAAGAACGGTCTGACGCTGGTGCGCGTCGACCCGCTATGGCTACAGGGCGTCTACGGCCTGGTGATCCTGGTCGCCATCGGTATCGATACCTTCATCGTGCGGCGCGCGGATCAGGCCAGGCAGGCGAGGGCGAGATGAAAAAGTTCCTCCGTTCGATCGACTTCTGGGATCTGCTGCTGGCGACTTCTTGCCTGGCCATCTTTCTCTACGCGGCGATCTTCGTGCCGAATTTCGTTTCCGGGTTCAATCTCTCGCAACTGGCCGCGAGCGCCTCGGAAAAGGCGTTGCTGATCCTGCCGATGACGCTGCTCATCATCACCCGCGAAATCGACCTGTCGATCGCCTCGGTGCTGGCGCTGACGTCCGTCATCTTTGGCTTACTGGTCCAGACGGGCGTGCCGACGCTTGCTGCAATCCCGCTGACGCTCATCGCTGGCGGCTTGCTCGGCGCTTTCAACGGCTATCTGGTGTCGGGCCTTGGACTGCAGTCGTTGGTGGTGACGCTCGGCACCATGGCGCTCTATCGAGGTATCGGCTACATCCTGCTTGGCACCGGCTCGGTCAACATTTTGCCGCCGGCGGTCGTCGATTTCGGCATCAACAACCTGCCAGGGACCCAGATACCCTGGACCATCGTACCCTTCTTGGTGCTGGCGCCGGTGTTTGCGGTCGTGCTGCAGAAGACGCCGACCGGCAAGCGCATCTATGCGCTGGGCGGCAGCCCCGAAGTGGCGCGCTATTCCGGTATCAACACGGGCCGGATGGTGCTGAAACTGTTCGTCGTCTCGGGCATCGTCGCCGCCATCGCCGGCATCGTCTATACCGCGCGCCTCTCCAACGCGCGCGCCAACAATGCGCTCGGCATGGAACTCGATGTCATCACCATTGTTCTGCTCGGCGGCGTCAGCGTCTTTGGCGGCAAGGGTCGCCTGACCGGCGTCATGCTGGCGCTGGTCCTTATCGCCATCATCCGTAACGTGCTGGCGCTCAGCCAGATCGGCGGCGACGCGCAGGGCATGATCATCGGCATGCTGCTTATCGGTTCTCTGCTCGTCGGCAATTACTGGCGCTCCACACAGGAGCGGCTCAGCAGATCCCGCGCAATGCGCGAGACAAAGGGGTGATCTCGGGCCCCTTCCTTCAAGCCCGAATTTGACGGAGGAGTCACAATGAAAGCGTTTAGATTAGCCCTGTTCGCATCCGCGGTTCTGCTCGCGCCAACCTCGCTGGCCTTCAGCCAGGAGTGCGCCAAGGAACCCGTAACGGTCGGTTTTCTGCCCAAGCTCGACACAGACCCCTACTTCAAAGTGGCCTTTGAAGGCGCACAAGAGGCAGCGAAGGAAATTGGCGGCACTGCTACCCAGGTCGCCCCATCGCAGGCGACTGCCGAGGCGCAGATCGAATTCATCAACAGCCTCGTGTCGCAGAAGGTCGGGGTGATCGCAATTGCCGGCAACGACGCCAATGCCGTCGCGCCTGCGCTGAAGCGCGCCGTTCAGCAGGGCGTCAGGGTAATTTCGTATGACTCCGATGTGGCCGCCGATGCCCGCGCGGTGTTTGTCAATCAGGTCAAGGGCGACAGCCTCGCCGAAATGATGCTGGAAAGTGCATTCGCCCTCAGCGGCGGTGAAGGCGAATTCGCGATCCTGTCGTCGACGCCGACGGCGACCAATCAGAACGCCTGGATCGACTTCATGAAGGCGAAGATGGCTGCAGAGCCGAAGTTCTCCAAAATGAAGCTGGTGCAGGTCGCCTATGGCGAAGAAAGCGAACAAATCAACCAGCAGCAGGCGCTGGCGCTGGTCCAGGCCTTTCCGGATCTCAAGGTGATCATCGTCCCGGCAGGCATTGGCCTTCCGGCGGCGGCGCGTGCACTCGAGGAGGCGGGCATGATCGGCAAGGTCAAGTTGACCGGCCTCGCGCCGGCCACTCTGATCTCGAAATACATCAAGGACGGAGCGGCTCAGGATATCTGGTGGAACGTCACCGATCTTGGCTATCTTACCTATCAGACAGCCCAGGCGCTTGCGCAGTGCAAGATCACCGGCAAAGAGGGTGAGAAGTTCACAGCAGGCAGGCTCGGCGAGTACACGATTGGCGCCGGCGGCGAACTGATCCTTGGTCCGGCCAAGATCGTGACCCCCGACAACCTGGCCGAGTTCGAGTTCTGACCCTGTAAAGCTCAAGCCCAAGGGGGGCGCCGGGTCGATCCGGCGCCCTTTCTAAACCCTCTCGAACGAAAACAGTGCGGGGCGCGGCAATGAAGATGTTGCTTGCAGGCGAAACTTTTTCAGCGACGACGTCGGTCGCCATCGGCAGTGATGTGCTTACAAGTGCGACCTCGACAAATGGTGCGACCGCTTTTAACGCCGCGTTGGCCGCCGAAGGCATCGTCGTCACGCAGATCGGCGGCGAGCGCTGCGCCGCGGAGTTTCCCTATGAGCTTGATGCGCTCGCCCAATATCAGGCAGTGGTGATCTCCGATGTCGGCGCGCTGACATTGCTGGTCACGCCGGATGCCCGCGCCGGGCGTGTCGGCGTCAACCGCCTCGATCTGCTCAAGGCCTATGTCGAAGGCGGCGGAGGGCTGATGCTGGCCGGCGGTTACATGGGCTTTCAGGGCATGTTCGGGACGGCGCGGTTCCATGACACCTCTGTCGAAGACGTGCTGCCGATCCGCTGCCTGCCGTTTTGCGATGGCATGGAGGTGCCGCAAGGCCTCCACGCCTCGATCCTGCAGTCGTCCCATCCGATTTTTTCCGGGGTGGAGGGGCCGTTGCCGCCCATCCTCGGCATGAACAAGCTGGAATTCAGGCAGGACGGCTCGTCCCGCCTTCTGGCGACCTGCCAATATCGCGGCACAGACTGGCCGCTCCTTGCCGTTCGCAGCCATGGCCGTGGCCGCGCGATTGCTTGGGCGACCGATATCGGCCCGCATTGGCTCTCGCAGGATTTTCTCGGATGGCCGCTCTACGGAAAACTGATGGCGAACATGGTCCGTTGGCTCGCCGGCAACGAATAAGAAAGTCGGATGCCGGGTTAGACAGTAGCGGCAACCCGGAATATTTGGAACAAAATTACGAGCGAGCGATCAAATAAGTCGAACTTGCGAGCCCCCCGTGGGGACCTGCCTTCAATGAAACAAGCAAGGAACCCGAACCAAGATGCGTATTCCGCCAGCCGAGCGCGCTCATAAGTTCTGTAGCAAGTGTGACGCTGTCACCCCGTGGAATACATACGATCGCTGCTTGGTATGCCAGCGCCAACGCAGCCAAGCTTATGCTGAGAGGAAGAAGGCGAGCGGCGGCGCGTTCTCCCAGGCAGTAAGAACCCGCCTCATTGCCGAGAACCCAGAGCGGTGTCCGAAGTGTCTAACGCTCTGGTCGCAAGTCAAACCCCACGCGCAACATCCAAACACACCATGGCACTTCGATCATCACGTTTCGCCCCAGCGCGGCGGCACGAACGCCGATGAGAACGCGCGCATCCTGTGTTGGCCATGCAATCTGGAGAAGCTCAACTCTTGAGCTGAGTAAGGAATGTCCGCATGGGCAGGGTCCATCGGACGTTCGTCCAGGCACCTCGATCCACAGCTGCGCAGGGTTGCGCCCGGTTGTGGCACGCACAGTATGTTCGCTGACGAAGCCAGCGCGCAAGTATGCGCAAAAGTGCGCCGGATCGACCGCCGCCACCTTGTCTCAGCTTTAAGTTCGGCCCCGGTGGCGCAGGTTTTGCCAATCGCGTGTTTGCAGCCTATGCTTCGATATCGGCCGCCAGTGCTGCGGATGCAGCCGACAGTAAGAGGGTACGTGCTCTTGCCCGTCCGGGAGAGAGAGAGCCGTGTCCCTTCCTTGCAATCATCTGCTGAAAGCCCTCTCCCCAGAGGATTTCGCGCTGCTGCGGCCGTCAATGCATCATGTCCAACTGGACCTCAAAGCCCAGCTGGAGGTGCCGTATCAGCCGATCGAGCATGTGTATTTTCCAGAGGCGGGTATCGCTTCGGTGGTCGCCACCATGACTGGGGGGCGGCAGAGTGAGGTCGGGATCATTGGCTATGATGGCATGACAGGCGTTGCCGTCATTCTCAGCCAGGACAGCTCTCCCAACGAAACCTACATCCAGGTCGCAGGCAATGGCTGGTGCCTGCCGGTTGAGAATCTTCGTGCTGAGGTGGCAAAGAGCCAGTCGCTTCGCGCGTCGCTGCTTGCCTATGCCCACGCCTTCCTTGTCCAGTCGTCGCGGACGGCACTGGTCAACGGCCATTCGAAAATCGAGGAACGGCTGGCCCGCTGGTTGCTGATGGTCCACGACCGGACCGAGGGCAACAAGATCCAGCTGACGCATGAATTCCTGGCGACCATGCTCGGCTCTCGGCGCCCCGGGGTTACCACCGCCCTGCAAATGCTTGAATATCGCGGGCTGGTTCACGCCAGGCGCGGCGAGATCACGATCGTCGACCGTGCCGGAATGATAAAGCTCACACATGGCGCCTATGGCGACGAGGAGCAACGTCACTTCGGCTAACGCATGTCGCGCACAAGCATGCGCCTCGGGCCTGACCCAGGGCCTGACCCGAGGGTGTGCAGCGGTTTTGCGATAGCGACATGCATAAAAACAAAGCGCGTCGCATGAGGCCGGTCAAACGCGACGCGCTCCGCCTGATTGTCCGATATCAGACATAAGCTTGAAGGTCGCCGCATGTTAGACGAAAGTCGTAGTGTTGGCAGGGAGGAACTGTTGATGAGCCACACTTTTCACACAGTCACCGTTGAAGGCGCGACAGAGGCCTATGTCCTTTCCAGAGGCAAGGCTCGGTATCTCTCGATCGCGCAGGCGATCCGCGCCATTCGAACGCTGATGCCGGCTTGCAAGGCCACCAACCACGAGTTGGAGGAGATGCTGGCGGCGGCATGCGTCGTGCACGGCGTGCCCGTTGCCTTCGACGCCAAAACAGCCGATGGCCTGGAACCACGGCTCCATTCGTAGGCCGGAAATGTCCGCGCCGCTGCAGAAGCCAAATTCATTGGATGTTTGGCAAGCGATTGTCCGCTACCTGATCGATCATGTCGACAATCCGAGCGTCTCGATAGTCGAAGTGACCATCGCCGTGAGGAAGATGTTTCCACTTTGCGAACTCACGGATTGGCAAATTGGCGATCTCATTGCGCGAAGCGCCATCGACGCGGGATTTGCGATCGATTTCGATGCGGCCCCCTGGACGGAAACTAGCTAAGCTAGACGCCTCTGGGTAGCAGCATAGTGGCGTTACGGTTTCGCGCAGTCGCCTCGCACAGCTGATGCTGGGGTCAATCCTGAGCGGGAGCCTGCTATAATCCCGTATGGCCGCTCGCATAGTGGTTATCCTGGCGCTGCTTTCCGCCTTCGCCTACGGCTTCGCAAAACTCGTGGAACGTTATGGCGACGCCGGCGACAGGCCCTCTGCGTGTGAAACATGGCCACAGCCTGATTGTCCAGTCCCAAACGCGCCGCCTCAAGAAGAAACCAGGCCTTGAGCGGGCTTTCGCGGGCGTCGCCAAACATCGGCGTTGATAGGCCGTGGCAGCCGGTTCCCGCACCGCCGGTGGAACAAGAATTGCTCCGCATCGTTGAGATGGCTAGGCAACCCGCCGCGGCAGCAATCAAGCACCGCAGCTACAGGTTGCTTGGAGGCTATTATGGGAAAGCAACTTACATTGGCTGCGGCAGGCATGCTTCTGCTCGTCGGTGTCAGCGCCGCTGCCGCTCAGGACGTCATTATTCAACCCGAGCATGACACCGTGATCCGCGAATACGTGAAAAAGAAACCGGTGGCATCACTCAGCCTTCCCGGCGTCGAGCTCAACATCGGCACAGCTTTGCCCGAAACAGTCGAGCTTTACGAGGTGCCGGACGTTCAGTACCGCTACGTCGTCATCGAGGGCCGAACTGTCCTGGTCGATCCAGGTACCCGCAAGATTGTGAAGGTCTACGACTGACGTGACCCCTCGCGCTGAAGCCCGTCATGCCGAAAGGCGCGGCGGGCTGGGGCCTTCCCGATATCCCGATGGCGCTGAGATAGAAGGTGTAATATCGCGCTGGAACGGTCATGCAACGGCGTGATTGCCCAATGCGCAAAATCCCGACAGACACCGGCGAGCAAACTCCCGCGAACAGTTGCGAGACGTATTAGGATACGCTGATTTTATTGATGCTGGTGATTGCCGGCTTCCCTCACCACCTTGACCTCCACCGTCATGCCGAGAAAGCTCGACGCGCTGCCGCAGTAGCTTCCCGAAAGTGGGATGGCTTGCCCAGGATGCCTGGCCACAGCCACCCTGATCAGATCCCGGTTCCCGACAATGCCGTTGGTGGGATCGAACTCGACCCAACCCGCGCCAGGCAAATAGACCTGGCACCAGGCATGCGTCGACCCGCCGCCGACGACAGAACCGCTGTCGCGGCTCGGCACATAGACATAACCGGTCACAAACCGGGCGGCAAAACCGAGCGAACGAACCGCTTCCATCATGAACAGCGCAAAGTCCCGGCATGTGCCTCGACGCAGGTGCAAGGTCATCAGAGGCGGTTGCGTCCCTGATTCAGTTCGACGCGAATAAACAAAGCTCTCGTGTATGGCGTAGCAAAGCGTCATCAGCAATTTGCCCGTCTCGGTGCGCCCTTTGGCGCTCACGAACTGTCGTGCCCATTTGCCGATCTCGTCGCCATCATCGAGGTGATGGCGCTCGATGGTTTGGCTGAGGTCGGTTGCCTCGTCGGAATCATAGGAAAATGGATAGCTGAGTGCTGCGTCATCGATACGGAAATCAGGCGCATGCTGCGGCGTGTGATCGAGCCGGATGTCTGTCACGAAACGCAGTTCGTCGCCCGAGCCGTTGAAATCGATTACCGCAACGCAGTTTCCGAAAACGTCGTGGATCCAGCCAATTTCTTTCGGCTCGGGGTCGACAAACAGGCCGTGATCCAGAAGTCGCTGATCGAAACTGTCGCGCGGCCTGAACATCAGCCGGTGCTCGCCGAACGTCACCGGCTGCGTATAGCGATAGACGGTCGTGTGCTTGACTGAAAAGATCGGCATTGGCTTGCGTCGACCACCTGCGATATCAGCGCCATCATATAATCTTTTTTGATGTGCAGCGGACAAAATGGGGCTGCCCCTCAAGACGGCCGTATCAGGCGGATCGATGAACAGATCGGCACGGCTAGCGCCGAAGTGATCCTCCATGCTGGCCCGCTGCTCTTGGTTCCGTTGGCAGCATGGCCGCGAAAAAAGCAGCGGACTTGCGCCGCAGGCCTTTTGCAATCTCTAATTGGTAGACTCTCTCAAGGCCGGGGAAGTTAATCCTTGCGCCGGGGAGGGGGCCAAGGCGAGGAACGTCGCAAACGGGAGGAAGCAATGAATGAGGACTACGAACTGGCCATAGACCACGACAAGCCTTACGAAATAGCTGCTTTCGCTAAAAAGCACGGCCTTACGACAAGGGCTGCCGAACTGATCCTTTTCGCCTATAGCCCGTCCCGAGCGGCGTGCGATACTGCCGCAACGGCTTTCCTTACCGCCGTCGCCGTGCAAGCCAAGAGACAAGCGGCGCGCTAGCTCCGAAAACCGGGAGCGACAGCTGGCACAGATCAACTCACCACCGTCGCATGCACCACATTTGCGAGCGTGAATTTGGATGATGCCGAGGCTGCGCCGATCGACGGCGCAGCCTGGATATTGAAGACTCAGGTGAGGCTTCTGGACCAGTCGTCTACCTGGCGCTCTGCCTCTTCCTTGGCGATTCCATACCGCTCCTGAATGCGTCCTGCGAGTTGGTCACGATTGCCCTCGATGCGATCAAGGTCATCGTCGGTAAGGTCGCCCCATTGCTCCTTGGCCTGGCCTTTGAACTGCATCCATTTTCCCTTGATTTGATCCCAGTTCATGAATTCCTCCTTTGTTGTCTAGAGGAAATGCAACTGGACACCACATGTTCCCAAACAGCGGATCGCCATGACGATTATTGCCGATGACGATTGTCATTGGCGACGCGGCAAACACGCCGCCGGCCGGAGCCAGCGGCGCGAATTGGAGCAGGACGGGAACGATCCGCGTCTTGAAATCACACTCGCCGGAAAGGTCCCTCAGCCGGATCAGCTGGCGCGCGCCAAGGCTATCGATATGACGTTGTCTGCATCCGCCCCCGGCAGATCGAACAGCATCGGAAGTTGGCGGGTCATGGCCATTTCAACGATCAACTCTTCGATGGAAGCTGTCGGCAGATCGGTCTCGAGACTATTCGAGATCATCGAGGCAAGCTTGTGGACTGGCACGGGTGCCGACTTCGCACGGTCGTCGAGCAACCTGCTGATTTCGATTACAACGTCTGCGTCAATGCTCTTTGGCAATTCGCGCATGGCTTTTCCTCCCTGCCCATATCATGCGCGTGCCTGAGGGCTGAGTCTCGAAAAATCGACGTATGGACTTAACCAGATACGTGCTTCGACCCGATTGCTTTGGCCGGGCGCTCGGGCCTGCGGCGAAAAAGCGAACTGCATTGGTGTCGCATGCGGCAACGAATTCGCCCGTTTTGCGTTGGCCAATCGTACATCGTCAGCAAACGTGACCAAAGGAGAGTAAGCATGGCAGCCGACGCGGCGAAGCTCTATCCTCGCCACCGGGATCGGATTTCTGGCAGCGAGGATTATGTGGTAAGGCATTTTGCCCGGCAAAACGGCATCACCCCGGCGCAAGTCCATCAGTTGATCAGGAGATACGGAAGCGACCGTGCCAAGCTGGTGGCTGCGGCGAAGGAACTTCGCATGTCGCTGCGACCGGCCAAAGCCATGCTCGCCTCAGGGCGCCGCGCCGGGCGTTTTAGCGCCGGTGTCGATGCCGGGAATGGCTTCGGGAGGCAGTGAGCAACCGGCTGAAAAAAATTCGAGACTTCGTTTTCAGACTTTTCGATCATGGCCGCCGTGGCTGGCTTCTGCTCGCGTTTTGCTTGCTTCAATGGTCGCCTCCAGATCGGACCGGCTGCCATATCGAACCGAGTAGGCTCGCGTAAATTCGGCGCCCAACAGAAAGATCTCGGACGAATAAAAGACCCACAGCAGCACGACGAGCAGTGCGCCGGCTGCCCCGTATGACGATGCGACGGCGCTGGTGCCGATATACCAGCCGATCAGCGACTTGCCGATCGTGAAGAGAAGCGCCGTTGCTACGGCGCCGACGCCGACGTCGCGCCATTGCAGGGCGCGGTCGGGCAGGACCTTGTAGATTGCCGCAAACAACAGCGCGATAAGCGCAAACGAAACGATCCCGTTGATAGCGCTGAGGATGAGGGTGCCAAAGGGCAGATAAGCGTTGATGATATCTGCAAGCGCCGATATTGCCGCGCTTACGACCAGGGACACCAGCAGCAGAAAGCCAAGCGCCGCGACCAGACCCAGGCTGGCAGCTCGTGCCCGCACGAGACGTGAAATCGATGTGCCGCCCGGTTTGACTTTCCAGATCTCGTTCAGGGCAACCTGCATTTCGCCGAACACGCCGGATGCGGTAACCAGCAGCGTAACGAGCCCCAAAATGCTCGCCAGAGTTCCCGCCTCCTTGTGTGCTGCGTTCTCGATTGTCGCTTGCAGGAGCTCGGCGCTCTGCGGACCCATCAGGCCCGCCATCTGGGCCGAAAGCGCCAGCTGTGCCGCATCGTTTCCGAAGGCCATGCCTGCGATGGCGACGACGATGAGCAGGATCGGCGGGAGCGAGGTCGTGGCATAGAACGCCATCGCCGCCCCGTGGCTCAAGGCATTGTCATTGATGAAGCCGACGATGCTCTCCCTAAGGAGTGTCCAGGCCTCTTTCGCCACATCCCACATGTTTGCCTCGCCTGCTTCTCAAGCAAATAGAGGCAGCACCGCGGCGGACCAGAGCGTGGCAGGTCGCAACCTCTAGGATTGGCTGAAACACCCCTCCACTTCGTCATCCTGGGGCGGAGCAAGGAGCGAAGCGACGCGGCGCAGACCCTAGGATGACGAAGGCGTGGCAGAGCAATCAGATGACCGATCCTGGCTTGTTTGGCGCGACCTGTCCGGCGGCTCTTTTTGTGAGACCGTCCTGCGTCGGGAAGGCCGCGAATGCCGCGATGGCCAGATAGATCGGAATCCCCAATTCGAGGATTTCCTCGAACACTGCCGAGGTATCGTTCCGGGCAACATGTATGCCGAGAAATGTGAGATTTGACGGCGCCCCGTCGATGACCTTCGAAAGGACGGCGCAACCGATAGCGGCGGCAATGGCAACGGCAGTCGCCTCGCCGTGGCGAAGCCCTTGCACAAAGCTGCGGAGGCCGTCTTTGAGGAGAAAATAGAAGGCAATGGCGAGGGCGATAACGACCGTCGCGCCGATCAGCTTTTCCAACAGCGGAACGTCAGGCGAAATGTAGAGGGTGGTCTTGGTGATGTTGTGGGTGGTGAAATGCGCATGGAAGTCCAACTCGCGCAGGCACATCGCGATCGCTATGGCGACGAGATACCAGCGCTTGAGCAACTCCCGATAGGACATTTCCCGCACAAGCGTCGCCACGACGATCAGGTAACCGGCGGCCGAGAAGACTTCGATGGGACCGCCCTCGCTGAGGTAGAACTTCCTGATATCTTCGGGAAGAAAGGCGAGCGGCAGGGCGATGAGAAAGACGAGCACCAGCAGCGCAAGGCCCATTTGAATGAAATAGTGGCCGTTGCCGTAACCGATCTTTCTTTCATCCCATGCCATATGTGTCTCGCCCATCTGTCTTGTGCCGGTTCTCTATTAATCGTGATTTCACTCAATTTGAAAGACTGGACCGTTGTCAAGTTGCCGCTTCGTAATGCCCGGCCACCTGCCGGTGCCCTGACGGCGTAAGCGCGGCGAACCTGCCGGGGCAAAGTGCGGCGTTGGCTGTACTGTCCAGACGTGTCTTTGCAGCCATCAGCGAGACGACCCATTCGCTCACGCCACTGACCAGCCGCCATCGACCAGTACATTCGCGCCAGTGATCATTGACGCGGCGGGCGAGGCCAGGAACACCACCGTGCCGGCGACATCGATCGGATCACCGATGCGGCCGAGCGGGATGTGCCCAAGCACATGGGCATGAAAGTCCGGATCGGCGAGCGAGGGCCGTGTTCCGTCGGTCCAGATGAAGGTCGGCGCGACGCTGTTGACGGTGATCTTGTGCTGCGCCCATTCGGCCGCGAGGCAGCGGGTGAGGTGGTTTATCGCCGCCTTGGTCATGCAGTAGATCGCTTCGCCCTTCAGCGTCACTGTGCCGGCCTGCGAACTGATGTTGATGATGCGTCCGGATTTCTGCTTGATCATCAGCCGTCCGACCGCCTGGGTGGTGAAGAACGTGCCCTTGAGGTTGACGTTCACGGTGAGGTCGAAATCCGCTTCGGTCACGTTCTCCGCCAGGTTTTCAGGCCCGAGCCCGACATTGTTGACCAGAACGTCTATGCGGCCGAAGGCGGCGCGGGCGTCGGCGACCGATTTTCGCACCGTCGCCAGATCGGTGAGGTCCATCTGTACCGCCAGCGCGCGCCGGCCGATGCGCTCGATCTCGGCGGTGATATCCGCGCCGTCGGCAGCGCTGCGAACGCCAACGATCATGTCGGCGCCAGCGCCGGCGCAGGCGAGCGCGCAAGCGCGCCCGATGCCGCGCGAGGCGCCGGTGACCAGCGCCACCTTGTCAGCCAGATCGAATTTCGGCGTGAACTCGTTTGTCATCTCAACCTCCCTGAGAGCCCTGTCGGGGCGCCGCCCGACAGGGCGGTCTCCTCATCTCTGAACAGTAACTGGGAAGACTATCCGCTCGCGGCGCGAAAGCCAGCCGCAAGAAATTGACGACGGCGGCCGGTTTCGTTGGCAAAAGGCTGCCGTTCCCTGCTATTCCCCTTCAGATCAAAAGCAGTGGACTTGCGCATGACCAATGTCGCCTTGACCGGGCTTGCCCGCGATCTCGCCAAGCGTGCCGCGGAAGGCCGACCGGTGCGCATCGGCGTCATCGGCTCAGGCGAGATGGGCACCGACCTGGTGACGCAAGGCATGCTGATGCCGGGCATTTCGGTGTGCGCCGTCTCGACCCGCCGCCCGCACACGGCGCGTGATGCCATCCGCATCGCCTATGGCGATGAGGCGATGGCGCGCGAGGCCGATACGCCGTCGAAGCTCAGCGAGGCGATAGAGAGCGGAAAAATAGCCATCACCTCGAACGAGATGCTGGTCACCAATCCGCTGATCGAAATCGTCATCGACGCCACCGGCAAGCCCGGCGTCGCCGCCGATTTCGACCTGATGGCGATGCAGCACGGCAAGCATCTGGTGATGATGAATGTCGAGGCCGACGTCACCATCGGCTGTTATCTGAAGCAGCAGGCCGACCGCCTCGGCGTCGTCTATTCGGTCGGCGCCGGTGACGAGCCGTCGAGTTGCATGGAACTGATCGAGTTCGCCTCCGCGCTCGGCTACACCATCGTCTGCGCCGGCAAGGGCAAGAACAACCCGCTCAACCACGACGCCGTGCCTGACGACTATCGCGCGGAAGCGCTGCGCCGCAACATGAACCCGCGCATGCTGGTCGAGTTCGTCGACGGCTCGAAGACCATGGTCGAGATGTGCGCCATCGCCAACGCCACCGGGCTGGTGCCCGACATTGCCGGCATGCACGGTCCCAAGGCCGACCGCGATGAATTGGCCAAGGTGCTCATCCCGCGCGCCGACGGCGGCATCCTGTCGAGGAAGGGCGTCGTCGACTACACCATCGGCAAAGGCGTGGCGCCCGGCGTGTTCGTCATCGTCGAGGCCACGCATCCGCGCATCATCGAGCGCATGGACGATCTGCATATCGGCCATGGACCCTATTACAGCTTCTTCCGGCCCTATCATCTGACCTCGCTGGAAGTGCCGCTCACCGCCGCGCGCATCGCGCTCTATGGCAAGCCGGACATGGTACCGCTGCCGAGACCAGTTGCCGAGGTCTGCGCCGTGGCCAAGCGCGATCTGGCGGCGGGAGAGACATTCGACGCCATCGGTGAGACCTGCTACCGCTCCTGGACGATGACAGTCGAAGAGGCCCGCGCCAACCGCGCCGTGCCGGTCGGCCTGCTCGAAGGCGGCAAGGTGCTGAGGCCGGTCAGCAAGGGCGAACTGCTGACATCAGCCAATGCCGCGCCCGACCCGACCACCAGGCTGTTCGCCTTGCGCCGGCTGCAGGACGAGATGCTGTACGGGGCGGGGTAGTGCGCAGAATTTTGATGCCGGCGGGACAGAGGGGGGCGCCGTAGAGCGCTGTATCCCGCACCTTGGGTGCGACGTCGGACAAGCCACTACTTCCCCAGCTCGATCGACCGCAGCCGTGCCGCCTCCACCGCTTCGGTGAGCAGTTTTGTCAGCCGGTCCTCGCCCATCAGCACGGCAAGTGCGGCGGCCGTTGTGCCGTTGGGGCTGGTCACCTGCTGGCGCAGCACGCCCGCATCTTCGCCGCTTTCGGCGGCGAGCGAGGCGGCGCCATAGACCGTCTGCACGGCCAGCAGCCTGGCGGTTTTGGCTGGCAACCCGGCCGTCTCGGCAGCCACCGCCAGTGCTTCGATGAAATGGAAGACATAGGCCGGGCCAGACCCTGACACCGCCGTCACCGCGTCCATCAGGCCCTCGTCGTCGATATCTGTCACTTCGCCGCTCGCCGAGAGCAGATCGGCAACGAAACGTTTCGTATCGATGGAAACCAGCCGGTTGGAAAACACCACCATCATGCCCTTGCCGATCGCCGCCGGCGTGTTGGGCATGCAGCGCACGATCGGCGCGCGATCGCCCAGAATGGACTCGAAAGTGGCGACCGGCGTTCCGGCGGCGATGCTGAGGAAGGTGGTGCGGCCATCGTTGAAGCGCTTGTAGGCGGCGGTCACCTCGCGGATCACTTGCGGCTTCACGGCAATGACGGCGAGGGCCGGCACCGCGTCTGCCGGAATGCCGCCGGCATCCGAGGCAGCATTGCAACCCAGCGCTTCAGCGCGCTTGCGCAGATCGGCATTGGGCTCGACCACGAAAACCGCCGCCGGGGGGAGCTTGCCCGATTTCAGCCAGCCGGAGAGCATGGCGTAGCCCATATTGCCGCAGCCGGCGAGAACAAGCCTGATCGTCATGGAAAACCTCCGCAGAGCATTGGGCCCAAAAGTGGGTACCGGTTTTGGCAAAATCCGATGCTCAAACCAAAAGATGTTCTCCCATAGACCCTCGCGACTAGGCGGGGAAGCCCTGTTGGAACCGAGGATCAGGACGGACCACGAACCGCCATCGGCCGCAGCGACACTTGCCTCAGGCCGAACATGCCGAACACGAAGAGCAGCCAGACCGGGTCGGCGCGATGGAAGAAGAAGCTTTCGAGGAAGGCGTTCAGCGCTGCGAACAGCACCACCATCATGAAGAAGTCGCCGAGATAGATGTTCTCCTTGCGCAAGGGAATGCGCATGTAATCGCGCAGCGGCGCGACTAGGAACGTGTAGACCGCCACGCACAGCGCCGGGATGCCCATCAGCACCGCGATGTCGAGATAGCCGTTATGGCCGTGCACGATGGTTCTGATGTCCCAGGCGCGGTCGAAAGGCTGGTCCTGGTTCAACAGCAGCGGCGTGCCCCAGAAGCTCTCGAAGCCATAGCCGGTCCACGGCCGCTTCGCCAGCATCTCGCCGGCGAACTCCCAAAGAGTCGTGCGCCCGGTGTAGGTCAGGTCGGGGAAATAGAGTGCCGCCAGATGCTTCACCGGCGGCAGGAAGACGATGCCCAGCGTGCCGATCGCTGCGGCGATGATGGCCAGCGCGAACAGGATCGGCGTGCCAAGCCGCATGCCGATCAGGCTCGGCAGCACGACGATCAGGATCGAAAACGGCACCAGTCCGGCCGTCGTCTTGGAACCGGTGTGCAGCATGAAGATCATCGCTGCGCAAAAGATCGATGCGCCCCAGAGCCGCTGTCCGCGCCGGTAGAGGTACAGCCCGGCGAAGCTGAAGCAGGCCATGACGGGCCCGGCGATGTTCTTGTGGGTGAACACGCCGCGCCACAGGCCGGCATGTTCCGGCTCCAGCGACGCGGCGGTGTGCAGCGCCTCGTTTGGAAAGACGATGAGCCCGATATAGGACAGGCCCATGACGACGACGATGGTGAAGATGATGACTTTCGAGAAAGCTTCGGCGTCGCGCGGCAGCGCCAGGATCGTCACCATCGTCAAAATGCCGATCAGCGTGAAGAAGGCGGCGCGCATGGCCGACGGCGGATCGGTTGCCATCACCACCGAAAGCATCAGCAAAGCCAGCATCAGCAGCCAGGACGGGCTGAGCAGCGAGCGCACCACGCGCGGGTCGGCAAAAGCCATGAGCGAGAAGACCGAGATCGCGCCAAGCGAGCCGAAGCCGAGCTGGTTGACGATGTCGCCGCCATCGCCGGTCGTTGCGGCGCCGGCCGGCTGGAACGGACGGAACGACACCAGGATGACAGTGAACAGCAGCGCGGCGATCGCGGACGCGACACCGTCGCGTGTGAAGGCCGCGCTGAGCGGCGCGCGTTCAGTTCTTCTCAGGCTGCCGGTATTGCTCATTGGCGTATCCGAATTCGGCAAGCACGCGGCCGACAGCGACATGGATTGGGTATAAGGCCGTCGCCAACGACCCCGTCTGCGCCAGCCTGGCCGCGCCGCGAAACGGCGAGACGGCAAGCAGCGCCAGGCTCTTCAAGAAAACCCTGGTGCCGGCGAACGGCGTGCCGGCCCGCTTCTTCTTCTCGACCAGTGTCGAGATGACGCCGTTGCGCAGGCTGCGGGCACGGATCCAGTCGGCCTCGATGCGCCGGGCCGGAATTGTTTCATGCACTTGCGCTTCGGCGCACCAGCCAAGCACAAAACCTGTTTGTGCCGCCCGGCTCAGGAAATCGGAATCGCCGCCGCCCATGAAGTTGAATTTCAGGTCGAGGAAGGGCGGCCCCATGGCGGTGAGCACGTTGCGGCCGACCAGCAAATTGCCGGAGGAATACAGCGCGGGTACCCGCCCGGTCTGCCGATAAGGTGGCGCAAAGACCGGGTGCTCGGCCCAACTGGCATGGGCCGCGTCGGCAAACACAGGCGTTTGCGGGCCACCGACAATGTCGGCACCGATCGTCTCGGCCGCCTGGCACATGCGCTCGAGCCACTGCGGATCGGCGATCTCGTCGTCGTCGATGACCAGCAGGTGGCTGAAGTCAGGAAAGTGCAGGATAGCCGTCTGCCAGCCGGCATTGTAGGCGCTGCAATTGCCGCGCTCATGCGCGACGATCACCATGCCCGGGATGTCGCCGCGCTCGAACAGCGGCAGTGCCGCCTTGGCGCCGGCGCGCGCCTCGGCTTCGTTCTCGATGACGATGATTGCGAATCGTCTGCCGGTTTCCTGGGCCTTGAGCGATGCCAGCGTCGCCAGCAGTTGCTCGGGCCGTTTGAAGGTCGGCAGCGTAACGACCGCCTCGACGGCAGCGGCGACAAGTCCCGGCGACCGCCCTGCGATCGACACCGAACCGTCCAATGGCAAAGGGATCATCCGTGTCCAGCCCGGGATTGGTGAGTTTGGCTCTCGATAGCATCCGTGATGATAACGTTTCGTTTATCACCTTCGTGGACAAGCCCGCAAATCGGCAACGCCGGGCCACCAAATATCTTCACTTAATCAAGGCTTCACCGCGCTTTGTTAGCTGTATCCGCTTAGGATAGGTGAGATGCATCTGCTGTTCGCCACATCGATCGTGCCCGACGGAGCCCTTGCCTCGGGCTACGAGATCGCCAATGCCGCGATCATCGCCGCGTTGCGGCGCGCCGGCGCGCGGGTCACCGTGATCGGCTTCACCTGGCCGGGCAAGCCTGCGAGCGATCCGAAGAACACCATCGTGCTCGGCGCCGTCGATGTGCGCACCGAAACCGCCTCATCGCTGCAAAAGCTCGCCTGGGTTGCAAGGGCGATGCTCTCCGGCCTCACTTTCGCGTCGGTCAAGCTGCGCGTGGTCAACGCCAGCGAGGTCCGCGCCGCCGTCGAACGCGCCGGCCCTTTCGACGGCTACGTCTTGAATTCCGTGCAGTTCGCCGGCGCCTTCGAAAGGCTTTTCGGCGACCGGCCGTCGATCTTCGTCGCCCACAATGTCGAGCATCGTTCGGCGCGTGAGAACGCCGCTGCCGCCGGCGGCCTTTTCCAGCGCCTGCTGTTTCGCCGTGAGGCAAGGCTGCTCAAGACTGTGGAAGAACGGCTCTGTCGCCGGGCACGCTTCGTCTTCACGCTGGCCGAGGAAGATCGCTCAGCGCTCGGCGTCGCCTCCGACGACCGCTCGGCGGTGCTGCCGCTGGTGACCTGCGCCGAGCCGCCGGTGCAAAAAACCCCGCGCCGCATCGACTGCGACGCGGCGCTGATCGGCACCTGGACCTGGCAGCCGAACCGCATCGGTCTCGACTGGTTCCTGGAAAAGGTGGTGCCGTATCTCAGGCCCGATTTCCGGGTCAGGATTGCCGGCGGCATGCCGTCGGACCTCAGGTCCGCGCATCCCGGCATCGAATTCGTCGGCCGCGTGCCGGACGCGCAGGCTTTCGTGCGGAGCGCCGCCGTCATCCCGCTGATCAGCACCTCCGGCAGCGGCGTGCAGCTCAAGACCATCGAAACCTTCGAACTCGGCCTGCCCTCCGTCGCCACCAGCCATTCTCTGCGCGGCATCGACCATCGCCCGGTCAATTGCGTGGTGACCGATGATCCGGTCGCCTTCGCCGGCGCCCTGGAAGCAGCAGTAGCCGATGTCGGGGACGTCGACGGCAGCGCTTTCCACCGCCGGCAGCTGAAGGCGCTCCATGCCGCAATCAGGCTCGGCCTGGAAAAGCTCGGGCCTGTCGGCCAGGAGATGTTTGTATGAATGTGCACAACACCCGCGCCGTTTTCGGGGCCGACAGCTTGAAATCGATCCTGGGCATCCCGGTCCTTGCCATCCGCTGGGACGATGCGGTCGCGCACCTGACCCGGTTGATTGCAGAGCGGCGCTTCACCAAGGTCACCTTTCTCAACGCTCACAACGCCAATGTCGCCTATATGGACCCGGTAGTTGCCGAGGCGCTCGACGATTTTCTCATCCTGCCGGACGGCGTCGGCGTCGATCTGGCGGCGAAACTGCTTTACGGAGCATCGTTTCCGGACAATCTCAACGGCACCGATTTCATCCCTGCCTTCCTGCAGGCGTCCGCCAGGCCGCTGACCGTGGGGCTGCTCGGCGCGACCCGTGTCAACGCCGAGGCGGCGTCGAAGAAGCTGGCAGCGCTCGCGTTGCAGCACCGGTTCGTGGTCATCCATGACGGTTATTTCTCTCCCGCCGAGGAGCCGGCAATCGTCGATGGCATCGCCAGATTGCGGCCGGACGTGCTGCTTGTCGCCATGGGCGTGCCACGCCAGGAATTATGGATCGCACGCCACATCGACGCGCGCCACTGCACGCTGCCGATCGCCGTCGGCGCGCTGCTCGATTTCCTGAGCGGCACGGTGCCGCGGGCGCCGCTGTGGATGCGTCGGCTCAGGCTCGAATGGCTGTTTCGGTTGTGGATCGAACCGGGCCGTCTCTGGCGCCGCTATGTGGTCGGCAATCCCCTGTTCCTGTGGCGCGTCATCGGCCAGAAATTCTTGCGGAGGCCCGCTCCTGCCAAAACTCGCCCCAGAGCAGGCCCCGGAGCAGATCATTGAACAACCGGTTCGTGCCGAGCCCTGACACGGAGGCCGATTTCCTTCCCCGGGCGCCGACGGCGGCGGTCGTGACGGCAAGCTATGCGCCGGATTTGGAGCGCTGCCGCCTGCTGTGCGACACAATCGACCGCTACGTTTCCGGCGTGGCGCACCACTATATTCTTGTCGAGCATCGTGACGTGGCGCTGTTTCGTCAGTTGGAGAACAATCGCCGCACCATCGTCGACGAGCGGGACCTGTTGCCGCGCTGGCTGCATGCCTTCGACGATCCGCTCAGCCTGTTCCGCCGGCGCATCTGGCTCAGCCTGAAGACCAAGCCGCTGCGCGGCTGGCATGTGCAGCAGCTTCGCCGCATCGCGATATCGGCGCATGCCGGCGAAGACGTGCTGGTCTTCTGCGATTCCGACGTGGCGTTCCTAAAACCTTTCGACTGCAGCGCCTTCTGGCGCGATGGCAAGGTGCGGCTGTTCCGCCGCGACGGCGTGCTGTCTGCTGACGGTCATGAGGAGCATCGCATCTGGTCGCGCAATGCCGGTTCGGCACTTGGCATCGAGCCATCGGAGGTTTCGACCCACGACTACATTTCGACGCTGATTGCCTGGCGCCGCCAAACCGTGACGGCGCTGTGCGCGCGGATCGAGAAGATCCATGGCCGCAACTGGGTCGAAGTCGTCGGTGCGGCGCGCAAATTCTCCGAATGCATGATCTACGGCCGCTATGTCGACGACGTGCTCGATGGCGCCGGCCATTTCCATGACTCGGAGGCGTTCTGCCGCGTCCACTGGACGGGCGAGGCGCTGTCGGATGACGAGTTCCGCCGTTTCGTCGCCGCCATGGCGCCGCAACAGGTGGCCATCGGCATGCAGTCGTTCATCGGCACCGACGTCGGCCGCATCCGCCGTCTGATCGGGCTCGATTAGTGCTGGGTAAAAGCGCGATTACCTCGACCCGGTTCTGCATGACAATGCCGGGACCGAACCCCAAAGTATTTAAGCATCACGGCTGCTCATGGCTCTTCGAGAACCTTGACCGAGACTAGCAATTGCCGCCGCCCTTACACATCCGCTTAAAGTCCAGAGTCTACGCTGATCGTTCCATTCCTTGTGTTTCATTGTCAGGGCGATCGGGCGTGAAAGACTTACGGGCGATTTCGGGACAGGCGGCCAAGGCTTTGGATTCTGCGCTCATGACTCCTCACAGTAGAGGACTAAGCTCAAAGCCCGTTTGATCTGAGTATTGCCGGGGGGACGCGCTGCGCGGGTCCTGCAGAGAGGAAGGCCGAGATGCCCAACGCGAATGCGGTTCCAAAAACCGCAATGCAAAGATTTCTCGACGCAGTCGAAAGAGTGGGGAACATGGTTCCTCATCCGGTCGTCATTTTCCTGATCCTGATTGCAATCGTCATCGTCTTGTCGGCGCTCCTGAGCGCCTTCGGCGCCGCGGTGACGTTCGAACGCATCAATGCGGACACGCATGAGATTGAAACGGCGACCACCGAGATCCGTAGCCTGCTGAGCATTGAAGGCATACGCTTTCTGTATGCCTCGCTCATTCCCAACTTCATGAGCTTCACTGCGGTCGGGCTGATGATCGCAGCAATGGTCGGCGCCGGCGTGGCGGAGGAATCCGGCCTGGTCACCGCGCTGATCCGAAAGCTCGTAGTCGTGTCACCGGCCTGGGCCCTGACCTATATCCTCGCCTTCGTCGGCATCATCGCCAGCGTTGCCGCCGACGCGGGTTATCTGGTCCTGATTCCGCTGGCCGGTATCGCTTATCTCGCAGTCGGGCGTCACCCGCTTGCCGGTCTCGCCCTGGGTTTCGCCGCGGTGGCAGGTGCCTTTACAGTCAATATGCTTATCAAGCCGCTTGATGCAGTGCTGGTCGAATTTACGAACGATGCGGCGCATCTCGTCGACCCCAACAGATCGATCGGCTTGGCCTCGAATGTCTGGTTCTCCATAGCATCCGTGCTGTTTCTGACAGTGATCATCGCGTTCATCTCCGACCGCATGATCGAACCGCGGCTCGGGGTCTACAAGCCCGAGAAGTCTGTGGATGGAACGGTTCCCGATCAGAGTGCGGGACTGTCCGAAAGAGAATCCCGCGGATTGCGCTATGCCTTATACGGGCTGATCGGCCTGATCGTCGTCTTTTGTTTCCTGACACTGCCGTCTTGGGCGCCGCTGCGAAACCCCGAAACCGGCGAACTGATCGGCAACTCGCCCTTCATGAACGGCCTGATTGCGCTGATCATGCTGATCTTCCTGGTGACCGGCTGGTCGTACGGCATCGGAGCCGGCACGCTGCGCACCCTGACCGAGGTCATCGGCGCGATTGAAAAGTCGATCAAGAACCTGGGCGGGACGATCTTTCTGTTCTTCGTGCTCAGCCAGTTCGTCGCTTACTTTACCTACACCAACATGGGAACGGTGATGGCGCTGAGCCTGTCGGGTGCGCTGCAAGCTGCAAACATAGGCGCACTGCCCCTTCTGCTCGGCTTCATCCTCGTGGTCGCGATCATCGATCTGCTGTTGACTGGAGCAATCGCGAAATGGGCGATTTTCGCTCCGGTCTTCGTACCTTTGCTGATGAAACTAGGCGTCGAGCCGGAAGCTGTTTTGGCTGCTTATCGTGTCGGTGACTCACCGATGAACGCGATAACCCCGCTCAATGCCTATTTTGCTCTCGTAGTTGGATTTGCCCAAAAATACGACAAATCCGCAGGCGTTGGCACGATCGTATCGCTGATGCTTCCCTACGTCCTGTGGATGTACGTCCTGTGGACGGCACTCTTCGCGGGTTGGCAGGCGTTTGGCCTCCCATGGGGCCTGTAATGGCTGATCCAGCACGATGCGAAACAGCACTCAAATCTTGGAGGAGGTAACATGAGCGAAGTTCCGATTCCCCTCGATGTCGCTGCCGCCGAAGAGCACCTGATGCGGTTCCTTTCGATCGAAGGTGTGACCGGATACGAGGCCAATATCGCGGCGGCTGTCAGTGACGCACTGAAGGCCGTTGGCGTGCCAGCTTCGGCAATCCGCTTCGATGACGCCAATACCCGCATTGCGTTGCCAACCGAAACCGGCAATCTGATCGTAGATCTGCCTGGAACGCGCAGCGCACCAAGGCTGCTGTTCTCCACCCATCTTGACACAGTTCCGCTGTGCGCCGGGGCGAAGCCCCGAAGGGAAGGCGATCGCATCGTCTCCGACGGCACGACAGCACTCGGAGGCGACGCTCGTACCGGTGTGGCGCTTCTGGTTGTGCTTGCCGAAACACTGATGAGGCACAAGCTGCCGCATCCGCCGATCACGCTGCTTTTCACGGTACGGGAAGAGAGCGGGCTTCACGGGGCGCGCGAGTTGAACCCCGCCGATCTTGGTGGCCCGGTCATGTGCATCAATGTCGATGGGCAACTCGCCTCCGATCTGATCATCGGCGCGGTCGGACAGGAAAACTGGGAAGTCGAGATCAAGGGCCGCGCGTCCCACGCTGGCGTGGCGCCCGAAAAGGGCATATCGGCGACGCTGGTAGGAGCGATCGCCTTGACTGAGGCGCGGCAGGCAGGCTGGTTCGGCAAGGTTGTGAAACCCGACGGCCGGGGAACCAGCAATGTCGGCATTTTCGGCGGGAGGGATGGAAAGCCCGCGGGCGATGCAACCAATGTCGTTACCGACTACGCATCCATCAAGGGAGAGGCTCGCAGCCCCGAGGCAGCTTTCGCAACGAAGATCGCCAAGGGTTACGCAGATGCCTTCGGCAAGGCGAAGGGGCAGGTCAGAGATCATGAGGGCCAGACGGCAGAAGTAACGTTCAGCCACCAGACCTCCTACCCTCCTTTCAAACTCGCAGAGGACAGCCCGGTCGTGACGCGCGCCATCAAGGCGTTGAAGATGCTGGGTATCGAGGCCAACTGTCTCTTCTCCAATGGCGGGCTGGATGCAAATTGGCTCGACAAACATGGCATCCCTACCATCACCATCGGTGCGGGCCAGGCCGAGATCCATACCATCAAGGAATACGTGAACCTTGCCGAATACGAGAAGGGCTGCCGCCTGGGCGTACTTATGGCGACACTGGAAGAGTAGCAGTCATGCCGCGGGTCGGCCGTAGGGCCGGTGAGGAACCAAGCGATTGAGCCCCATAGCGTACACTGCCACCATCATCGCAGCCGTCGTCGTCCTGTTCGTCTGGAACCGGCTGCCAGTCGTCGTTGTCGCGATGGCGACGGCCACCGCGTTGTGGGCAACCGGCGTCCTGACGATTGATCAGGCGCTCGGCGGCTTCGGTGATCCCGCGGTGATCTTCATAGCCTCCCTCTTCATCGTCAGCGCCGGCCTCGACGTGACGGGCGTCACCGCCTGGGCCGGGCAACTTCTGATCCGTGGCGCAGGCGAAGAGAGCCGCGCCCGCCTGCTGCTGCTGACGATGAGTATGGTCGCGCTCCTTACGGCGCTGATCAGTGTCAATGGCGCCGTGGCTGCACTCCTGCCAGTGGTGGTCGTCATCGCCGTCCGCCTGAAGCGAAATTCGGCCCAGCTGCTCCTGCCTCTCGTTTTTTCCGCGCATGCCGGCTCAAAGTTGGCTCTGACGGGATCGCCAGTGAACGTGTTGGTGTCGAACGCGGGCAGCGACGCCGGCGTGGGCAGCTTCGGCTTCTTCGAATTCGCGCTTGTAGGCTTGCCGCTGCTGGCAGGAACGATGGCCATCATCATAGTGTTCGGAAAACGGCTGTTGCCCGAACGCAACGGCGCGACCATGCCTGCCGACTTCAGCCGCCATGCGAAGACGCTCGTCGAGCAATACGGCCTTGCCAGCGGCGTCTACCAAATGCGCGTGCGCGCAAGTTCGCCGTTTATCGGCATGCCCGCGTCTGCGATCGAGTTGGGCACCTATCCCGACCTGCAAGTCGTCGCCGTTCAGGAGGGTGAAACGGCCAGCCCGCTTCGCAGACCTGTTATCGCCGAGGGGGATCACCTGCTGCTGCGGGGCGACGCCGAGTCGGCCGCTGCGTTCGCTGCCGACAAACACCTCGCATTTAGCGAGTCGGCGGCGCCAGGGCAGGGAGAGGAGACGCTGTTCAACCGCAGCTCGGGCCTCGCCGAGGTGGTGATTCCGCCACGCTCCGGCCTTATTGGCCAGAACGTTTTCCCGGGCATGGTCACCGAGAGCGGCGACCTGATCGTCCTTGCCGTGCAGCGCGCCGGCGCAGAGGTGGTCGCCACCAACGCAACACGAGATGCAGGAGGTATCGTGCTGCAGGCCGGGGACACGATGCTCCTGCAGGGAACGTGGAAAGCTCTCGATCACCGCCTCAAGGATCCGGATGTCCTGGTCGTCAATTCGCCCGAACTGGTGCGTCGTCAGGCGGTGCCGATGGGGCCGGGTGCCCGCCAGGCCGTTGCCATTCTGATCGCGATGGTCGTGCTCCTCGCCACGGGCATCACCCCGCCAGCGGTAGCCGGCCTGCTCGCCGCCGGAGCGATCGTCCTGTCGGGGATCATGAGTGTCGATCAGTCCTACCGAGCCATCGATTGGACGACCGTGATCCTTGTCGGCGCGATGATGCCGCTGTCCACCGCCATGGTCGAGACAGGCGCCGCGAAACTGATGGCAGAGCATCTGGTGTCGCTGGTCGGCGACGCCGGTCCCATTGCCCTACTCGCCGGCCTGTTCGTGCTGACTGCCATAATGGGGCAGCTCATCAGCAACACCGCGACTGCTCTCATCGTCATCCCGATCGGGGTCGCAGCCGCGCTAACCATGGGTATTTCGCCCCGTCCCGTGCTCATGAGCACCGCCGTGGCGGCGGCCGCAGCATTCCTGACGCCGATCGCAACCCCCACGAACCTGATGGTCATGGGTCCCGGCGGTTACGCTTTCGGTGACTACTGGAAGCTTGGTCTACCGCTCATGCTCTGGTTCTTTGTCGTGGCCGTGCTCATAGTGCCGATGATCTGGAGCTTCTGAATTGCCATGAATGCCCGCTGGGTTCCGGTTCTGCTGGGCATCATCTGCGCAATTCTCCTGCTGGCCGCGCTCTATTTCGCCGACGCGATCATTGCGCCGGTCGCCTGCGCCCTCTTTATCATCGCGATCGTCTGGCCGGTTCAGAAACGGCTGCAGGCACGCCTGCCGCAGCTTCTGGCGCTCGCCATTGTTGTAACGCTCGTCATGCTGGTCTTTATCGTGTTCGCGTCCGTCGTGGCCTGGGGTTTCGGTCGGATCGGCAGATCCGTCATCGCCGAGACGCCGCGGCTTCAAGCGCTCTACGAACAGGCGACAGCCTGGCTGGAGACGCACGGGATCGCCGTTGCCGGCCTATGGGCGGAGCATTTCAATGTGCGCTGGGCTGTGGCGGCGATGCAGGGCCTGTCAGCACGGCTGAACACGACGATCTCGTTCTGGATCGTGGTACTGATCTACGTGCTGCTCGGCCTGCTCGAGGTCGGCCCGCTGGCGCGTAAAATCCCCAGCATCTTCAGCGGCGAGGCTGCGCGCATCCTGATCGTCGGCGGCGAACGCACAGCCGCCAAGCTGCGCCGGTACCTGGTGATCCGAACGATCATGAGCATTGCAACGGGTGGCATGATCTACGTGTTTACCCTGGCGCTTGGCCTGCAGCTTGCCACGGAGTGGGGCGTCATCGCCTTCACTTTGAATTTCATCCCCTTCGTCGGCCCGTTCGTCGCAACGCTGCTGCCGACCTTCTACGCGCTGGCCCAGTTCGAATCCCTGTATTCCGCACTTTTCGTCTTTGCCTGCCTCAATCTCATCCAGTTCGCGATCGGCAGTTATGTAGAGCCGCGTTTGGCCGGCAAGGCGTTGGCGCTGTCGCCCTTTCTCGTGCTGTTTTCTGTCTTCCTTTGGATGTTCCTCTGGGGCCTGTTCGGCGCCTTCATCGGGGTCCCGATAGCAATTGCAGTGCTGACCTTCTGCGCCCAGTCTCCGTCGGCCAGGTGGCTCGCCCAGTTGTTAGGCGCCCCTGACGATGAGGTGGGAAGCGCCCAAGGTAGATAGGGAACATGTGGATAGGGAACAGTAAGAGCAGCCAGCCCCGGAAATTAACCTTTCACGCGGGCTCGGATTAGACCGAGAACAGTCATCAGAACGACGCCACCGAGCAGGCCCGAAACGCCGACCCCGATCAGGACGGCAGGGGTAAGCCCGCCCAGCCCGCGCATGACGGAATCGGCGGCGTTTTCAGCGTGCCCAACCAGGTGGCCAATGCCGGGAATCTGCGCAGCTACGAAGGTCAACGCAAAACCTCCGGCCATGCCGGCCAGAACGGCTGCGATCTTGGTAAGTTCAACGCTGGGCCACCACCACCGCACAGCGAGTGCCCCCGCCGCGCCGCAGAGCATCTCGATGGCGATGGCTATGACAGTTTCGGTCGGGGACAACAGTCACTTTCTCCAGCACGAACGGGAGCGGCGATGCCGCCTACGCCGACGGCGCCGAACCGGCTTCTGCGGAATGGCGCTTGAGGGCGTCGCGCAGAACCTGCTCCTTGGTCTCGTCGAGCGAGGTCTTGAGGACGATTCCACCGAAGCCCTGGATCTGCTTCAGAACCTTGTCTTCGGTCATCTCCTGGATCAGCAGGAAGAGCGCGGCATTGCCTGGCACGATGCTTGCCGACAGATCTTTCATGAAGGCATCATTGATGCCGACATCGGTCAACGCGCCCCCAAGCGCACCCGAAGCCGTGCCAACCGCCACGCCTATAAGCGGATTGAGGAATAAAATCCCGATGAGCAATCCCCAGAAGCTGCCGGAAACGGCGCCGGTAGCCGTGGTGTTCATAAGCTGGTTCAGCTTGACCTTTCCCGCCTCGGTCTTGGTGGCGATGACAGCGTCGCCAAGCTTGATCACATATTCCTTCTGTAGACCGAGCAGGGTTTGGCGGACTTCTTCAGCCTTCGCCTCGGTGGGATAAACAATGACGATGAGGGTTGACATGGAGGCTCCTGTCGACGGCAGCCATTAGGGCTGCGTAGGGGGTGCCGTATTTTAGGGCGTCCAGCACCTGAAGAAATCGGCATGGAGTCCTGCTTATGTGCCCCATGTCTCTTTTTCGCAGCGCCGGGGAATCGATTGACTGATGTCAAATCCGTTTCCAGTCTTGCCACAGCCTGAGGCAACTAACTTGGCCTCACGCTTCCTCATGCCGGCGTCGCTGGCGAAATCGGGCGATAGGCCGAGGGAACAGGAGCGCTTTGGAGAATATCGTCCGATGTAGGACGAGAGGCACAGTTTTGGAATTCTGGGCCAATGGCAAGGCGGCCAGAAGGCGCTATCGTCAACAACGGAAGCGGAAGCATCCTAAGCTGTAGTCACGGTCCATCTGATGATCTCCGAGCGTTCCTTTCTCCATCAATGACCGCTCAAGCCGAAGCGACCTTGATACACACAAGGACTTGATCATGTCGGACCTATCCAAAAAAGGCCTCGACCGTCGCGATCTGATAATAGCATCCATCGCGACGGTTGGCGCGGCGGCCGCCCTCGCGGCCAACGCTGGCTCTGCAACCGCCCAGGACGTAGCGGCTCCCTCTGCCGACGCCGCATCCGGTGGGTCTCAGGGAACGGTCTATACCGGCGAAGTGATCCAGGGGAAAAAGGTCGTCAGTGCGCTCGACGTCAGCGACCTGGAAGCCGGGCAGAAGCACCTCTTGTACTTTCAGGGCGTGCAGATGCCCACCGGACAGTATTGGTATGTGTCCGTGGCGGTCGCCAAGGGGGCAAAGCCGGGCAAGCGCGTCGTTCTGACCAGCGGTGTGCACGGCGACGAGATGAGTTCCGTGCATACGGTCCTGACCGTGATGAACCAGCTCGATCCAGCGGAAATGTCGGGCACGGTGATGGCGGTCACGGACATCGCCCGCCCGGCTATGGAGGGCATGCAGCGCAGATGGCCCAATTCGGGCAGGGGCGCCGGCCTGATCGACATGAACCGGGAATGGCCCGGGAACGAGAACGGCTTCACCGCGCCCAGCCGGCACGCCGCGCTGCTGTTCAACCGGCTGCTGCGGCCGAACGCCGACGCGGCGATCGACTTCCATACCGGGACAAGCGGATTCGAAGTCACCGCATTCAATATTGCAAGCATGGATGTGCCCGAGATACGGTCGATGGTGGAACTCTACCCGGTCGGCCAGATCTTCGACAATCATACATATCCCGGTGTCCTGCATGACGCGTTTGTCGACGCGGGTATCCCGTCTTTTTGCCCGGAGGTCGGCGCTGCGCGCGTCCTCGATCTCGAGATGATCCCCCTGTTCGTGGAGGGCACGATGAATGTCCTCAAGCATCACGGCATCCTGGCCGGCCCAATGGGACGGACAGGCAAGGACGTGGGTGTTTTCTTAGGCAACAGCGCGGTTCCGGTCGTGGCAACCCAGGGCGGGTTTATCGAGCATCTGGTCAAGCTCAACGACAAGGTTGAAGCCGGACAAAAGGTGGCCATCCAGCGCAACAGCTTCGGCGAAGTGGTCGCGGAATATACAAGCAGCGTTAATGGAGAGATTGCGGGCCAGCGCAGCGAAGTACCGTCCGAGCCTGGCGACCCCTTGGCATTCATCCTTTTCAACAAGGCGGGGCCGGATGGCGGTGAAACTTACCCGGAGTGAGTACGCCACGACAGCGCCGAGAAAGGCGCCAGCTCCGGCTCCGGCTCCTGCGTCCGGTTCCTGCCCCCTTTTCGGTGGCGCCAAGGACGGCAACACGCAGACAGGAGGCAAGTTTTGTTTTCTACTCATCTCGAACTTAGCTTCGATGGAGAGAGGTCATGAGCACAGAGTCCTGAACTTTGTATGGTTGCCCCTGAGATATTGGCCGCCACCGTCTTTGCCTTGACAAGGCAGCCGAGGACGAATTGTTCTCGAAGAGCCCGTCGATATGGAGGAAGTCTTATGCGTCGTCTTTTGTTCGCTTGCTTTGGTGTAGCTCTCAGCTTCGTTCTCCCTGTAGTTTCGTCAACGCCCGCCCACGCAGTCACGATAAACATCAATATCGGCACCAGCCTCAATAACGGCCGTGCCATCACTTGTCGTGATGGCGAGCGAATCTTGCGCAATCGCGGCTTCAGAGACATTCGACGTGTCGATTGCCGCGGGCGGTTCTTCGTCTATCGCGCCAGGCGCGGCGCAAGCCGTTTCGAAATTGCAGTGAGCGCGAACAATGGCCGCGTCGTCGATCTGCGTCGCCTTAGAAGATAATGGCTAGGGCTATCTTCCAGGGTCTGGATTCCGTTAGACTCAGCCTAAGGACTCGATCGTTACGCCGTCCTTGCAAGTTTGCTGTCCGTTAAACGCTGAGGACCAATGGGTTGCGCGCGATCCTGACAAAGCTCGCACACTCATTCCTCGCGGCAGGGATGCTGGTAGCGACCCTTGCGTTCGCGGTCTCTCTTACGCCCAGCCTTATACCACGATCCTATCTGGTCCAGGGTGTGCTTTCGGGACTTTCGGCTGCTCTCGGATACGGCATCGGCTTCGTCGCTTATTCGCTGTGGACCTATCTCGAATTGCCGCAGCTACGGGACCGAACCCTGAAGGCGGCGAGAATTGCAGTCGCCGGCACGTGCGTTGTGATTGCCGCTGTCTTCCTTTGGAGAACTCTGGAATGGCAGAATTCGATCCGCGTTTTGATGGATCTCGCTCCGCTGGACACCGCGAGTCCGCTCAAGACAGGGATTGTCGCTGTCGTCGTATTTGCGACACTCATGTTGTTGGCACACCTTTTCAGGCACACCTTCCTGGTGTTCTCCGGCTGGCTTGGGCGCTTCGTCCCGAGGCGGGTCTCCCATCTTGTCGGCGGCCTGCTGGCGGTCGCGCTGTTCTGGTCGGTCGTCGAGGGACTGGTCTTCAGCCTGACGCTTAGAATCCTGGATTCCTCGTTCAAGCAGATGGATGCTCTCATTGAAGATGACCTCAGCAGGCCCGCGCAATCGATCAAGACGGGAAGCGCGGCTTCTTTGCTGTCATGGGAAGAACTCGGCAGGCAGGGCCGCAGGTTTGTCAGTTCCGGTCCAACGGCGGCAGAGATAACCACTTTCTTCGGGGAAGGGGCTGTGGACCCTATTCGGGTGTATGTCGGAATGGGTTCGGCCGACACTGCGGATGAACGCGCGAAGCTGGCCTTGCAGGAATTGAAACGCACCGGCGCGTTCGAGAGATCCATACTGATCATCATCGTGCCGACTGGTACCGGCATGATTGATCCGGCTGCGCTGGACCCGGTTGAATATCTTCACAGGGGCAATATCGCGAGCGTCGCAATGCAATACTCTTACCTCGCCAGTTGGTTATCCCTCCTGGTCGAGCCGGACTACGGTGCGGAGGCCGGCGACGCGCTGTTCCAAGAGGTCTACACCTACTGGTCTTCGCTTCCACGCGACGCCCGCCCGAAACTCTACTTGCACGGCCTAAGCCTCGGGGCGATGAACTCTGAACAGTCGGCGAACCTTTACGATGTCGTCGCAGATCCGTTTCAAGGCGCCTTGTGGAGCGGGCCACCTTTCGCAAGCCGCACCTGGCGATCCGTTACCGACGGCCGCAATTCCGGATCGCCCGAATGGCTCCCCCGCTTTCGCAACAGCTCGATCTTCCGGTTTACCAATCAGAACGATGCCTTGGACATTCCAGACGCGGAGTGGGGACCGATCCGGATAGTCTACCTTCAATACGCCAGCGATCCGATAACCTTCTTCGACGTCGCCACGCTTTATCGAGAACCCGATTGGATGAAAGAGCCGCGCGGACCCGACGTATCGGAGCAGGTTCGCTGGTATCCGCTTATCACGATGCTGCAACTGACGGTCGATATGGCAATGGCGACGACGTCTCCAATGGGCTACGGCCATGTCTTTGCACCGCAGCACTATATCGATGCGTGGCTGGCCGTAACCGATCCGCCGAGCATTACACCTGAAGACGTTGCTCGGCTGAAGGTCCTTTTCATCACGCGCGGGACGACGCCTGTCAGCGGATAAATCAGTTTTGTCATTGTTACAAAAGTAGGAGAAACGCCGTGAAGCTGCTGTCAGCCCTTGTTGCCGCAGCCATGTGCTGCCTGGCGTCGCATGGCGCGTATGCTGCGGATGTGAAACTGTCCGGCAGCGCCTTCTACCGGGAGCGGATTGCGCTACCCTCAGATGCCACTCTCCTTGTGGAATTCATAGATTTGGCCAAGCCAAAAACCGCCCTGGCCGCAACTGCGGTGGCGCCGGCCGGACAAGTTCCCATTGCCTTTGGCCTGGTTGTCGATTCAAGCAAACTCTCGAACGGAGGGGCCTATGCGATACAGGCCCGCATTGAGGTCGGCGGCTCCGCCTGGTTCGCCAGTGCCGAGCCGACCCCGTTTGATCTGGCGAGAGCGGGAGAATTGTTTTCAATCCTCCTCGTTCAGGCAGGCAGTAAGGATGCAGAGGAGGCTTCCGGCGTCTCGCTGGCAGGTACCGAATGGAGGGTTTTAGAGCTGGAGGGCAAGAAGGCCGATACGAACGTGACGTCGACGCTTATTTTTGATGCTGATGGCGCGGTGAGCGGCAATGGTGGCTGCAACGCTTTTCGCGGCGACGTCGATATAGAAGGTACGACAATGAGATTTGGCCAACTGGCATCGACAATGATGGCCTGCGAAGATGCCAAGTCCGTTCAAGAGGCGGTCTTCCACGCAGCGCTTTCGCAAACTGCGGCGTATTTTGTACAGGATGGAAATCTGATGCTCGTCGATGCTGCAGGTAAGACCGTCGCTCGCCTGGGAGCGCCGTGAGGCGGCTAAGCTGACGTTAGCGGGGACTTGTCCCGCCGTGCTCGGTCCGGTCAGGTTCCATCTACAGTGCGGAGTAGCTGGTAAAGCGTTTGCGGCCCTTCGTGTCGTGCCTGGCATTGCTGCGCCACGACGAAGCCATCGCTCGCCCAACCTATATCCCGTGCTTCCTTCGGTGAAATGCCGAATTCGTGCCTGAACGTTCGACTGTAGCTGGAAGCATCGACGAAGCCCCATTGCTCGGCGATCCGGGATATGGACCGCGTATCGCCAATGTCGGAGAGCGCGTCCCGCGTTCGCAGTAGCCGCTGCTTGCGAATGTAAGAAGCTACTCCCCCGAGCGGCTCGAAAATTCTGTATAGCCGGGAGCGGGACACGCCAAGTTCCGCGCACAGCGTTTGGGACGTCAGTTGGCGATCCACAAGTCTGCCGTCAATCATCCGTCGCGCTCGGCCTAGAAATGTCGCGTCGATTGGGGTTTGTGCTTCTCTCAAGCGATCCTGGGAGGGCGCGAGACATACGGCCACAAGGCTTCGTGTTGCCTCGACGACGTATGGTATCTCCGGCGACTGCAAATCCGCCAGCGACCGGTTGAGAAGAAGCAGGTAGTCTGCCAGCAGCTTACCGAGCCCTCCTTCGAACTTGGCATCCAACATTCGATGGAGCCCGGCAGTCGAGGTAAACAGATCGTTTGGGATGAAGAGCGTAAGGACCCCGTCGTGATTGATTTGTCTATCGAACGGGCTGGCCAGGCAGTGCAGCTCAGGCACAGCTTTCTCGCCTTTATGCCACTCACCCGGCAAGCAAAACGGCAGGGTGACATACCAATGGTCAAGAACGGCATTTTTCAGATGCTTCTGGCGATGAGCATGATTTTCGCCTGGAAGCTCAGTTCGCATAAAAGCGAGTCTATCCAGGTTCCACACCGTTTGGCGGGCCGGAAAGGATTGAGGACAATCCCGCACGGCTGACAAGTCCATCACGCCTCGATTGGCGAAACGGAAAGCCGGAAATTGCTCGTGCGGTTGAAAGCTAAAGGTTGAAAAATCAAGAGAATGCGTAAATTTCGCATTCTTACTTTCGTGCTCTTCGAGCGATTGGAGCGCGGAGTCTTGATACATTAGATGACTCTAAATTACCGTTGCTCCGCGTAATGTCCAAACAAACATCACCTTCTTTGTACCATATCGTACCACGCACAAGCCTCAAAACAAAATTGACAGAGCGTGTGAGCAATTGTCCTTGAATTGGGCCTGATGGCTCGATGCTTGCGAAGCGGCCAATCTTCTGAAAAAAACGAATCTAGCAGTTTCGGCGTCGGAAAATGCTGCAGGGATTCATGCGAAAGCTTTTCATGCGTGATCTGCACGGAGCGCGGAGGTCGCGCAATGCCGGTTCGGCGCTTGGCATCGAACCATCGGAGGTTTCGACCCACGACTACATTTCGACGCTGATTGCCTGGCGCCGCCAAACCGTGACGGCGCTGTGCGCGCGGATCGAGACGATCCATGGCCGCAACTGGGTCGAAATCGTCGGTGCAGCGCGCAAATTCTCCGAATGCTTGATCTACGGCCGCTATGTCGACGACGTGCTCGCCGGCGCCGGCCATTTCCATGGCTCGGAGGCGTTCAGCCGCGTCCACTGGACGGGCGAGGCGCTGTCGGATGACGAGTTCCGCCGTTTCGTCGCCGCTATGGCGCCGCAACAGGTGGCCATCGGCATGCAGTCGTTTATCGGCACCGATGTCGGCCGCATCCGCCGCCTGATCGGGCTCGATTAGTCCGAGGATAAAAACACATCGCCCTTTAACGACCGGGCTTAGGCCCCCGACCTTCCTCTCAGGAGGTCATGAAAGGGTGGGAAGTCGCCTGTTACTGGCGGAAGCGCAGGTTCCGTCGCGTGAGTTCGTTGACCGAGGTGCAGCCCATCAGCTTCATGCCACGCTCAATCTCGATGTGCATCAATTCCAGTGCGCGTTCGACGCCGGCCTGTCCGGCGGCCGCCAGTGGGAAAAGGTAGTAGCGGCCCAATCCGACGGCCTTTGCGCCCAGCGACAGGGCCTTGAGCACGTGGGTGCCGCGCTGCACGCCACCATCCATCATCACATCGATTCTGTCTCCCACCGCATCGACGATCTCGGCAAGCTGGTCGAACGCGGTACGCGAGCCGTCGAGTTGGCGACCGCCGTGATTGGAGAGGACAATTCCGGTGCAACCAATCTCGACCGCACGCCTGGCATCCTCGACCGACATGATGCCTTTCAGGCAGAACTGTCCGCCCCAGTGCTGCACCATCTCGGCAACGTCGCCCCACGACATGGAGGGGTCCAACATCTCCGTGAAGTAGCGGCTGATCGACATCGCGCCGCCGCCCATGTCGACATGGCCTTCGAGCTGTGGCAGCCGGAACCGCTCATGCATATAGTAGTTGATCGCCCATGACGGTTTGACCGCGAACTGCGCGATGCCAGCGAGATTGAGCTTGAAGGGGATGGCGAACCCCGTTCGCTTGTCACGCTCGCGGTTGCCGCCGGTGATGCTGTCCACCGTCAGCATCATCACCTCTACTCCCGCCTGCTTGGCCCGGGCCATCATCTCGCGGTTCAATCCGCGGTCCTTGTGGAAGTAGAATTGGTAGACTTGCGGCCCATTGCTGATCTGGCGCGCCTCTTCGAGGCTGACGGTGCCGAGCGAGGAGACGCCGAACATCGTGCCATATTTCGCCGCCGCTGCCGCCACCGCACGTTCGCCCTGATGGTGGAACAGGCGCTGGAGCGCTGTTGGCGAGCAGTAGGCCGGCATCGCCAGCTTCTGGCCCATGACGGTCACCGACATGTCCACATTGGTCACGCCGCGCAGAACATTCGGCACCAGGTCGCAGTCATCGAAGGCAGCCCTGTTGCGCCGATAAGTGACTTCGTCATCGGCCGCACCGTCAATGTAGTTGAAGATCGGTCGGGGAAGGCGCTGTTTGGCCATGCTGCGGAAGTCATGGAAGTTGTGGCAATTCCTCAGACGCATCTCATCACTCCGTTGGCCCGGCTCATCTGCCCGATAGCACACTGCTGCGCGATGCCTAACTGACGCGGGCTGAACGATAAACGGCCGCAACGAACTGGTAGCAGTCGTGGCGCGAACGTTGCTCTGGAGAAGCGGCGGCAAGGCTCGCCGCTACCCGACACCCGGCATTTTTCGAGTGAACGACCAGTCTCGGGCGACAATTTCGATGGTCTCATCTCGAAAATAGAACAAGAAATGCCGTGATGTCGGACTGTCCGACGACAGAACCCCCCAATCGGGCTCGTCGACTGCCCCGCCGTCGCCGATCACTTCGTAGAACTCCCCCCATTTTAGAGCTTGATTGCTATAACGGCCTTCACCTGTAAACCACGCGTGATCATTTGTGGCGTCCCATCGCCAGCGACTACTGCCAACGAATCGAAGTGTCCATCCCATCTCGGCATCGACGGCAGCCAGCTGGTCGACCTAGACCGGCTTCGCCGGCCTGCGCATCGCCGAGTAGGTGAGCAGCGCCGAGGCGAGATAGAGCAGCAGGAAGACGACGTTGAGCGACAGCACCAGATCGGGTGTGTCCAGGATATGGGTCAGCACATAGGTCAGCAGCACCGCCTTCAGCCCGGCAAGCAGCGCCAGGTTGATCGCCCGCACCAGCGTCTGACCGCGCGCGAACAGAAGCTCGGCCTGGTATTCGACGAGATTGCGCAGGCCCGGCACGCAGATCGCCAGCGCCACCAAAGGGGCGGCCTCCGCAACATTCCTGCCGAGCGCGTTGGGGAAGAAATGCAGCACGATGGCGAGTGTCGCCAGCGCCAGCGTCGAGACCGCGAACACGCCGCCTTCGATACCGCTCTTGACCGAAAGGCGCGACAAAAGTTCCGGCGCCCGCATCATGCGCTGAACCAGCATCATCGAGAACGTGCGGATCGGGATCGCCGTCAGGTCGACCAGCCGCATGATGATGGCATAGATGCCGGCGAGGTGCGGACCGCCGATCGCCAGCACCAGCAGCTTGTCGAATTCCATCTGCAGGTAGAACAGCACCTCTGCGCCGGCAACGTAGATGGAATCGGCGAGCCGCCGCAGATAGAGCGCCAGCCGCAGCCGCAGCCGCTGTCGCGGATAGAAAAATCCGAAGGCGATGAGCAGCGAGGCGGCGTTGGCGCCGATGTAATACCAGGACCAGGCTCCTATGGTCGGCTGCGCCGCGAACATGAACAGCACGGCGCCGAGCGCCCGCAAGGCCGTCGCCAGGATCGTCAGCAGGGCGGCGCTGCCGAATTTGCCGAGGCCGTTGTTGACGATCAGCGCCACCTCGACCGGCCGCCACAGCAACGCCTCGGCAAACACGATCGCCGCAAAGACCGACAGCGGCACGGTGCCGGCAAAGAAGACCAGGTAGACGCCGTAGGAGGCGGCAGCCAGCAACGGCAGCGATATCGCGCCAAGCAGCAGGAAGCCGGCCGTGAAGGTGCCGATCAGATTGGGGCGGATGGTGGCGGTTCGGTAAAGCGCCGAGATGAAGCCGAAGGCCAGGATGCGCGACAGCATCACGCCGGCCGCTGAAGCGGTGGCGAACATGCCGAATTCGGCGATCGACAGCGTGTTGGCCAGCGCGATGAAATAGGCGAGCGAAAACACCAGCCGCCCGCCGGCGCCGCTGATCGCCGAAAGATAGTCGCGAACCAGCCGCCGTCGCTCAGCGACGAAAGCGCGGATCCGGGCGAGAGGCCGTTTTTGCGGGATGTTGCCAGCCTGGGTCATGTGTCGAGACAGCATAGGCCGGAAAGTTTAACGCGCGGTTCTGGGCGCTTTCGATGCTTTCAAGAAGGGCACAACCCTAGAGGGAAACCGTGTCTTCAAGGCTGGGAAATTAACCTTTTGTTTCCTATACTTGTTTAGCGTGGTTTAACGAATGGCTGACCGCGCGTCCAAGCCGCAAAGGGCAAGCTCCACGACAATGGTCGACAGGCAAAACCGTGAAGATTGGAAGCGCGAGCGCTCCTTGCTGGCGCTCGGCCAGGCGTTGCGCGGCGAAGAAGAACCATCGCTGGTTGCGATCGGGGACCGGGCAGACCCGTCATGGCGCGAGGATGCTGCAGCGCGCCATCGTGTCGCGCGCTTACGCCGCGAGCGGCGGGCGCATCCGGAATTCTCGGCAAACCTGGAGCCCTCGGCGACCCCGGAACGCTGGGTGACTCCGGAGCTATCGGCGAACGATGAAACAAGCCGGTTTCAAGCCGAGGATGCATCGGCCTCGGCCGCCCGGATGCCGCCTGAGACTGACGAGCCCATTGAAGCGGACCATGCGGAAGCCATGCCACGGGAGAAGCCGGTTGCTGCCGCTGTTTCCGAGGACCGCCGCTCCGATGCCGACTCCCGTTACGCCGCGTTCGAGCCTCGATACGCCGCGTTCGAGCCTCGATACGCCGCACCCGAACCTCGATATGCCGCACCCGAACCCGGATATGCAGATGACGAGCGGCGGTCTTCCCGTCAGGATGACGACAGACAAGAATGGAAGCCGTTGATCGATCCGATGCAGGTCGTCCGCGGCATTGCCCGCTCGAAGCTGCTGATCGTCGCCATGACGATACTGGGCGCCACGCTTGGCGTCGCCATCGCGCTGTCGACGCCGAAGAAATATGAAGCCACCGCAGAGCTGATCGTCGACCCGCGCGACCTGAAGCTCACCGACCGCGACCTCACGCAATCGGTGGTTGCGTCCGACGCCACGCTGGCCATCGTCGAGAACCAGGTTCGCGTGCTCACCTCCGGCACCGTTCTCAACAAGGTCGTCGACAAGCTCAATCTCGTCAATGATCCGGAGTTCAACGGGCAAGGTTCCGATGGGCTGGGGATAATGACGGTCATCCGGTCGATCCTGTCGCGCAATGACGGGCCGGCTGCCGGTGAAGGTCGCCGCCGTGCGCTGGCCGTCGCCAATCTGGCGGAGAGCCTTTCGGTCGAGCGCGGCGGCAAGACCTTTGTCATCTCCGTCAGCGCCACCACGCAAAATGGCGAGAAGTCGGCGCTCATCGCCAACACGATGACGGATGTTTTTCTGCAGACCTTCGGTCAGATCCAGTCCGACACCGCTGGCCGCGCGACCAACGAGCTGACGGGCAGGCTCGACGAGCTGCGCAAGGGCGTCGAAGTGGCCGAGCGCAAGGTCGAGGATTTCAGGGCCGCGCACGACCTCGTCGACGCGCAAGGCCATTTGATTAGCGACGACGAGATGCTCAAGCTCAACCAGCAGCTGGCCATCGCCCGCGCGCGCACGCTGGAACTTAACGCCCGCGCGGCGTCGGCGCGCTCGATCGACGTGAATTCGGTTCTGAGCGGCACCTTGCCGGAGGAGATCAACTCCAACACCATGAGCGAGTTGCGCTCGCAATATGCGACGCTCAAGCAGGAGGCCGACCGCGCCGCGATCCGGCTCGGGCCACGCCATCCCGAGCTCCAGGCGCTCAATGCCCAGCTTGCCGGATCGCGCGAGCGTATCGCCGGGGAACTGCGCCGCATCGCCTCGTCGCTGCAGGTCGACCTGAGGCGCGCCGTGCAGCTCGAACAGGATCTGGCCTCCCGGCTGGCACAGTTGAAGGTCCGCAGCGGCGACGTCAACAGCGACTTGGTCACGCTGCGCGAACTGGAGCGCGAGGCCGCCGCCAAACGCTCCGTCTATGAGCAATATCTTCTCCGCGCCAGGGAGACCGGCGAGCAGAAGGACATCAACACCGCCAACATCAACGTGATCTCCAAGGCCTTCGCCCCGCTCGAGCCAAACGGACCGTCGCGCGCCATGACGGTGCTTGCCGGCCTGCTGGCGGGGCTTGCTTCCGGTGTCGGCCTCGGCGCCATGCGCGGCGCCTATGCGAGCCTGCGCGAAACCGCCGATTCGCGGCCGCGCCGCCGGACAGAGGAGCGCCGGACACCCATTGAAGACAAAGCATACCAGCCGCCCGTTCCGCCCCATGCCGGACCAGTGCCTCATCCGCAGCAGCAGTATCCGCGAGCCTCGTCGGACGAGGCAGATCAGGCTTCGAAAGCCGCTGAACAGCAAGCCTCCATCGAGGAAATCCGAGCCAGCTTGCGCGAATTCCGCGAAGCGGTTCGCGAACTCACCGAAAGCCGATCGCGGCGCTATTTCTGAGCGCCGAATAGAATAAAAGCCATCGGTTTCGAGTTAGCGGCATAAGACGGCGCTTTGACGGGATTGCCCGGTCGGATTTTCGTGAGAATGCCGCCCGAAGCAGAGCGATGTCGAGGATGGTTGATGGCCGAGTTGATTGACGGAAAAAGCGTTGCCGAAGGCGTGGTGCGGCGCGTCAAGGCCCTGACGATCGAACTGATGGAAAAGGGCGCGCACAAACCCGGTCTCGCCGTGGTCATCGTCGGCGAGGATCCGGCGAGCCAGGTTTACGTCGCCTCCAAATCCCGCACCGCCAAGGAATGCGGCTTTCATTCGGTCCAGCACACGCTGCCGGCCGAGATGTCCGAACTGGAACTGCTTGCTATCATCGGCGAACTCAACGCCGATCCCGGCATCAACGGCATCCTGGTGCAGCTGCCGCTGCCTGGCCATATCGATGCGGGCAAGGTCATCCAGGCAATAGCGCCGCAAAAGGATGTCGACGGCTTCCACTTCATCAATGTCGGCAAGCTCGGCACCGGCGAACTGGAGACGGCGTTCGTGCCTTGCACGCCGGCCGGCTCGATGCTGCTCATCGAGCGTGTGCGCGGCAAGGATCTTTCCGGGCTCAATGCGGTGGTCGTCGGCCGCTCCAATATTGTCGGCAAGCCGATGGCCAATCTTCTGCTTGCCGCCAACTGCACCGTCACCATCGCGCACAGCCGCACGAAGGACCTGGCTGCACTGGCGCGCACCGCCGACATTCTCGTTGCCGCTGTCGGCAGAGCTGAAATGGTCAGGGGTGACTGGGTCAAACCGGGCGCCACCATCATCGACGTCGGCATCAACCGCATCGCGGCGCCAGAAAAGGGCGAAGGCAAGACCCGTCTCGTCGGTGACGTCGCCTATGCGGAAGCGGCCAGGACGGCCGGCGCCATCACGCCAGTGCCCGGCGGCGTCGGCCCGATGACCATTGCCATGCTGATGGCCAACACGCTAGCTTCCGCCTATCTCGCGGCCGGATTGAAACGGCCGTCTTTCTGAACCTGGAAAGCCCAAAGCTTTGCCGAACCTCACTGTTCCCCCAGAGCGGCCGGTCGCCAATGATCCCATTCACGGCGGCCGGCAGTTCGGCTTCCTGCTGGTCGACAAGTTTTCCATGTTCTCGCTGGCCGCCGCAATCGACACGTTCCGGTCGGCGAACCGGCTGCTCGGCCACGACTTCTATGGCTGGACGACGGTGTCGGCCGACGGCGATGCCGTCATGGCCTCCAACGGCCTGCCGCTCAAGATCGACTACGCTGTCGCCGATCTGCCGCCGGTCGATATTCTTTTCGTCTCGGTCGGGCTGACCACCGAGTTTCCCGGCAAGAGCAAGGTGCTGGCGGCGCTGCGCAGCTGGGGCCGGCGCGGCAACGCGCTCGGCGCACTGTCGGTCGGCTCCTATCTGCTCGCCGAGGCAGGCCAGCTCGAAGGCTATCGCTGCACCATCCACTGGGAAAACCGCGCCGGCTTCGTCGAACGGTTTCCCGACATCAACTGCACCGGCAACGTCTTCGAGATCGATCGCAAGCGTTACACATGCGCCGGCGGCACCACCTCCATCGACCTGATGCTGGAGATCGTGCGCGGCGATTTCGGCTCGAGCCTCGCCAACGGCGTCGCCAACCAGTTCCAGCACGAGCGCATCCGCTCCGCCGGCGACCGCCAGCGCGTCGGCCCCGAGCGAGACCTGACCGGCAAATCGGAGAAGCTGCGGCGCATCGTCGAGCTGATGGCCGACCATCTCGACGAGCCGCTGTCGGCGGTGCAGCTCGCCAAGTCGGCGGGCCTGTCGGTGCGCCAGGTCGAGCGGCTGTTCCTGCGTCACCTCAGTGTGACGCCCGGCCGCTATTACATGCGGCTCAGGCTTGAGCGGGCGCGCGAATTGCTGCGCCAGACCAACATGCCGATCCTCGACGTGGCGATCGCCACCGGCTTCACCTCGCACTCCTATTTTGCCCAGAGCTACCGGCTGCAGTTTGGCCGGCCGCCTTCCGAAGAGCGGCGCACGACATATTGAGGGGTTTGGCGCAGTCAGGCCCGCCACGTGCCCCGGCGCCCGGGCTTGTATCCTGACGCGGCGTCAAATAGCTTCCCCCGGCTGGGACGGACTGGCGGGCATGGACTGCTGGCAGAAGCTGACTGGCTGCGACGAACTGGCGGCCACTGACTGGGGGGAGATTTCATGGCGGGACTTGCACGGAGCATCGTTGCGGCGGCGCTCCTGTTGTGGATGACGACGCTCGGCCTTGCCGCCGACCGTGTCGTCATCGTTCTCGACGCCTCCGGTTCGATGTGGGCGCAGATCGACGGCAAGCCGAAGCTCGAAATCGCCCGCGAATCGCTGCGAACGGTGCTGCAATCGGTCCCCGCCGACAAGGAAATCGGCTTCATGGCCTATGGCCATCGCGAGAAGGGCAGTTGCGAGGACATCGAGCTCATCGTGCCGCCGCAGGCCGGCTCGGCAGGTGCTGTTTCCACTGCCGCCGACAGCCTGAAATTCATCGGCAAGACGCCGCTGACATCAGCCGTCAGGCAGGCGGCCGAGGCGCTGAAATACACCGAGGACAAGGCCACCGTCATCCTGATCACCGACGGGCTCGAGATCTGCAAAGGCGACCCCTGCGCGCTCGGCAGGGAACTGAGGGCTGCCGGCGTCGACTTCACCGTAAACGTCGTCGGCTTCGGCCTGACCGCGGACGAGGGCAGGCAGGTTGCTTGCCTCGCCGACAACACCGGCGGCAAATACATCCAGGCGTCGGATGAGAAGGCGCTGCAGGACGCGCTGGTCGAGACCATCGCCGCCGCACCTGCACCGGCGCCCGAACCAGCGCCAGCGCCGCAGCCGGTCGCCGCGTCGGAAAAACCGGAGTTCAACTTCATGCCCGCCGTGGTGCTCGCCGATGGCGGCGATCCCGTCACCGACGGCAATTCCTGGGAGATATTCAAGGCAAAGTCCGACGGCACGCGCGGCGAGTACGTCGCCACCGAATACGGAGCTTATAAAGGCAATTTGGAGCCGGGTGACTACACAGTCGTGGCGCGCCATGGCGAGGCCAGGACCGAACAGAAGATCACGGTCGAGGCGGTCGAGGTCTACAAACCCCTGTTCGTGCTCGATGCCGGCACGCTCATCATTCATCCGCGGCCAAGCGAGGGAGCGGATGTGGCCGATGGTGCGGCTGTCGTGATCGCCTTTCCGGGCGTTGAAATGCCTGCGACCTATTATGGCGACACCAAGGTGGTGTTGCCGGCCGGCGATCAGAAAGTCACGGTCAGGATCGGGCAGGGCGAGGTTACCGAAACCATCCCGCTCACTGCCGGCAACGTCGTCGACAAGGATATCGTCGTCGGCGTCGGCCGTGTCGTTGCCAACGCCTACTACATTGCCGGTGGCGACAAGGCCGACGGCTCGGGCATTGGCTTCAAGGTGTTCAAGGCAAAAAAGAAGATCGACGGAACGAGGCAAGAGGTGGCTTATGCCTATGGCCCCGACAGCAAGTTCGATCTGCCGCCCGACGACTATGTGCTGACGGCGACGGTCGACCTTGCCGTCGTCGAGCAGCCGTTCAGCGTCAAGGCCGGTGAGCATCAGGATCTGAAGATCGCCATCAATGCCGGCGTGCTGGCGATCACCGCGCCAGGAGCTTCGAAGATCGAGATTTTCGATGCGAAGAAGGACATCAACGGCAACCGCAAATCGCTTGGCTACGCCTATGACGAGAAATATCAGGCGGCGCTGCCGGCCGGCGACTACGCCGTCGTCTCCGAAAAGTTGGACAACAGCTCGAAGGAAAGCACGGTGACCATCACAGCCGGCGAGCGAGCCGAGTTGACGGTGCAGTAGGGACATTCGACGTCTGAAAAAGGGTGGCCGCGAGCCCAGCCCCTACCCAAATGTGGACATGCCGTCTGGCGCCAGACTCGCGATTTGTCGCGTAATTCCTGATATCCGCGAGGTACAGCTCCCACATTGTGATGGTCAGCGGGCAAAAAAGGGCTTGCGAAAAATTCGTTTTTAAACGAATATCGCCTAAATGTTCGATGTACGACACTACATCACGCGTGACGGCGAAGACCTGATTGCCGGCTGGCTGCGCAAGCTTCGCGACGTACAAGCCAAAGCGGCGATCATCCGACGATTGAACCGGCTTGAGCAAGGCAACTTCGGTGATTTCAAGCCGCTTCGCGAGGGCGTCCACGAACTGCGCATCGATGTCGGCCCTGGCTACCGGGTTTACTACGTCCGATCGGGCAAGACGGTGATCCTGCTCTTGTGCGGCGGCACCAAACGAACACAGGACGCCGACATTGACCGGGCGTGTGACTATTGGCGCGACTGGCAAAACCGTACTGTTTGAAGGAGCAATGACGATGAAAGACCGCAGTCATGACGACGCAATGGCCGATCTGTTCCGGGACGATCCGGCGACGGCCGCTGCCACGCTCGACGCGATCCTTGCGGATGGCGACCAGGGCGAACTGCTGGTGACGCTCCGGCAAATGACCAAGGCGTTCGGCGGCATGCCCGCCGTCGCCAAGTCGGCCGAGCTGAACCCCACGCAACTCTACCGTACCCTTTCGGAGAAGGGGAACCCAGAGCTGCGCAGCCTGAATGCCGTCCTTCGCACGATGGGCCTGCGCTTGGCGGTGCAGCCACTCGGCAAATCCGTGCCCCACGTCTGACGTTAGAAAGGGCGTCGCAGAACATCCGGTTTTGCGACGTCAATATCAGTCGCGAAACCGATTCAAGACTCGGGAATTTTGCGACATGAACCGGCTAACGACCCCCACAAGAAAAAATTTCGAGCATGTGTCGGGGGCGCTTGGCTGTCGTTCGTCTTGTATACCTGACGCGACGGGGGGATTTTGCAGCATGGCGAAAATCGTATTCGGAATGAACCAGTCCCTCGACGGCTATGTCGACCACGAGGAATTACCTGCGCCAAGTCCCGCGCTCTTTCGTCACTGGATAGAGCATGTGCGCGACCTGACCGGCAGTGTGTACGGTCGCCGCATGTACGAGGCCATGCGCTATTGGGACGAAGATCGTCCTGAGTGGAGTACGGAGCAACACGAGTTCGCGGCGGCGTGGCGGCGCCAGCCGAAATGGGTTGTATCGCGCTCGTTGAAGTCGGTCGGTCCCAATGCCACGCTTATCGCGGATGACGTCGAGGTAGTGATACGCAGGCTAAAGGCCAAGCTAACAGGAGAGATTTCCGCTTCCGGACCAGAGTTGGCGCAAAGCCTGACCGAAATGGGTCTGATCGACGAATACCGCCTCTACCGTCACCCCGTGGTGCTTGGTCGCGGCAAGCCCTTCTTCGCCGGCTCTCGGCCACCGCTCCGCCTTGTGGCCAGCGAGCGAATCGGCGGGGAAGTCATCAGGTTGACCTACGTTCCTGCCTGATTACAGACCACGCCGATGAGAAGGCGATGCATCGAAATCCCCCTTTCGGTTCAGCATACGTTGCGGAAAGGATTCGGAAGAACGACGGCTGCGGGTGGGGAGATCGCCGTTCGGCGGGGATCGGCCGAACGGCTTAGGAGCGCCATTTGCCGATCCTTATTGCGTTTCTCCAAACCTGCCGTTCGCGCTACAGCCTGATACGACCTTAAGCGGAAGCTCGTTCGCCCCCGGCCGAATTCACGCCCATGACCCGAAGCTGCCTTCCATCATTGCGGATTTATTCAGAATCTCCCGTTCGGGTTGGCCGAGGCCTCAGGCAGGATTCGAAATGTCGCGGCCAAACGGTCGCCATTCAGACATTCCGGTACCATCATTGTTCACGGGGCCTGGTATCCTGCAGCGTCTGCGAACTCTGCCACAGCCAGATTGCGAGCGAGCCTGAACGCCCGCGGACCTGTGCTTCCACAGGTCCTCTTAGAGCACCAGATTTGAACAACTCGCAGTCGCGGCCGGCGACTTGCAGGATTTCGTCGCTCACTGCGACTTCGGCATTTTGGCCGGCCGCGATCTCCATCAAGCGACTGGCGACGTTAACCGTATCACCCGTAGTCGCGATGTGCTGACGGCCTTTGCCACCGAGTCTCGACGCAACGATTGTTCCGTAATGCGCTCCGATCTTGAAGCCGAGCCTGGATGCAGTTGATGCGGGCAACGAGACGAGCCAGTTGTTGGTACGGCTGGCGAGCGCTGCGCAGCAGCGGGCAGCATTGAAGGCATCATCTGTCGCTGCTTCCGGTAGCCCGAACAGGATCATGGCTCCGTCACCCATGAAATTCGTGACAACGCCACCGCAGCTTGTCACCTCTTCGTCCACCAACGCATGGAACGTGTTCAAAAGTTCGCGTGTGGCGTTCGGCCCCAATGTTTCGCTCAGTCCGGTGAAACCGGACAGGTCAATGAATAAGATGGCGGCGTCCCTCCGGAGAGGTTCCAGGAGAAAGTCGCCATGCTTCGCGAGCCACGCCTCAAAGCCCGGGGCCTGAACTCGTTGAAGCAATTCGCTCTGCGTGGCGAAATACTGGGCCTGGTTCCGGCCCAACCAAAGCTGCGCGGCCCCGAACAAAATAGCCGGTGGAACGGCGGCGGCCATCGGCAACGCCGCGCTCAGCCAGATATGGTGTGAGAATGCGGTCATATTGACCACGAACCAGATCACAACCACGCCGACGATCGCTGCAAGGCCGATGGCATTGCGACGCCATGCCAACAGCCCCACAAGAACCACCGGCAGCACCACCGCAAAGCCGGCATCTGCAAGGCGAACGTACTGATCTCGCACTATGCCGTCGCCGGTCATCAGATGGGCAATGGCCGTCGACATGACCTCGACGCCTGGGAGCACGGGATCAAACGGTGTCGGGAAAACATCGCCGGCGCCGGTTGCAGTTGCTCCGATCACAACAATTCGATCCCGAATAATGCCGCCATCGACTTGGCCGCCCAGCACCGTCGTGGCGCTGATCGTGCGGATCGTGCCGCGGGGGCCATAGAATGTCAGAGGGAGTATGTGACCAATGTCCGTCCGAATCCGCTGTCGGCCCAGAGATAGATAGTCGGGCGCTATTCCCGGATCCTCTCCCACCGCCATGGCGGCAACGCGCAGGGAGAAAGACGCTTCCGTCCGATCTCCGGCCCGAAACAGCAGCGGGACGAACCGAGGCGTTCCCGTCCAGTCGGTAACCACGTTCACGACGCCGACAGCGGCGATATCCGAGAACGCTTTGAGGGGCCACAAAAACTGCTTGGCATTCGGCACTCGGGCGAGAGGGCCATCGCCCTCGACTGCAATCGATTGTTTACCTCCCGAGTAGACCGCTGCAGCAGCGATTACGCTTGAAGTTCCGCGCAGCGAACGCGCGAGCGCCTCATCATCATCTTTTGTCCCGGGATCGACCAGCAGCAGGTCGACCGCAATGGCTTTCGGTCCAAAGCGAGCTATCGTGTCGACAATCCGGGCAAGCGTGGCGCGGCTGAGGGGATAGCGGCCCTCGTTTCGGACCGCTTCGTCGTCTATTGCGACAATGGTAATCAGCTCCGGCGGCTTTGCCGTTCCCCGAACAAGCGTTCGAAGATCCGTCATCGTTGCTTCGACGCGATCGAGGCCCCACATGTTGCCGCGCCAGTGCGCAAAGCCAAGCCCGGCCCCCCAAAGACCCGCCAGGACGAGCGCGATCAGCGTCTGAAGCGCTCGCCCGCTCATTTAGCTTACTGACCGAAACGCGCCATCAATGCCGAAACACGTGCGGCGGGCCAGCGCTTGACCGTCAGTGTGCCTGTTCCGGCTTCCACATCGACGCCTTCACCCGGCCCGAGGACTACGCCAGCATTGGACGCCGGCCTTTGCACGGCGACGCGACCTTTGACGACGAAGACAGAAGTCTTGCCTCGGGCAACGTCAACTGCCCATTTTGTACCTCGCACCGCGGCGATCGCCTGCGGGGTGACGACAGCGAAGCCACCCCGGACCCTGCCGGCTGGATCATCGAGCAACAGCGCCTTGCGCCGTAATCTGACCGCATCGGCACTACCATTTCGATCACGGTCCACCAGTGCAAAACGAGCGCCATCTTCCGCAATGATGGTAAGGCCTTGCCGGCATCTCAGAATTTGTCGGGACGTCCCTGCTACCAGTCGGAACGTACAGCCGGCGTTATTCGACTGCGCTGAAGCGGTATCCACCCAGAAGACACAGGCAAGCATGCAGGCCATCAGGCTCCGGAGATATCGGCCACTTGCGCTCATGAACGTCTCCTTGCTTTTGCGAAAATCTGCGGCAAGAAAATCTTTGCATTGTTTTTTGCGGTCAGCCTGGCAGTATACTCATGCGTACGAACCGGCACTTGCAGCCGCGTTGCCTTAGAGGTAGCACGGTGCCGACCAGCGATCTTAACACGATAGCTTGCTCCAACACCAAATAAGGCGACATCAAGCCGTTTGAGGCGGCCGCGATGCGAATGTCAAGAACGTCACGCGACGACGCTGCTGTTCGGCTCATCTGCCAGAACGAGCAGGTCGCGCCACATCCGGACATTCGGCGGGCTTCTCCATTGCCGACCTTCGCTCAACCGCAGAATTCGACCCGTTCCTGTCTTTCAGCGTCTGACGCTCAACGCCGCAAGTTGACCTAGAGCGGACACTTCGACGGTATCCGGTTCGACCCGGTAGCTAACACACCGCAGCCTTTGGCCCTAAGCGGATGGATTTTCGCCCGCAACTGTCGCGAGTAACAACCGCGCTTCATTGAGATCCGAAGTGCCCAAGCCCTCGCTGAACCAGCCATAAACCGGTGCAAGAAGCTCATAGGCTTCCGCGCACTTGCCGTGGTCCCGCCAGAGGCGGGCGAGGCTTGCCGCAGCCCGCAGCTCGAGCATCTTCGCGCCTTGGGCTTGGGCGACCGCGATCGCCGAACGGTAACATGCCTCAGCCTTGGATGCGTTGGGGGTAGTGAGCGATAGCAGCATCTCACCGGTTAGCCGATGCAGTTCCGCCTCACACCAGCGTTCCTCGGTCTCCGCCACCAACATAACGGCCTCGGCGAGCGCACGTAGCGCTTCATCCGTTTTGCCCGAGCGGTGTAGGGTCTCAGCAAAAAGACTCAGGTGATATGGCGCGCGCATTCGATGTCGCGCCGCTCGGCACTCCGCCATGCCCTCAAGGATTTGTGGAACGCTCTCCGATGGCGATCCCTGTGCACCCGATGCCCAACCCCGGAAGATCTTTCCGTGGGCCAGCCACAAACGTAGCCCGTGCTCCTCGGATAGGGATATCACCGCGTCCGCGTGCAGTCGAACGGCCGCAGCATCTCGACTGAGATGAGCCAGTGTCGCAGCCCCCCAGGCAAGCACGTAGCCTCGGCTGTTAAAGTGATTGAGCTCTTCAAGCGCCTTAGTCGCGCGGTCCATCGTTTCCGATGCTCTTTCTGGAAAGCCGCTCAGCCACAAGATCATGGACAAGATGGCGAGACCAGCTGCCCTCTGATCCTGCCCGAAGCGGAAGGCGAGAGATCGGTGCTGTCCCGGATCGTAAAGCGCAAGTGCCTGCTCGATTTGCTCTCGACCAGCCAGCAAATCTCCAATATGCGCAAGCGAAAATCCGAGAATCCTGTGTCCGACGAGCTTCATGGCCCGGTCGGCGTGGAGTTCGGCGCGACCCAGAAAGTCCTCTGCGAGTTGGCGCCCCTTCGACCACTCGCCGCCGGCTGCGCGATAGGCCCATTGACCGTAGAGGATCGGAAAATGCTGCTGCTGGCTACGGCCCAGCCGCTCGCAAAGCTCCTGCGCTCTCGCGTGGGCGGCGCCGGTCTCCGGAGCTCCGTAACCCTTTGTGGCCATGAGCGGCATGCCGAGAGCAGTCTGAAGGTCCAGCTCAAGTTCATCGCGCCGACGCGTTTCGGGAATTGATTTCAGAGCTTCCAGACCGTTCATCAGATGGCCGATTGCCTCCGCATTGGCGGAGAGTTCCGCCGCCTGCTGCCCGGCTTTCAACCAGTAGCCGACTGCCTTCTCTGCGAGGCCAGCCTCACTGTAGTGGTGGGCGAGCACCTCCGGCTGGGCGGTGCCCTTCTCAGGGAAGTGCTCCTCTATGGCTTGCGCGAGGGCTGCGTGTATTTGTTGCCGTTTACTGCGGAGCAGACTTTCATATGCGGCCTCCTGAACCAGGGCATGCTTGAACGCAAAAATGGCTTGCGGTGGCGTGCCGCGCCGATAAACCAGTTGCGATTCCTCAAGCCGCGCCAGTGCTCCATGGAGCTCGCTCTCGCGAAGTGGAGTGACCAGGGCGAGCAGCTCGTAGGAAAACTCCCGCCCAATGGCCGCGCCGATCTGCGCCACCTCCTTGACCGGCATCAAGCGATCGAGACGTGCGGTCAGCGAGTCTTGAAGGGTTGCTGGGATTGCCAAGGGCGGCAGGGGGCCAGCCAACACATAGCTTCCACTCTCTTCGCGCAGCAGCCCGGATTCGAGGACATTTTTGGTTAGCTCCTCGATGAACAGAGGCACCCCATCCGTCTTTGCCACGACCTGCTGCAGCACCTCCGTCGGCAATGTCTTGCCGGCAGTCAGCCGATCGATCATCGCGCAACCCGATTTGCGGCTGAGGCGGTTCAGCGTGAGAGACGTGACATGCGGGTGACCGCTCCAGGAGTGTTTGAATTCGGGCCGGAACGTGATCACCAGTAGAACCGGTAGACTACGCACACGCTCGATGAGCCGCTCCAGTAGCTCAAACGATGTCGGGTCGATCCAGTGCACGTCCTCAAATAGCTCCAGCACCGGTCGCCGCCGCGCCAAACCCTCGACCTGATCGGCCAGCGCGTCGAGCGTTTTTGACATCAGCTCTTCTGGCGCGAGTTGTAGTTGCGGATAGCGCCCGCCGGATGGAATCGACAGGAGCGCCGCAAAGATAGGCATCACTTCTGTGACGTTCTGCGTCGAAAGCGCGAGCAGTTCCTCGAGTTTTGCGAGTTTCCGTTCGTCATTGTCATCCCGATCGAATCTGGCGGCGCGCTGCAGATGATCGATGATCGGGTGCAGCGCACTGTGCACGTGGTAAGGCGAGCAGAAGTGGATAATGCGCGTGTAGGTGCTCTCGTCCGATCTTTGCTGTAGAGCGCGCGTAAGGCGCGATTTGCCAATTCCCGGTTCCCCTGAGAGCAAGACAACCTGCCCTTCGCCATCTCGCGTCTCGTCCCATCGCCGCTGCAGCAGAGCCAGCTCCTCCTCGCGGCCAACGAGCGGTGTGAGCGCGGCTGGGTGCAGCGCCTCGAAGCGGCTCTCTGCTTGGCTTTCGCCGATCACTCGCCAAGCACGCACTGGCTGGGCGAAGCCTTTGATATGCTGAGAGCCGAGGTCGGCAAGGTCGAACAGACCACCGACCAGGCGGCGCGTGTTCCGGCTGATCACCACGCTATTCGGCTCAGCCAGCGACTGCAGCCGTGCTGCCAGGTTGGGTGTCTGGCCGACGACAGACCTCTCCTGCGCCTCCCCGGCTCCGATAAGCTCTCCTACCACCACGCCGCCTGTTGCGATGCCGACGCGGACCTCCAACGACAGGTCGTATTTTGGCTTAAGGCTGTGAATGGCTTCGACCGCGGCGAGGCCAGCCCGCACTGCGCGTTCCGCCTCGTCTTCATGGGCTCGCGGATAACCGAAATAGGCCAGCACGCCGTCGCCCATATATTTGGCAATGTGCCCTTCGTAGCGCGCAATTGCGGCGGCCACGGCGCTCTGATAGGCCCGCAAAAGTTCACTCACCTCCTCGGGATCGAGCCTTGACGCGAGCGCGGTCGAGTCGACCAGGTCGACAAACATCACTGTCAGCTGGCGGCGCTCGGCGTCTGGAGCTGCCAGGGTCGTGACGTCGACCGCAGCGAAGGCTTGCGAAGAACGGGCGGGCGCAGAACCCGCGCCGTCGCGGAGGGCGGCGATTGCCGCAAGCAATCTACGGCGGTGGCCGACCGAGGTGATGCCTAGCGCGATGAGATCCTCTGCCGTGAGGTCGGCGAGAACCTCGGCATCGATGTCGTTGGCGCGAAACTCCTGTTCGTACTGCGCGAGCCCCAAATCGCGCAGCCAGGTGCCGACGTCCATTGGTCTCCTCCGGCGCTCCGGCTATCCGGAGCGCAAGGCTCGACATTCTACCGCACAATCACCGCGAAGGTGCACGGAAAAGGCACATCCGAAAGGATTCAAGGTCCGCAAAATGGCACACTTTTTGCCGTTCAATTATCCGGGAGAACGACTGCCTTCCATCCCAGCCAGTCGTTCGACGCTCATTTCGGGCGTTCTGCGGCTCTGGTGTTTGAACCAGCCGGACGCGCCATTTCCAGACATTCCCGTCGCTTTTCAGGAGCGGACCTTCGCTTGTCGTCCGAAACCGACCCTAAGCGGAAGCTCGTTCGCCCCGGCTGAATCACGCCCATGACCCAAAGCTGTCATTCCGCCCGAACGTGTCGTAGTTTCTAATGGCTCTGCCGATGGGAGGGGTCATGTCCGAGCGCCCGATTGCCCTGACATAAGGCGCTGGTATTGTGTAGTTACTGGGCTCCAAAGCGGAGCCGTCACACGTGGGAGGAGTCCGAGCGTGGTCGAGAGCGCCGTGCAGCGCCGTTTGGCGGCCATACTCGCTGCCGATGTGGTCGGTTACAGCCGGCTCATGGGCCATGACGAGATGGGCACGCTGACTACGCTGAGAGCGCTGCGGGCCGAGCTGGTCGATCCAAAGATCGCCGAACACATGCGGAGGATTTTCAAGGCGACCGGCGATGGGGTTCTGGCTGAGTTCCCCAGCGTTGTTAACGCCGTTGCCTGTGCGGTCGACATCCAGCGGCGGCTGGAGGCGCGCAACGCCGACTTGCCAGAGGACTGCGCGATCCGACTGCGGATCGGGGTCAACCTGGGCGATGTCATCGTCGAGGGCGAGGACATCTTCGGAGACGGAGTGAATATTGCGGCTAGACTTGAGAGCGTCGCCCCGGCCGGTGGCATAGCGGTGTCGGGCACAGTGCGTGACCATCTGGGCAACAGCTCTGTGCGAGCAGATCAAGTTGGGCAATGACATCACCAATCTCGTAAACCTTGAACGGGGCTACTAAGGGCTCGTATGGCAATAACTGCTTCAGTTCCTTGACGGGATTCGGCCACCTAATGAACCTAATCGATTTGATCATTTCTGTACGGACCATAACTGCGGGCTAAGATGATCAAGGTAATCTTTTCCCCTCGCCGAGCCGATCTCCTGGCTGCCAACAACCGCCAGCTTTTCTTTCGTTGAAGCAGCGTTGAAGCAGCCATTCTTTTTTTCGCCTGTTTTCCTATGCTGTGTGTCCGGGCAGCAACGTTTGCCGTATTCGGCGATCTGCTGCAACGGAGTATTTGACAGTTCGATGAATGAACCGTCATAAAGCCGTTCGAAGAGGGGGCGCTTCAGAACTGCGATGCGGGGGCCGGTAAGTTTTTCGCTGTTGTTGACGGCGCTCGTCGGCATCCAGCCGGCGGCGGCCGATGTTGTGCCGCGCAACCAGCCGGCGGCCGGGTCGGTCATTGCCCGCAAATCGGGCGAGGAAGTGCGCTTCCTAGAATTCGCCTCTTGGCAGGTGGTCGATCTCAGGCAGGACGTCGTCCCCGGCGACTATCTGCGCACCAACGCCACCGGCAGCCTAGCAGTGCTGTTTGCCGACCGCACCCAGATGCGGCTTGGCCGCAATACGACGCTCCTGGTCAAAAAGATCGGCGCGGCGTCCGACACTGAGTTCAAGCTGGAGAGCGGCACCATCTGGGCGCGAGCAGAGCGCGGCGGCGAAGGGCTGACCATCGACACGCCCGCCGCCGCCGCCGCCATCCGCGGCACCGACTGGACGATGACCGTCGACGGCAACGGCCGCACCTCGCTGATCGTGCTGGAAGGCACGGTAGAACTCGCCAACGAATTCGGCTCGGTCAGCGTCGCCGAAGGCGAAGCCGCGGCGGCCACCATCGGCTCGGCGCCGACGAAGGTCGTCATCGTCGATTCGGACGACCGCGAGCAGATGCTGTTCTACTACTCCTTGCGCGACGCTTTCACCGTCCTGCCAGCATCGGCATTGTCGAGCCTGGACATGCGCAAGGCGCGCGCGAGGATAAAGGCGCTGGAGCCGTCGTCCCGATCCGCCGAGGACTGGGTGACATTGGCCGAGGTTAATATTGACTTTGAAGGGCGGGAAGCGGCGCACGACGCGGCCAGGCAGGCGCGACAATTCCCGCTGGCGCGCGCGCAGGAAGCCCGGCTCGATCTGATCGACGCGTTGATCGCCGGCGCCGAACAGCGCTATGCCGAGGCGGCGCATCTGTTCGAACGCGCGGCGCCGCATCTCGATCCCAGCCGGCGTGTCATGGCGCGCTATGGCGGCTACTATGCGCGCTCGCTGGCTGACCCCAGCCATGTCGAAGCTCCGCCGGTTCATGCGGATGCCGGCGTCGCCGCGGCCATCGCCGAGGCTCTGACGGCCGGATTTCTGGTCGACCTCAAAGCCGCAATTGCCGTTCTCGAAAGAGCCGAACGGCGCTATCCCGGTGATCCGACGCTGCCCGCCCTCAGGGCACAAATTGCGTTCCTGCTCGACGACCGCGAACAGGTGGAAGCGGCAATCGATCGCGCTTTGTCGCTCGACCCGGATAATATGATCGCGCTCCAAGCACGCGCCGGTTATCGGGCCGGAATCAAGAGCGATCTTGAAGGCGCGCTTGCCGACCTCGAGCGCGCGGTGGAGCTGGCGCCCGGCTCGGCGAGCTGGAACGCTCTCGGCCTCGTTCAGAGCGCGCGCGGCGCCACTCGCGAGGCGGAGGCGGCGCTAAAGCGCGCTATCGAACTCGACCCGAAAGATCCTGTCCCCCACGCCAACCTCGCCATCATCTATCTCGAGCAGGACCGCACGGCCGAAGCGAAGGCCGAAATCGACACGGCGCTCGCAGTCGATCCGGCGTTCGACATCGGGCTGGTTGCGCGCGGCCGCTACTATCTGCAGACCGGCGAACTGGACAAAGCGCGTGACGACCTGCTCGCCGGCACGACCGCTAATCCGGCCTATTCCAATGGATTGCTGCTGCTTGCCGTCGCCTATTACGAAGCCGGCGAGCTGGAACCCGCCGAACAGGCTATCGAAAACGCCGATCGCCTTGATCCGAACGATCCGGTGATTTCATCCTTCCGCACGGCGGTTGCAATCGACGAGTACGAAGCCGACAAGGCGATCGCCAGCGCACAGGAAGCGCTGAAGCGCACCAGAGCGCGCGGCGGCGACTATGCCGCGCTCAGCGCCAATCGCGACACCGGCTCGACGTTGAACGACGCGTTCCGGCTACTCAATCTCAACGCCTGGGGCCGCTACTACGGCGACGCGGTTTTCGATCCCTTCACCGGCTCCGGCTATGTCGACCAGGCGCTTGCCGGTAGCATAAATCCCTTCGTCAACAATCTGCGTTTCGGCGACGTGCCGACGGAATCGGGCACTAATACAACCAGCTTCTCATCGTTTTTCCAAGGCTTGATGCTCGACCCGCAAATGCTGGCCGGCCGCCAGAGGAGCGCCAACATTCTCCGGCGACCTTTCATCGAAACCACCGTCGGCGGGGGTTTTGTCGCCGATGACGGCGATCTGGGTTGGAACAGCGAAATCGAAACCCAAGGGTATCAAGCAGCTCCCTTTCCCTGGAGCTTCTACGGCAGGATCTACGGTTTGGAGACCGACACGCGTCGCGGCGACGATCCAGCGACCGGCCAGTTCGATCTCGAGGACCGGTCGATCACCGGCACAGGCTACATGGCCATGAAGCCGACGCCGAATGACCGGGTGGTGGCGTATATCGATGTCAAGGATTTCGAGTTCGACCTAAGCACAGTGCTGGACCCTACCGTTCTGCCGCTAGGAGGAAGGTATGCCGACACCGGCGACACCCGAACCGGCAACGCCGGGGTCGCCTGGAGCCATACATTTGGTTACCAGAACGTTGCCAGCGCGGCGCTGTTTGCGACCGACATTACGGATCGAAGCAACAGAACCCGCTTGGAGGAAATCGGCTTCGGGGAAACAGGATTCATTCTGGAGAGTGAGACCCGCCAGCAATCCTATCTCGCCGCATTCAATCACATCTACGGAACCGGTGACTTGACTCTCCGATACGGTGGTGAGGGCGGACTATTGGAAGTCTCAAAAGACGAAACGTTTTCTTTCGTGTTTCCTTTTATCCCGGACACAATCATATCCGAATCCACTACGGCAGTCGATGTCGCCATTGGGCGCGTCTATTTCGACGCCGTCTACGAGTTCAACCCCAATCTCAAAGTGGAGGGAGCCCTATTCGGCACTTATCTTGACGGTGGCACGATTGATGAACAACGCCTGGAGCCTCGCCTCGGTGTCGCCTGGACGCCTTTCGAAGGCCACTACCTACGAGCCGGGTTCCTGCGCGAAGGCTCATTCATAACGTCGGCGACCTTGGCGCCGGTCGGAATACTCGGCCTGCAATCCAATCAGAATTCTCTAGCTGTCGACGGCTTTTCGGACACGTTTGCCGCGCGCTGGGACGCCGAGTGGAACAGCCGCCTTTTTACGGCCGTCGATTACCAGCATCAGGAATTCGAGAAACTTTCGATCGGCGTTCCGGCTTCCGCCACCACAATCGATCTCAGCGAGGGCCGGCTCGACCGGATCAGCGCCACGACCAACGTCTGGATCGGCAACGGCTTCGGCGCGTTCGCGACCTTTGCCTACGCCGATTCAGAGAACGAAGATCCGACAAGTCCAAGCTTCGGGGGCCCGCTGCCCTTTGTCCCCGAAACGTCCGCGCGGTTTGGCCTGACCTGGGTTCACCCGTCCAACATCAAGGTCACGCTGGCCGGAACCTATGTCGGCTCACGCACCGGCGATGCGGCGGGGACTGAGCTCGAATCCTACTGGTCGACGGATGCCTTCCTGACCTGGGAACCTTTCGACAAACGATTTGAACTCGAAATTGCCGCGTACAATCTGTTCGACGAGGATTTTCAGGTCGCATCGTTCACCCCCGGCTGGGGCCGCAGCATCGTCGGTTCGCTGAAGGTCCGGTTCTGATGTTTGCAGGCGGGCCGTGGTGGAAGGGCCTTGGCGCTTCCGCGCCCGGAACCCCCTCCCGCCGCAACGGCATTCTTGCGATCGCGGTCCTCGCCGTGCTGCTGGTTGCTGGTCTGTCCCTGCTCACGCCATGGAAGCTCGTCGAGGCGCGCGCTTTCGATTATCTCTCGACCATTTCGCCGCCGCCCCCGCCCGATGACGGGCCGGTCATTGTCGCCATCGACGAGCCCTCGCTTGCCGAGATCGGCCTGCAATGGCCATGGCCGCGCGATCTTCACGGGCGGCTCGTCGAGGCTCTGCGCCGCGCTGGAGCGAAAGCCGTCGGGCTCGACATCATCTTTGCCGAGCCGTCGACGCCGGCCGCGGACGAAGCGTTGGTCAAGAGCCTTGGCCCGGACGTGGTTCTGGCCGGCGACGAGACGTTCATCGAGACCGAGCAGGCCGCCCAGCATGTCCGGGTCGAGCCGCTGGCCATTTTCACCGCGACGGGCGCCGCAACCGGCATCGCCTCAATCGCGCCCGACGGCGACGGCATCCTGCGGCGCGTCCCGGGCTATGCCGACGGCTTTGCGGCAGAGCTTCTGAACGCCGCCGGCCGGCCGGCCACTGTACCGCGAAACGCGCTGCTGCAGGCCTTCGGCCCGTCTCGCACATATCCGACCGTCTCCTACTATCAGGCGCTCGATCCCGACAGTTTCCTGCCGGAGAATTTTTTCCGCGGCCGCATCGTCATGGTCGGGCTCAGCCTGCAGAACGCGCCGACGCTGTCGCAAGGCGGCGCCGACATCCACGCCTCGCCGTTCACCATCCGCACCGGCAGGCTCGTTTCCGGCGTCGAGATCCAGGCGACGGTCTTCGACAATCTGGCGCATCAGCTGTTCATCGCGCGCCCCCCGGCATGGGCGGCAATTCTCTCGATCCTGCTTGGCGCGGGCATTGGCGTTCTTGCCGTCTGGAAGTCGACCGGATGGAAGACCCTGGCCGGCGCTGTGGTTGCCGTGCTGGCGCTCCTCGCCGGCAGCTATATGGCGCTGCGCTACGGCCGTGTCTTCGTCGCGCCGCTGGCGCCAGCGCTTGCCTTTACTCTTGTCGCAAGCGCGCAGGCGGCGCGCGATTTCGCGGCGGAGCGGAAGCTTAGGCGCGGCATAACGCGCGCCTTCTCGCAATATCTGTCGCCGGCCCTGGTGGAACGCCTGGCGCGCGACCCGACGCAGCTTCGCCTTGGCGGCGAGGTCCGCACGCTGACCATACTCTTTTGCGACATTCGCGGCTTCACCACCATCGCGGAGGCGATGAGGGGCGATCCCGAGCGGCTGACAACGCTGATCAACCGGCTGCTGACGCCGCTTTCCGACGTCGTGATGGCGCATGGCGGCACCATCGACAAATATATCGGGGACTGCCTGATGGCGTTCTGGAACGCGCCGCTGGACGATCCAGACCACGCCATCCATGCGGTGGAGGCCAGCCTCGAAATGCTCGCCGCGCTAGATCGGCTGAACGCGCAATTGCAGGCGGAGGCCGAAACGCGCGGCGAAACGCCGATTGCGCTGCGCATCGGCATCGGCGTCAACACCGGGCAATGCGTCGTCGGCAATGTCGGATCGGAGCAGCGCTTCGACTATTCGGCGCTCGGCGACGCGGTCAATCTGGCATCGCGGCTGGAGGGCGCCTCGAAGGATCTCGGCGTTCCGCTGGTGATCGGCCGGGCGACCGCCGAACTGGTGTCACACAGGATTCCGCTGACCCCGCTGCGCGAGATCACCGTAAAGGGGCGCGGCGAGTCTACCATGGTCTATGCCCCCGCGGCGGTAAGCGCATCGGTTTCGACAGCCGCAAGTTAGGCGGTTGTCCGTTCGCGTTCGAACAGGATTGTCGGCGACCCGTTGTAGCTCGTTCTGGTTATCTCGCGATAACCGCATTTCAGGGCGACGTTACGGAGCCGGTATTGTCCGGATCGACGATGCACACCGTCTTCGCTCCTTGAACGGGGCGTCGCCCCAGCCATGCACCGCCTTGACGATCTCGGTCGCGAACCCCTGGCCATGCCTGGCCGCGATCAGCCCCAGCCCGCTTCCGGCACGCCTTCGATGGACGGCTTCATGTCGCGTTTCAGATCGTGAAAACCGGCCTCGCCGATGAAGCGGCCGGTGGTTTTTTCCTCGACCGCCCAGAAGCCGAAGCCCAGCATGGCCCACATGCCGCCATGGCGCAGAAAATCTTCGCGAAGTCGCGGCTCTCCGCCGATGAAGCGAATCACGGCCGGATCGGACCACATGGCAGCATAATCGTCGAAATCGTCAAGCCGGTGCCCGCGCAATATGGCGCGCGGCGTCTCAATGACCGGGATGTCGATAGCAGGATGATTCGGCATGCTGCGCTCCCTCTGGGAACGCAGCGCTAGCACCTTCGATGACGCGATCAGATGGAGGTTTTGGGTCATGATCGCTGGTTCGCGGAATGTCGGCTATCAAGACGCTGTTTCGCCGCCGGAATGACCGGATAGGGTCAAATCCGCTGGTTCCGGTGAAAGTCCGCTTTCCGGGAGCAAATTTGAGCCGGGAATGCCCGACTAGGGTCACGAATGCTGGTTCCGGCCAATGTCGGCTTCCAAGACGAGAATTCGACTCCGGAAGGTCTCGAAAGGGTGAACTTATTCCGTAGCGCGAGCGAATCTGGACGACTGGAACGGGTCGACCTTTGCCGTTCCCTAACGACGCAGAACCACTCAACACTGCATCCCTCGATGTGTTTAATGCCCTTCTTAAGGAGATAGGACAGCATGTCTGCCCTGAAGGCAGCGTAGTGGCCAAAAGGGCAAAATAGCGTGGCAATCGACAACCGCCAAAAGGGCGGCCGCGAGCCGCCCTTTTTCACTGCAGTGCGAATTCCGCCACGTTGTTTCCGAATGCGCTGGCGCCGTGGTCGGCACGGCCGACCATTTGCCGCAACCCGGCGAAAAGCTCGCGGCCGAAGCCGAATTCATTGCCGACAAGATCGCTGTCCGCCGCCCGGCGCAGCGCGAAATCGCCTGCCGGCACCAGGACTTCCAGCGTACCGGCGTCGGCGTCGAGCCTGATGATGTCGCCATCATGGATCCTGGCGATCGGCCCGCCTTCGACCGCCTCCGGCGTCACATGGATCGCCGCCGGCACCTTGCCGCTGGCGCCCGACATGCGCCCGTCGGTGACCAGCGCCACATGCTGGCCGCGATCCTGCAGGACGCCGAGCACGGTGGTCAGCTTGTGCAGCTCCGGCATGCCGTTGGCTTTCGGGCCCTGGAAGCGGATGACGGCGATGAAATCGCCGGTCAACGTGCCGGCCTTGAACGCCTCGTTGAGCCCTTGCTGGCTGTCGAAAACCTTGGCCGGCGCCTCGATGATGCGCCGTTCCGGTTTCACGGCGGAAGTCTTGATGACGGCGTGGCCGAGATTGCCTGACAGCATTTTCAGCCCGCCCGTCGGCTGGAACGCCTTCTTGAAAGGCGCCAGCACCTTCTCGTCGCCGCTTTCGCGGGGCGAGGCCTCGCGCACCACGCCGCCATCGGCGCCGAGCTTGGCCTCGACCGCATAAGGCCGCAGCCCTTCGCCCCAAACCGTCTGGACGTCCTCGTGCAATATTCCCTCGTCGAGCAGTTCGCGGATCAGGAAGCCGAGCCCGCCGGCTGCGTGGAAATGGTTCACGTCGGCAAGGCCGTTCGGATAGACCCGCGCCAGCAGCGGCACGGCTTCCGAAAGGTCCGAAATATCCTGCCAGCTAATGGCGATGCCGGCCGCGGCGGCCATGGCGATCAGGTGGATGGTGTGATTGGTCGATCCGCCGGTGGCGTGCAGGCCGACGATGCCGTTGACGAACGAGCGCTCGTCGATCATCCGGCCGACCGGCGTGTAGGCGTTGCCGAGCGCGGTGATCGCCAGCGCCCGCTTCGTCGCCTCCCGGGTCAGCGCGTCGCGCAACGGCGTGCCGGGGTTGACGAAGGAGGCGCCCGGCGTGTGCAGGCCCATGATCTCCATCAGCATCTGGTTGGAGTTCGCCGTGCCGTAGAAGGTGCAGGTTCCCGGCCCGTGATAGGATTTGGACTCGGCCTCGAGCAGTTCGGCCCGTCCTGCCTTGCCTTCGGCATAGAGCTGGCGGACCTTGGCTTTCTCGTCATTGGGCAGGCCCGTCGTCATCGGCCCGGCCGGGATGAACACCGCCGGCAGATGGCCGAAGGTCAGCGCCGCGATCACCAGCCCCGGCACGATCTTGTCGCAGACGCCGAGATGGACGGCGGCGTCGAACATGTTGTGGGACAGGCCGATCGCCGCCGCCATGGCGATCACGTCGCGCGAGAACAGCGACAGCTCCATGCCGGGCTGGCCCTGGGTGACGCCGTCGCACATCGCCGGCACGCCGCCGGCGACCTGGGCAATGCCGCCGGCCTCGCGCGCCGCGTCCTTGATCAGCGCCGGGAATGTCTCGAAAGGCTGATGCGCCGACAGCATGTCGTTATAGGAGGTGATGATGCCGAGGTTCGGCACGCGGTCGCCGCCCAACGCCAGCTTTTCCGAAGGGCTGCACACGGCAAAGCCGTGGGCGAGGTTGCCGCAGGACAGCACGGCCCGGTTGGCGGTGCGGCTCGATGCCTCGGCGATGCGGCCGAGATAGGCCTCGCGCCCCGGTTTGGAGCGTTGGCGGATGCGCTCGGTGATGGCTTCGATGTCGCGTCTCGCGGTCATGGCGTCGGTCCTTTCAGGCGAGGTCCCGCAAACACGGCCGTGCGGGACCCCTTGGCAAGTTGAAATCAGGGTGCCCAGAAAACCTGTACGGGTTTCTCGGCTGCGTCGAGCACGGCGCGAATGGGCTTTCGCGTTTCCGATGCCATCGCGCTTTCGAATGCCGTGCGCTTGTCCTCGCCCTCGATGTGCAGCGCGACGAAGCCGGCCCTGACGATCCGCGCCAGCGACAGCGTCAGCCGCGGCTCGCCGGCGCTTGTCGCGTGAACCGGGAGCACGACCCTTTCCGAGGACGGGTCGAGCAGTGTTTCCAGATTGTCGGCGTCAGGAAAAAACGACGCGGTATGGCCATCGGTCCCCATGCCAAGCACGACCACATCGAGCGGCCAGGGCAGCGACCGCAACATCCTGCTATCGGCCTCCGACGTGTTGCCGACGCTTTCTGCCTCTTGGTAGAGCGGCACGAAACGTGCGGCTGCGGCGGCGTGTTGCAGAAGATTGGCGGCGACCAGCCCGGCGTTGGAGCGCGGCGAGGAGACCGGCACGCAACGCTCGTCGACCAGCGTCACCGTGACCTTGTTCCAGGCGATCGGGATGCTCGAAAGCGATGCGAAAAATTTCGCCGGCGTCGTGCCGCCCGAAACGGCGAGCAATGCCGTGCCGCGCTCAGCGATCGCATTGGTCAGGCGGCCCGCGACGTGGCCGGCAAGTGCAGCCGCCAGGTCCTGGCGTTCGGCAAATGCGTGCCAGCTGTAAGCGGCGCCGTTCAATTGCTCTCGTGCCATGTCCGCCCGTCGCGTTCGATCAGCGCAATCGAGGCCGAGGGACCCCATGTGCCGGCAGTATAGCCCTGCGCCTCCTGCCTGGCGCTTTCCCACGCGTCCTGGATCGGGTCGATCCATTTCCACGCCGCCTCGACCTCGTCGCGGCGCATGAACAGCGTCTGGTTGCCACGGATGACGTCCATGATCAGTCGCTCATAGGCGTCGGGAGCGCGGCCGTCGAAAGATTGCGCGAAGCTCATATCGAGCGGGATCTGGCGCAGCCGCATGCCGCCGGGCCCCGGATCCTTGATCATGATGAATTGCTTGACGCCTTCGTCGGGCTGCAGCCTGATGACCAGCTGGTTGGCCGAAATCGGCCCGGCGCTGTCGCCGAAGATCGAGTGCGGGATCGGCTTGAATTCGATGACGATCTCCGAGACGCGTGTCGCCAGCCGCTTGCCCGTCCTGAGGTAGAACGGCACGCCCGCCCAGCGCCAGTTGCCGATTTCGGCCTTGAGCGCGACGAAGGTCTCGGTGTTGCTGTTCTTGCCGAGCTCCTCGACATAGCCTTTCACCGGCCCGCCGGCCGAGGCCCCGGCACGGTACTGGCCGCGTACCGTGTGCTTGGGCGCTTCGTTGCCGTTGATGCGTTTCAGCGCGCGCAACACCTTCAGCTTTTCGTCGCGCACGGCGTCGGCGTCCATCGACGACGGCGCCTCCATGGCGACGAGGCAGAGAAGCTGCAGCATGTGGTTCTGCACCATGTCGCGCAGCGCGCCCGCCTTGTCGTAATAGGTGACGCGGTCTTCGAGGCCGACGGTCTCGGCCACGGTGATCTGCACATGATCGACATTGGCGGAATTCCACAGCGGCTCGTAGAGCGCATTGGCAAAGCGCAGCGCCATCAGGTTCTGCACTGTTTCCTTGCCGAGATAGTGATCGATGCGGAAAATCTGGCTTTCATGGAAATCGTCGCCGACCAAATCGTTGAGCTGGCGCGCCGAGGCGAGATCGCGCCCGATCGGCTTCTCCAGCACGATGCGCGAGTTCGGCGTGATCAGCCCGTTCTCTTTCAGCTTGTGCGAGATGTCGCCGAACAGCGCCGGCGCAACCGCCAGGTAGAAGGCGCGGATGTATTCGCTGTCGCCGATCGCCGTCTTTAATTTGTCGAAGCCAGCGCCGGTCGTCGCGTCAGCCGAGACGTAGGAAAGCCGGGCAAGGAACGTCTCCAGCTCCGCGGCGTCGATATCGGCCGGTTTCACATGGTCGGAAATCGCCTGCCTGGCGAACGCCTGGAATTCCTCGTCGGTCATTTTCGAGCGCGACGTGCCGATGATGCGCGTCGGTTCGGAAAACTGATGGCCGCGCTGGCGATGATAGAGTGACGGCAAAAGCTTGCGTTCCGACAGATCGCCGGTGCCGCCGAAGATGATGAAGTCGAAAGGGTCGACAGGAATGATCTGGCTGGTCATGGTCTGTCCGCTCTGACGCCGCTCGCTGGTGTACGCGTGGATATAATCTAATCGATTTAGATTTTCCAGTGACACGGCGTCACAGCCCAGGGCCAATCGGGTGTTGCCGATGGTCCTGAGGTGTGCCCTTGACACTGGCGCAACCCGGACGCTTGTCGGCGAGGTGGTTCCGGGAGGCCTTCGCAGATGCAGCATAGAGCGGGATCGAGGCGAAAGCCAAAGGAGAAATCGAGAGTATGTTGATCTTTCGGCGGCCCTTGCCGGAGACTGCCGGAGCGGGGAGTCTTCAATCATGAGTGAGAAAGCCATGCGCCTGGAAAATAAAGTTGCCATCATCACCGGTGCCGCGTCAGGCTTCGGCGAGGGCATAGCCAAGCGTTTTGCCGAGGAGGGCGCCAAGGTTGTTGTCGCCGACCTCAACGCCAAGGGCGCCGAACGCGTCGCCAACGAGATCGGCCGGGCGGCGATCTGGACCCAGACGGACGTCTCGACCCGTCCCGAGTTCGACGAGATGGTCTATGCCGCAAAGAGTGCCTTTGGCCGCATCGACATCATGGTCAACAATGCCGGCTACACCCATCGCAACGGCGATATGCTCGAGGTCGACGAGACGACCTTCGATCTGATCACGGCCGTCAACATGAAGGCGATCTACCACGCCGCCCTGGCGGTCGTGCCGGTGATGGCTAGGCAAGGCGGCGGCGTCATCCTGACCACGGCCTCGACGGCCGGCATCAGGCCGCGGCCCGGCCTCACCTGGTACAATGCGTCGAAGGGCTGGGCGATCACCGCGACCAAATCCATGGCGGTGGAGCTCGCGCCGAAGAACATCCGCGTGAACTGCCTGTGCCCGGTTGCCGGCGAGACCGGCATGCTGGAAAAATTCATGGGCGCCGACACGCCCGAAATCCGCGAGAAATTCCGCGCGTCGATCCCGCTTGGCCGGCTTTCGACGCCGCTCGACATAGCCAACGCGGCGCTCTGGCTGGCGTCGGACGAGGCGGCCTTCATCACTGGCGTGGCGCTGGAGATCGACGGCGGACGGTGCATCTGAGCCGTCCGGCCCTGTCGGTTTCAAGTTTGACCTGACCGTCCCTCGCACGCGGGCGGCTGATTGCGGCAGCCAAATGAGCCGTGGGCAACGTCAAAGAACGGCCTGACCGATGCTACGCGCCGGTCTTGACGAAGCTCTTGTAGATCCAGCCGCGTTTGCCGTTGTAGACGATCTGGCACCATTTCTTGCAGCCCATCACCTGAACCGAGGTCTTGGCCGGAATGGTGACGATGGCTGCCGCACTGTTCTTCGGACCGGTGCGCATGGTAACGCCCCTGAGGATACGTCCTGCCGCGCTCGCTGGCTTGGCCTCGACTTTGGCCTGGGTGCCATCCGTCTCTGTCGCGGCCGGCAGCGGCTTCGGGGTGGGGATGGCGGCGGTTGGCGCACCGTCCGTCGCCGCCTTGGCGGGAGCAGCGACTTTGGCAATCAATGCTGCCACTTTGGTTTTCGCTGCCGGATCGGCAAATGCCGCCGCGGTGGACGGCTTGTCTGCTTTTTCAGCCTGGCCCGCCGTCTGGCCGCCCGCCGTCTGGCCGCCCCCCGTCTGGCCGGATGTGGTCTTCGGTCCCGATCCTGTCCAGCGAGGATCATTGGGCGCCAGCGCCGCTATCTCGGCCTTCGCTGCGACCACCGCCGACGAAATCGCATCGGTCTTGCTCGCAGCCTGCTGTGCCGCTTCTATCCTTGCGGCCGCGGCCGCGGCCGGCACGATCCTTGTCGTTTTCACCGGAATGCTGGAAACGATCTGCTCGGGACTGGCGACCGCTTGTCTCTCGGTGGCCGGCAATGCCAGCCATAGCGCCATCGCTGCCACGCCAAGCAGCGCTGCTGTTCCAAACGCGGCGATGACCAGATGCAGGTTCGACCGGATTTGCCGCCAGAACCTGGGCTGCATGTCGTAGCCAAACTGCATCGCAAAGCGCCGTCGTTTCGGCGCGCCGAAACTGAAGGGCTCTCTCACTCTTACAACCTCCATTTGCGGGCCAACGTTCTTACGACCTGTGCCGGGAAACCGGCATCTGGTCGGCATCGGTCCCAATCCAACGCGGGCAGGCCCGCAAAATCCCCCTTCGACTGCCCAGAACCGGCATCCTTTGCCGGCGATTGTGGCATCACTGCGCCCTTGCGGCGCGGATTCTGCACCTTTACGATCGATTCTGCAACTTGCAAGGGATTTTGCAACCTGCGGTTATATACGGTCCCTCAAAGCATACCAATTGAGCGCAAAAAACAGCAGAGGCGCGCGCAAGCGCCGGCCCCCGGGAAAGGCCGGGATGTTCAGGTCCTCGATCAGCCTCAGCCGGTCCCGGTTGCCGGCGACGGTTTCGGCATAGAGCTTGCCGAAAAAGTTCGACAGCATGACGCCGTGGCCGGAATAGCCGCCGACCGAGATCACATTGGGCATCACCTCGCGCACGAACGGTTTTCGCGGCATCGTGATGCCGACATAGCCGCCCCAGCCATGAGTGATCTCGACATCCCTGAGGTCAGGGTAAAGCTCGGCGATCTGCCGGCGGATGTGGACATGGATGTCTTTCGGATCGTTGACGGCGTAGATCTCGCGCCCGCCGAACAGCAGCCGCCCATCCGTCGATTTGCGGAAGTAGCGCACGACGAAGCGGGAATCGTCGACCGCCTCACCGCCCGGCAACACGTTTGAATCCGCAAGCGGCACCGTCGCGCCGATGAAGGAGCCGATCGGCATGATATGCGCGGCGCTGATCGGCTCGAGCGTGCCGCCATGGGCGTTGACGCCGATCAGACATTTCTCGGCTGATATCGTGCCTTTCGGCGTCGTGACCCTGACCTTGCCGCCAACGGACGTGATGGCGGTCGCCGGCGTCTGCTCGAACAGCTGCGCGCCCGCCTGCGCCGCCACTTTTGCCGTGCCGATCACCAGCTTCAGCGGATGGATGTGCCCGGTGCCGGTGTCGCGGGTGCCGCCGAAATAGCGCGCCGAGCCCAACCGCTCCGCCGTCTCCCTGGCGTCCATGAAGCTGATGTGCGGATAGCCGAAGCGGTTCGCCATGATCTCGGCATGCGCCTTGTAGTCGTCGACATAGCGCTGCTTGTGCGCCACCGACATCTGGCCTTGCATGTAGTCGATCTCGATCTTGTTGACGGCGGCGAATTCGAGGAGATGCGCCTTGGCCTCTTCGGCGAGGTCGAACAGCGCCTTGGCCCGGGAAAAGCCGTATTCCGCTTCGAGCTCCTCGGCCCAGGCGCGCTGACCGGTGCCGAGCTGGCCGCCATTGCGGCCCGATGCGCCGTCGCCGAAACGATGCGCTTCGATCAGCACGACATTGCTGCCGGCCCTGGCGAGGTGCACCGCCGCCGACAGGCCGGTAAAACCGCCGCCAACGACGACGACGTCGCACCTCAGGTCACCGTCGAGCGCCTTGTATTCGGGCCGTGGACCGGCGGTGTCCTCATACCAGGACCGGCCGGGGGAGATTGAGGATTGGTAGGTCAGGATTGCACCGCCTTTCGGCGGTGGTGAATAGTGAATGGTGAATGGTGAATGGACGACGAAGCGGCTCGCTTGCCATCGGCGAAGACGTCGTTCATTTCACCATTCACCATTCACGGGACGAAGTCGCCACTCACACATTCAATAACAAATACTCCCGCTCCCACGGGCTGATCACTTCCATGAAGGTCTCGAATTCCGCCCGCTTGATCGCCGCATAGGTGGCGGCGAACGACTTGCCGAGCAGCGTGCAGAGTTCCTCGTCGGCTTCGAACAGGTCGACCGCCTCGAGCAGGCTGCGCGGCAGGTCGATCTCGGCCGCGTTGGCGGTGGTGAGAACCGGCGGTTCGGCCTTGATCTTGTTGGTCATGCCGATCAGCCCGCAGGCGAGCGATGCGGCCATCGCCAGATAGGGATTGGCGTCTGAGGAGGGGATGCGGTTCTCGACTCGCCTGGCTGCCGGGTCGGAGCGCGGGACGCGGAAGGCGGTGGTGCGGTTGTCGTAGCCCCATTTGTTGTTGACCGGCGCCGAAGCCGACTGCGTCAGCCGGCGATAGGAATTGACGTAGGGCGCAAACATCACCAGCGCGTTCGGCACATGTTTCTGCATGCCGCCGAGGAAATGAAAGAAGGCTTCGGTTTCCGAGCCGTCCTCGGCAGAAAAGACGTTCCTGCCGGTCTTCTTGTCGATGATCGATTGGTGGATATGCATGGCCGACCCGGGCTGCCCCTGGATCGGCTTGGCCATGAAGGTGGCATAGATCTCATGCTTCAGCGCCGCCTCGCGGATGGTGCGCTTGAACATGAACACCTGGTCGGCCAGTTCGATCGGATCGCCGTGGCGCAGATTGATCTCGAGCTGGCCGGCGCCTTCCTCGTGGATCAGCGTGTCGATTTCCAGGCCCTGGCTTTCGGAGAAATGGTAGATGTCGTCGATCAGTTCGTCGAACTCGTTGACGCCGGCAATCGAATAGCCGGCGCCACCGCCGATCGCCCGTCCCGAACGCCCGACCGGCGGGGTCAGCGGGTAGTCCGGATCGGGATTCTTGCGCACCAGGTAGAACTCGATCTCGGGCGCCACCACTGGCTTCAGCCCGCGCTTGTCGTAAGCGGCAAGCACACGCTTCAGCACGTTGCGCGGCGTGAACTCGACCGAGCGGCCGTCCTGGTGGACGAGGTCGCAGATGACCGCCGCCGTCGGGTCCTCTTCCCACGGCACCACGGTCAGCGTCGAAAGGTCCGGCATCAGCTTGAGGTCGCCGTCGTCTTCCGGATAGTTGAAGCCGTTGCCGTTCTCAGGGTAGCCGCCGGAGATCGTCGTCATGAACACCGCCGAAGGCAGCGCCAGCGAGGTGTTGGAGGTGAATTTCTTCGACGGCATCATCTTGCCGCGCGCAACACCGGCCTGGTCGGGGGTGATGCATTCGATATCCTCGATGCCGCGCCACGCCAGCCAGGCGCCGACTTCCTTCCAGTTTTTCACACCACGTTGATTTTTCACGAAGGCAGGCGTGCGGATACGTCCTCCGCGGCTCGACGGACGGACTTCCTTTTTTGCAGGCGGCATCATTCACCAGATTGGGTTGCGGATTTGGGAGTATAGCCGGGGCCGGTGATGGAAGGGAAGGGGAGCCGGCCCTGCCTTCGCCCGCCAGTTGAAAATCGCTCCAGGCAGCTTAGGTTCGACGTAAGTTCAATGACCTCGCTTGAAGACGTCGAATGCGGAACAATCATGAATTGACCACGATCGGCTTCGATGCCGATGACACGCTCTGGCAGAACGAGCAGTTCTTCCGCATCACCGAAAAGCGCTTTGCCGCGCTGCTCGCCGATCATGCCGAGGAGGAGCACATCTCGGCAAGATTGCTGGCGGCCGAGAAGCGCAACCTCGCCGTCTATGGCTTCGGCATCAAGGGGTTTACGCTGTCGATGATCGAAACGGCGATCGAGATTACCGACGGCCGCGCGCCGGCCTCGGTCATCGCCGAAATTCTCGCCGCGGGCCGCGAGATGCTTGGCCATCCGATCGAGGCGCTGCCTCATGCACGCGAAACCGTTGAAAAACTGGCGGATGCGTATCGCCTGGTGCTGATCACCAAGGGCGATCTTTTCGATCAGGAACGCAAGCTGGCGCAATCGGGCCTCGGTGACCTGTTCGATGCCGTCGAGATCGTCAGCGACAAGAGCCCCGCTACTTATATCAGCATCTTCAGCCGCCACGGTGATGGCGCCGAAAAAAGCATGATGGTCGGCAATTCGCTCAAGTCGGACGTGGTGCCGGCCATCGAGGCCGGCAGTTGGGGCATCCACGTGCCGCATGAACTGACCTGGGCTCTGGAACATGTCGAGCCGCCGGTCACCGCGCCTCGCTTCCGCCAGATAGCCAATCTCTCGGAATTGCCCCGGCTGGTCGAAAGCATCGGGAAAGCCGGCTGATCGCATGTCTCGGCGTCGAACCGGACGTGCGCGGCAGGCGTATCGATGCCGGACATTGCGCGTCGCAATCCTTGTTGTTCGCTCCGCCAAAGAGCCGCGCTGTCGCTGACCCTCCATCGTGCGGCCCCTCCATCGTGCGGCCCCTCCATCGCGCGGCTCTTGAACAATCGATGCTGTAAAATCGTTTTCCACTTGCAAATCAGTCGCAATTGCAGAATATGCCACAAGCGCGGCGTTACAGCGCCCGCGCGGCATGCGAGTAATCGCGACAGGAGATTTTGATGATCGAGAGATACGGGCGATGGGTTGCCGTCGGGTTGATGGCTGCGGTTTTCGCTGCGGCAGTGGCTTCAAGCTCAGCGAAAGCGCAGGAAAAATTCAAGGCCGTGACGACCTTCACCGTTATCGCCGACATGGCGAAGAACGTGGCGGGCGACGCAGCGATCGTGGAATCGATCACCAAGCCGGGGGCGGAGATCCACAATTACGCGCCGACGCCGGGCGACATTCAGCGGGCTCAGGGCGCAAAGCTCATTCTGTGGAACGGGCTCAACCTCGAAGTCTGGTTCGAAAAATTCTTCCAGAACCTCAGCGACGTGCCCGGCGCCATCGTCTCCGAGGGCGTCCAGCCGATGAGCATCGCCGAGGGACCCTATACCGGCAAACCGAATCCGCATGCCTGGATGTCGCCGACAAACGCGCTGATCTACGTCGACAACATCCGCGACGCCTTCGTCGAGCACGATCCGGCGCATGCCGAGACCTACAAGGCCAATGCGGAAGCCTACAAGGCAAAGATAGAGGCGGCCGTCGCGCCGATCCGCGATAAGCTTGCCTCGATCCCGCAGGACAGGCGCTGGCTGGTGTCGAGCGAAGGCGCTTTCTCCTACCTCGCACGCGATTTCGCGCTGAAGGAGCTTTATTTGTGGCCGATCAACGCTGACCAGCAAGGCACCCCGCAGCAGGTTCGCAAGGTGATCGACGCCGTCAGGGAAAACAAGATCGTCGCCGTCTTCAGCGAAAGCACAGTGTCGGACAAGCCGGCCCGGCAGGTCGCACGCGAGACGGGGGTCCATTACGGCGGCGTGCTCTACGTCGATTCCCTCAGCGAGGCTGACGGCCCGGTGCCGACCTATATCGACCTGCTGCGTGTGACGTCGGACACAATTCAGAAAGGCCTCGCCGCAGGGCTGTCGCAATGAACGAAGCCGTTCCGCCTCTTGCCGCCGCGTCGCAGGATGCGGGAGGCGGACTCGCCGTCCGCGGCGCGACCGTCACCTACCGCAACGGCCTCACGGCGCTGCGCGATGCGAGCTTTGAAATTCCGACAGGCACGATCACGGCACTTGTCGGTGTCAACGGCTCGGGCAAGTCGACGCTGTTCAAAGCCATCATGGGCTTCGTGCGGCTGGCAAAGGGAGAGATTCTTGTTCTCGGACAGCCGGCCGCGGCCGCGCTGAGGAAGAACGTCGTCGCCTATGTGCCGCAGGCCGAGGAGGTCGACTGGAACTTTCCAGTACTGGTCGAGGACGTCGTCATGATGGGGCGTTACGGCCATATGGGCATGATGCGCCTGCCGAAGGCGGCTGATCGCGAGGCGGTTACATCAGCGCTTGCGCGTGTCGGCATGAGCGATTTCCGCAAGCGCCAGATCGGCGAGCTTTCGGGCGGGCAGAAGAAGCGCGTCTTTCTCGCTCGGGCGCTGGCGCAGGACGGGCGCGTCATCCTGCTCGACGAGCCCTTCACCGGCGTCGATGTCAGGACCGAGGACGCTATCATCGAACTGCTGCGCGCGCTCCGGGACGAAGGCCGGGTGATGCTGGTCTCGACGCATAATCTGGGTAGCGTGCCGGAGTTCTGCGACCGTGCCGTGCTGCTCCGGAACACGGTCCTTGCCTACGGGCCGACAGGCCAGACCTTCACGCAGGCGAACCTGGAAAAGGCTTTCGGCGGCGTCTTGCGTCATTTCGTGCTGGGCGGCGCCGGGCTGCATGAGGATGACGACAGGCGCCGCCTTGCCGTCATCACCGACGACGAGCGGCCACTGGTCTTCTACGGAGAGAACGGAGCCATGCAGCACAAGATGCGGGAACCGGACGAATGAGTGTCCTGCTCGAGCCGTTCGGCTACGAATACATGCTCAATGCCATGTGGGTGTCCGCCCTGGTCGGCGGTGTCTGCGCCTTCCTGTCCTGCTATCTGATGCTGAAAGGCTGGTCGCTGATCGGTGACGCGCTCTCGCATTCGATCGTGCCGGGCGTCGCCGGCGCCTATATGCTGGGCCTTCCCTTCTCGATCGGCGCTTTCTTCTCCGGCGGGCTCGCCGCCGCGGTCATGCTCTTCCTCAACCAGCGCACCAAGCTGAAGGAAGACGCCATCATCGGCCTGATCTTCTCCTCCTTCTTCGGCCTCGGCTTGTTCATGGTGTCGCTGTCGCCGACCTCGGTGAATATCCAGACGATCGTGCTCGGCAACATCCTGGCCATCACTCCGGAAGACACGCTCCAGCTCGCCATCATTGGCTTCGTCTCGCTCGCCGTCCTGCTGGTGAAATGGAAGGATCTGATGGTGGTCTTCTTCGACGAGAGCCATGCCCGCTCGATCGGCCTCAACCCGAGCGCGCTCAAGATCATGTTCTTCATGCTGCTATCGGCCTCCACCGTCGCTGCGCTTCAGACCGTCGGCGCCTTCCTGGTCATCTGCATGGTGGTGACCCCCGGCGCGACCGCCTATCTTCTGACGGACCGCTTTCCGCGCCTGCTCGTCATCGCGGTCGTCATCGGCGCGGCGACGAGTTTCGCCGGCGCCTATGTCAGCTATTTCCTCGACGGCGCCACCGGCGGCATCATCGTCGTGTTGCAGACGCTGATCTTTCTCGCTGCCTTCTTCTTCGCTCCCAAGCATGGAATGCTGGCAGCCCGCCGCCGCTCGGCGAGAGCCTTGGAGGCCAGCCTATGAGCATCCTCGATACACTGCTTGCCCCCTTCCAGTTCGGCTTCATGGTCAATGCGCTGATTGCTTCGGTGCTGGTCGCCGTGCCGACGGCGCTGCTCTCCTGCTTTCTCGTTCTCAAGGGGTGGTCGCTGATGGGCGACGCCATCAGCCACGCCGTCTTTCCCGGCGTGGTCATCGCTTACATCCTCGGATTCCCCTATTCGATCGGCGCCTTCGCCGCCGGGATGGTCTGCGCTCTCGCCACCGGCTTCCTCAAGGACAACAGCCGCATCAAGCAGGACACGGTCATGGGCATCGTCTTCTCCGGCATGTTCGGCTTCGGCCTGGTGCTCTACGTAAAAATTCAGTCCGACGTGCATCTCGACCACATATTGTTCGGCGACGTTCTGGGCATCGGCCTGCGCGACATCGTCGAAACGGGGCTCATTGCTGCGATTACGGCCGGCATCATCGGCATCAAGTGGCGCGACTTCCTGCTGCACGCCTTCGACCCGGCTCAGGCGCGCGCGGTCGGTCTTCGGGTCAACCTGCTCCATTACGGCCTGCTTTGCCTGATCTCGCTCACCGTCGTCGGCGCGCTGAAGGCGGTCGGCATTATCATGGCCATCGCCATGCTGATCGCGCCGGGCGCCATCGCCTTCCTGCTGACAAGGCAGTTCAGCGCCATGCTGATCCTGTCGGTGGCGATTGCGGTCGCCGCGTCGTTTCTCGGCGTCTATCTGTCCTTCTTCATCGACAGCGCACCGGCGCCGACTATCGTTCTCATGCTGTCTGCCGCCTTCATCGCTGCTTTCGTCGTCACCACACTCAAAGCGGGCCGAATGGAGCTCGGCGAGGAGGGCTAATGCATGTCGCCCAAAAGCATGCCCTCGGGCCTGACCCGCGGGTGCGCAGCGGTTTTGGGATAACGACATGCATAAAACAAGAACTCAAGCGCGTCGCATGAATCCCTTCAGACGCGACGCGCTTTAGAAACTGGCGGTCATTCTCTGGTTTGACGAGAGCGACGCTGTTTCTGGATCGGCTTCACGTAGATCTCCAGTCTGTGGCTGATGATCGTAAATCCGTGCTGTCGAGCGATTTCCTCCTGGAGCCGCTCGATCTCCGCCGACTGGAACTCGATGACATCTCCCGTCTCGATGTTGATGAGATGATCGTGATGCTCGCGGGGGACGGTTTCATATCTGGCGCGCCGATCGCCGAAGGTGTGCCGCTCCAGAATGCCCTTTTCGCGCAGAAGGCTGACGGTGCGATAGACAGTGGCGAGCGCGATCGTCGGTTCGATGGCGACAACACGGCGATGGAGTTCCACCACATCCGGATGGTCGCTGGATTCGGATAGAACGCGCATGATGACGCGGCGCGGACCGGTGATGCGCAGCCCGAGTTCCCTGCAAAGCGCGGCGATGGTCTGTTCTGAGGACATGTCATGATCCGCCAATATCGACAGCCATGTCGCGAAGTCGGAACATGCCTGCGGATTTGTTCGATGGTGCTATCCCAGATGCGTCGCAATTGCAAAAGGACATCGGACTGGGTTCGCTGTCAGGCGGTCACACACTGACACAGGATATCCAGATCCGATCGCAAGAAGCGAGGAAGGAGCCGGGTAGGACGCCGGCTAGTTGCGTCCGAGCCCGATCAAATGGTCGATCACCGGCTGCAGCCGTTCGGTCGTGATCGGCTTGACGACCACCGCATCGACGACGCTCGACAGGCCGAGGCTCTCCGGCGTGCCGCTCTTGGTCGAGAGCAGGATCACCGAGGGACGCGATCTGCCCGAGATGCGCCGCAGCGCGTCGATACGCGACATCAGTGCGTCGCAGTCCTTGTTGTCGGCTCCGCCATCGAGGACGACCGCTCCGGGAATCAGCGAGCGCAGCGTCGTTGCCGCCGTTTCGGGCGATTCCGAGATCGGTTTGAGCCCGGACCGTTCGACGATTTTCGAAACCACCACCCGGTTGACCGGCGATTTTCCGACGACGAGCACGCGGGTGAAGTCGGTGAGCATTTCGGGGTCCACATTCCGGCTCATCAAACTCAACTGGTTCACAGTGCGATTCAAGGGGCGCATGAGCAGGGCGGGCACTCGCTGGTTTCAATGCAGGGTTGTACTTTGGAAACAATTGCCGTGAGATCGCTGCCTATGTCAAGTTGAAATGGCCGGCGTCGAGAACATCACAAGAAAGGTTAAAATTTAAAGCAAGTTCTTTTCTGGCCGTGCATGCAAACTGGTTGTGCAAGTGCAAATCACCTGCGCAGAGAACTGCGCAGGTGATGCCGCATCCGGCAGCAGGATTTCGTCGGATTTCGATCAGCCGACGCTCCGCTGCGTGACGATGACCGGGATCAGCAGGTCGCCCCAGTTGCCGTCGCCGCCATGGTGCCGTGCCGAGCGCACGAGTTCTACCGACACACCGGCCTCGACCGCCTTCATCACCGACTGGTTGAGCCTGTGCAGGTCGTTGGCCAGCATGCGGATGGTCGCCTGCTGGTCGACGGTCATCGTGGTGGCCTGTTCTTCGGCCCGTTCCTTGACGCGGCTTATCGATGCCATTGGTCTTCTCCTTGCGTATTTTTTACCCTTTTTGGGGCGTTGCCTCTATTTTGTTGCGTTCGTGCTATTCCGCCGCCGGTTTGAACTGGGCGTGCTCGGTCGATTCATGCATGGCCGTGGTCGAAGACCGGCCACCGGTGATCGCCATCGACACGGCGTCGAAATAGCCGGTGCCGACTTCGCGCTGGTGCTTGGTCGCGGTGTAGCCGTGGGCTTCCGCCGCGAATTCAGCCTCCTGCAGTTCGGAATAAGCCGCCATCTGACGCGCCTTGTAGCCGCGGGCGAGTTCGAACATGCCGAAATTGAGCTGGTGAAAACCGGCCAGCGTGATGAACTGGAACTTGTAGCCCATGGCGCCGAGTTCCTTCTGGAACCTGGCGATGGTGGCATCGTCGAGGTTCTTCTTCCAGTTGAACGACGGCGAGCAATTATAGGCGAGAAGCTTGCCGGGATGGTGCCTGTGCACGCCCTCGGCGAACTTTTTGGCCTGCGCCAGATCGGGCTTGGAGGTTTCGCACCAGATCAGGTCGGCGTGGGGCGCGTAGGCGACGGCCCGTGCGATGCAGGGCTCGATGCCGTTCCTGACTTGATAGAAGCCCTCCACCGTACGGCCGGCGCCATAGTCGACGAAGGGCCGGTCGCGCTCGTCGATGTCGGAGGTGAGCAGCTTTGCCGCTTCCGCGTCGGTGCGCGCGACGACCAGCGTCGGCGTGCCCATGACGTCGGCGGCAAGCCGCGCGGCGTTGAGGTTGCGGATGTGTGCGGCGGTCGGGATCAGCACCTTGCCGCCCAGATGGCCGCACTTCTTCTCCGACGCCAGTTGGTCCTCGTAGTGGACGCCGGCGGCACCCGCCTCGATGAAGGCCTTCATGATCTCGAAGGCGTTGAGCGGTCCGCCGAAGCCGGCTTCCGCATCGGCGACAACGGGCGCGAACCAGGTGTCGACCGAAAGCCCCTTGCCTTCGGAGGTCTCGATCTGGTCGGCGCGCTGCAGGGTGCGGTTGATGCGCTTGACCAGTTCGGGCGCCGCATTGGCGGGATAAAGCGACTGGTCCGGATACATGGCGGATGCGGTGTTGGCGTCGGCCGCGACCTGCCATCCGGACAGGTAGATCGCCTTCAGCCCGGCCCGGACCTGCTGCATCGCCTGGTTGCCCGACATGGCGCCGAGCGCGTTGACGAAATCCTCTTCGTGGATGAGCTTCCAGAGCCGGTTGGCGCCCATTTCGGCGAGGCTCTGCCGGATCTGGACCGAACCGCGCAGCCGCTTCACGTCGTCCGGCGAGTAGGGCCGCTCGATGCCGTCGAAGCGGCCTTCCGGCGCCGAGGGGACGAGGTTGTAAAAATCAGTCATTGGTCGCTCCGACAGATCGTTGTTGGGATAGAAACGCCGCCTCATGAAAATTTCTGCGCCGTTTTGATATGACAGCATTTACATTTTGACGCGGGCCAGGCGAGGAGAACCAGAGGATTGGCTGGAAAATAAGGGAAAACCTGTGTTGCGTTTGACAGTCAGGCGCTGTAAATCTGTCATGATTGTAAAAGGCCGGCATGGCAGCGCCGCGCGGGAGTCATGTAAATTCTGTCAAGGACAGCCGAGTGGCCGATCAAAAAATCTTCGCCGGGCCGCGCATCCGCCGCATCCGCAGCGCCAAGGGCCTGACCCAGACGGCGATGGCCGAAGGTCTTGGCATCTCGCCGTCCTACCTCAATCTCATCGAGCGCAACCAGCGGCCGCTGACGGTTCAGCTGATCCTCAAGCTGGCATCTGTCTACAAGGTCGACCCGCATGAATTGCAGGGCGAGGCGAGGGGGTCGGTCACCGCCCTGAAGGAAGTGTTTTCAGATCCGCTGCTGGTCGGCGAATTGCCTGGTGACCAGGAGCTGATCGAGCTTGCCGAGGCGGCGCCCAACGCTTCCGCCGCGGTGATAAAACTGTTTCGCGCTTATCGCGAGCAGGCCGAGCGCCTTTCCGACCTCAACGAACTCCTGGCGCGTGAGGGCAAAGCGACGGCGCTGTCCGGCGCCCGCTTGCCGATCGACGAGGTGCACGAGATTTTCGAGCGCCGTCCGAACCATTTTGCCGCGCTGGAAGAGGAGGCCGAGGCATTCATTTCGGTGCTCGATCCCGGCGACGACCTGCTCGGTGCGCTGAAGGCCTGGCTGAAGCGCGAATACGGCATCGTCGTCAAGGTGCTGCCGGTCGCCACCATGCCGAACTGGCGCCGCCGCTACGACCGCCATTCGCAGCGTCTGTTCCTGTCCGAGCGCCTGTCGCCGTTCGACCAGTTGCGCGAGGTGGCGATGGAGGCCTGCCTGATCCGCATGACGGTCGCCGTGGCAAGCGAGATCCAGGCGCTGAAGCTGACCACGGATGAGGCCCGCCGGCTCGCCCGCTTCGAGCTTGGCCGCTACGCTGCCCACGCGCTGATGATGCCCTATCAATCCTTTCACGCAGCCGCCACACGCGCGCGTTACGACATCGACGTGCTGCGCTCGCGCTTCGGCGTCTCCTTCGAGCAGGCGGCGAACCGGTTGACCACGCTGCAGCGGCCGGGCACGCCGGGCGTGCCGTTCTTCATGCTCGAGGTCGACAACGCCGGCAACCGCTTCCGCAAGGCTGGCAGCCAGGGTTTTCCGCAGAGCCGCTTCGGTGGCGGCTGTCCAAAACTTCCCGTGCATGCCGCCTTTACCCAGCCCGGCCAGATCTTCGTCGAGGCGGTGGAAATGCCCGACGGCGCCGAATTCCTCTGCGTTGCCCGCACGCTCGAGGGGCCGCAAGGCTCGTTTGCGGAGCGCCCGCGCCGTACCGCACTTCTGCTCGGCTGCGACATCGGCTTTCGTGACGAGATCGTCTATGGCGCGGCACTGCCGGGGCCGGCTGCCGCTGCGGCCGGAAAAGCCGGCCAGGGCACAAGTCCGGCCACGCCGGTTGGCCCGGCCTGCCGGCTGTGCGAACGCATCGGCTGCCTCGCCCGCGCCGAGCCGCCGGTGACGCGCCCGCTCGGCCTCGACGAGATGGTGACCGGACTAAGCGCCTTCGATTTCCAGTGAGGTCCCGGCAGGCGACTGCCGTCTTTGCCACAACCATCGCTGCCCGGTGGACCACGCTCCGCCGCTGCCTTTGCGCTAGGCGAATGTGGCACGTTTCTGTCGTCCGCTGTGCATCGTGTTGCCTCGAAATCGCCGACAGTCGCAATCATGACCGATATATCATCATCACCGTTAGCCGTTTCGCCTGTCGTCTCGCCGCGTGACGAGCGTGTCGGCTTCCTGCTGATTTTCCTGTCGGCGCTGATGTGGAGTTTCGGTGGCGCCATCGCCCGTTTCATCGACGCCGGAGACAGCTGGACGGTGGTGTTCTGGCGCTCGGTCTGGGCCGCCGCCTTCCTCATCTGCTTCATGGTCTGGCGCGACGGCTGGCACGGCACGGTGAGGTTGTTCCGCGGCATGGGCCTGCCCGGCCTTGCCGTGGCGTTCTGCTTCGCCACCGCATCGACCTCATTCGTCGTGGCGCTTGCCTACACCACTGTCGCCAACATCCTTTTGATGCAGGCCGGCGTGCCGCTCCTGGCGGCGCTGTTTGCCTGGGTGCTGTTTCGCGAACGGGTGGCCTTGGCGACCTGGGTGGCGATTGCCGCCGTCATTGCCGGCGTTGCCATCATGGTATCGGAATCGCTCGACGGCGCGGTGTCGCCCATCGGTGACGGCCTGGCGCTGCTCATCGCCGTGATGTTTTCGATCGCCACGGTCATCACGCGACGCTTTGCCCATGTGCGCATGACGCCGGCGACCTGCCTCGGCACGATGATTGCCGCCGCATTCGCGGCGTCGCAGGCATCGCAATTCGGCGTTTCCAGCAGCGACATGGGTTTCCTGTTTGCATTCGGCGTGGTCAATCTCGGTCTCGGCCTTGCCTTCTTCGCCACCGGTGCCCGGCTCGTCCCGGCTGCAGTCGCAGCACTGCTCGGTACTTTCGAGCCGATCCTCGGCCCGATCTGGGTCTGGCTCATCCATTCCGAGGTGCCGTCCGGACGCACCATCCTTGGCGGAACGGTCGTGGTCACGGCGCTGCTCGTCCATATCGGGCTCGAATTCAAGCGTCAGACGCGGCCGGTGCGGCCGGGTGTCACCGGTATCCCGTCGCCTAATTGATGCAGCGCACGCGCCAAAGCGAGATGAGCCATTGACAATGGCGCAGCCGCGCGGGCAGGCTGTCAATACGGCAACAACAAGACAGGCTCATCTTGCCAAGTCTCCCCTCCGGCCCGACCGAGACCGGACAACATCGTCGTATCCCTGCCCGCGCCGTGGCGAGAGCCTTTGACGGCGCCGGAATGCCACCTGGATCACGACATGGAAACGGGGGGCTCGGCCGTTGCGCATCGAACCGCTGTCGTGTTGGCGGTTCGCGCTTGTCGCTTGTCGGAAAGCCCAATAATCTGAAGCAAACGCCCAGCCGCGCAGCCCTGCGACGAGCTGGCGATGGAACACTCATCAAAGGAGAGACGCATGATCCGCAAAGCATTCTGGCTTTCGGCGACCTCGGCATTTCTGGCGCTTTTCACCCTCGGCGCTCATGCCCAGGACCGCGTCGTCAACGTCTATAACTGGTCGGATTACATCGACAGCTCGATCATCGACGACTTCACCAAGGAAACGGGCATCAAGGTCACCTACGACACCTTCGATTCCAACGAGCTGCTTGAGACGAAACTGCTTGCCGGCGGCAGCGGCTACGACGTTGTCGTACCGACCGCCAATTTCCTCGCACGCCAGATCCAGGCAGGGGTGTTCCAGAAGCTCGACAAGTCGAAGCTGCCCAACATTTCCAACATGTGGGACGTCGTTTCGGAGCGCACGACCAAGTACGATCCCGGCAACGAATATTCGATCAACTACATGTGGGGCACGGTCGGCCTCGGCTATAACGTCAAGAAAGTGCAGGAAGCGCTCGGCACCGACAAGATCGACAGCTGGGACGTGTTCTTCAACCCGGAAAAGCTGGCCAAGCTGAAGGATTGCGGCGTCTATGTCCTCGATTCTCCGAGCGACATCCTGCCGAACGCCTTCAAATATCTGGGCATCGATCCCGAGACCACGTCGCCGGACGATTTCGCCAAGGCCGAAGAAGTGATGCTGAAGGTCAGGCCTTACATCCGCAAGTTCCACTCGTCTGAATATATCAACGCGCTGGCCAATGGCGACATCTGCCTGGCCGTTGGCTGGTCGGGCGACGTGTTCCAGGCACGCGACCGTGCGACGGAAGCAAACCAGGGCGTTGAGATCGCCTATTCCGTGCCGAAGGAAGGCGCCGAAATGTGGTTCGACCAGATGGCGATCCCGGCCGACGCGCCGCATGTCGCCGAGGCGCATGAATTCCTGAACTACATGATGAAGCCGGAAGTCATCGCCAAGGCGAGCAATTTCGTCTTCTACGCCAATGGCAACAAGGCGTCGCAGCAGTTCATCGACAAGGAGATACTCGAGGATCCGGCGATCTACCCGGACGAGGCGACGCTGGCGAAACTGTTCACCATCACCCCCTACGATTCCAAGACCCAGCGCGTCGTCACCCGCACCTGGACCAGGATCGTCACCGGGCAGTAAGCGACAATCAGCGATCCCGGCAGGTGCTGCCGGGGTCAAGTCTTCTGGGGATAGAACGCAGGACGGAGTGGGACATGAAATCGCTTGGCAGCATCCGCAGGGATTTCGCGCCATGGAACGATCCGAACGCCAAGCCGTACATCCAGTTCGACAAGGTCACCAAGAAGTTCGGTGACTTCACTGCCGTCAACAATTTGTCGCTGACGATATTCGAGCGCGAGTTCTTTGCCCTGCTCGGCGCATCCGGCTGCGGAAAGTCGACGCTTCTGCGGATGCTCGCCGGTTTCGAGGAGCCGACCGCCGGCCGCATCCTGCTCGACGGCCAGGATCTGCGCGGCATCCCGCCATACCGGCGGCCGGTCAACATGATGTTCCAGTCCTATGCGCTGTTCCCGCATATGACGGTCGAAAATAACATCGCCTTCGGCCTCAAGCAGGACGGCATGCCGAAGCCCGAGATCGCGGCGCGCGTTGGAGAGATGCTGAAGCTGGTCAAGCTAGAGCAGTTCGCCAAGCGCAAGCCGCACCAATTGTCCGGCGGCCAGCGCCAGCGCGTCGCGCTTGCCCGTTCGGTCGCCAAGCGGCCGAAGGTGCTGCTGCTCGACGAGCCGCTGGGCGCGCTGGACAAGAAGCTGCGCGAGGAAACGCAGTTCGAGCTGATGGATCTGCAGCAGTCACTCGGCCTCACCTTCGTTGTCGTCACCCACGACCAGGAAGAGGCGATGACCATGGCCGACCGCATCGCCATCATCGACAAGGGCGAGGTGATGCAGGTGGCGACGCCGGCGGAAGTCTACGAGGCGCCGGGCTCCCGTTTCGTCGCCGGCTTTGTCGGCAACGTCAATATGTTCGAAGGCAAGATTGCGCATGGCGAGGCGGGCGCGGCAAGCATCGATGCCGGCAACGGCATCACCATCCGCACCGAGCATGCCGGCGATGCCGCAACTGGCGCGGCCGTCGCCTTCGCCATCAGGCCGGAGAAGATCAGGATATCGTCGACGAGACCGGCCGGCGCCGTCAACGCCATCGAGGGCGAGGTCTACGATATCGCCTATCTCGGCGACATGACCGTCTATCACGTCAGGCTGGACGACGGCCAGGTGGTGCGAGCGAGCACGATGAACGCGGCCCGCATCACCGAGGATCCGCTGAGTTGGAACGACCGTGCCTGGGTGTCGTTCCGGCCGGATGCCGGCGTCGTGCTGACGCGATAGGGGCGGCCATGTCGAATGCCGCTGTCACCGCTGCAACAAGCTCTCGAGCCACCGCTGCCGACAAATCCGCCCTGGCCAGGCTGGGAGAGGCCTTCGTTGGCCGTCTTGTCATCCTCATCCCGTATCTATGGCTGGTCTTTTTCTTCCTTGTTCCGTTCGTCATCGTCTTCAAGATCTCGCTGTCGCAGACCGCGATCGCCATACCGCCCTACACGCCGGTGCTCGGCTTCGGCGACGGCCTTGCCGGTTTCTTCGCCCAGCTGAATGAGCTCAGCATCGACAACTACACATGGCTGACGCAGGACGCGCTCTACGTCAACGCCTATGTGACCAGCGTCATCGTCGCCGCCATCTCGACGGTGCTGACATTGCTTGTCGGCTACCCGATCGCCTACGGCATGGCGCGCGCCCCGGCGGTGCTGCGCCCGACTTTGCTGATGCTGGTGATCCTGCCGTTCTGGACCTCGTTCCTGATCCGCGTCTACGCCTGGATCGGCATCCTCAAGCCTGAGGGGCTGCTCAACCAGCTGCTGCTCGCCACCGGCGTAATCAGCCAGCCGCTGATCATCCTCAACACCTATACGGCGATCTTCATCGGCATCGTCTATTCCTACCTGCCGTTCATGGTGCTGCCGCTCTATTCGTCGCTGGAAAAGATGGATTATTCGCTGATCGAGGCAGCCAAGGATCTCGGCTGCCCACCGACCAGCGCCTTCTGGAAGATCACCTTTCCGCTGTCGCTACCCGGCGTCATCGCCGGCTGCCTGCTGGTGTTCATCCCCGCCGTCGGCGAATTCGTCATTCCCGACCTGCTCGGCGGCTCACAGACGCTGATGATCGGCAAGACGCTGTGGAACGAGTTCTTCGCCAATCGTGACTGGCCGGTGTCTTCGGCCGTCGCCGTCATCCTGCTGTTGCTGCTGATCGTGCCGATCATGCTCTTCCAGCGGGCCCAGGCCCGCGCCCAGGAGCAGGACAGATGAACCCGACCTGGAGCCGCTTCAACATCACTTCGATCGTGCTCGGCTTTGCCTTTCTTTACCTGCCGATCGTCCTGCTCGTCGTCTTCTCTTTCAACGAATCGAAACTTGTCACCGTCTGGGGCGGCTTCTCGACCAAATGGTACGTCTCGCTGTTCCACAACCAGGGTCTCATGGACGCCACCTGGGTAACGGCCCGTGTCGCCGTCATCTCGGCCACCGTGGCGACCGTGCTCGGCACGCTGGCGGCTCTCACCTTGACGCGCTACACGCGCTTCAAGGGCCGGACGCTGTTTTCCGGCATGGTCTTTGCGCCGCTGGTCATGCCGGAAGTCATTACCGGCCTGTCGCTGCTGCTGCTCTTTGTCGCCGTCGGTCTCGACCGCGGTTTTGTCACCGTCACGCTTGCCCACATCACCCTGACCATGTGCTTCGTCGCCGTCGTCGTGCAGTCGCGCCTGATCACGTTCGACCGCTCGCTCGAAGAAGCCGCGATGGATCTTGGCGCGCCGCCGGTGAAGACCTTCTTCCAGATCACGCTGCCGGTCATCATGCCGGCGATCGTGTCCGGCTGGATGCTGGCGTTCACACTGTCGCTCGACGATCTGGTCATCGCCAGCTTCACCTCAGGGCCTGGCGCCACCACGCTGCCGATGAAGATCTACAGCCAGGTTCGTCTCGGTGTGACGCCCGAGATCAACGCCGCCTGCACCATCCTGATCGCGGTTGTGGCGGTCGGCGTCATCATCGCGTCGCTCGCCAACAAGCGGCGCGAGGTCCAGCGCCAGCGCGACGAGCAGGCCGCTCAGCGTGGGTGACGAAAGGGGCGGCAGCAGCAAAAGCCGGCAGGAAGCACTTCTGACGACGACCGCAGCAGCTTCGTTGGCTACTCGCCGGATACCCCGCGGCTTATCGGCGAAATGAACGGCGTGCTCCACGTTCCGCCGATGAAGAACGAAGACTGGTTGGGACCTTGGCTATTTGTCTGCGTGGCTGGCTGGTCCGCCTGAATGATGCCGCCGGACAGCGCCAGTCCGCGCCCGGCATAGGAGGCGATGCCGGAAAGCCAGATCTTGTACTTCGCCGAATTCGCTTCGGCCTTGTCGATCTTCGCCACACCGTTCGAAATGCTCGCCTTGAGTTCGGCCCCGTCGATCGGCAGCGTTCCGTCGGAGACATCATCGAGCGCGAAGAACCCGCCCTGTTCATTGTGTTTGAGAAACGCCGGCAGGTTGAACCGGCTCAACGCGCCTTGGCCGAATTTCGCCGAAACCGAGCCGTCGGCATTTTCGAAAATGGAATCCCAGGTTCTGCCCGGCCCCTTGAGGATGACCGAAACGGTTCCCGTGCCAATCGGCACCAGTCGCGTCATTCCGGCTGCGGTGCCAAAAGCGCCGCCGTCGATGTCGGAGGCGAGCAGCCTGATCTCGACCTGCGTGCCTTCCGGCTTGCGGTCAAAACGAAGGCTGCTCTGGATGTTGCCGCCAAAGGCCGATGCATCGGAAATATCGAAGACGGCAAGGCCGTTCTTGACCTGGGCAGCGGCGGCGACGTCGGCAAGCTGGATGGCGCCTGCGGTGGCCTGCGCTGCCGACAGTCTGAGATCGAGATCGATGCGGTCGGCGACGCTTATGTCGATTTCGCCGGGGCCAGCGCCGTTCGCGGGCGCCAGGGGTGCGAAGGCGGAGAGAAACGACCGCAGGTCGAGCGTCTCGAAGGCGAGCGTACCGGCGATCACTGGCCGCGCCTCGCCAAAGGAGAAATCCAGCGCACCCATTCCCGGATTGTCGTCCAGGGCGATCTCGGTGTTTTCGAATTTAATGCGGCCGGAGGTCGCCGTGAGCTTGCTGGAAACGGAAACCGAGCCAATTGCTGCGCCCGGCGCGATGCCGGCCCGCGACCATTCGAGCGCGCGCCTGAGCGAGGGTGCGGCAAATTTTGCCTGGCCGTCGAAATAGGCGTTCTCGGACATGCTGGCCACGCCGTCGAACGAAAAACCGGCAGGGGCCGCCTTGAAGGAAAGCGTCATCGGCGCCGCACCTCCGCCAAACAGCACCAGCGGGTTTGACGATGCGGCATCCACGGCGACGCTTTCGCCGCGCCAGATCCCGGTCGCCGACAGCGTCGCATTGCTGTTCATTGCGGCCCAGTTCGCCTGGCCGCTCAGGCTGCTCAGTATCTCAGCGTCCTTACCATCGACGGAGGTCACCACGCGGCCGTTCCTGAACTCCACGGTGCCGAACGGATCAGCCGGCAGCTTGCTGAGGTCCGGCTTGGCTGGATTGGCGCTGACAACGGCGCGAGCGATGTCGATGGACCGGGTGATGCGCCCGCCCGAAGGCAGGGCGGGCAGGAAAAATCCATGTGCTGCGCGTTGAACCCTGATCGTCGGCCGGATCAGCCGCGCCGTCGAGAACACCACATTGCCACGCAATGCCGCCATGGCGGAGAGATTGACCTCGACCCGTTCAGCCTCGATCACCGGCGGCGCGTCGGTCTCTGTCCATTGCGAAAGCGTCACGTCGGCCAGGATGGCACGGAAATTCGGCCAGACTTCGATCCGTGGCGCGCCGTCGATGGTGACCCTGAAACCGCTCCACGCACTCATTTCCCAGGCGATGCGGTCGCGCACGATACGGGTCGAGGCGACGAGCGGCAGGGCGGCAACGGCCAGCGCGATGACGAGCACGGCAACACCGATCGCCCATATTCCGCGCCGGATCAAAGGTGATGGCATGTCGCCCCGTATGCTTCCGTTCCGACAAAAAATCGCCCGACGGGTGTAACCCCAGTCGTTTACCTACGACTTAGGGCTGACGCATTTCAAGTCTTTATGGCCCAGCGATGGCATTTGCGCACATCCGCGTCGCTCGGCCGAACAAAATCTTGCTCTGCTGCGCTGCGATATGCATAAGCGATTCCAATGCATGTCGCCAAAATGCGCAACGTTTTTGGATAACGACATGATAATAACAAAAGTCTAAAGCGCGTCGCGTGAATCTCTTCAAGCGTAACGTGCTTTAAGGAGGAACGATCATGGCTGGCGACGCACCGCTCTGGATACCGACCAAAGACCAGATCGACGCGGCGCCGATGACCGCCTTCATGCAGGCCGCGGCGGCCGCAACCGGCAGGTTTTTTTCCTCCTACGGCGATCTTCATCGTTGGTCGATCGACGATCGCGAGGCGTTCTGGAGCCTGGTCTGGGAGTTTTGCGGGATCGTCGGCGACAAGGGCGCCAATGGGGGCGCCAATGGGGGCGCCGCTGGCGGGATCAGTGGCAGCGAGCGCGTACTTGTCGATGGCGAGAAGATGCCCGGCGCCGCCTTCTTTCCGGACGCCAAGCTTAACTTCGCCGAGAACCTGTTGAAAAAAACCGGGCTCGGTGACGCCATCGTCTTTCGCGGCGAGGACAAGGTCGAGCGCCGGCTCTCCTGGAACGAGTTGCATGCGCTGACCTCGCGGCTGCAGCAGCTTTTCCTGTCGCTCGGGGTGAAAAAGGGCGACCGCATCGCCGCCATGATGCCCAACATGCCGGAGACGGTCGCGGCAATGCTGGCGACAGCCTCGATCGGCGCCGTGTGGTCGTCCTGCTCTCCCGATTTCGGCGAACAGGGCGTTCTGGACCGGTTCGGTCAGATCGAGCCTGTCGTCTTCATCGCGCCCGACGGTTACTGGTACAATGGCAAGGCGATCGAGGTTGCCGACAAGATCGCGGCGGTTGCGGCAAAGCTCGTCACCGTCCGCAAGATCCTGATCGTCGACTATCTCGGCACGTCGACCGACGTGGCGGCGACCATCGAGAAGGCGACTGCGCTGGACGAGGCGCTCTCATCCTTCGCTGCCAAGTCGGTCACCTTCGAACGGTTGCCGTTCGCGCAGCCGCTCTACATCCTGTTTTCTTCCGGAACGACCGGCATCCCTAAATGCATTGTCCATTCGGCCGGCGGAACGCTGATCCAGCATGTCAAGGAAGAACGGCTCCACGCCGGCCTGCTCGACGGCGACCGCTTCTTTTATTTCACCACCTGCGGCTGGATGATGTGGAACTGGCTGGTCTCCGGCCTGGCGTCGGGCGCAACCCTTCTGCTTTATGACGGGTCGCCCTTCTACCCTGACGGCAACGTGCTGTTCGACTTCGCCGACGCCGAGAAGATGACCTATTTCGGCACCTCGGCCAAATTCATCGATTCCGTGCGCAAGGCCGGCCTCAGGCCGATCAACACGCACGATCTTTCCAGCGTGCGCACGATCTCCTCCACCGGCTCGCCACTGTCGCCGGAAGATTTCCGCTTCGTCTATGACGGCATCAAGAAAGACGTGCATCTCGCCTCCATCTCCGGCGGCACCGACATCGTCTCCTGCTTCGTGCTCGGCGTACCGACCCAACCGGTATGGATCGGAGAGATCCAGGGACCTGGCCTCGGCCTCGCCGTCGATGTCTGGGACGACGACGGCCAGCCGCTCAGGCAGGAAAAGGGTGAGCTCGTCTGCACCAAGGCGTTCCCGGCGATGCCGATCGGCTTCTGGAACGATCCCGAAGGCAAGAAATACCACGCCGCCTATTTCGAGCGCTTCGACAATGTCTGGTGCCACGGTGACTTCGCCGAATGGACCGCCCATTGCGGCCTGGTCATCCACGGCCGTTCCGACGCGACGCTCAACCCGGGCGGTGTGCGGATCGGCACGGCGGAAATCTACAACCAAGTCGAGCAAATGCCGGAAATCCTGGAAGCGCTGTGCATCGGCCAGGATTTCGACAATGATGTGCGGGTCGTGCTGTTCGTGCGGCTGGCGGCCCGCGTTGAACTCGACGCCGAGCTGGAAAAACGCATCCGCGCGAAAATCCGCAGCGGCGCGAGCCCGCGCCACGTCCCGGGTAAAATCGTCGCCGTCGCCGACATTCCACGCACCAAATCGGGCAAGATCACCGAGCTTGCGGTGCGCGACGTGGTGCATGGCCGTGCCGTCAAGAACAAGGAGGCGCTGGCCAATCCCGAAGCGCTCGAGCTGTTCCGCGACCTGCCGCAGCTGGCCGATTAGTTTCTCGAGGTCCAGGACATGCGATCCGTCACGCGTTCAAACGGAGTCGAGCACGGTTAACGAAATATCTCGCTCGAATTTACCTAGATTTCATGAGTGGTACACATTGGTAAATTTTTCGCGGTGCCGGTAAGGTTTTGTTAAGGGCCGACATCGATAGTCGTGCGTAACTTGAGGGAGAAATCCCGTTCCTCTAAATCCCCAGAGGATCTGAATTCGCTCAAGCCCCGATGTACAGCAATCATTCAAGGCGTCCTGTTGGACGCCTTTCTTTTGTGTGCCGAGCATGAGCCAAAGTGGACACCGGTTTTGGGAAAATCCGATGCTCAAACAAAGAGATAGAGCATCGGACCCAAAAGTGGGCACCGGTTTTGGGAAAATCCGATGCTCAAACAAAGAGATAGAGCGGCGACACGGACGATTGAAGATCTGCTGCCCTAATCCGCCAGCACGCGGGTCGACGGGAAGGCGACTTCGACCAAGGTGCCCTCGCCGGGTGTCGAGTTGATGGTGAACCGGGCCCGGTTCGCCTCGACCATGGCCTTGGTCAGCGGCAGCCCGAGACCGGTGCCGTCGCCGCGCCCGCGCTTAAGCGCGTTGAGCTGCTTGAACGGCTTGAGCGCCTGCTCGATCTCGGACTGGCTCATGCCGATGCCGGTGTCGCGCACGCGCATCACCACGTCGCCGGAGTTCTCGTAGGCTGTCGATACGATCACCTGGCCGCCGGCCTGCGTGTAGCGGATGGCATTCGACAGGATGTTCAGCGCGATCTGGCGCACGCTGCGCAGATCGGCCACCACTTCCGGCAGCCGGGAGGCGAAGCTGGAGCGGATGATGACGCGTTCGCGGTTGGCTTGCGGCTGCATCATCGCCACCGTCTCGGCCAGCGTGTCGTTGAGCGACACTGCCTCATAGGCCATCTCCTGCTGGCCGGCCTCGATTTTCGAAATATCGAGCAGATCGTTGACCAGGTCGAGCACATGGTTGCCCGATCGGTTGATGTCGCGCAGATAGTCGCGGTAGCGGTCATTGGCGACCGGTCCGAATTTCTCGTCGACCATCAGTTCGGAGAAGCCGATGATGGCGTTGAGCGGCGTGCGGATTTCGTGGCTGATGCGGGCGAGGAAGTCGGTCTTCTGCGAGGAAGCGCGCTCGGCCACGGCGCGCGCCTGGGTCAGATCCTCTTCGGCCCGCTTCCACTGGGTGATGTCGCGCACCACCGCGCAGAAACCGCTGTCGTTGGGCAGCCTGCCGATGGTCATGAACAGCGGAATGAAGCGCCCCTGCGCCTCGCGTCCGATCACCTCGCGGCCGTCGTTGAGCACGCTCGCCACGCCGGGCTCGGACAATCCGTCGAGATAGTCTCGCGCGGCGCGCTGGCTTTCGATCGCGAACAGCGAGACGAAGGGTTTTCCGGTCACCTCGTCGCTGTCGAAACCGAACAGCGCCTCCGCCGGTCGGCTGATCGAGCGGATCGTTCCGTCTCGGCCGATCAGCACGACGCCGTCGGTCGCGGTGTCGATGATGGTGCGCATCTCGGCAATGCGCGCCTTGAGCTCCGAAGTGTCCGGCTGCGTCTGGTCGTCGGCGGCACCTGCTGCCTCGTCGTCGCCGGAACGGCGCACGACCAGCATCAGCGCCTTGCCGCCACGCCATGGCACCGAGCGCAAAATGGCCTCGATCGGGAACTCCTGACCGTCACGCGTCTTCAACCGCAGCGCGTGGTCGGTTCCATCGGAGGCGCTGCCGTCGTAAGGATCGGCAAACAGCGCGTCGAGGCCACCGGCATCCTCCAACTGGTCGAGCGTGTCATAGCCGGTCAGGCTGAGGAATTCCTCGTTCGCATAGTGAAGATCGTCGCCGGAATGGATCAGCAGCGGCACCGGCAGCTTGCCGAGGATCGAGATGTCCGGAGCCTTGTTGTCGTCCGCGGTCGAAAAAGCCGACGGCACGAACCCTTCGAGCTTGAGCGGCGGCACCGGCAGGCGCGGCCGCTCGACCGTCGCCGGCTCGACGTCGCCGGCATCGCCGATGCCATCGGTTGGCGAACCGGTTTCGCCGCCATCGGGTCGCGCCCAGTCCTCGCTGTCTTCTGCATCGCGGAAATCGGCGGCCGTCGTGCTGTCGGCGTCTTCGGCGATCGATCGACTGGCGGCATCGGTGGGCTCAGCGATCTCCTGCGCCGGTTTGTCCGGCTCGGAGACCGGCGCACCGTCGCCATCGTCGGCGACGTAGTCCCGGTCGGCATAGTCGAGCAGCGAGCCTGAGAGGTCGGACACGGTTGCTTGCGGCTGCTCACCGTCGAGCCTTGCGACATCCTTCTCGTCTTCGACATCGGTTTCGGTCGGTTCCGCCGCAGCCGGCTCTGCCGCAATTGCGGCAGCGGGCTGTTCGGTCGGGGGATTGTCCTTCTTGAGCCGCTCGCCGATCTCACGGAATGCACTGCGTTCCAGCGTCGACAGGCCTTTGTCGTTGGCCGGCTGCCTGTGCTCCGCCAACCGGATCACCTTGTCGGCTAAGCGCCGCTCCGGCTTCGGCACGATGGTCAGCGCCGGCACCTCGCCTTGGAACGGGTCGGTTTCGTCAGGCGTTTTGGCGACTTCCGGCTCGACGGCCACGGGGACGTCGGCATTGGCGACAAGCGCCATGCCGATCGCTTCCGGATCGACCACCGCATCGCCGGTGCGAGCAACGCCGAAACCGCGAAAGCCTTCGAAGGCACGGCTGCGGCCGTAGATGGGCAGCGCCGCCAGGTCGACGGGTATCTTGAAATCGGTGCCGGCGACCGGCCACAGCACCGAGCGGCCGGACCAGGTATCGCGTCGGTCGAGCAGGCCGGCGATGTCGCCGGTCGCATCGAGGTCGAAGGTGGCCGCGACGTCCCTGAAGCGCCGGCCGATCACATCGGCGGCAGGCTTGCCGACGAGTTCCGCGAATTCCGGCGACAGCGCACTGAATTTGCCCTCGGCGTCGGTGCGCCAGACGAAACGCAGGGGCGCCGCCGCGCGGTCGATCGAGGGGATGGCATTTTTGACCGGGGAGGCGGCCCTGACGGCATTTTGTGCGAAGCTTTCCGCCGAAGCATCCGCCTCGACAGGACCGGATGCATCCGGTCCCGGCTTTTGCGCCTCCTCCTCGCTGGCGCTGAAATACCAATGGTCATGCTGTTGAGGTATCCCGCCGGCCGCTTCCGGACCCTGCTCGGTTGAATCAGGCGCAGTTGAATGAGATCCGGTCGAATCGAGCCCAGTGGAATCGGGCCCGGTGGAATCGGGAACGTCATGCTCCGCCGACAGCGAAGTGTCTTCGTCGGCTGCCGCAACTGTCTGCACTGCCGCAGCCGTTTTCGCGACTGTTGCCGGCGGGTTGTCCTGTTGTGCTTTTGGCGGGACTGCGGCATCGGCCGCCGCCCCTGCGCTGAGCACGCCAGCAGGGGCTGCTTCGGAGTCCAGCTGGTTCTCGTCGATCACCACCAGCAGGTGCCGCTCGTCAGTCAGCCGGGCGAGGCCGGCCGGGTAGGAAGCGGTGCCGCCAGGAACGAGGCGTTTGACGACGCGACCGCTCTCGTTCGCAACATCGGCGACAAGTGCTGTCAGCGTTTCGGGCAGGATGCCGAGTGCCGAAAAACCATCGGAAGCGGCCTCTATGTTGCCGTTGGCATCGACGAAGGCGATGAAATGACCGTCTTCGGTAAAGCCGCTGATGGCCCGAGCGGCAAGCTCGGCGGCGCTGCGCGAGCCGGTCTGCGTCGCCGGCACCGCCAGCATGATGGCGTTTTCGCCGTCAGGCATTGTCACCGCGCTGGCCAGAAAGCCAACCGCGCGGCTGGTCAGCCCGGTTGCCAGCCGCACCGTGATGGCGCGGTCGCGGCCGATCTGTGGAAAACCGCTTGTCGCCATGATCTGGCGCCTCGCGATCGGCGGCAAGCCGGCCGAGGCGCCGATGATCGCCTCGATGTCGGGGTAGCCGAACACCGCTGCCCCTGGTCCGTTGGCCCAGATCACCTGTTCGAGGTCTGCCGACAAAAGGGCGATCGCGTCGCCGGCGGCAAAGCGCTGGCGGACCGCGTCGAGCACGGCGACGTCGAGGAAGGAGTAGTTTTCAGACGGCATGCGCTTTGGGAACCCTTACGAGGCGGGCAGTTTGCAGTTAACGCTTTGTTAATAAAAGCCGACGGCGCGAAGGTCCACAAGCCATAGCGTGCAACCGCCGGAATCTCTGGGCGCGTGGTTAACGCTGGGAGAGAAAATTTATGGTGCGCTGCAACAAAGATATTGCAATGCACAAGATTTGCCTTTATATTGCCGTCATACATGAACGAGACGGCTTTCCTATCGAAGCCGCTGCCACTGCAAAGGATGGAAAATTGTCCAGGACCAAGACCGCTGATACTATCGAGAACGTTGAATTCCCGAGCTTCGACGCTTCCAAGGCCACCGACCAGATCCGTGCTTTCGCCGAAAAGGGCGTCGAGCAGTCGAAAGAGGCCTATGCCAAGCTGAAGACCGGCGCCGAAGACACCCAGAAGGCTCTTGAGTCCACCTTTGAGACCGCCAAGACCGTTTCCAACGACCTGTCGCTCAAGACCATTGCCGCTCTGCGCGCCAATACTGAAGCCGGCTTGTCGCATTTCGAAGCTCTGATCGGCGCCAAGTCGCTGTCGGAAGTTGTCGAACTGCAGACCGCATTCCTGCGCAAGCAGGTCGAGATGACTGTCGAGCAGGCAAAGGATTTCCAGACCGTCGCCTCCAAGGCGGCCGAGGACGTCTCCAAGCCGATCAAGACCGCCTTCGAGAAGGCGATGAAGGAAGTTAAGATCGCCTAATATTTGCGCATAGTTCGAAGATGCAACAAAAGGTCGCATTTCTTCGAACAGGATTATGTGAGATATAGTGGTCCAAGCGAATACCCGGCGGGTGGAATCTCCTCCCTCTGCTCTCCGGGATGACCAGCCAGCACCTCCTCCCGCTGGCTCGGAACAGGAAAAGGCCGGCACCTCCTCCCGCCGGCCTTTTTCTTTGCCCGGCGAATATGATGTCGGTGCCGGAACACCCTTTGCCTACAGCGCCGGGCGCCTTCCTGGACGCGCAAAGCACGCTGCGGAACCCTGGGATTTTGCGCATGATCCCCAGCGAAATCGATTCTGATTTTCCGGGCCATGCGCGGCTAAAAGCCTTGAATTAAACTCCGATAGCCCGTATGGACGCATCGCCGAACGACAGAGCGGAGGATGAACGTTCCATCCCGCTCAGGCGAACGTGCCGTTGTAGCTCAGATGGTTAGAGCGCCGGATTGTGGATCCGGAGGTCGCTGGTTCGATCCCAGCCAACGGTACCATTGGTGCACGGTCGCCTTCTTCGGTTTCGGCCGCTTCTCTTGGCTACAGATGCCCGTTCTTACGGATGGACCGGTCGCTTGGTTCGGATTCTTGATGCATGTAGCGCAAAAGCATGCCCTCGGGCCTGACCCGGGCCTGACCCGAGGGTGCGCAGCGTAAAGCGCGTCGCATGAATTCCTTCAAACGCGACGCGCTTTAGCCTTTGTCGAGCTTCCGAGTAACGGCGATGTGGATGCTCGATTTAGTTACCCACCATCTCAGGCGACACGTGCGGCGAAGATGTCCTTTTTCACCACCGCATGTACCCCCCAGTTTCCATCGACGACCTGGGTGATGCCGAAGTCCACGCCGATCGACATCAGGGAAATCGCCTCGTCCTCTGTCAGTCCTTTGGTTGTCATGAGGAAGTGGCGCATCTTCCGGAACGCATCGCGCAGCGCTCTGTCGACAGACGACTTGGAATAGATGTCGCTCTGAGCGCTCGGTCCCAGTTCCTCAAGATAGTTGGCGTAGGAAAACCCATGCACCAGCCAGTCGGTTTGCGTCTCGAGCATGGGGTAGTTGAGCTCCTCGAGCGGTGTGCCGGCTAGGTCCGCTTTCTTGTGCAAGATGAGCTGGAACGTGCCGGTGAGCGAGCATTCGATCGCCGTCCCGCATAATTCGCTGTCGCCTTGGCTGGCATGGGGATCACCGACCGAGAGCAGCGCGCCGTCGACGGAGACCGGATAATACATCGTGGCGCCCTTGCCGATGCGCCAGTTATCGATGTTGCCGCCGGTGTAGCTCGGCGGGATGGTGTCTACGACGTCCGCTTCTTTCGGTGCCAGTCCGATCGTGCCAAAATGCGGGCGAATGGGCAGTCTCACGCCCTTCAGCACATCGTAGTTTCGTTTGGTCAGGCTGTGGTCGACCGGAACCCCGGGATAGTCGATCGTGTCATGCCTGACGCCAAACGGGTCGGTCTGCGGCACCCATTGGAAATTGTAGACCGCTTCGGCCCAGCTTTTGCCGCCGGCAACGTCGACCTCGTAGATGGTGACGACCTCGCGCTTGGTGCCGCCAAGCAGATCATTGTAGTGGAAGCCCCAATTGGCCGCCGCGTTGGAGCCATATGATTTGCCGCTGAACTTGGGATTGCCAGAGGGACGCGGCCCGCAATCGAGAATCCGCACCTCTAATATGTCGCCCGGCTCCGCGTCGCGGACATAGACCGGGCCGGTCATGATGTGCACGCCCTGCCCCTCACCAGAGCCTTTCTTGTACTTGGCCGGGTCGGTAGGGCCGGCACCGCGGCGATCGACGCCCTTCTTCTCTTTCGTCCAGAGATAGACGCTCTCTGCACCCTCGTCGCCGTCGACCATACGCTCCAGGTCATCGCCCGCATGGTGGGTGAGCGACTCGATCGTGACGATGTCGCCGGAATTGACCTCGATGCGCGGCTTCAGCGATTTGCTGAAGTAGCCCCAATGCACGGTCTCGGCGTTGGCCGGCAAATAATGATAGGCGCGTTGTGCAGGCAGCTTTGATGACGTGGCCTGCGCCAGTGCGGGTGTGACCAGCGAGATGCCACCGGCGCCCAGCGTGGCCAGACCGCTGGCCGCGAACAGGCCCCCCTTCAGAAAGCCGCGTCGCTCGGCATTTAGATCTTGCTTCAACTTGTTGTAGTGAAGCTCGAAATGCGGACAGCCGATATCATCGCCTTTGCACATGAACAGTCCCCTTGTTTTTGTTGGAAGGAATGTGCGCGATTTTATGCATCACGCGCGCCATCGGCAATCCAGCCAGCCGGCCGCGGAAACAATGCATCGCGTTGTCTCCTAAAAAAATGCAATTCAATTCAATGGCTTATGCTAACGCCGGCGAAATCAGCGAGCTTGAGCTCCGTCTGGTGACAGGGTAAAGTCAAGAGATTGTTCGCATGCGCACAAAGACTGTGGCGGGCGCCGCGCTAAAGTGAATCTCGACGGGCGGGTCTCCTGATGGACGTAACGCGCCGGAAAGGTCTCTTATGGTTGCGGCTCTGCGATCGATCGACCATCTGCCCCTCGAACACCGCGACAAGGCGTGGCTCGACTGGTTTGAGGAGCTTTCGCTTTCCGCGTCTGTCGACGACCAGCCGATCCCGAGAGGCACCATGCACCTGCGGGCAGCGAACGCCGCCACGCGCCTCGCCGACGTCTCTGGCACGCCCCAGCGCATCGTGCCGATGCGCCGGGACCACGGGATCCTCTTCGCTCTCATCGTTGCTGGGCGCGGGCGTCTTGTCGCCCCGCACCAGGCGTTCGATCTCGCCGACGGCGACATGATGGTGCTGGGCACGGCCGACGACTGGTCTTTGACCTTTCGCAGTGACTTCCGCGCGTTCATACTTCAGGCGGCCGCCGGTCCGCTGGAAGCACGGCTGGGCCGCAGCGGCATCCGCTTGCCGAAGGTGCTAGGCAGCACCGTCGTCGCTGCGGTTGCGAAATCCGGATTGCGAACGCTGGGCTCCAATCTCGAGACTTCCGGTGCGGCCGATCTGACGGCCGCCGAAGTGGCTTTGACGGAACTCGTGGCAAGCGCCCTGCTTGGCGAGGTACGTGAGCCCGCTGGCAGCCTGACCGGGGTGCAAACGGCGCATTTCAGGCGCGTCGCGGCGACGATTGACGCCCGGCTGTCGGACCCGGATCTTGCCTTGGCCCTGATCGCGAGACTGGAAGGGCTTTCCATACGCTACGCGCAAAAACTGTTCGAGGGGCGCGGCGAAAGCTTCTCCGAATATGTGCGCCAGCAGCGCCTCGAACATTGCCGCATCGACCTGGCGGATCCCAACCATGCACATGAAAGCGTGGCCGCGATCGGACAGCGCTGGGGCTTTCGCGATCAATCGCATTTCAGCCGCACTTTCGGCGCGACGTTTGGAATGAGTCCCAGGCAGGTGAGGCGCGCCAGGTCGCAGACGGATGAAGCTTATCCGCTGCGCGGCAAACCGGACGGCCGCAAGTCGGCGGCGGCGCGGCCGGCCCCGATGCTGCAGGCCGCTATGGATCGCCCGCCAACGGCAAGAACGCGCGAACGGACGGACCATTGGCATTTGCCAGCAACAGCGGAGACCGTGCATTGGGGCTTTTTCAGCCGCTCGCTGCCGCCGGTGTTGCGCGTCGATCCGGGCGATTCAGTCACCGTTGAGACACTCACTCAGCACGCGGGCGACGACTGGCAGCGGATGGTGGCGGGTGACAGCGGGGCTGAAAGCGTGTTCGATTGGTCACCCGAACACAAGCGCGTCGACCGTCGCGGGGCCGGTCCGGCAAACGCTTCCATCTTCGGGCGCGGCGCTGGCGAGGGGTTCGGCGTTCACATCATGACTGGCCCGATCTATGTCCGCGGCGCCGAGCCCGGCGACGTGCTCGAGATCGAGTTCGTCGAAATTCGGCCACGGCCGAGCGCTGCCTTTCCCGGCAAGGCCTTCGCATCGAACGTATCGGCGTGGTGGGGGTATCAGTATCACGACCTTCTGGACCGGGATGCCAAACGCGAAACGGTGACTATCTTCGAGATCGACATGCGGTGCCCGGCCGCAGCGCGGCCGCTGTACAGCTACGAATGGCAGCCGCAGACCGACCCCTTCGGTGTTGTCCACGCGACGATCGACTATCCTGGCATACCCGTCGACCACAGCAAGGTTTCGCATCGCGACTTGAGTGGTAGCGGCGTGCGCATACCGGCGCGCCTGCACTTCGGGTGCATCGCGGTGGCTCCGCGCGAGGCCGACCTGGTCGATTCCATCCCGCCGGGCTATTTCGGCGGCAATATCGACAATTGGAGGATCGGAGCCGGCGCGAAGCTTTATTTGCCCGTTGCGGTTCAGGGCGCACTGCTCTCGCTCGGCGATGGACATTTCGCGCAGGCGGACGGCGAGATCAACGGCACGGGTCTTGAGTGTTCGCTGACCGGCGACATCATCATCAAGCTGCACAAGGCGGGCGAAGGGTGTCCGGCTTTCCTGCGCGGTCTCAACTCGCCGCTCATCGAAACCGAGCACAGCTGGGTGATACAGAGTTTTAGCCATCCCAACTACCTCAGGGACCTCGGCAGCAACGCGCAGTCGGACGTCTACAAGACATCCACCATCGAGTTGGCGCTGCGCAACGCCTTCCGCCAGACGCGCCGATTCATCATGCAGACATACGATCTCACGGAGGACGAGGTGTTGAGCATCATGTCGCTTGCCGCCGACTTCGGCATTACGCAAGTCGCCGACGGAAATTTCGGCGTGCACGCCACGATCACCAAGGCCGTGTTCGGCGAGCGACAGCACAGCCAGCGCACCGCTCGCCCCTGACCACCCATGATCAGAGATCACGCAGCGGTTTCATTGATGGCCCTCACAACTCCGTAGCGTGCTCTTTTTGTGCCACCTCGAGCGCCTGGCTTAGAGGCACCGCCTTGGAGAATAGGAAGCCCTGAGCAGTTCTGCAGCCGAGCTTGTACAGAATTTGCCGGTCCGCCTCTGTTTCGACGCCCTCGGCCATGACATCGATCCCGAGCGCCCGACCAAGATCGATCACCGTTTTGACAAGCAGCCGGTCCTCCCTAGACTTGGCCAAGCCGCGGATGAAGCCTTGATCTATTTTCACCTTGCGTATCCGACTGTCCTTGAGCGATGCCAACGTGGAAAAGCCGGTGCCGAAGTCATCGAGCGCGATGGAAATGCCGGCATGTGAAAGCCGTCCGAGCTTTTCATCCAGTCTTTCCGGGTCCACTGGAGATTCTTCGGTAATCTCGATTTCGAACATCGTTGTCGGGAGGTCTTTTGCCGCCAGACCATTCAGAACCATGTCGTCGATATCGCCGGCTTCCAATTCGCGCGGCGAAACATTCATTGCCACACGAACATCTCGACAGTCAGCTTTCACCAAGCCGTCGATAAGAGCACAACAGTCGGAGAATACCGTTTGCGTTAACAGTTGAAGCATTCCGGTTTCGCGTGCGGCTGTCATGATTTCGGGTGGAGAGATGGAGCCATGGATCGGATGGGACCACCTTAGCAGGGCTTCAAAACCGATCACGGCTTCGGTGTCGAGTCTTACGATGGGCTGGAACCAAGGTGCCACCCTTCTCGACTCTATCGCCGAATGAAGGTCGCGTTCGATGGACTGGCGACGTTGCAATTCCCTGTCGAGTTCGGCATCGAACAGGCGAAATTCGTTCCTGCCACGACGCTTGGCCGTGTAGAGGGCGACATCCGCCCGCAGCAACATTTCCGTCAGCCCCGGCCTTTCAGCCAGGTATATTCCGATCGATGCACCGATCCGGACGGACGCGACCTCACGATAGGGGCTGGCGACTTTGGCTATGATATTGGATGCGAGGGCACTGGGAGAAAGCGAACTCCTGAGTGAGGGAAAAAACAGCACGAATTCATCGCCGCCGATACGGGCGAGCGTTGAGCCTGCCGGCGCTGCCTGCTCTATGCGGCGGGCGATCATGATGAGCAGTTCATCACCGGTCCTGTGACCGTAGGTATCGTTGACGGATTTGAAGCCGTCCAGATCAATCAGCATTGCAACGAACGGGCCGTCCGTATTCTCGAACTGATTGATCGCGTGTTCGAGGCCCCGTCTGTTGAGGAGGGCCGTCAGGTGGTCCTCCCTGGAATTGCGCTCCATTTCCGCCGCAAGCCGCTCCGCCTCATGTCTCAGGCGGCTTGCTTCGCGGAAGCGGGCTTGCCCTACAAACGAGCCTCGAACCAAGCCGCCCACGAAGAGCAGAACGGCAAAGGCCAGAATGTAATCTTCAAAGTTGCCTTTCGCCAGCAAGCAAGCCATCGCGATCACAAGCGGCGGCGTGATGAAGTTGATCGCGGCCGCGGCATATGAACTGCCGTATGTAACCGCACCAGCTGAGATGCCCGCCAGAATAATCAGATGCAGCGGCGCTTGCGGCGTTGTGTAGCCAACGGTAAGGACGGCAAGAAAGGACCAGGCAAACCCTGACAGAAGAGCAAGGATGCCAAACCAGCGAAGCCGCTGCGAAATCCCTGTTAAATCGTCCTGATCCCCCGTCTCGTTTAGCTGATAACGGGCGGGTCCGAGGCGGGCGGCATTTATGGCATTGACGACCAGGAACCAGATTGCGGCGGCAAAGCCCCCGCCAGAAAAGGCCTGCACCGTCAAAATCAGGCCTGATAGCATAGTGCTTATCGGCATCGATACGAAGAGACCGGCCTTCAGATCAGCAAGCTGATCTCCGAGGATTCTGGCCTCCAGCGCGTTTTCTTTCTTTAGGGCCATAGACCAGTCGGTTCGCTTCCCATGCCGATTCGCAACGCAAGCTTATGCAAGCCCACTGAAGGACGGGTTAACTACTCATTGTATCAGCCTTCTGCGAGGCCTTTGTATGAATCCTCCTCATTTGTGCGGTGATGGAGAACATGGATCGGCAGCATCCTGACGCTCGGGAATAACTTAAGGCGCGTCGCATGCATCCGTTCAAACGCGACGTGCTTAGGGGCTGCGCTGCCTACCTGTCAGCCGCAATCGTCGCCTGCAGCCATTGCGTGATGGCGTCGAAAGCGATCGGTCTGGTCGTGTCGACGTTGAGCAGCGGTCCGCGCCGCAGCGGCTCGGCGCGCTTGGCCAGTTCGATCAGTTCGGGGATGTAGGCGGCGCCGGGATGGCCGGCGGGACGCTGGTTGAGCCTTGCGCGATAGCGCTCGGCCAGAACCTCGCCGGGCGCATGGCACCAGATCTCGGCGGTCTGCTCGACGCCGGCGCTGCGCAGGTGATCCTCGATCACCTGGCGCGGCTGGAAGCCGAACCAGGCGTCGATGACAAATATGGCGCCCGCCGGGGCCTCGCCGACGACCGACCAGATGGCCTGGTAACTGGCGCGGCCGAGTATGCGGTTGAATTCGCGATCGCCGCCGCCGAGCACTTCGAGGAACGGGTTCTTGATCGTATCGAGCGCCAGCAATGGCCAGCCCATGCGCGCGGCGATGCCGCGCGAGACCGTGCTTTTGCCGCTGGCGGGGATGCCGTTGACGAGCACGGCGCGCCGGCCGGGCACGGTGCGCCTGGTGCGATCGAGCCGGGCGGTCGGCAAGGATACTGGCGAGGCTTGTGCAACTGCTGATTGTGCAACTGCCGCTTGCGCGACGAGCGCTTGCAGACCGGCGCCGATAACCCCGGCGTCGTCACCCAGTTGCGCCGCTTCCACCGGGCATTGGTACCAGGGCGCCAGGGCAGGAGCCCTGGCAAGCGCCCGATGGGCCGCTAGGCCAAGTCCGCCGCCGAGCAGCACCAGGTCGGGGTCGAACATGGTCACGGTCGTGTCGATTGCCGCACGCAGCGGCCCGGCCCAGGCTTCCAATATACCGCGCGCCAAGGGATCGCCGCCCGCATCCCGGGCAAAAAGCTGATCGACCGAAACGTCCGGACCGAGGCCTGCCCGCGCGATGTGACGGCCAAGCGCCGTGCCTGAGCTGGTGGTTTCAACGCAGCCGCGCCGGCCGCAGACGCACGCTTCGCCTGATAGGTCGACGGTGATATGGCCGAGCTGCCCCGCCGTCCCTTTTCCGCGGACGATCCGCCGGTCCTGGACCACGGCACCGCCAATGCCGGTCCCGATCGTGAACATGACGATGCTTTCATGGCCTCTGGCAGCGCCGAGGGCCATTTCCGCGACCAGTGCCATGTTGCAGTCATTGTCGATCACCACGGGCTTGCCCGCCAGGCTTTCCAGTCGTTGCGCAGGGGAGACCGAGGCGAGGTTGACATAGCCCCCTGACAAGACCGCGCCAAGCCGCGCATCGACGCGGCCGGGGATGCCGATGCCGATGGCCGCAACTTCGGGACAATCGAGCCGGCGCACCATTTCGGCGATCCGGGAGAGCACGAGCTCGGGGTCCGGCGCGCTTTTCTCGGAAATGCGCTCGAGGATTTCGCCCGTGCCGGAAACACGGGCGGCGCGCAGATTTGTGCCGCCGATATCGATTCCTATGGCCATCGAACCAGAGCCTGTTCCATTTCGACTAAATCGAAATGGGGCTCTATCTCTTTGTTTGACCATGATCTTCTCCGAAAACCGGTCCCCACTTTTCGGGATCATGGTCAGAGGCATGACGTCCCGTGCGTGCCTGGTGTGAACGTCGGATAGCTACAGCGCCGCGCATCCTGGTGCGCACAGGACGCTATAGTACTTTGATTTGCGCATGATCCTTTTCGAAGATCGACTACGATTTTGCATCGCGGACCTTCGGTTCGGGGTCATCGTGCTAAGCGGCTTTCTGCCGGTAGTTTCCGATCACCGCCTGAAGCTCGCGCAATCTCGACACCGCGATAGTCCTGAGCCTTTCCCGCTGAATGTCACGGTCGAGCGAGATGCAGTCCTTCCACAGCGACCGGCCGGCGATGACGCCTGACGCGCCGTTCCGCATCGCGATCTCGACCTGGCCCAGGAAGGTTGCGTGGTTGACGCCGGCGGAGAGGACCGCCCAGGGCACCTCGCCAGCCATGCTGCTGATTCTGGCGCAGGCTTCCGGCGTTCCGGGATAAGGAAGCTTGAGCACCTTTGCCCCGCATTCCAGCGAAATACGGGTGCCCTCTTCGACGAGCCAGGGGATCTTGGCCGTATACTCTTCAAGGCTTTCCGCTTCGAGCTGATAGGTCAGGAACTCGACGACGAGCAGGAGGTCCTCTTGCGCGAAATCGACGATGCATTGGCGCAGAATGGCGACATTGTGCTCGTTCGCCTCAGGCGTGTCGGGCCTGAGATAGACCATGATCTTGCCGCCGGTGCCGCCGAGCTCGCGCACGCGGCGCGCGCCGATGCCGGGAACGAGACGCGACAGGCGGTAGCCGGCAGGCGAGACGTCGAAGCCCGAAGCGTCGAGGCCGATGAGCAGAGCCGTATCGCGGCTCAGCACCCCGTCATCGACAACCCGCGGCACCGCGCAGAGCGGGTCGAGCAGCACGCAGGATGCCTGGCTGGCGAGGTATCGCGTGATGTCCGACTTGGTGTCGCCCAGCATGTCGTTGGTGATCTTGGCCTGTTCTTCAGGGGCCGACGCAAGCAAGCTTCGCATGCCGCCGCGCTGGTCACAGGCGATTGCCATCATCGCCCCGTCCTTGCCGCATATCTGCTGGTAGCCGCGCAACTCTGCGGTCGTCATCTTTGTCATGGGTCTTCTGTCCGATGTTGGCGCCCATTCACCGGGCGCAGATCAGTGGAAACAAGAAAGGTTCAGTTTTACCTGCCTCTCGACAGGAGGTTTTGCCGCTTTGCTGCGCTATCGGACCGAGAAATTCGGCCCTGGCCGCAATCTGCCGTGGAAACCAGCCCACGTTGCGAGTCAGCCGGATTTGCGCGATAACTCCCATCGGTCGATAGGTCTGTAACACATTGCTGAAAGGAATTGCAAGCTGTCTGCACCTCCCGCACAAGATGCAGCCGCATCGCGGACGATGCTGCATACGGTCGCCAAACTGCACTATGAGGCGGACATGTCGCAGGTCGATATCGCGCGGCGGCTTGGCGTCTCCACCGCGACCATATCGCGCCTCCTGCAACGGGCGAGAGCGGAGGGCATCGTGCGGATCGAGGTTCTCGATCTTGCAACCCCCGAAGGCATCACCACGCAACTGGTCGAGGCACTCGGGCTGCGTGACGCGGCGGTCATCGAAACGCCGTCAGCCGGTGCGCTGGCGGCGCTCGCTGCGCCGCTCGGCGCCTTGCTCAAGCAAGCGGGACTGACGGCCGGCAAGGTCGTCGCCATCGGCTGGGGGCGAGCCATTCGCCAGGTGATCCAGGCAGGCCTGCCGCGCATTCCCGGCGTTCTTACCGTCGCTGCCACCGGCGGCATGCAGCAGCAGGCGGCGCATTTTCAGATCAACGAGTTTGTGCGGCTGGCCGCAGAAGAGCTGGGCGGGACGCCGCATTTCATCCATGCGCCCTATCTGCCGTCGTCCGAATTGCGTGAGGTCTTCCTCGGCGATGCGGCCATCCGCGACAGCGTCGCGCTTTGGGACCGGACCGACGTTGCGATCGTCGGCATCGGCCTGCCCCATGCCATCAATCCGCCCGAAGCGAGCGCGGCCACGCTGAGCGAGCAGGCCCTGTTTCATGCGGCGGGAGACGTCATCCGCCACTACTTCGACGCCGAAGGCAAGCTCATCCCGTGGGAGGGGGAGGGCCGGATGATCGCAATGTCGCCGGCCCAGCTTCGAGCCGTCCCGCTGGTGATCGGCGTTGCCGCCTCGCCGGAGAAGGCGAAGGCGATCATAGGCGCCGTCCGCGCCAGGCTTATCAATGCTCTGGTGACGGACACGAAGACGGCCCAGGCCATTCTCGAGGCTCTCTTGCCCCGATAATGCTGGGCACGCCGATACGTGCCATCGGCACAGCTGATCGATTCCAGACCGATCGACACCAAACCCCCAGCCGCGAAATCATCGCCGCGAAATCATCAGTTGTGTCGTCAAGGCGTTGGGGCAATAGTCTGCGGGAGGGGCTCTGCGGAGCAGACAGATGGTGTCCGGTTTGAAAGCGTTTCGATCCCGGAAATGTGCGGTTGCAATTTCTTTCAGCAAAGTGTTACAACATTGCAGCATGCGCGCCGAGCGGCGCAGTTTCCTGCACCTTGCGGAGGCTCGTAACGGGACTGCGCATCAGGCTGGTCGGTTTCGACGGTCGATTTAATGACTGGGGCGCTTGGGAGGAGGCTGCCCCATAACAGCAAGCAGGCGAAACCCGCTTCTCGCCGCCAGCACTTCACAGAGCCGGGACGACTCGCAACGGCAAAATCTGCGAACATTAGGAGGAGGATGTTATGAAGAAGATTGTTGCCGCTCTGGCGGCTCTCGCCATCTGCGCAGCGGCGCTGGTCACGCCCGCATTGGCGCAGGACAAAAAATACACCATTGCGCTCATTCCGGGTCTTACCACCGACGGCTTTTACATCACCATGCGCAAGGGAGCCCAGGCGGCAGCCGATGCCCTTGGTGTGACCCTGGTTTTCCAGGGCGCCCCGGATTTCAATCCGGTAACGCAAGTCCCCGTGCTTGACGCGGTCATCGCCAAGAAGCCGGATGCCATCCTGATCGCGCCGACCGACAAGGTTCAATTGGTCGAACCCCTGCGCAAGGCCCATGACGCCGGCATTCCGGTGATCACCGTCGACACCTTCATCGGCAGCGGCGTCTACCAGACCGGCGCCGGCGAGGCGGATTTCCCACTATCCTATATTGCCTCCGACAACATTCTGGGCGGCGAGATCGCCGCGCGGGCATTGGCCAAGGCCATAGGCGACAAGGGCAAGGTCTACGTTTCGAACGTCAAGCCTGGCATTTCGACCACCGACCAGCGTGAAGAGGGCTTCAAGAAGGAGATGGCGGCCAACCATCCCGGCATCACCGTTCTCGAAACCCAGTTCAACGACAATGACGCCAACAAGGCCGCCTCGCAGCTGCAGGCTGTGTTCGCGCGCAATCCCGATCTCGTCGGGGTGTTCGGCGCAAACCTGTTCTCGGCGCTTGGCGCGGCGAATGGCGTCCAGCAGGCCGGGCAGACCGGCACCGTCAAGGTCGTGGCGTTCGACGCGCCGACCAGCATTGCCGACAACATCAATTCTGGCCTTGTCGACGTCGCGATTGCCCAGCATCCCGCGGAAATCGGCTATTTCGGCGTCGTGTCGGCCTATGCCCATCTGACCGGCCAGTCGATCCCGGTTGCGATCGGCACCGGCTTCACGATCATGGACAAGGCCAACATCGCCGACCCGAACATCTCGAAGTACCTCTATTCCGAATAAGTCCAGCCAGCCTCCTTCCGGCCTGCCGGAAGGAGCCCCTGCGCCGGGTCTTTTTGACCCTGTTTGAGGCCGCTCTGCGGATCGGAACCATTCATGACTTTAACATCGCCAACCGAAACGCATGTCGCTCCTCAGGCGGATCACGGTGATCCGGCCAGGAGCTGGCTCGCACGCGTCGCCGAAGGGCGCGCCTGGCTGTTCCTCGCCGGCCTGATCATCTGTTTCGAGGTCTGGTCGAGGCTCTCCTTCGGCGCGACCTTCGTGCTCAACCCGTTCAACGTGCAGTCGATTGCGATATTCGCCGTGGCGCCGTTGCTGCTGGCGACCGGGCAGACCTTCGTCATCATTTCGGGAGGCATCGACCTCTCGCTGGGCTTCATCATGGGTCTCGCGGCCGTCGTCGCCGCCCACGCCACCAATATGGCTGGCGTCGCCATGCCGGTGCCTCTGGCCATGCTGTTGGGCATTCTGGCGGCCGTGATCGTCGCCGGCGTGCCTGGCGTCATCAATGGCTTGCTGATCTCGCGCCTCAGAATTCCCCCTTTCATCGGCACGCTTGGCATGTTTGGCGTGGCGCGCGGCGCTGCGTTCCTGCTGGCCGGCGGCACGACGGTGCCGGTCCAGAATTCCTGGTTCGCGCTGCTTGGCAACGGCAGGTTCTACGGGGTGCCTTATCTCGTCATCATTGCCGCCGTCTTTGTCGTGGTGATGCACTACATCCTGAGCCAGACCCGGTTCGGCCAGCATAACTACGCCATCGGCGCCAATGTGCAGGCGGCGCGGCGCGCCGGCATCGACATCAGGGGCCACATCCTGCGCCTCTACGTGCTTTCGGCGATGTGCGCCGGCCTCGGGGGCGCGCTCTATGCAGCGCGCTTCACCGCCGGCGCCGCCCAAGCCGGCGAACCGTTGCTGCTTGACAGCGTCGCAGCTGTGGTGATCGGCGGCGCCAGCCTGTTCGGTGGCTCCGGCACCATTTTTGGGACGGTCGCCGGCGCCTTGGTCATTGCGGTCATTCAATACGGGCTGGTCTTCGTCAATGTCGAGCCGTTCTGGCAGTTCATCGCCGTCGGCCTCGTCATCATCATCTCCGTCCTTATCGACCAGGCGCAGCGCCGGTTCAGTGGAGCTCGCCAGGATGAATAGTTCCGAACAAACCACCCCCCTTCTCGAAGTCCGGCACCTTTCCAAGCATTTCGGCGCGGTACAGGCGCTGAACGATTTCTCCATGGCCGTGCGGCCGGGCGAAGTGGTGGCGCTGGCCGGCGACAACGGCGCCGGCAAGACGACGCTGATCAAGGCGATATCGGGCGTCTTTCAGCCGACCGGCGGTGAAATTCTGCTGAGGGGGCAGCCGGTCACCTTCGCGACGCCGCAGGAGGCGCGCGAAAAAGGCATCGAGACCATTTACCAGGATCTCGCTCTCGCCGACAATCTGTCCATCGGCGCCAATATCTTCCTCGGCCGTGAACCCATGCGCAAGGCTTTCGGTTTCTTGCCGGTGCTCGACCGCAAGGCGATGGCCGTCGCCGCCAAGCAGACGATGGGGCGGCTGGACTTCCATGTCAGCCGGCTTGACGCCCCGGTCAGCAATTTCTCCGGCGGTCAACGGCAGGCCGTTGCCATCGGCCGGGCCGTCTATTGGGACGCACAGATCCTGATCATGGACGAACCGACCGCGGCCCTCGGCGTGCCGGAGCAGCGCAAGGTCATCTCGCTCATCCACCAGCTCAAGGCGCAAGGCCGGGGCGTGATCTTCATCTCGCACAATCTGCAGGACATTTTCGCCGTTTCCGACCGCATCGTCGTGCTGCGCCGCGGCATCCAGGCCGGCGAGCGCAAGATCTCGGAAACCAATCATGACGAAGTCGTCAAGCTGATGGTTGGCGGATAGGCCGAGCGCCCGACCGATTTCCGGCGAAATATGCTCGCCCCCGACGATGACAAAATGCCATCCAGATACGCTCGGCGCGGCGGAAAGAAGCAGGTCGGCGAGCAGAGTCGACATTGCTTCAGGATGTCACTATATAGCGGCGGCTTTGGCCGCGTATCCTAGGGTTGCGCAGCGAATGGCGCCGCAAACGTGCCACGTAATGTGATACCTATTGTCATACAAATTGACTGGATTGCCGGAAAATAACAAGTAGAAACAATGGCGCGATCCGGGACCTGATCCCAGCCAACGGTGCCAGTCTGCTCAGGAAAATAGAATCTCCTTCAGAATTAGAATGTGCTCCTTGAACCTTCGATTTCCGTCAGCCCTGTGGAGCTTGGGCAAGATCGGCTTGCCGGGTGACGGCGACTCGGTTGGAATAGGAGCGTGCATCTTTTCGGGGATGCCGGCGTTTATGATTACCAACCGGCGCAGCCGCCAGGGAACAGCAGCATGAGCGAACACGCGATCGAGTTCTTGCAGGAGTGGATCGGCGAAAAGGTCCACTGCCAGTCCTCGCTGGACAGGATCGAGGAGCAGGCCGAGACCCTCGCCAAGGAATGCGCGGCGAAGGCTGCTGAGGCCGGCATACCGCTGGAGGATATCCAGGAAGAGGTCGGCGACATTCAGGAACTTATCGCGTCGAGGCTGGAAGAGGCGGCTGAGGCCGACCAGGACGAAAAGAATTCGGACTAATGCATGTCGCCCAAAAGTGCGCAGCGGTTTTGGGATAACGACATGCATAAAACAAAGAACTAAATGGCGTCGCATGAATCCCTTCAAACGCGACGCGCTTTAGCGAGTGACATGCCGACCCGGCAAAAGGCGTCTATTCACCTGTGCGACGCGTGACACGCCACACAGGTCTACTTTCCCTGCCTAGCCCCGAATTTGCTCTTGAGCCATGCCTTTGGCAGCGCCGGCACGAAATTGCCGTCGCGCCCGGTCATGTCGTCATTGGCGACCAGCGCATTGAGGATCGCTTCCTCCACACTCCCGATCACGGCGTCGAAGAACGGGTCGATGTCGGTATCCGGGATAAAGTCGGCGCTGGCGATGCGGCCTGGCGGCGCCAGCGCCGCCTCGCGGTTGGCGGTCGAAAAGGCCAGGAAAATATCGCCCGAGCTGTGATAGCCGAAGCCGCCGGTCATGGCGACGCCGAGCGGCACCCGGCGGGCCAGCCGCTTCATCTGATGCGGCAGCAACGGCGCATCGGTGGCGACGATCCCGATGATTGAACCCTTTTCCGCACGCGGCGTGCTTTCGCGGATCGCCGGTTCGACGAGATCGGGCCCGGCGCGCAGGCCGCGAATGGTAAAATTGCTCCGCCTGCCGAAATTCGCCTGCACGAAGGCGCCGACCGTGTAGCGCCGGCCGTGCCATTCGACGAGGCGCGATGCCGTGCCGGAGCCTGCCTTGAAACCGAAGGCGATCATGCCGGTGCCGCCGCCGACGCTGCCTTCCTCGATCGATCCGCAGGTCGCGCCATCGAGGGCCGCGGCGACATGCTCAAACCCGAGATGGTGGCCATTGATGTCGTTCAGGAAGCCGTCATAGGTCTCCGCCGCCACCGGCAGGCCCCAGCCGCTGTCGAGCGCGGCCGGCAGCACGCGCTGCATCCAGCGCAGCGTTGCGTCGCGTGAAACGCCGCAGGAATGCGTGTTGGTGATGGTGATCGGAAAATTGAAGGCACCGGTTTCCTCGATGATGTGCGAGCCGGTCAATTCGCCATTGCCGTTCTGGCCGAAAATGCCGGCAAAGACCGGCGTGGCCAGTTCGGCGCGCGGTCTGGGCAGGATGGCGGTCACGCCGGTGCGCACCGGCCCCTCGCCGACCACCAGCGCACCTTCGCCCGAAATCAGCGTCGAATAACCGACCGCAACGCCAGCCACATCGGTGATGGCGTTGAACGGTCCGGGCGTGCCGTCAAAACGAATGCCGAAGGCTCGCGCGCGCTGCTTGCCGGAAGGCGTCGTCTGGTGATGTGGATTGCCGGAAATCATCGGCACTCAAAACAGCGAGCCTTGGCTGCCAGGCTCCTTGGCTTTGGCGGCCGGCTTTGCAACAGTTTTCGGCCGTGCCGTGCCGCTGGTCGCAATCGCATCGGCGGTCCCGTCGGCGAACTCCAGCGAAAGTGCCAGCCCCGGCGTCACTTCCGCCGCTTGCTTGATCACCGCCCCGTCGGCGTCTTTCACCAGGGCGAAGCCGCGCGCCAGCACCGCCTTGTGCGACAGCGTCGCCAGCAGCCGGTCGGCCTGGGTCAGTTTCCCGCGCAAGCGCTCGAGCCGCACCGAAATCACCCGGTCCTGTCGTCGCGACAGCGCCACTAGGGCATCTGCCTGCAATTTCTGCCGCCTTGCGAGCGGCGCCGGCGACAGCCGCGCCGCGGTGCGCGAAAACCGCGTTCGCCGCTCGCGCACGATGGCGAAGAACGCCGCTTGCGCGCGGCCAAGGTCGCGGCCGGCCAGTGTGCGGGCCTCGTTCATGCGTCGCGACAGGGTGGCCGGCGTCAGCCGCTGCGCCTGGAGCCTGGCTCGCTTGCGCTGGACGCTGACGGACAGCGCCCGGCCAAGCCGGCTCGTCGCCTCGTCGAAACGCCGGCGCGGCAATGCCAGCAACTGGTCGGGCGAGGGCAGCGCCCGGGTGGCGGCACGCACCGCCTGGCGCTTGCGCTCGAAATTGCGCGACACCGCGGCCTTGAGCCGCGCACCAAGGCCGGCAAGCGTCACTTCGAGGTCGGCGCGTACGGGCACGGCGATTTCGGCGGCACCCGTCGGTGTCGGCGCCCGCACATCCGCCGCCAGGTCGATCAGCGTCCAGTCCGTTTCATGGCCGACGGCGGAAATCACCGGAATGCGCGAGGCGGCGACGGCGCGGGCCAGCGCCTCGTCATTGAACCCCCAAAGATCCTCGAGGCTGCCGCCGCCGCGCGCCACGATCAGCAGGTCGGGCTGCGGGATGACGCCATCCTGCGCCAGTCCGTTGAAGCCGTTGACGGCGGCGGTCACTTCGGCGCCGGCCGTTTCGCCCTGCACCCGCACCGGCCAGACTAGCACATGCAGCGGAAACCGATCCTTGATCCGGTGGATGATGTCGCGGATGACAGAGCCTGTCGGCGAGGTGACGACGCCGATGACGCGCGGCATGAACGGCAGCAAGCGCTTGCGGCCGGCATCGAACAGGCCTTCGGCCTGCAGCCGGCGCTTGCGCTCTTCCAGCAGTGCCATCAGCGCCCCGGCGCCGGCGGGCTCCAGATTGTCGATGACGATCTGGTAGGTGGACTTTCCGGGATAGGTGGTGAGCCGGCCGGTGGCGATCACCTCCATGCCTTCTTCAGGGCGGAATTTCAGCCGGCCCATCGTAGTCTTCCAGACCACGGCGTCGAGCCGTGCGCGGTCGTCCTTGAGGCAGAAATAAGCATGGCCGGAGGAGTGCGGCCCGCGATAGCCTGATATTTCGCCGCGCACCCTCACATTGCCGAAGACGTCCTCGACCGTGCGCTTCAGCGCGCCGGAAATCTCGCTGACCGTGTATTCGGTGGCGTTGGTACGTGATTCGGATGCAGCGTCGCTCATTGGCCGATTGGGGGGCGGTTGTTGGCCGGCGTCAAGGCCGTCGCTCGTAGCCGATGTCATAACTCGATCTTAACCCGATCTGATGACTGTGCGGAAAAGAGAGTGGCCAGGACGCATGAGCCGTCGTCTTCAACGCAGCCCATTAACGTTCCAGGTCACGCTGACGGTGATGGCGCTTGCCATTTTCGCGCTTGCCATGGTCGTCGGCTTTGGCTTTTACGCCACTGTGCAGGCGGATAGCGTCTCCCTCGAGCGGCAGAAAATCCTTTTCGCCAACGGCATGCGGGACCGGATCGCGGCGGTGGATCGCGAGCAGGAAAGCATCGCCGTCTGGGACGATTCCGTCATCAATGCCAAGGCCGGCAACGTGGACTGGATGATCGATAACATCAGCGTCTGGATGTATTCCTACTATGGGCATGATCGCGTCTATGTACTGGATGCCGCCGATCGTCCGGTCCATGCGATGCGTGAAGGAAACGTGCTGGCGCCGGCGCGTTACAGCGAGGATAAACCGGTTCTGTTGCCCACGGTCGAAAGGGTGCGCCGGTTGATCCGCGAGCCGGCGAAAGAAGACTTGGCCGGCGGTCCGGTCAAATTGGCCGCAGGGGATCTGGTGGAGCTTGACGGAAAACCTGCCATCCTTAGCATCATGCCGCTGGTGCCGAGTTCCGACCGCGTCATCCAGGCGCCTGGCAGCGAATACCTTCATATCTCGGTGGACTTCATCACCGACGCGTTGCTGGCCAAGATCGCCGGGCAATATCTGTTGGCGGGCGCCCGCCTGCTGCCGTTGTCGCAGCCGGTCGGCGGGGCTGCCATTCCGCTGGTCGACTCACGCGGCGTCATCCTGGCCTATGCCGGCTGGGATCAGGAGCGGCCCGGCAGCGCGCTTGTGCGCGAGGCAGGGCCGGCCCTGATCGGTGGCGCGCTGCTCGCGGCAGGTGTCCTGGCATTCCTGCTGCGCCGCCTCCGCCGTGCATCGTCGGCGCTGCAGACCAGTCAGGCCGAGGCGCAGTATCTCGCCTTCCACGACACGCTCACCGGCCTTCCCAACCGGGCGCTGTTCGAGGACCGGCTCCGGCGTGCTTTGCTCACGGCCAGTCACGAAACAGCCAAAGTGGCACTGCTTTATCTCGACCTCGACCGTTTCAAGCACGTCAACGACACGCTTGGCCATCCTGCCGGCGACGAGCTTGTCCGCCAGACCGCCGCGAGGCTCCAGCAGGCAATCCGGGAGGTCGACACGGTGGCACGGCTCGGCGGCGATGAGTTCGCCATGATCTTGATTGATGTTAACGACATCCGAGGCGCCGAAGATGTTTCGGAGGGTCTGCTTCAAAAGCTGCAGGAGCCGTTCAAGCTGGCCGACGACCAGGTTTTTGTCAGCGCCAGCATCGGCATAGCATTGTCGACCGGTCCGGATGCCGATGCGGACGACTTGCTGCGCAAGGCCGATATCGCGCTTTACGAAGCCAAGAAGAACGGCCGCGGCCGCTACCAGGTCTTCGCCGGCGACATGGACGACCTGCTGTTGCGCAAGCGCCAGGTTGAGAGCGAGCTTCGCCACGCCCTGAATGGCGGAACCGGGATCAAGCTGGCGTATCAGCCGATCTTTGCGGCGGACGGCAGCACGATCCTCGGTGCCGAGGCGCTGATCCGCTGGGGACATGAGGTCCACGGTGGCTTGCCGCCGGCACAATTCATCGCTATCGCCGAAGAACGTGGCATGATCGGCCAGCTTGGCAAATGGGTGCTGCAAGAGGCTTGCCGCTTCGCTGTCGGCACAGAATTGCCTTGGGTGGCCGTCAACGTGTCGCCGCTGCAACTGCGCGACACCGGTTTCGCCGAGCAGCTTGCGGCAGTTCTCGCCGAGACCGGATTGGCGCCAGGGCGCCTGCAGCTCGAGATCACCGAGGGCGTGCTGTTGGACAACAACGATACGACCAGGGCGGCTCTGGCTGCCTTGCGCCGGTCGGGGATCGCCATAGTGCTCGACGATTTCGGCACCGGCTATTCGTCGCTGAACTATCTGCGCCGCCACGCCATCGACAAGCTCAAGATCGACCGCTCCTTCGTGAACCTCCTCGGCCGCGACGAGAGTTCGGCGGCGATCGTCAGGGCGCTGGTCGATCTTGCCGACGCTCTTAACGTCGGCGTCACCGCGGAAGGCGTGGAGACCGAGGAGCAAAAGGCGCTGCTCGTCGCCATGGGCTGCCGAGAGTTTCAGGGCCATCTGCTGTCGCTGCCGCTGGAGCCGGCGCAATTGCTGCGGCTGGCCGGCCTTTTGCCTGGCAACGACAGCACGCCGGCAGCAGTATCCGCCTGATCCTTACCAGCCCGGCACGATCTGGTTCGGCTTGCCCCGCTTCATCTTCGAAAAGGCTGCGAAGTCGAAGTTTCCCGTCTCTTCGCCGAGCGGCACGGAAATATTGTCGAGGCTTTCCGAAATGTGACGGGCCAGCGCGTCGACGATCTCCGGCCGCGACGTCTGGCCGCGCATGATGCCGATGCGGCAATCGGGCAGGGCGCCGAATCCGTCGGGTTCGCCCAGAACCCGCATGCCGGGGCGCAGCGCGCATTCCGGCAGCACCGAGATCGCCAGGCCGGAAAGCACCGCGGCGGTGATGACTGTCGCCGAGAAGCTGGTGAACAGGATGCGGTAGTCGCGGTTCTGCCGGTCAAGCACGTCGACCGCGGCCCGCCGCCAGATGCAGTTCGGCCGGCCGAAGGCCATCGGCAGAACGTCCTGTTCATGCGTCGCATGGTTGGCCGAAGTCACCCACAGCAGCGGTTCGCGCCGCACCACTTCCGACTGGCCGTGCGCGTCACTATGCGTCACCAGTGCCAGATCGAGATTGCCGCGCTTGATATGCTCGACCAGCCCCGGCGTCGGCTCGCAGATCACGGTCAGTTCGACCCGTGGGTTGGAACGGGCGAAGCGGGCCATGATCTCGGGCAGGAAGCGATCGGCATAGTCGTCCGGCGTGCCGATGCGGATCGTGCCTTCGAGCCGCCGGTCGTCGAAGGCGGCCAGCGTTTCCCGATTGAGGAACAGCAACCGTCTTGCGTAGGAGAGCAGCCTGTCGCCTTCCTCGGTCAGCCTGTTGGTGCGCCCGTCCTTTTCGAACAGCGGCTTGCCGATCCGCTCCTCCAGCCGGCGCATCTGCATGGACACCGCCGACTGGGTCCGATGCACCGTTTCCGCCGCGCGGGTGAAGCTGCCGGTGTCGACGATTGAGACGAAGGTCTGCAACTGATCGAGATCGAGTGGCGCTTTCATCGGTCTAATCCATCACTAGAGTTGATGTTAAAGATTAGAAACATTCGTTGGATTAATCAATCGAACGATGGCAAATTTACGACTGTCCACATGACGGCAATGCAGGTCGCCTAAAAGTGGTCACCGGTTTTAGGACAACGACCTGCATTTTCTATGTGAATCGGGACCGGAACGGCGGCTGTTTCCAGCGCCGATCGCCCGTCTTCGTCCGTTCGAATATGAAGGAGACTGACATGGCTACGTTTGATTTCGCCACCGAGACTTCGCGCATCACGTCGCGTCCGGCTATTGCGGCGCGCGTGGTCAACACCATCTCCAATGTCTATCGCGCTTGGAAAAACCGCCGCGCCTTCTATCGCCTTGGCGAGATGTCGGACGCCGAACTTGCCGACATCGGCTTGACGCGCGGCGATCTCCACGTCGCCATCGACGTGCCGTTCGGCCGCGATCCAACCGAGAGGCTTCGCGCCATCGCGGCCGATCGCACGGAAACGATCGAGGATATTGCCCGCAGGTGACCTGATCGCGCTGGCTGCGTGCCCTTTGGGGCACGGCGCTAAAGGACTTCGCAGGCCCCCACTCCCTGCCGGTTTCCCCGCCGGCCCGCCTGCGCACTGCCCGGTCCTCCCAAGGATCGGGCATTTTTCTTTTTGAAATCAGGCGAAGGCCAGCTTTCGCGACGGCCGTGGTACCGATCTACCAACTTCGTGCGCGGCTTCTATCCAGGATGATATGGCGTCCTGGACGTTCGCGATGGCCTCTTCAGGAGTATCGCCATCGCTCATGCAGCCGGGCAGGTCAGGTACCAGCGCCGAAAATCCGCCCCCATCTTCCGTAGCCAGCGGTGCGATGACGACCGGATATTCAAGTTTTCCCGTCATGTCTCTTTGCCTCGTCGATGAATGCCACGAGTTTTCGAATATATACGGGTTTGATGGGGCGTTTGAAAGGCACGGTCAGAATGTCGGTCATTGCTGAATGATAGACCTTGTAATGCGACCCACCGGATCTTGGCGGCACACAATGGACGCCTGCCTCGTCACAAACTGCCTTTGCATCCGATATTGACCAATCGCCGCGAGGGTTGCGGCGCATCTGCTCCAATCTTCTGCTCACAGGATCTCGACTCGGGTGCTGCCACGCTAGCGCCGGTCCATGCCTCGCTTGAACTGATCGAAGATCGACTCCATGCCCTTCTGGTAATCGTCGCGTTGCTGCGCACCTGCCTCGAACATCTTGCCGAACAAATCGTCGAACGGATTGCGTGGCCTGCCGCTCGGATTGGTCTGCGGCTGCGGCGTTTCGCGCTGCTGCGGCGCCTGACGCGGCTGCGTCTGTTGTACACCACCGCCGAACATGTCCTGCAGTACCTTGCCGAGCGGATTGTCGCCGTAGGGATTGGGCGCCTGCTGCGGCTGACCCTGCGGCTGCTGCGCGCCGCCGAACATGTCCTGCAGCACCTTGCCGAACGGATTGTCCATCGGGCCGGGCTGCGGTGCCTGGCGCTGTTGCGGCGCCTGCGCGCCGCCGCCGGCCTGCCGCATCATCTGCTCGATGATCTCGCCGAGCGGATTGCTGCCGCCGCCGAATCCGCCTGCTGCCTGCATCTGATTTGTGGTCTGCTTGAACAGGCCGCCCATCATCATCGAAGCCACGACCGGCAACATCTGCTGCAAGATCTGCTGGCTGACGCCGCTCGCCTGCGCTGCCTGGCTGGCAACGGCGCGGGACAGGTCTTTTGAGCCGAACAGATGGCCAAGAATGCCGTTGCCTTCATCGACGCCCTGCGGCGAGAAGGCACGGCCTGCGTCCTCGAAATATTTGGCGTGCTGGCCACTGGCCATTGCCGTCATGAACGCGCCGAGCCCGTAGGGGTCGGAGGTGCTGCGCTTCAGCCCCTGTGAAAAGGCCGGCAGCAGCGCCTCGACCGCCGATTGCGCTTGCTGCTGCGAAAGGCCGAACTGTTGGGCCAGGGCCTGCATGCCGTTACCGTTCTGCGCCTGCGCCAGAATGTCGAACAAGGAAGCCATTGGTTTTCTCCTCGGGAAAATCCTCGTAGGAGAGCCTACCGCATCGGCCCGAAAATCGGAATCGATTTCGGAAAGCGCGTTTCCCGAGCCGTCGGCCAAGCCGATAGCAAACGGCTAATACGCATACTCCATGAACACCGGCTCGATCGAGCCACCCCAGCGCGTATGATAGGCGGAAAGCAGTTCCTCGGCGCTGGTGGTGCCGCGCGCGACGACTTCGTCCAGCGTGCTGAGGAACGACGTTTCGTCATAGCCGTCGCGGTTCTTGCGGCCGCGGTTCTTCAGCCCCATGCGCGAGATGACGAGCACGTCGCGGGCGATCTCGCGCAGTGTCGTGTTGCGGAACGGCGCCGAAATGCCCTGTTCCGGCACGGCGTTGCGCATCGCCAGCACCTCTTCATAGCTCCAACTCGAGGTCAGCGCCTCGGCCGCGTCGAGCGCCGCCGCGTCGTAGAGCAGCCCGACCCAAAAAGCCGGCAGCGCGCAGATGCGCCGCCACGGTCCGCCATCGGCGCCGCGCATTTCAAGGAAACGCTTCAGTCGCACGTCGGGAAACAGCGTCGACAAATGGTTCGCCCAATCGCCCATCGTCGGCAGCCCGTCAGAAATCTCGTTGCGGGCCGCACCTGCCATGAACTGGCGGAAGGTGACGTGCGTCATGTCGTGGTAGTTGCCGTCGCGGATGACGAAGTACATCGGCACGTCGAGCGCCCATTCGACATAGTCGGCGAAGCCGAAATCGGGCGAGAAGCAGAAGTCGAGCAGGCCCGAGCGCTGGTTGTCGGTGTCGCGCCAGATGTCGCCGCGCCAGCTCTGAAATCCGTTGGGCCGGCCCTCAGTGAACGGCGAGTTGGCGAACAGCGCCGTCGACAGCGGCTGCAGCTTCAGCGACACCTGCATCTTGCGGCGCATGTCGGCCTCGCTCTCGAAGTCGAGATTCACCTGGATGGTGCAGGTGCGGTACATCATGTCGAGGCCCTTGCTGCCGACCTTGGGCATGTAGCGCGTCATGATCTCGTAGCGCGATTTTGGCATTTTTGGCGTCTCGGCCAGCGACCATTTCGGGCTGCCGCCGAGGCCGAGGAAGCGGATGCCCATCGGCTCGGCGATCTCGCGCACCTGCGCCAGATGCGCATTGCCCTCGCGGCAGGTCTGGTGGATCGTCTCCAGCGGCGCGCCGGACAGTTCGAACTGGCCGCCGGGTTCCAGCGAGATCGCGCCGCGGCCGGTCGGCTCGACCAGGCCGATGATGCGGCCGGCATCCATGATCGGATCCCAGCCGAGTTTTTCCTGCATGCCTTCGAGAATGGCGCGGATGCCGTGCTCGCCGCCATAGGGCACCGGCGCATTGCCGTCGACATAGAACGGGAATTTCTCGTGTTCGGTGCCGATGCGCCATTTGTCGCGCGGCTTGTTGCCTTCAGCCAGGTGCTCGACAAGCTCGTCGACGCCTTCGATCGGCCGGAAATCGGTTGTGTCGCGCGCCATTACAGGTCCTCTAGCACATGACCCCGAAAATCGGCTTCGATTTTCGGAAAGGATCATGTGCCCAATCAAGTGCTACAGCGTCCTTTGCGCGTCCGAAAGGACGCGCGGCGCTGTAGGTGGTCGGACGACCGCCGGCGCTAGATGGACGAAATGTCAGTAGGCGATCAAGCGAAAAATCCTGAGCCACAGGGTAACGGGAATTGATTGGCTGCTTCTTCCTTCTCCCACAAGGCCCACAAGGGGAGAAGGGAAGTGCCTCACCAATCGCCGATTGTCGCCTGTATCACCGCCAGCGCCGCCACCGCAGCCGTGTCGGCGCGCAGGATGCGCGGCCCGAGCGGAATCGCGGTGACGAAAGGCAGCGTCCGCAGCATCCTTCGTTCCACGTCGGAAAACCCGCCCTCGGGGCCGACCAGCAGCCCGAGCTTCTTCTCCCGCACCTCCTGCAGCGCCGGCAGCGGATTGTTGGTGGAAGCATCCTCGTCGCAGTAGATCAACCGCCGCTCCTTGTCCCAGCCGGCCAGCAGGCGCTCGATTTTTTCCGCTTCGCGCACTTCCGGCACCGCAAGGATGCCGCATTGTTCGGCGGCCTCGACGACATTGGCGCGCAGCCGTTCGATGGCGGGCTTTGCCACCTGCGTGTGCTGGGTAATGACCGGCTGCAGGACGCCGGCGCCCATCTCGACCGCCTTCTGCACCAGATAGTCGAGCCGACCCTGCTTAAGCGGCGCAAAGCAGTAGACGAGGTCGGGCAGCGGCGGCTGCGGCCGCTGCAAGGCCAGCACCTTCAGCCGCACCGTCTTTTTGGACCTGGCGGCGATAGAAGCCGACCATTCGCCGTCGCGGCCGTTGAACAACAGGATTTCGGCGCCCTCGCCGAGCCGCAGCACATGCATCAGGTAATGGCCCTGCTGCGGGCTCGCCTCGAACTCGATATCCGGTCCGAGATCGTCCGGCACGAACAGCCGCTGCATCTTGTAATTGGCGCGCATCGCCGAGGAATGGGCGAGCCGGCTCGTGGCGTCAAGTCTCGGCCGAGGGATGCCAAGCCCAATCGCTACATGTTTGAATTTGCCGTCACCCTCTCGCGCGTTTGCGCTGCCCCTCACCTGCCTGCCGGCATCCTCTCCCCGTATAGTGACGGGGAGAGGGGCGCTGTCGTCGCCGGTTTCGCAAATCGCGGGCGCAGCAAGTAGAGCGCCGACGTTGCGGTCAGCCCCTTCTCCCCGTCACTATACGGGGAGAAGTGCCCGGCAGGGCGATGAGGGGCAGCGCCGAGGTCGACACCAGAAGCGAAACCGTCATTCGTCCGAAGCGATTGCTTTGGCGGGATGCCAGACAGGTTGGTAGCCCTGCCTCAGCACAGCAACGGTGGTCGTCGGCGTGAGCAGGCGGATTGGAACGTCAGTAAAACCGGCGAACCCTACCGGTTGGCCATAACCGCTGAAACTCCAGGGCAGTGCGGCGCCGTCAAACAGGGCGTACGCCCTGTTTCCTGACGAGATCATCGAGCCGTCCGGCAACCCGGCAAGCTCTTCTGCGGATACGACCGGTGCCTGCCCACCCGACGCCGGCCGCTCCCTATGCAGCCGCTTGTCGACCTGCGGTGCGCGCGGCGCGGCAATGCCGAAGGCGACGCCGAAGCGCCGGACGAAATCCCTGGCCCGCTCGCGCCGGCAGAAGAAGCAGGGCCGATGCCCGGCCGCGAGCGCGGTCACCTCGTCCAGGAAAAACAATTCGGTCCAGCCGGCCTTGCCGCCGTTCCGGTTGCGGCCCATCGGCTCGCGCCGCACATCGCGGAATCCGCAGACGCAGATGATCCAGGCCTGCAGCGCCCAGCGTTTTTTCAGCAGCGCCTTCGTTTCGGGGTCATGGATGATGCCGCGATTGCCCATGAACAGGCCGCGCTCCGGCACGGCGTGGATGACGCCGAACGGGTCGACCCGATTCTGCAGTGGCATAGCTTTCTCCCCGAATGCGTATCTTGGCCGGAATGACGGCGGCATGATATCGCTCGTCGCATCGTTTTCATGTCAGCAGGTTTTTCGATGCGGGTGCTGGTGGTCCAGAATTTCGACAGCGAGGGCCTTGGCCAGATCGGCGCAGCGCTTGTCGAGGCAGGCGCCGATATCGACCTGCGCCGGCCCTATGGTGGCGAGATGCTGCCGCAGGACAGCGCTGCGCACGACGCCATGGTCGTGCTCGGCGGCGCCCAGAATGCGCTGGACGACGAGATCTGCCCGTATTTTCCTGAACTTCTCGACCTGACGCGCGATTTCGCCGGCAAGGATCGCGCCGTGCTCGGTATCTGCCTTGGCAGCCAACTGGTGGCGCGCGCCTTCGGCGGCGAGAACCGGATCGGCGGCGCCTCGGAATTCGGCTGGCACAAGGTCTCGCTCACGCCGGCTGCGACGGCCGATCCGGTGCTCGGCGCGCTGCCCGAAAATTTCCCGATCTTCGAATGGCACGACGACACCTTTGTCTTGCCCGAAAATGCCGTGCGGCTCGCCGGCAACGACGTCGCCGAGAACCAGGCGTTTCGCATCGGCCGCGCCGTCTATGGCTTCCAGTTCCATTTCGAGGCGGATCGGCCGATGGTCCGCGACTGGAGCGCATCCTTCGCATCGCTCATTGCCGAACGGCACCCGGACTGGAGCGATCGGCTCGATGACGAAATGGCCCGCCACGGAGCGGCTGCCGATGCCGCCGGGCTGGCCATCGCCCGCGCCTGGGTGGCGACGATCTGATCAGTCAGTATCGACGTTGCATATTTGGCACGCCGGCAAAAATCCGCTGTGGACAGCATGTTTCGTGCTTGGCTTGTGGCCGCCCGCCACCCTAGAAGGCACCCGCTCTGCATCTTCCGTGCAACGCGATGAACCTTTTGGGTCACTCGCGCGACACATCGCCGATACAGAACATGCCTAAAAGCGCGAAATCGTCGAAACTTTAAGACGCATTTTCCGTTTCAACCCATTCGTAACCCACCCCGTGCACAGATGCAGAAAGCCTAACCAAGAGATGACGTCCGTGAAAGCAGCGCTTCTGTCCTTTGTCATGTTGTCGGCCATCTTCTTGTGCGGCCTCGGCACCTACGCCGGCGACGCAGCCAACAACCACAACGCCGTCGACGGCTACGGCGTCACCGCCGCGCTTCGCTAAGCGCTTTAACCCCTCTCGCCCGACACCACCAGGATACGCTTGTCGGCACCGTCGACGACGAGCGCGCTGAGGTTTCCCGTCTGGTAGGCAAGCGTGTCGATATTGACGCGGTTGACCATCACCTCGGCCTCCGGCACCGGCGTGTGGCCATGCACCACGATTTTTGGATGCAGGCCGGAATGAGTGTGGAAGACATCGCGGATCCAGATCAGGTCCTGCGCGCTCTGACTTTCCAGCGCAATGCCCGGCCGGATGCCGGCATGGCAGAAGAAGAAGTCGCCGAAGGTCAGTGAAAACGGCAGCGACTGCAGGAACTCGACATGGCTTTTCGGCACGGCCTCGACAAGTGCTGCATGGCCTTGCCGCAATGCCGCCTCGGACCTGCCGAACCACGCGCCGCCACCTTCATTGAGCGCTACGCCATAGGATTGCGCGGTCTGGATGCCGCCATAGCGCATGAAAAGCCCGTCCGCATCGGGAGTGTCGAGGAAGTCTAGGAAGCCGATGTCGTGGTTGCCGGCGAGCATCAGGTGGCGCGGGTCGCGTTTTCGCACTTCGATCAGGAAATCGATGACGCCCTTGGAGTCCGGGCCGCGGTCGACATAGTCGCCGAGATGGACGACACGCCAGTCGGCCGGCCGCGCCTGGCTGATCTCGGCCGCAATCCGGCGGTACATGGCGGCGAGCAGGTCGAGCCGGCCATGCACGTCGCCGACCGCATAGATGCGCATGCCTTCCGGTCCGCGCGCGTCGAGAAAGTGGATGCCGGGGGCAGTCAATGCTTCCATCTCCGTGATCATGCCGCCACGGGAGTCTAACGCCGAAGCTGATCCTTGCCCATGTCGGTCACCAGACGCTTTCCGCACAGTGCCAGCGTTATGTCCATCTCCTTGCGGATGATTTCCAAGGCTTTGGTGACTCCATCCTTGCCGAGCGCGCCGAGGCCGTAGAGGAAAGGCCGGCCGATATAGGTGCCCTTGGCGCCGAGACACAGCGCCTTCAGCACGTCCTGGCCAGAGCGGATGCCGCCATCCATATGCACTTCGATCGTGTCGCCGACCGCGTCGGCGATTTCTTCCAGTACCGAAATCGACGACGGCGCGCCGTCGAGTTGGCGTCCGCCATGATTGGAGACGATGATCGCGTCGGCGCCGGTCTTGGCCGCCATCAGCGCGTCCTCCTTGTCGAGGATGCCCTTCAGGATCAGCTTGCCGCCCCAGCGCTCCTTGATCCAGGCGACGTCCTTCCACGACAGATGCGGATCGAATTGCTCCGTCGTCCACGACGACAGCGAGTTGAGGTCGCCGACGCCCTTGGCGTGGCCGACGATGTTGCGAAAAGTCCGGCGCTTGGTGCCGGCCATGCCAAGGCACCAGCCCGGCCTGGTCGCCACCTGCCAGACATGCTTCGGCGTGAAGCGCGGCGGCGCCGACAGCCCGTTGCGGATGTCCTTGTGGCGCTGGCCCAGGATCTGCAGGTCGAGCGTCAGCACCAGGGCCGAGCACTTCGCCGCCTTCGCCCTGTCGATGAGACTGAGGACGAAATCCTTGTCGCGCAGCACATAGAGCTGGAACCAGAACGGCTTCCTGGTCACCGATGCGACATCCTCGATCGAGCAGATGCTCATCGTCGACAGCGTGAACGGCACGCCGAATTCCTCCGCCGCCTGCGCCGCCAGCATCTCGCCGTCGGGGTGCTGCATGCCGGTCATGCCGGTCGGCGCCAGCGCCACCGGCATCGCCACCTTCTCGCCGATCATGGTCGATTCCAGCGAGCGGTTGCTCATGTCGACCAGCACGCGCTGGCGGAACTTGATCTTTTGGAAATCCTCCTCATTGGCCCGGTAGGTGCTTTCGGTCCATCCACCGGAATCGGCATAGTCGAAGAACATCTTCGGCACGCGGCGGCGCGCCAGGTCCTTGAGATCGGCGATGGTGAGGATCATGCTCGTGGGCTTCCCGCTGATGGTTCGCTAATTCGTCGCAATTCTTGGCCGGCGCTCACGAGCGTTTTCGTGCCGGCTCGCTGTCGCCGGCTTCCGAGCGCTGCATCAGCCTCAGCCGCGACACGCGTTGCCAGTCGCCGCTGCGCTCGGCCTCGGCCATGGTGCGTTCGACATGGCTGATGTGGTCCATCGCCGCCTGCCGCGCGGCCGCCGGATCGCCGGCCTTGACCGCCGCGTAGATCGCCCGGTGCTGCGAAAGCAGCGCCTCGCGCGCGCCCGGCACGTTGAACACCAGGAGCCGGTTCTGGAACACGCCCTCCGACAGCAGCCGGTAGCACGAGCGCAGCGTGTGCAACAGGATGATGTTGTGCGCGCATTCGCAGATCGCGTGGTGGAACTCGACGTCGATTTCCGCCTCGTCGTCGAAATTGCCGGTCCGGTGCGCCTCGTCCATGCGCGCCATGATGCGGTCGAGCAGCGCCAGGTCGTCTGATGTGGCGCGCCGCGCCGCGTACTCGGCCGCCACCGCCTCGATCTCGCGGCGGTATTCCAGATAGTCGGTCGCCGCCTTGCGATCCATGGAGATCAGGTCCGTCACCGGCTTGGTGAACAGCTGGCCGATGACATCGGCGACATGGGTGCCGCCGCCGGGCCGGGTCGTCAAAAGCCCGCGCCCCTCCAGCGCCTTCAGCGCATCGCGCAGGATCGGCCGCGACACCTCGAACCGGCGCGCCAGCTCGCGCTCGCCCGGCAGCCTGTCGCCGGTGCGCAGAACGCCTTCGAGGATCAGACTCTCGATCTGCTGCACCACCTCGTCGGCGGTGCGGGAATGCTCGATTCTGGAGAAAATGTCGCTCAACGGGGATGGCCTGGGGATTGAACCGGTGTCGCGCAGGATAAGGCCAGTGTCAGCAACTGGTCAAATTATTTATCCAGTTTGCCCGCTTGGCCGAAGCCGATGTCGCCCGGCATATCGCTTTCGGCTAATTTGTTGTTTGCTTGCCCCGGCAATTGGCTCTAGAGGGACGCGAGTGCACCAGGCCCGGGGGACCAGCCGTGGCAGATGACCCGTCCAATCCAAAATTCCAGCCGCGCGTCGAGGGCAGCGTCATGGGCTTTCCCGCGCATGAAGGACGGCCTGGCGCGCTCGGCGAGGTTCACGCCCGTCCGCATCCGCTGGTCGAGAAGCCGCGCGTGCTGGTGCAGCTTTCGTTCATGACCGAAGCCGGCTCCGGCGTCGATCAGGCAGTGCTTTCCGAACTGTCGCGGCGCCTCGGCATCGCCGCGCCGGACCCTCATGCCCGCCACCACGCGATGAAGTGGGGCAAGGGCTCGCTGCGCTGGGAGCGGCATACCGAATTCTCCACCTATCTGTGGGAAGGTCCGCTCTCCGAGAGCGGCCAGCGCCAGGAAGGTTCGCCTTTCGGCAACGGCTTTTCGCCGCCGGGAACGGTGATTTCCGGCATCAGGCTCGAAATCCGCAAATGGACGCAGGCGAGCGAAAGGCTGATCGCCGGCTTCGACCCGACCAGCCTGTGCTATTCGCTGGTCGAGCGCGGCAACGCCGCCATCGTCACCGATTTCCGCCAGGACGGTGACGGCATGACCCGCATGCTGGTGCTCGACCGCGGCCTGACGCCGGCACGCACCGGCGCGCTGGCGCAGCGGCTGATCGATATCGAAACCTACCGCACGCTGGCCATGCTTGGCCTGCCGCTGGCGCTGATGCTGTCCGGTCGCGCCCGCCGCATCGAAGACCGGCTGGCGCAGACCACATTGGAAATGAAGGTCGCCGAAACCCGCGACAACCAGACGCTGCTTGCCGACCTGACCGAGCTTGCCGCCGAACTGGAGGCCGATGCAGCCTCCAGCCTCTATCGCTTCGGCGCCAGCCGCGCCTATGACGGCATCGTCCGCGAACGGCTGGAGGCGCTGGAGGAAGAGGCGGTGCCCGGCTACGACACCTGGGGCGGCTTCCTGCAGCGCCGCGTCGCCCCAGCCATGCGCACCTGCCGTTCGGTCGAAGAGCGTCAGGCCAATCTGTCGACCAAGCTCACCCGCGCCACCACGCTGCTGCGCACCTGGGTCGACGTCGAGGTCGAGAAGCAGAACCGCGACCTGCTGGCGTCGATGAACAACCGCGCCCGCCTGCAATTGCGGCTCCAGCAGACGGTGGAGGGTCTCTCGGTCGCCGCCGTCTCCTACTACGTCGTCGGGCTCATCGGCTACCTCGCCAAGGGCGCCTCGATCTTCGGCCACGCCGTCGCGCCCGAGGTCGTCACCGCCACCTCGGTGCCGCTCGCCATCCTGCTGGTCTGGTGGGGCGTGCGCCGAGTGCGCCGCCTGCACTCCGAACCCGCCAAGCCGGCAGGCGAGCAGGCAGGCAATCTCCCACCTTGAGGGGGAGATGTCGCCGAAGGCGACAGAGGGGGGAGAAAGTCAGCGCTTCCCTCTCGCCGACCCGCGCAAGATCGTCCCGATTTCGGCCAAAGCAGGATTTGCAACAAGCGCCTGCCGCTGGTAAAAGATTTTTACCAGTCGATCGAAGGAGACTGTGATGTCCGGCCTGCTGATGCCGAAGTCAGACGACGCGACGATGCGCCGGCGCGACGAGATCGTCGCCGATATGCGCATCATCGTGCCCGGCGAGGGCGTCGTCGACGCTGCCAATTCGATGCGCGCCTTCGAGAGCGACGGCCTCACCGCCTATCGGCAATTGCCGCTGGTCGTGGTGCTGCCCGAAACGGTGGCGCAGGTCTCGCGCGTGCTGAAATATTGCAACGACCGCAACATCCGCGTCGTGCCGCGCGGTTCCGGCACCTCGCTGTCAGGCGGCGCGCTGCCGCTGGAAGACGCCGTGCTCTTGGTGATGAGCCGCTTCAACCGCATCCTCGAGATCGATTTTCCCAACCGCACCGTCGTCGCCCAGCCGGGCGTCACCAATCTCGGCATCACCACCGCCGTCGAGCAGGAGGGCTTTTATTACGCCCCCGATCCATCCTCCCAGATCGCCTGCTCGATCGGCGGCAATGTCGCGGAGAATTCCGGTGGCGTGCATTGCCTCAAATACGGCCTTACCGCCAACAATGTGCTCGGCATCGAGATGGTGCTGATGAACGGCGAGGTGGTGCGGCTCGGTGGCAAGCATCTCGACGCGGAGGGCTACGACCTGCTCGGGGTGATGACCGGTTCCGAAGGGCTGCTCGGCGTCGTCACCGAGGTCACCGTGCGCATCCTGAAGAAGCCGGAGACGGCTCGCGCGCTGCTGATCGGCTTCCCGACCAGCGAGCAGGGCGGCCAATGCGTCGCCGACATCATCGGCGCCGGTATCATCCCGGGCGGCATGGAGATGATGGACCGCCCCGCGATCCATGCTGCCGAGGATTTCGTCCATGCCGGCTATCCCCTGGATGTCGAGGCGCTGCTGATCGTCGAACTGGACGGGCCGGGCGTCGAGGTCGATCATTTGATCGGCCTGGTTGAGGCAATCGCCTATAGGAACGGCTCGACCACATGCCGCATCTCGCAATCGGAGCAGGAGCGGCTGAGTTTCTGGGCCGGCCGCAAGGCGGCCTTTCCGGCGGTCGGCCGCATCTCGCCGGACTATTACTGCATGGACGGCACCATCCCGCGCAAGGAACTGCCGCGCGTCCTGCACGGCATGCGTCAACTTTCCGAAAAATACGGGCTCGGCGTCGCTAACGTCTTCCATGCCGGCGACGGCAATCTGCATCCGCTGATCCTCTATGACGCCAACGTGCCGGGCGAGCTCGACAAGGCGGAAAGTTTCGGCGCCGACATCCTGCGGCTTTGCGTCAAGGTCGGCGGCGTGCTGACCGGCGAGCACGGCGTCGGCGTCGAGAAGCGCGACCTGATGCCGGAAATGTTCAACCAGATCGACCTCGACCAGCAGATGCGGGTCAAATGCGCATTCGACCCCAACCATCTGCTCAACCCGGGCAAGGTGTTTCCGCAGCTTCGCCGCTGCGCTGAACTCGGACGCATGCACGTGCATCGCGGCCAGACGGCGTTTCCGGATATTCCGAGGTTTTGAGGTGATGGGGGCTTGCTTCACTAACGCCGCGATCCTTCGCGCCCCCCTCTGTCCTGCCGGACATCTCCCCCACGAGGGGGGAGATTGGCCGTCATTTTCGGTTTCGCCAATCGCCAACGTTGCAGGAAGAGTGCCGTCCGCGAAGCTGCCAATCTCCCCCCTTGTGGGGGAGATGTCCGGCAGGACAGAGGGGGGCGCGACAGAACTCGACCTATCTATCTTCGAGATGGTTCTGCAGCGATGACCACCTTCACCGCCGCCACCACCGCCGAAACTCTCGCCACTGTCGCCTGGGCGGCGGCGGAAGAAACGCCGCTCGAAATTCTTGGTCACGGCTCCAAGCGCGGCATCGGCCGTCCGCTGCAGACCGAGCACACGCTCGACCTGTCGAAACTGTCAGGCGTGACACTCTACGAGCCGGCTGAACTGGTGCTGTCGGCGAAATCAGGCACACCGCTCGCCGAGATCGAAAAATTACTTGCCGAAAACGGCCAGCAGCTGGCTTTCGAGCCACCGGATTATGGCCCGCTGCTCGGCGGCGAAAAGCGAAAAGGCACGATCGGCGGCGTACTGGCCGCGAACCTTTGCGGTCCGCGCCGGCTGAAGGCCGGGGCGGCGCGCGACCATATTCTTGGCATAGCAGCGGTTTCCGGGCGTGGCGAGGCGTTCAAATCGGGCGGCCGCGTGGTCAAGAACGTCACCGGCTATGACCTGTCCAAGCTCATGGCCAACAGCTGGGGCACGCTTGCCGTTCTTACCGACGTCACCTTCAAGGTGCTGCCCGCTGCCGAGACCGAAGTCACGCTGGCTGTGCGCGGCCTACTCGACGATCATGCCGCGGCCGCTATGGCGCTGGCGCTCGGCTCCAGCGCCGAAGTGTCGAGTGCTGCCCATCTTCCCGAACGCGTTGCCGCACGGGTCGCCGGCGGCGGTCTCGGCAGCACCGCCGCGACATTGCTGCGCGTCGAGGGGTTCGGCCCGTCGGTCGCCTACCGCATCGCAGCACTGAAAGATCTGCTCGGAAATGCCGGCCCGCTCGAGGAAATCTCGGGCGAGACTTCGCATTCGGTCTGGCGCGATATCCGCGATTGTGCGCCGTTTGCCGACGGCCTGGAAAAGCCGGTGTGGCGCGTGTCGATGGCGCCGGCGCAAGGCCACCAGATGGTGCTGGCGCTGCGCATGCAGGCGGCCGTCGATGCCTTTTATGACTGGCAGGGCGGACTGATCTGGCTGCGCATGGAGCATGGCGATCCCGAAGCCGATCTTCTGCGCGCACTGGTGAGACAGTATGGCGGCGGCCATGCGACGCTGGTGCGTGCCGCCCCTTCGCATCGCGCCGCTGTGCCGGTGTTCGAGCCGCAGGCGCCGCACCTGGCAGCATTGTCGGCGCGGCTCAAAGCCGAATTCGATCCGAAGGCGATCCTCAACCCCGGCCGCATGGCTTAGGAGGTACGAGATGCAGACCAATTTCTCAGCTGCCCAGCTTGCCGATCCGCATGTCGCGGAATCGGAAAAGATCCTGCGCAAATGCGTGCATTGCGGCTTCTGCACTGCCACCTGCCCGACCTATGTGACGCTTGGCAACGAACTGGATTCGCCGCGCGGGCGGATCTACCTGATCAAAGACATGCTGGAGAACGGCCGACCGGCCGACAAGCAGATCGTCACCCATATCGACCGTTGCCTGTCCTGCCTCGCCTGCATGACAACCTGCCCGTCGGGCGTCAACTACATGCATCTGGTCGACCACGCCCGCGTCCATATCGAGGAAACCTACAAGCGGCCGCTGCCCGATCGGCTGACGCGCGCCATGCTGGCCTTGGTCCTGCCTTATCCCTCGCGGTTTCGCGCTGCGCTCAAGCTGGCAAAGCTCGGCCAGCCATTCGCCGGATTGCTGGAAAAGCTCCCGGCGCTGAAGCCGCTGGGGGCGATGCTCAAGCTCGCCCCGGCGTCGGTTCCTGCGGCCTCGCCAATGGCTTCGCCGGGCATTCATGCCGGGCAGGGCACGAGCAAAAATGGCCGCGTCGCCATCCTTACCGGCTGCGCGCAATCCGTGCTCGATCCCGCCATCAACGACACGACGATCGCGCTGCTGACGCGGCTCGGCGTCGAGGTCGTGGTTCCCGAGGGCGAGGGCTGCTGCGGCGCGCTGGTGCATCACATGGGCCGCGAGGCGGCAGCCCTTGCCTCGGCCAGGCGCAATGTCGACGCCTGGACGCGCGCCATCGACCAAGTCGGGCTGGACGCCATCGTCATCACTGCGTCGGGCTGTGGCACCACCATCAAGGATTATGGTTTCATGCTGCGCCTCGATCCCGCCTATGCCGAAAAGGCGGCGCGGGTGTCGGCGCTGGCCAGGGACATCACCGAATATCTGGTGGAACTCGAGCTGCCCGAGCCGGTGCGCCAGCCTGGCACCATCGTCGCCTATCACTCCGCCTGCTCGATGCAGCATGGCCAGAAAATCACCCGCCAGCCGAAGGAGCTTCTGGCCAAGGCCGGCTTCGTCGTGCGCGAGCCGCGCGAGGGGCATTTGTGCTGTGGCTCGGCCGGCACTTACAACATTTTGCAATCGGAGATCTCGGCTCAACTGCGTGACCGCAAGGTGAGAAATATCGAGGCGACCGGTGCTGAAATCGTCGCCACCGGCAACATCGGCTGCATCACCCAGATTGCGTCCGCCGCGAAACTGCCGGTGGTGCACACGATAAAGCTGCTCGACTGGGCCTATGGCGGGCCGCAGCCGGAGGGCGTTCCGGACAGCAGGGCAGCCGTTGCAGCGGAGTGATCCACCGGCGCTGCCGGCTTATTCCGCTGCGAGCTTGTCCACCACGCCATAGGTCGCATGGTAGCGCGCGCGCTGGCGGCTGAGCGCCACCATCGTGTTGCGCAAAAGAATCGCCACGGTGATCGGGCCGACGCCGCCCGGCACCGGCGTGATCCAGGACGCCACATGCTTGACGCTCTCGGCGTCGACGTCGCCGACGATGCGGCTCTCCCCGTCCGGTCCGATCTCGGCATTGATGCCGATGTCGATGACGGCCGCGCCGGGCTTGACCATGTCGGCCTTGATCAGCCGCGGCTTGCCGACGGCGACGAACAGCGCGTCGGCACGCCGCGCATGCGCTGCCACCGAGCGCGTCATGTGATGGCACACCGTCACCGTGGCGCCCTCGCTCATCAGCAGGAAGGCGATCGGCTTGCCGACGATCTCGGAGTGGCCGACGATGACGACCTCGAGCCCCTTGAGATCGAGACCGGTCTCCTTGAGCAGTTCGACCGAGGCTGCCGCCGTGCACGGCGCGAGGTCGAGCTGGTTGTAGACGATGTTGCCGATCGAGGCTGGGTGCATGCCCTCGACGTCCTTGAGCGGATGCACCGCCGCCTGAAGTGTCTTGATCGGGATATGCACCGGCACCGGCCGCTGGATGATGATACCGGTGACGCGCGGATCGGCATTCAGGCCATGGATCGCTGCTTCGAGTTCGCCGGCGGTGATGTCGGCGGGAAATCGCCTTTCCTCGAAGCCGATACCGGCCAATGCCGCCTTGGCGCGCTGGTTGCGCACATAGACGTCGACTGCAGCCGTGTCGCCGACGGTGATCGATATCAGTTTGGGCGCAAAACCTTCGGCGGTGGCGATCGCCGCATCCTCACGCACCGAGGCGATGATGCGTTGGGCGACCGGGCCGCCCCGGAGATAGCGGCTGTCATCGGACAGGGACATTGAGCTTAAGCCTTTGTCTGGAAGCGTTGCAGCCGACATAGCAAAATACCGAGGAGAATGGCAGCGAGAATGCGAACCGCCATGCCGCGGGCGCGACGTACCACCCGATCCTGCCAAACTATCCTATGGCGTCCCGCAAACAGAAAGGGCAGCGCGGTTTGCCGCGCTGCCCTTTCGTGACCGACCGTATCCCCACACGGCCCGTCCCCCGTATTCCGATGATCCCGAGACTTCTGGACAGACTCGGCGACAAAATCAACCGCAGATTACATCACCACAACCGTCGTGCCAACATCGACCCGCTCATAGAGGTCGACGACGTCCTCGTTGCGCATGCGAATGCAGCCCGACGAAACGGCGCCGCCGATTGTCCAGGGCTGGTTGGTGCCATGGATGCGGTAGAGCGTCGAGCCGAGATAGAGCGCGCGCGCGCCGAGCGGGTTCTCGACGCCGCCGGCGACATAGGTCGGCAGATAACGGCCTTTGGCGGCCTCACGCGAAATCATCACCGCCGGCGGCCGCCATTCGGGCCAGACCTTCTTCTGCGAGATTTTGTGCTTGCCGGCCCATTCGAAGCCCGGCTTGCCGGTGCCGACGCCATAGCGCCGCGCCTTACCGTTGTTCTCGACCAGATAGAGGAAATTCTCCCGCGTATCGATGACGATCGTGCCCGGCTTCTCCGGGCCGTCATAGGCGACTTCCTGCGGCAGGTAGATCGGGTTGATCTGCGGGCGCGCGATAATGCGCTTCTTTGACGGCGCCTGCACCGCCGCCGTGTGCAGCTGAGCCGGTTGCGCCTGCCGTTGAGAACGGCGCTGCGGCTTTTGCATCTCTTGCCGGTTCTGGCGGACGATGCCCGGCGCGCGCCCAAGCTGCAGCACCCAGGGCGCGGAAAGGTCGGGGCTCACCATCACCGGCGGCCTGTCGGCATAGCGGTCATTGGCGCTGGAGTGCGTAGCGGCGGCCAGTACGGCAGCGGCGCCGAGCAGCGGGAACAAAAATATCTTCATCGGAACGCACCCTGATCGTCGAACACGCCGGGGCGAGAAAAGCGTCCCCGATGTCGCGAACATTGGGCGCGGAGCAGCAACCGAAACATGAATCGGAATGCGTAAAATGCTGCATTGTCAGTAAAGCTTTCGGTGTGGTTACCGGCCGGTTCAGGAATCTGGTAAAGCCGCGGTAAAGGCAGCGCTGAGGCGCATTAACCAATGGAATTGTGCGATGGATGAGAAGACAGGCCTGCTGGCTGGACCCGATGGTATCGCGCGCTGCTTCTGGCACGGCAATCTGCCGGACTATTTGCACTACCACGATCACGAATGGGGCCGGCCGGTCGACGACGACCTCAGGCTGTTCGAAAAGATCTGCCTCGAAGGCTTTCAGTCGGGCCTGTCCTGGCTGACCATATTGCGCAAGCGCGAGAATTTTCGCGAGGCGTTCGCCGGCTTCGATATTGACAGGATCGCCGCCTTCACCGAACAGGATGTCGAGCGCCTGCTCGGCAATGCCGGCATCATTCGCCACCGCGGCAAGATCGTCTCGACCATCAACAACGCCAGGCGCGCGCGTGAATTGGCCGACGAGGCCGGCTCGCTGGCGGCCTGGTTTTGGAAATTCGAACCCGGCCCGGACGAACGGCCCGAAATCGTCGATCTCGCCCATCTGCGCGCCAACCCGACCACGGTAGTCTCGGTGCGGATTTCGAAGGAGCTGAAGAAGCGCGGCTGGAGCTTTGTCGGCCCGACCACCGTCTACGCCTTCATGCAGGCCATGGGGCTGGTCAACGACCATCTCGAAGGCTGTGTCTGCCGCGAGCAGGTCGAGGCGGAGCGCAAGGCGTTCAAAAGGCCGACGTAGCGTCGTTCTTGCCTTCTCCCACAAGGGGAGAAGGCAAGGGGCGCTCAACAACTCAAGCGCCGGCGCCCGCCAGAAAGAGCCCGGCAACGATAGCCGCTATCGTGGCAAACGCCGGATAGATCACGAGCAGGCTGGTCAGCAGCGCATCGCGCATGGTCGGTCCCGTACGCTTGTCTGCGGCAACCTCGAACGGTCCCGCCATTTGGGCTGCAGGTCCCGGTGCATGATGATCGGCCGGCCTCAGCTGGGCGGGCAGCTCGCGGGTGCGGCTGTTGATGATGTCGAATTTCCGCGCCAAGGTCATGGCCCGAACCCCTTGTTTCGGCGCGCTTTATCGGCTGCGATTGTGTCGGCACGATGCCGCGCTTATGGCGGAATTGTTTCAGCTTCTCGCCTTCTCCCGCACGGGGAGAAGGCAGGGAGCAAACCCTTGCCGCGCCAAGCCCCATCGGTTAGGACACGCCCACTCGAAACAAGTCAGCTTTACCTAGCGAAAAGACCCATGCCATGGCCGACAAATCGGAAAAGATGAAAGCGCGGCTGCCGCGCGGGCTTGTCGACCGCGGCGCCGAGGATATCCGTGCCGTCGAGAAGATGATGGCGACGATCCGCTCGGTCTATGAGCTGTACGGCTTCGAGCCGGTCGACCAGCCGCTGATCGAATACACCGATGCGCTGGGCAAATTCCTGCCCGATCAGGATCGGCCGAACGAGGGTGTGTTCTCCTTCCAGGACGACGACGACCAGTGGCTGTCGCTGCGCTACGATTTGACCGCGCCGATGGCCCGTTTTGTCGCTGAAAACTTTGAGCGCCTGCCGAAACCCTATCGCAGCTACCGCTCCGGCTGGGTGTTCCGCAACGAAAAGCCCGGCCCTGGCCGCTTCCGCCAGTTCATGCAGTTCGACGCCGACACGGTCGGCACGCCAGGTGTCGCGGCCGACGCCGAAATGGCGATGATGATGGCCGATGTGATGGAAGCGCTCGGCATCAATCGCGGCGACTACGTCATTAGGGTCAACAATCGCAAGGTGCTCGACGGCGTGCTGGAAGCGATCGGCCTTGGCGGCGATGAGAACGCTGGGCGCCGGCTGTCCGTGCTGCGGGCAATCGATAAGCTGGACAAGCTTGGTATCGAGGGTGTTCGTCTGCTGTTGGGCGCAGGGCGCAAGGACGAGAGCGGAGATTTCACCAAGGGCGCAGGGCTGGACAATGTTCAAGCTGAAGCAGTTCTTTACGCTACAGCGAAGATTGAGCGAGGTGATTTAGGGCACCCGGATTCCGCAGTGAGAGCCAGCCAGTTCTTCAACGAAGGCGTTGCCGAACTGTCAACCATTGAAGACTTGGTAAGGGCAGCTGGATATGGCGAAGACCGCATAGTTATGGATCGTTCCGTCGTGCGCGGCCTCGAATATTACACCGGTCCGGTCTACGAGGCCGAGCTCCTGGCGGAAATCCCCAATGAGGACGGCCTGATCGTGCGCTTCGGTTCGATCGGCGGCGGTGGCCGTTATGACGGGCTGGTGTCGCGCTTTCGTGGCGAGCCGGTGCCGGCGACCGGTTTTTCCATCGGCGTCTCCAGGCTGATGACGGCGCTGAAGAACCTCGGCAAGCTCGATACATCAGACGTGATCGCGCCGGTCGTCGTGCTCACCATGGACAAGGACACGGACAGTCTCGGCCGCTACCAGAAAATGGTGGCCGAGCTGCGCGCCGCCGGCATCCGCTCGGAAATGTATCTCGGCGGCGCCGGCATGAAGGCGCAGCTCAAATATGCCGACCGCCGCGGCAGCCCGGTCGCCATCATCCAGGGCGGCGACGAGCGGGCGAAAGGCGAGGTGCAGATCAAGGACTTGATCGAGGGCGCCCGGATGTCGGCGGAGATTGTGGACAACGCCGAATGGCGCTCCGCGCGCCCGGCGCAGGTGACGGTGGCGGAAAGCGATCTGGTTGGCGAGGTAAGGAAGATACTTGCGGCGCAGGCGGAGGAGCGGGCGCGTGGCAAGTAGAGCGCCGCTCCCTTCTCCCCTTGTGGGAGAAGGTGGCCGAGCGAAGCTCGGTCGGATGAGGGGTGTTCCAGGGAGCGCCGTCGCCTCATTTCTTCCAGCACCCCTCATCCGTCTCGGCGCTGCGCGCCAATCCACCTTCTCCCACAAGGGGAGAAGGCAAGGTGGTGCTGCATGACCTCCCGCTACCCCGCCATCGCATCAGACATCACAAAACTCTTAGCTGCGCGCAACACGCATGCGGTCGAGGTGGCGGTGCTGCAGCCGGCCGACCCGTTCCTCGACATGGCCGGCGAGGATTTGCGCCGGCGTATTTTCCTCACCGAAAGCGAGACCGGACAGACGCTTTGCCTGCGGCCGGAGTTCACCATCCCGGTCTGCCTCGACCACATTGCCAGCCAAGCCGGAACGCCGCGCCGCTATTCCTATCTCGGCGAGGTGTTTCGCCAGCGCCGCGAGGGCGGAAACGAGTTTTTCCAGGCCGGTATCGAGGATCTCGGCGACGGCGACATCGCACGGGCCGATGCCCGATCGCTGGCCGATGCGCATGCGCTGCTTTCGCTGGTGCTGCCGGGCCAGGAACCAACGATCACGCTCGGCGACCAGACTGTTTTCGAGGCGGTGCTCGCCGCACTCGGCCTGCCGCGCGGCTGGCGCATGCGGCTGGCCCGCGCCTTCGGTTCGGCGGCGATGCTGGAGGCAGCGCTGGCCGACCTCGCCAATCCGCCGCGCAACGGCCAGCTCGCCGGCGCGGTCGCAGCCCTTGTCCTCGACGGCAATCTGGAAGCGCTTTCCTCGCACATCGCCGGCGGCATGGAACAGGCGGGTCTGTCGGCGTCGGCCGGACGGTCGCCGACCGAGATTGCGCGGCGCTTGATCGAAAAGGCCGAGCTGCGCAGCGTCAGGCTGTCGAACGAGGCATTTTCGGCGCTTAAGGATTTTCTGGCGATCGATGTGACGCTCGACGGCGCGGCAAAAGCGCTCGAAACCTTCGCAGCCGGCGCCGGCGTTTCGCTGGGCGCGGCGCTGGAGAATTTTTCAGCGCGCGCCAAGGCGATCGAAGCGCTTGGCCTGTCCACGGCAAAAATCCGCTACGACGCCGCCTTTGGCCGTCCGCTCGATTACTACACGGGCTTGGTCTTCGAGATCGCGGCGGAAAACGGTGACCGGCCGCTGGCCGGCGGCGGCCGTTACGACCGCTTGCTGACGTTGCTCGGCGCGAAAACGCCGATCCCCGGCGTCGGCTTTTCCGTCTGGCTCGATCGCATCGAAGCGTTGCGGGAGAACGCGCAATGATCACCCTGGCGATTCCATCGAAGGGCCGGCTCAAGCAGCAGGCGCTGGAGGTGCTGGCCGGGGCCGGGCTTGCCGTCAGCCTGCCCGGCGACGAGCGCAAATACCGCGCCCGCATCGAAGGCGTGGAAGCGGTCGAGGTGGCGTTCCTGTCGGCGTCAGAAATCGCAGGCGAAATCGGCCAGGGCTCGGTCGACCTCGGCATCACCGGCGAGGATCTGTTGCGCGAAAGCCTCGCCGACTGGGAGGCGCGCGCGGAGATCGTCGCCCGCCTCGGTTTCGGCAATGCCGATGTCGTGGTGGCGGTGCCCGAGATCTGGCTCGACGTCGATACGATGGCCGACCTCGACGATGTCGCCGCCGATTTCCGCCAGCGCCACGGCAGGCGGCTCAGGATAGCCACAAAATACTGGCGGCTGACGCAGCAGTTTTTTTCGCAAAAGCACGGCATCCAGGTCTATCGCATTGTCGAGAGCCTCGGCGCCACCGAAGGCGCGCCGGCGGCGGGATTGGCCGATGTCGTCGTCGACATCACCACGTCAGGCTCGACGCTGCGCGCCAACCATCTGAAGGTTTTGGCGGACGGCGTCATCCTGCGCTCGCAGGCCTGCCTCGTCGCATCGCGGAAGCCGCGTGCGGCGGCCGACGAGGCTGTCATGCGCGACATCGCGGCGAAGATGGGTGCCTTCCCTCCCCCTTGAGGGGAGGGTGGACAGCCGCCGAAGGCGGATGGACGGGTGGGGTCGTTGCGGCAGTGCTCGACGCGAGACACCCGCCTCGCTTCGCGAGGCACCCTGCCCTCAAGGGGGAGGGGATTGCGCTCCAAAACCATCAACGGGATTTCCACCACCCCGGCAGGCTGATAGACTCGGGTCGCCTGCGGAGGAGACGGCAATGCCGATCAATCTCGACGAGTTGAAGAATGCCACCAGCCTGCGCGGTCGCCGCCCGGGCAATGGGGCCACGTTTGTCGCGCCGGTCGACGGCAGGGCGCATGTATCGGGCGAGCGCATCGTGCCGCTGCTGCAGCAAACGATCCCGGCGCTGCTTTCGGACACCGTCAGCAAATACGGCACGCTCGATGCCGCCGTCTTCGTCGACCAGGACAAGCGCTTCACCTGGAGCGAACTTTCAGACACGGTGGACGCGCTGGCCGCAGGCTTCCTGGCTCTCGGCCTGGCAAAAGGCGACCGCGTCGGCATCTGGTCGCCGAACCGCTGGGAGTGGCTGGTGACGCAATTCGCCACCGCCCGCATCGGCCTGATCCTGGTCAACATCAACCCGGCTTATCGGCTGGCCGAACTCGACTATGCGCTGAACAAGGTCGCTTGCCGAGCGCTGGTCACGGCCGTCAAATTCAAGAGCTCCGACTATCTCGGCATGATCGAGACGCTGGCGCCGGAGATCGCGACGGCGACACCGGGCGAGCTCGAGGCGAAAAAATTGCCGGCGCTAAAAATCGTCATCCGCATGGGCGAGGAGCATTCGCCCGGCATGCTCAATTTCACCGACGTGCTGGCGATGGGCGGGCGCGACGAGCATGATAGCCTCGACCGGATCTCCGAGGGGCTGAAGCCCGGCGATGCCATCAACATCCAGTTCACCTCAGGCACGACAGGCGCGCCCAAGGGCGCGACGCTGACCCACAACAACATCGTCAACAACGGCAATTTCGTCACCTCGGCGATCAGGCTCACCGTCGACGACCGGCTGTGCATCCCGGTGCCGCTCTATCACTGCTTCGGCATGTCTATGGGCACGATCGGCTGCGTCACCAAGGGCGCGACGATGGTTTCCCCGGGCGAGGGGTTTGATGCCGGCGCCACGCTGAGAGCGGTGGCGGGCGAGCGCTGCACCGGCCTCTATGGCGTGCCGACCATGTTCGTCGGCCTGCTCGACCATCCGGATTTCGACACCTTCGATCTCACCAGCCTGCGCACCGGCATCATGGCCGGCTCGCCATGCCCGATCGAGGTGATGAAGAAGGTGGTGTCGCTGATGCACATGGCGGAGGTGACAATCGCCTATGGCATGACCGAGACCAGCCCGGTGTCGTTCCAGAGCAGCGTCGACGACCCGCTGGAAAAGCGCGTCTCGACCGTCGGCCGCGTCCACCCCCATGTCGAGGTCAAGGCGATCGATGCCGATGGCGCGACCATTGCGGTCGGCGCGCCGGGCGAACTCTGCACGCGCGGCTATTCGGTGATGAAGGGCTATTGGGACGACGAGGAAAAAACCCGCGAGGCGATCGATCCCGACGGCTGGATGCACACCGGCGACCTCGCCACCATCGACGCCGAGGGTTATTGCAACATCGTCGGCCGGGTCAAGGATATGGTCATCCGCGGCGGCGAGAACGTCTATCCGCGCGAGGTCGAGGAATTTCTCTACCGCCACCCCAAGGTCAGGGAAGTGCAGGTGTTCGGGATCCCCGATCCGAAATTTGGCGAGGAGCTTTGTGCCTGGATCGTGCTCAAGCCGGGCCAGACCGCCACCGACCAGGAGATCAAGGCCTTCTGCGCCGGCCAGATCGCCCATTACAAGATCCCGCGCCACATCCGCTTCCGCACCGAATTGCCGATGACCGTGACCGGCAAACCGCAGAAGTTTCTCATGCGCGAGGCGATGGTTGACGAACTCGGCCTGGTGACGCCGAAGACGGCTTGAAGCGGGGTGTGAGCACTCTTTCCGCTTCAATCCGACTGTGCCAGCTCGGTGCTGGCAATGCTAAACCGCCGGTCCTTCGAGCCCGCCTCTCTCGTGCGACTTCCACAGGTACCAGCCGAGGACGGTACCGAAGAAGAATGTGTGGGCAATGAACTGCACGACCGGGCTTGCTTGCAGGAACCAGGGGAATGCGATCGGCGCGATCACATAGAAATTGACGAGCCACAAGGAGAGGCCATAGACGCTCCCGAGACCGATGAAGGCTGCTCGCCCTCGCAGCATTGCGGCAATCTCCCCGAACACGATCCCATAGGCGATGGCCAGGATCAAATGTACGACCACGCCGGCGATGCTGGCCGTCAAGAGCGGGTAGCCGGGATCGAGGGCTTCCGGTCCAAGCGCGATGGCGCCGATCATGCGCAGGGGCATGAAGAACGCTTCCGCCCCCATCATGAACGCACTCGCCGCCATTTCGAACGCCGCAAAGACGATGCCTGCGACAATGCCCGCGACGGCCCCCTGCTGGAGTCCCCATCGGATGTCGCGTGGCGTCACCGGCGTATGGATATAATCACGGTAAGCCATAACACTGCTCCCTGTTCTGGACGCAGATTCCTCCATAAAATCAATGCTGGGAACGCGTCTGCGGTTCCGGGCGTCCGGTACAATTCACGAGGATTTGATTGAATTGATGTTTCTCAGGCCGAGCTGACGGTTCGGCTCTTTGCCCGCATCGACGCTGCAGCCATGCAGCTTTCCACGACCGCCCCAAGCCGGCTGTTACCTCGCGCGAGACCTCAACTGGCTCCATAGATCGTAGCCCGCAAGGAGGACGCCGATGCCGACCGCAACGCCCAGATCGGGATGTGGGACGAAACGGACTACGACGCCGAAAAACGCCAGAAAAGCTACAAACGCCAGGACGGCCAGGAAGCGGCTCAAATTCATCTGTTGTCCTCCATTCGCCCGTCCTTAGCCCCCGTAGATCATGTTGGGCAGCCCGTACACGATCTGCGGGAAGACGTAGATGATGACCATGCACAGGATAACGATCAGCATATAGGGCATCATTCCGCGGAAAATATCCGAAAGCTGAACATGCGGCGGCGAAATGCCCTTGAGGTAGTAGGCCGACATCGCCATGGGCGGCGACAAAAAGGCCGTCTGAAGGTTGACTGCGACGAGCACGCCGAAAAACAGCGGATCGATCTCGAAATGCGCCAATAGCGGCAGGAAGATCGGAACGAAGATCACGATAATCTCCGTCCATTCCAGCGGCCAGCCCAGGATGAAGATGATGATCTGGGCGACGATCAGAAACATCAGCGGCGACATGTCGAGGCCGGTGACGAAATCGCTGATCAGTTGCTGGCCTCCCAGATAGGCAAAGACTGAGGCGAAGGTCGCGGAGCCGACGAACAGCCAGCACACCATCGCGGTCGTGCGCGCCGTCAAATAGACGGACTCCTTCAGGCGTTGCCACGTCAGCGCCCGGTAGGCGGCGGCCAGCACGACGCCGCCGAGCGCGCCGATGGCGGCAGCCTCCGAGGGCGTGGCGAGGCCGAAGAGGATGGCGCCGAGCACCGCGAGGATCAGGGCCGCCAGAGGGACGAAAGAAGTCAGCAGCATCCAGCTGATTTGCAGGACCGAATAGTGCCCTACCTCGTCTCGGGTCGGCTTCGGCGCCAGCTGCGGCTGCAGCACCGCCATCGTCACCACATAAATCAGATAAAGGCCGGCAAGCAGCAGTCCTGGAAGCAGGGCTGCCGCATACATACGAACTACCGACACACCCGCCGTCGCGCCATAGACGATGAGCAGAATCGACGGCGGAATGAGGATGCCGAGGGTTCCGCCCGCGCAGATCACTCCCGAGGCATAGCTGACGTCGTAACGCGCCTTCAGCATGGCGGGAAACGCCAGCAGGCCCATCAGTGTCACGACCGCGCCGACAATGCCTGTGGCCGTAGCGAAAAGGGTGCAGGTGATGAGGGCGGCGACCGCCATGGAGCCAGGAACGTGCCGGGTGGCGATATAGAGGGTGCCGAACAGGCGCTCGATGATGTTGGCCCGCTCGACGATGTAGCCCATGAACAGGAACAGCGGGATGGCGGTCAGCACGTCGTTCGAGATCACTGAATAGGTCTGATTCACGAACAGATCGAAAATGCGGTTGTTGAAGAAGCCGCCGACCCAATGCTCCGCAAGCGTCCAGCCGTCGGCACCATCCTCAACCGCCCGTTCGTAGGCGCGCCACATCCGTCCCGGATTTAAATAAGCGTAGTAGCCAAAGGCGACCCCGAGCGCCATCAAAGTGAACGCAACCGGGAAGCCAAGGAAGATCGCCAGAAGCAGAATGAGCAGCATCGCGACGGCGACCTGAGGATCGCTCATCTGTCTTCTCCGTCGCGGTCGGGTTTATTGTCGGGGTGGAGGAACGGGAGGTCGACTGCTTCCGAACCGTGATGCAGAACATCGAGCGTCTTGGCTTCCATCAGCACCTTCTCGGTTTCTTCCACGTCTTCAGCCGCGCGCGGCCATGTTCCGGTTCGCAGACAGACGACGCAGCGGAATACCTGGGCAATCCCCTGCACGAAGAGCAGGATGCCTGCCGCCACGATGACGGCCTTGAACTGGAAGATCGGAATCCCGGCCGGACTGTTCGAGCTTACCTCGAGATAGCGGAAGCTGCGCGCGGCATACTTCCAGCCGGCCAGAATCAGCGCCGTGACGCCTGGGAAGAAGAAGATGATGTAGAGGACAAGTTCGACCGCCGCTTGCACGCGCGGCCTCCACAGACGGTAGATGAAATCGCCCCGCACATGCCCGTCTCGTGACAAGGTGTAGGCGCCGGCCATCATGAACATGGTGCCGTAGAGCATGTAGCTGAGGTCGAATGCCCACGCGGTTGGCGCGCTGAACAGGTATCGCACGACAACTTCATAGCTCACGCCGAGCGTCATGACGACGACGCTCCAGGCGAACACCTTTCCAAACCATGCCGAAAGTTCATCGGCGAATGCAATGTAGCGGAGCATGTCTCGGGTTCCGTCAGGTGCAATCCGGCGGCCCGCAAGACCGCCGGATTTGCCAAAGCGGAGGCGCGAATTAGAGCTTCAGCTTGCCGGGGAAATGATGTTCGTAGGCCAGTGTCAGGTCGGCTGAATTCATAAGCTCGTAGTAGACGACGCGTTCGACCCATTGGCGCTGGCTGTCGAGCACCCGCTTCATGAACTCATCCGCCTCCAGCGTCGGGATGATCTTGTCCCAAGCCTCGAGTTGTGCGTCGAGAATCTCCTTCGAGGTGCGGTGCACGGTGACACCGTGCTCGGTCTGCAGCTTCTGCAGGTCGGCCGAATAGTTGTCGAGGGCGAGCGCGGTGTTCGCGGTGCTGGCCGCCTCCACGCCATATTCGAGAATGGCCTTCAAATCATCGTCGAGGTCGTCGAACACGTCTTTGTTGAACAGGAATTCGAACGACTCGCTCGCCTGATGGTAGGATGACAAGGTGTAGTGCTTGGCGACGTCCTGCGAACCGAAGCGAAGGTCGGATGACGGATTGTTGAATTCGAAGGCGTCGATAACCCCGCGCTCCATAGCCGGCACGATTTCACCGCCGGGCAGCTGCGCCACGCTGAGGCCAAGGTTCTGCATGAGATCGGCGGCAAGACCGACCGTCCGATACTTGAATCCCTGCAGTTCAGCGGTGGTCGTGACAGGCTTCTTGAACCAGCCGAACGGCTGCGCCGGCATCGGGAAGCCATAGAAGCCGACCACGTTGAGGCCCATGATCTCCTGCGTCAGCTCGCGGTAGAGATCCTTGCCGCCGCCCTGGTGGAACCAGGCGAGCATGGTGGTGGCGCTGCCGCCAAACACAGGGCCAGTTCCGAAAAGCGACGCGGCCTTGTGCTTGCCGTACCAGTAGACGGGGACGGTATGCGCGGCGTCGATGACGCCGTCATTGACGCCATCCAGCACCTGGAACGCGCCCACGACCGCACCCGCGGGCAGGAGCTCGAACTTCAGCCGGCCGCCGGACATCTTTTCGACGCGCTCTATGTATTGCCGCGCGAAATCCATCCAGATGTCCGAAGCAGGCCAGGAGGTCTGCATCTTGATGGTGACCGGCGACTGCGCCAGTACGGCCGGGGCCGAGAGCGTCGTCGCTGCAGCCGCACCGGCGGTGATGGCTGTGGACTTTTCCAGGAACCCGCGACGCGAGATTTTCTTGTCGGACATTTACTCCTCCCATGTTGTAAACGCTTCTGCCACAACCAGAATATGCGAACTCGCCCCTTGCGCAACCAGTTTCGCTGCCGGTGACATCGGGCATCGGGCTTCGGTCTGGCACAAGCGCCAATATGTTTCCGCATTCGACGATTTTTTAGTCGGCGCTTATCCTTGTTCTGGCCTACATAACGAATGTAGGACTGCTGCGCGGCATGCCAAGGCGGTCGGACCCTCTGGCCGACATCCCCACCCTCACGCCGCCAGCACCGCCTCGTCCAGGCCGCGGATGATCTTGGCCAGTTCGACGCATTCGTCATGCCGGACCTTGTTGCGCCGCCAGGCGAGGCAGATCGTGCGCTGCGGCATCGGCTCCTGGAACGGCACGATCTTCAAATCGCGCATGGCGCTGGCCGGCCCTGCCGCCATTTCCGGGATAAGCGTGACGCCGAGCCCGTGCGCCACCATCTGCAGCAGCGTCGTCAGGCTGGTCGCGCCATAGCTCGCCATTGCCACCGGCCGCACGCTGCCGCAGACGGCAAGCGCCTGTTCACGCAGGCAGTGGCCTTCCTCCAGCAGCATCAGCCTTTCCAATGCCGGGCTTTCCGGCGGCACCGGCGGCGAGGCGAATGCGGGATCGCCGGCCGGCACGGCAAGGAAGAACCGGTCGGAGAAAAGCGGCTCGGTGATCAGCCCGGGCTGATCGAGGGGAAGGGCCGCGATGAAGGCGTCGAGCTTTCCCAGCGCGGTGTCCTCGACCAGCGAGGCGGTCACCGCTTCACGCAATTCGAGCTGCAAGGCCGGGAAATGCCGTTTTAGTTCCGGCAGCACATGCGGCAGCAGATAGGGCGCCACCGTCGGGATGATGCCGAGCCGGAAGCGCCCTTCCATGGCGGGGCGGCCGCGCCGGGCCGTGGTCTCGATCTCGCGGATGTCGGCAAGAATGCGCTCGATACGTGGCAGCATGGCCAGTGCCTCGTCGGTCATCCGCACCGATTTGCCGCCGCGCTCGAACAGCCGGCAATTCAGCCGCAACTCCATTTCTGCAATCTGCGACGACAGCGCCGGCTGGCTGACGCCGCCCAGTTTCGCGGCGCGGCCGAAATGCAGCGTCTGTGCCAGTGCCTCGAAATATTGCATCTGCCGGACGGTGAGACCTATCATAAGAAAATCCTATCGCAACAAACAGGAAAGGCAATTTGTTTTTATCGGCAAGGCGGCCTAGTCTGGAACCATTCCAGAATGGCGTGGCTCAGGGCCCGTCCGGAAAATCAACAATCCCGGAAATCAACAAATCCCGGAAATCAACAAGTCGGAGAGAACGATGGACGCAAAGACCGATGACACCAGCGCCGGCAAATGCCCGGTCGCGCATGGGTCGGCCGGCAGGACCAACCGTGACTGGTGGCCAAACCAGCTTGACCTTGCCGTTCTCCACCAGCAGTCGAGCGTCTCGGACCCGATGGGCGAGGACTTCGACTACGCCAAGGAGTTCAAGAGCCTCGATCTCGATGCGGTGATCAAGGACCTGCACCAGGTGATGACCGATTCGCAGGATTGGTGGCCGGCCGATTTCGGCCATTACGGCCCGCTCTTCATCCGCATGGCCTGGCACAGCGCCGGCACCTATCGCATCGGCGATGGCCGTGGCGGCGCCGGCGCCGGCCAGCAGCGTTTCGCGCCGCTCAACAGCTGGCCGGACAACGCCAATCTCGACAAGGCACGCCGGCTGCTGTGGCCGATCAAGCAGAAATACGGCAGGAAGATCTCCTGGGCCGACCTGTTGATCCTCACCGGCAACGTCGCGCTGGAATCGATGGGCTTCAAGACGTTCGGCTTCGCTGGCGGGCGCGCCGATGTCTGGGAGCCCGAGCAGGACGTGGATTGGGGGTCGGAAACCAAGTGGCTCGGCGACGAGCGCTATTCCGGCGACCGCGAACTTCGGGGCCATCTCGGCGCCGTGCAGATGGGGCTGATCTACGTCAACCCGGAAGGGCCGAATGGCAAGCCCGATCCGTTGGCCTCGGCACGCGACATCCGTGAAACCTTCGCACGCATGGCCATGAACGACGAGGAAACCGTGGCGCTCATCGCCGGCGGTCACACCTTCGGCAAGACCCACGGCGCCGGCGATGCATCGCTGGTGGGGGCGGAGCCGGAAGGCGCCGGCATCGAGGCGCAGGGCCTCGGCTGGTCGAGCAAGCATGCCACCGGCATTGCAGGCGACGCCATCACCTCGGGCCTCGAGGTGACCTGGACCACGACGCCGACCAAGTGGAGCAACAACTTCTTCGATAATCTGTTCAACTACGAATGGGAACTGACCAGGAGCCCGGCCGGCGCCCATCAGTGGACGCCGAAGGGCGGCGCCGGTGCAGGCTCCGTGCCGGACGCGCACAATCCGTCGAAGCGCCGCGCGCCGGCGATGCTGACCACCGACCTCGCCCTGCGGGTCGACCCGGCCTATGAGAAGATCTCGCGGCGTTTCCATGAGAATCCGGATCACTTCGCCGATGCCTTCGCTCGCGCCTGGTTCAAGCTGACCCATCGCGACATGGGTCCGGTTGTCCGCTATCTCGGCCCGCTCGTGCCGAAGGAAGAGCTGATCTGGCAGGACCCTGTCCCGGCTATCGATCACGAACTGATCAGCGAGCAGGACATCGCCTCGCTGAAGGCGAAGATCCTGGCCTCTGGCCTGTCTGTTTCCGAACTGGTCTCGACCGCCTGGGCCTCGGCCTCGACTTTCCGCGGCTCCGACAAGCGCGGCGGCGCCAACGGCGCACGCATCCGCTTGGCGCCGCAGAAGGACTGGGACGTCAATCAGCCGACCGAACTGTCGAAGGTGCTTGCGCAGCTCGAAGGCGTCCAGAGCGAGTTCAACGCCGGGCAGACAGGCGACAAGAAGGTCTCGCTTGCCGACCTGATCGTTCTCGGCGGCGTCGCCGCGGTCGAGAAGGCAGCGAAGGACGGCGGCCATGACGTGGAGGTGCCTTTCACGCCAGGCCGCATGGACGCCTCGCAGGAACAGACGGATGTCCAGTCCTTCGCCGCGCTCGAGCCAAAAGTCGATGGCTTCCGCAATTATGTCCGGGGCAAGCAGCCGATGTCGGTCGAAGCGATGCTGGTCGATCGGGCGCAGCTGCTGACCTTGACGGCGCCGGAGATGACGGTGCTCGTCGGCGGGTTGCGGGTGCTCGGCGCCAACACCGGCAAGTCGAAGCACGGGGTGTTCACCGACAGGCCGGGCACGTTGACCAACGATTTCTTCGTCAACCTGCTCAGCATGGACACGGTCTGGGATCCGGCCGCCGGGTCCGATGAAGTCTACGAAGCGCGCGACCGCAAGACCAAGGCGGTCAAGTGGACCGGCACCCGCGCAGATCTGATCTTCGGCTCGCACGCGCAGTTGCGTGCGCTTGCCGAGGTCTACGGGTCGGCGGACGCCGGGCAGAAGTTCGTTAGGGATTTCGTCGCTGCCTGGACCAAGGTGATGAACGCCGACCGCTTCGATCTTGCCCGATCCTGAGGCGGCAAGTGATTCTCTAACAAAAAAGCGCGGGCCTTGACCCGCGCCTTTTTGTATTGAAGCCTTGGAAAATCAGTCCTTCTCGAAGATACGGGTCTTGGCGACCACGCCGGCGATGGCGCCGCCGATTAGCGGTGCGACGATGAACAGCCAGAGCTGGCCGATCGCCGCACTTCCCGAAAACAGCGCCGGGCCGATCGAGCGGGCCGGATTGAGCGACGTGCCGGTCACCGGAATGATGGCGAAGTGCAGTCCTGCCAGCGTCAGGCCGATGACCAGGCCGGCAAAGGCCGTCGCGTGGCTGCCGCTGGTGACGCCGAGGATGACCGTGACAAAGGTGAAGGTTCCGATCAGTTCCCACAGGAGCGCCGAGCTGACACCCCACTTCGTCGCATCCCAGCCGTTGGCGCCGAAGCCGCCGGTATGGCCGCCGACCTGCCCGGAGACGATGATCCACAGCGCCAGCGACGCAATGATGGCGCCGATGACCTGCGCGATCCAGTAGGGGATGACGTCCTTGGCCTCCATTCGGCCGGCGAGGAACACGCCGAGCGTCACCGCCGGGTTGAGATGCGCACCCGAGATCGGGCCGATCGCATAAGCCGCCGCGATCAGGCCGATGCCGAATGCCAGACCGATGCCTTCCTGGCCGAGCGGCAGCGCGCCGCCGAAGCCGCCCGTCACCACCGAAGCCGTGCCGATGAACACCAGTAGAAATGTGCCTAGAACTTCCGCCAGGTAAGTCTTCATTGCCCTCTCCTTGTAATTTCCCGCCGATCCGCTTGCAGTTCTTGGCGAATCACGCAGCGGAAGACTATCGCAACTTCAAAAGTTTGAAAGCATAGCAATGCGAGGGCCGCTGATATCAAGAGAGCTGCGTTTGATCTGGCGTTCTCACGGGGAGAGGGTCAGGGTGAGGGGGCAGCGCAAACCTGAAGCGAGCGCCCTCTGCCCGCAAGACTCTCCCCGCTTGTGTGCGCCGGTCGCGCGCTTTAGAGCAGGACCCGGAATTGATTTGCTGAGTAACGGAATAACAAGATGCGACTGGGCGGACGGCTGGCAGCAGCCATCGAAGTGCTGGAGGATATCGGCCGGCGACACCGGCCGGTCGCCGATGCGCTGAAGGATTGGGGCCTGTCGCACCGCTTCGCCGGCGGCGGCGATCGCGCCGCGATCGGCAACATCGTCTATGACGCGCTGCGGCGAAAGCGCTCGGCCGGCTGGCTGTTGGGCGAAGATACGCCGCGCGCCATCGGTTTTGGCGCGCTGCTGCTCGAATGGAACCAGACGGCGCAGTCGTTGAACGAAGCGCTCGACGGTGACAAGTTTGCGCCGCCGCCGTTGAACGACGATGAACTGAAGGCCATCGCTGACCGCCAGGTAAACGATGCGCCGCCGGCGGTGCGCGCCGATATTCCGGATTGGTGCGAACCGTTTTTCGAGCAGGCCTTCGGCGTCAGCTGGGTCGATGAAGGTGCGGCGCTGGCGACCCGCCCGCCGCTCGACCTTAGGGTCAACACGCTGAAGGCCGATCGCAACAAGGTGCTCGCCGAACTGGCCGAGACCGGCGCCAGGGCTGCACGAATTGCGCCGCACGGCATCCGCATCCCGCCGATCGCGGGCGACGGCAGGCACCCGAACGTGCAGGCCGAACCGGCCTTCCAGAAAGGCTGGTTCGAGGTTCAGGACGAAGGCTCGCAGATTGCCGCCACGCTGGCTGGCGCCGAGGCCGGGATGCAGGTTCTCGACTTTTGTGCCGGAGCCGGCGGCAAGACGCTGGCCCTGTCGGCGGCGATGGACAATCGCGGCCAGGTGTTTGCCCATGATTCCGAAAAAGCGCGGCTGGCGCCGATCTTCGACCGCATCCGCCGCTCGGAAAACCGCAACGTGCAAATCGTCACCAAGCCGACGGAACTTAGTACACTCGCGGCCCACATGGACATCGTCGTGGTCGACGCGCCCTGCACCGGCAGCGGCACCTGGCGGCGCCGGCCCGATGCCAAATGGCGGCTGACGCAGAAGCAGCTCGATGCGCGCAAGGGCGAGCAATCGGCGATCCTCGATGTCGCCAAGACCTTCGTCAAACCGGGCGGGCTGCTGGTCTACATCACCTGCTCGGTGTTCGACGAGGAGAATGGCGAGCAGGTCGCTGCCTTCAGGAATCGTAACAGCGGCTTTGTCCCGGTCGATCATCGCCAGCTCTGGGACAGCCGCTTTCCGGGCCACCAGGCGGCCGCACGTATCGGCGCAGCAGGCGGCATTTCGCTGTCGCCGGCGTTGAGCGGTACCGATGGGTTTTATGTCTGCGCACTGCGCAAGGGTGGCTGAACCTTGCCGGCGGGCCGATTGCTGCAGTGCAGCAATAGCGATTGCCTGCCGCTCATACCTCTGCAATAAGCTTTTCTGACAGGAGCGTGACAAGCTATGGCAGCAGAGATCGTACCCGCCCCCAATTATGAGGATCGTGTCAGGACGTCCTTCGCGCGCCAGAACGCCATGATGACGATCGGCGCCGAGCTGACGTTGGTGACGCCGGGCATCATCGAGATCGAGATGCCCTATTCGGCGGCGCTGACTCAGCAGCATGGCTTCCTCCATGCCGGCGTCATTTCGACGGCGCTGGACTCGGCCTGCGGCTATGCCGCGTTCTCGCTGATGCCGGAAAGCTCCAGTGTGCTGACCATCGAATTCAAGGTCAATCTGCTGGCGCCGGGCCGGGGCGAGCGTTTTCTGTTCCGCGGCTCGGTGACCAAGCCCGGCCGCACCATCATCGTTGCCGACGGCCAGGCCTATGCCTTCGCCGTCGACGGCGAGGCCAAGCTGATCGCCACCATGACTGGAACGATGATGACGGTGGTCGGGCGCGATGGCATTGAAGGCTGATCCGATGCGCAAGGCGGTCAGAATTGCCGGCAGGGACGTCCTTTTCGTGATGGCGGCGCAGGCCGAATACGGGCCGCATCTGCAGCGGCTGTTCACGCCGGTCATGACAGGGGTGGGGCCGGTCGAAGCGGGTGTCAGGCTGGGCGCGGAACTGTCATGGCTCAAATCTGAAAAGGCGCTGCCGGATCTCGTCGTCTCGCTCGGTTCGGCCGGCAGCCGGACACTGGAACAGACGGAAATCTACCAAGCCGTTTCGGTCGCCTACCGCGACATCGACGCCTCGCCATTGGGCTTCGAGAAGGGCGCGACGCCGTTTCTCGACCTGCCGGTGACGGTGCCGCTGCCGTTCAGGATTCCAGGCATAAGGGAGGCGACGCTGTCGACCGGCGCGGCGATCATCTCCGGCAGCGCCTATGATGCGATTGGCGAGGACATGGTCGATATGGAGACCTTCGCCTGCCTGCGTGCCTGCCAATTGTTCGGCGTGCCGCTCGTCGGCCTGCGCGGCATTTCTGACGGGGCTGCCGATCTCAGGCATGTCGGGGACTGGAAGGAGTATCTCCATGTCATCGACGAGAAGCTGGCGGATGCGGTGACGCGGCTGGAACAGGCGATCAGCTCCGATGCGCTGCAGTTTGGACCATCGCATGACGCGGAAACGGAGTGACAGAGACGCCTTCGCAACCCATTGCGCCGACTCGTTTCTTTCTCTAAACGCTCGCCATGAAGATAGCCAATCGTCCCGACACCCTCCTGCCAGACACCGTCCTGCCAGACACCGTCCTGATTGTCGATTTCGGCAGCCAGTTCACGCAGCTCATCGCCAGGCGCATCCGCGAGGCCGGCGTCTTTTCCGAGATCGTGCCGTTCCAGTCGGCCGAAGCGGCGTTCAGGCGCATCAATCCGAAGGCGGTGATCCTCTCCGGCGGCCCGGCCTCGACCGGCGACATCGGCAGCCCGCGCGCGCCGCAGATTGTCTTCGACGCCGGCGTGCCGGTGCTCGGCATCTGCTATGGCCAGATGGCCATGTGCGTGCAGATGGGCGGCGTGGCCGAAAGCTCCGACCATCGCGAATTCGGCCGTGCCTTCGTCGAGATCCAGAAGGACAGCCCGCTGTTCGAGGGCCTGTGGGCGCCCGGTCAGCGCCATCAGGTGTGGATGAGCCATGGCGACCGCGTCATCTCGCTGCCCAAGGGATTCGAGGTGTTCGGCAAATCGGAAGGCTCGCCCTTCGCCATCTTCGGCAATGTCGAGCGCAAGATGTACGGCATCATGTTCCACCCCGAAGTGGTGCACACGCCGGACGGCGCCCGGCTGCTGCAAAACTTCGTCCACAAGATCGCCGGCATCGAAGGCGACTGGACGATGCGCGCCTACCGCGAGCACGCGGTCGAGACGATCCGCAAGCAGGTCGGCAAGGGCAAGGTCATCTGCGCTCTTTCGGGCGGCGTCGATTCCTCGGTCGCAGCACTCCTGATCCACGAGGCGGTCGGCGACCAGCTCACCTGCATCCTTGTCGACCACGGGCTGATGCGCAAGGACGAGGCATCAGGCGTGGTCGAGATGTTTCGCCAGCACTACAATCTGCCGCTCATCCTGGTCGACGCCTCGGACCGCTTTATCGGCGCGCTCGAGGGCGAGTCGGATCCGGAAAAGAAGCGCAAGACCATTGGCCGGCTGTTCATCGAGGTGTTCGAGGAAGAGGCCGAGAAACTCGGCGGCGCCGATTTCCTGGCGCAGGGCACGCTCTATCCCGACGTCATCGAAAGCGTCTCCTTCACCGGCGGCCCGTCGGTGACGATCAAGTCGCACCACAATGTCGGCGGCCTGCCCGAGCGCATGAACATGCAACTGGTCGAGCCGCTGCGCGAACTGTTCAAGGACGAGGTCAGGGTGCTCGGCAAGGAGCTCGGCCTGCCCGACAGCTTCGTCGGCCGGCACCCGTTTCCCGGACCCGGTCTTGCCATCCGCTGCCCGGGCGGCATCACCCGCGAAAAGCTGGAGATCCTGCGCGAGGCCGATGCCATCTATCTCGACGAGATCCGCAAGGCCGGCCTCTATGACGCCATCTGGCAGGCCTTCGCCGTGCTGCTGCCGGTGCAGACCGTCGGCGTCATGGGCGACGGCCGCACCTATGAATTCGTCTGCGCGCTGCGCGCCGTCACCTCGGTCGACGGCATGACGGCGGATTTCTACCACTACGACATGGCGTTCCTCGGCGCCGCCGCCACCCGCATCATCAACGAGGTGCGCGGCATCAACCGCGTCGTCTACGACGTGACGAGCAAGCCGCCGGGAACAATCGAGTGGGAATAAAGCTCGGTGGTTCTCCAGCATTTGGTGGCTATCGGCGGCATACGGTCAATTGTTTGAATTTTAATCGTTTTCCTCTCTTTGCCTATCGCTGACTATCGCCCACAAGCGGAATCATTTGGCGGTAAGCCTGACGGCATCCCTTCTCTCATCATCCTCCCTTGAAGCTAGTACCGTCACGACCTCGCTTCCTAGTACGTTAGCTAATCTTCAGGTAAGCCGTTGAATTTTCGATGATATGGTCGGGCCTTGACGGTAAAATCGATGACGGTAAAATCTGGCGCTGGATATGTGGAAACGCGCTTAGATTGTCCTCTCCATGCTCACTGACATTGCACTTAAGAAGCTGAAACCAAAAGACAAAATATACAAGGTCGCTGATCGTGACGGTATGTACGCCACGGTGTCCCCCGCAGGGCAGATCTCGTTCCGATACGACTACCGAATGAATGGTCGGCGAGAGACAGTTACGCTGGGCCGCTATGGTGAGGGTGGCATCTCGCTAGCAGAAGCGCGCGACCGCTGCATTGCCGCTCGAAAAATGGTGGCAGCCGGACAATCGCCGGCGCATGAAAAGCAGCGTGAAAAGCGGCGCCTGTCTGCAATGGCTACCTTCGGCGATGCCGGCGGGGGCTGGTTTAACGAGGCCAAGATGGCGGATAGCACGCGATCAATGCGCAAAGCCATCTTCGATCGAGACATCTTGCCAATTTGGGACAAAAGGCTCCTCACAGAAATAACAGCTGACGACTTGCGGGCGCTCTGCGCAAAGGTGCGCGACCGCGGCGCGCCGGCAACAGCCATTCATGTCCGGGATATTGTTAAGCAGATCTATGGTCATGCCATTCTGCACGGCGAGAAGATTCCCAATCCAGCGGACGAGGTAGGACCGGCCTCGATTGCCACCTTCGAGGCAAAGGACCGAGCATTGTCCCCCGCAGAAATCCGAATCATGCTGAACGAGTTGGAAAATGTGCCAACGTTGCCGACGATACGGCTCGGCCTAAAACTGATCCTGCTCACGATGGTTCGGAAGGGTGAGCTGCTGGACGCGACGTGGGACGAGGTCGATTTTGAGAACGCTGTTTGGAGCATTCCCAAAGAGCGAATGAAACGGAAAAAGCCGCATAACGTCTACCTGTCCCGCCAATGCCTCGATATCCTGATTGCACTCAAGACTTGCGCAGCGAACTCGCGATACGTGCTGCCATCTCGCTATGACGCCGACGAACCCATGTCGCGCGCCACCTTCAATCGGGTCACCATGGCCATTGTCGACCGCGCAAAAAAACAAGAATTGCCACTTGCGCCCTTTACAGTGCACGACCTACGGCGAACCGGCTCGACACTCCTAAACGAGATCGGATTCAATCGCGACTGGATCGAAAAATGCCTTGCACACGAAGACAGCCGTACCTCGCGTGGTGTTTACAACAAGGCTGAGTATGAGCCGCAGCGTCGTCATATGCTGCAGGAATGGGCGGACATGGTTGAGGCATGGGCGGCAGGCAAGAAGCACAAGCCCGTACTCCAGCCGGCTGCCGGGGCGGCGATCATCCTCGATCCGATTTGACAGGTCTCGTCTTCCGCGACCGCACGTCTGGACCTGGGGCAATTTCGATTGCGCCGGCAGACGATGCGTTTCGCCTTGCCTGAACCCAGGCTTCGACCTCCGCCAGATCCCAAACAACACAGCGGGGGGTCAGATTGAAGCGTCGTGGGAACTCGCCACGCTGTTCCATCTCATAAATGGTCGTGTCCGATAAGGGGACGATTTCTCGCAGCTGCGCCCGACGAACAGTTCGCACGGCCCGACACGCCGGAAACGGGCCAGGCTGCTCAAGTTTGAATTTATCCACCTCTGAAGACGGCTGCGGTTTGCCCATTGCGTTACCGATAGGGTTGCCTTGCTGGCCCACGATCGCGCAACTTTCCGGGATCGCGTACAGCCATCAATTGCGACCCACATAGCCTCGCCTACGAACGAGGCAAAGGCGCTCTATCACAGACAGTGTCAGGACCGCACTGCACCTTTTCTAAATGCTTGTCGGTTATTTGAAATCTGGGAGTGGCTCTATGCCTAGCGGAGATCAAAGAACGACCGCGCAGCTGCCTGACCCGCGCACCCGCCGCAAGCGCGAGAGCTAGCAGCGCCGACTAAGTCCTCCGCGCTCCACCGCACCAACGCACGCGCAGCCCGCATCCGAGCACCGGTGACGGCCACCTTGTACAAGCACTAGCACTCTCAAAAAGTTTGGTTGTGTGGGAGCCATCCGGCCAAGGCCGCCTTGAATGGAAACCAAGAGGGGGCGATCTAACAATGGCAAACGAGAGTGAAGCAACTACAAGCGCCGGTTTGTTGGAACTCACCTGCGGATATTGTGGCGGCCTACGTACAAAAGAACGCGGTGCCTTCGAGCGACCTTCCCAATTTGATCGCCAGCGTTAATTCTGCATTGAAGCTATCCGACGGTCTTCGCAGCCATCCGAGCCTTAACTCATTCCCGCGGTCAACCAAGCGGTCGGTATTTCCAGACCACATTATCTGTCTGAAGACGGCAAGAAATTCAAATCCCTCAAGCGACACCTCGGAGTCCACTACGGCCTAAGGCGGGATGAAGAGAGGCTGAATCGAAGGGGGATTCCCAAATCAGCGGGGATTTGATTCAACACATTGGCTGGGGATGGAGGCCAGCATGGATGGGCAAGCCTTATTCGATGTGACCTGCCGCGGGTAATTTCCTCCAGTTGGGATTAGAGTCCGGCCTCGTTTGAAGGACGGACTGATGAAGAGAAAGCGGTTTACGGAAGAGCAGATCATCGCGGTTTTGCGCGGCGGGATCTCGGAGGCGACGCTGTACAACTGGAAGGCGAAGTATGGCGGGATGGACGTGTCCGACGCCAAGCGCCTAAAGGCCCTGGAAGACGAGAACGCGAAGCTGAAGAAGCTGCTCGCCGACCAGATGCTGGAAGCCTCGGCGCTGCGCGAGCTTCTG